>NZ_QXMG01000013.1 GCF_003569765.1 Caldimonas tepidiphila | reverse complement strand
TTCGGCCGCCTCGCCTTCGGGCGTGCCTTGGAATTCGGGGGCCAGTGCGGTTTGCATGGGAAGAGGAGGTCCGGTCGGTGGGAGGGGGCGATGCGCGGCCCGCGACAGCCGCGGAGCCGCGCCCTGGGGCGGGTTCAGAGGTCCGGGCCGAGCCGTCCGGGGTTGAAGATGCCGGCCGGGTCGAAGGCTCTCTTCAGCTCGCGGTGGATGCGTGCGAGCACCGGCGAGAGCGGCGTGAACACGCCGGCTGCGCGGTCGCGCGCATGCCACAGCGTCGCGTGGCCGCCGAGCGCGCGCGCGGCCTCGCGCACCGCGTCGGCCGGCATGCCCGTGCACAGCCAGCGCTGCGCGCCGCCCCACTCGATCAGCTGCTCGCCCGGGAGCTGCAGCGGCGGTGCGGTCTGAGGCAGCGACAGGCGCCACAGCGCCGCGCCGGCATTCACCGCGGACATCGCGCCAGTGAAGAAGGCGTGCCGCTGCTCTCGCAAGGACAGCCAGAGCGGCGCTGCCTGCGCGGGCCCGAGCGTCTCGCCGCCGAGCTGCGCCACGGCCGAGGCCACCGCCGCCTGCGCGCCGCGCAGCCGCAGCACCAGCGTGCCCTTCCACCAGGCGCTGGCATTGAGCGGCAGCGGGCGGCCCGCCCACTCGTTGAGCGTGCGCAGCGCCGTCGCCTCCTTCATCTCGAAGCGCAGCGTCGCCTCGGCGGGCGCCACCGGCAGCACCTTGAGCGACACCTCCAGGATCACGCCGAGCGTGCCCATCGAGCCCGCGAGCAGGCGAGAGACGTCGTAGCCGGCGACGTTCTTCATCACCTGCCCGCCGAAGCTCATCACATCGCCGCGGCCGTTGAGCAGCGTGGCGCCGAGCACGTAGTCGCGCACCGCACCGACCGCAGCGCGCGAGGGGCCGGAGAGGCCGGCGGCGACCATGCCGCCGACGGTCGCGTCGGCGCCGAGGTGCGGCGGCTCGAAGGGCAGGCACTGGCCCTTGTCGGCCAGCGCCGCCTCGAGCTCGGCCAGCGGCGTGCCGCAGCGCGCGGTCACGACCAGCTCGGTCGGCTCATGGCTGACCACGCCGCGCAGGCGCGTCACGTCGAGCGGCTCGCCCTGCGGCGCCCCGCCGTGGAAGGCCTTGGTGCCGCCGCCGCGGATCTGTAGCGGTGTGCCGTTGGCCGCGGCCTCGTGCACGCGCTCGACGAGGGAGAGCAGAAGGGGATCGATGTCCTGTTTCATGGGGGTCTCACGAGGAGGGCTGAGGTGCGGGGCAAGGTGCGGCAGGCTCAGCCGTGCGTGCGGCGTTCGTGGAGCGGCACCGGCACGGCTTGTCGGCCGCTCAGAATCGCTCCAGCTCGGGGAAGGGCAGCAGGCCCTTCTTCACATGCATCTTTCCGTACTCGGCGCAGCGGTGCAGCGTGGGGATCACCTTGCCGGGGTTGAGCAGCTCGTGCGCGTCGAACGCGCGCTTGAGCGCCATCATCTGCTCGCGCTCGGCGGGCGAGAACTGCACGCACATCGAGCTGAGCTTCTCGATGCCCACGCCGTGCTCGCCGGTGACGGTGCCGCCGAGCGCCACGCTCGTCTCGAGGATGTCGGCGCCGAACAGCTCGCAGCGGTGCAGCTGGTCGGGGTCGTTCGCATCGAACAGGATCAGCGGGTGCAGGTTGCCGTCGCCGGCGTGGAAGACGTTGGCGCAGCGCAGCGCGTACTTCTTCTCCATCTCCTGGATCGCCAGCAGGATGTCCGCGAGGCGCTTCCTCGGGATAGTGGAGTCCATGCACATGTAGTCCGGGCTGATGCGCCCGGATGCCGGGAAGGCGTTCTTGCGCCCGCTCCAGAATTTCAATCGCTGCGCCTCGTTCTCGCTGACCGAGATCGCGGTCGCGCCGCTGTCCTTGAGCACCGCGACCATGCGCCCGATCTCCTCCTCCACCTCCTCGGGCGTGCCGTCGCTCTCGCACAGCAGGATCGCCTCGGCGCTGAGGTCGTAGCCGGCGCGCACGAAGTCCTCGACCGCGGCGGTCATGGGCTTGTCCATCATCTCCAGGCCCGCCGGGATGATGCCCGCGGCGATCACGGCGGCCACCGCGTCGCCGGCCTTCCTCACGTCGTCGAAGCTCGCCATGATGCAGCGCGCCAGTTGCGGCTTCGGCACCAGCTTCACCGTCACCTCGGTGACCACGCCCAGCATGCCCTCGCTGCCGATGAAGACCGCCAGCAGATCGAGCCCCGGTGCGTCGAGCGCGTCGCCGCCGAGCTCGAGCGGCTCGCCTTCCACGGTGTAGCCGCGCACCTTGAGCACGTTGTGCACCGTCAGGCCGTATTTGAGGCAGTGCACGCCCCCGGAGTTCTCGGCGACGTTGCCGCCGATGGTGCAGGCGATCTGGCTGCTCGGGTCGGGCGCGTAGTACAGCCCGTAGGGCGCGGCGGCCTCGCTGATGGCGAGGTTGCGCACGCCGGCCTGCACGAGCGCGGTGCGCGCGAGCGGGTCCACCTTCAGGATGCGGTTGAACTTGGCGAGGCTGAGCGTGACGCCCAGCGCGTGCGGCATCGCGCCGCCGGACAGGCCGGTGCCCGCGCCGCGCGCGACCACCGGCACGCGAAGCTGATGGCAGGTGCGCAGCACGGCCGCGACCTGCTCCTCGGTCTCGGGCAGCGCCACGGCCATCGGGATCTCGCGGTAGGCAGTCAGCCCGTCGCATTCGTAGGGCTTGGTGTCCTCGCCGCGCCACAGCAGCGCGTGCGCGGGCAGCACGCCGCGCAGCGCCGCGACCACCTGGGCCTGGCGCTGCCGGCGTTGTTCTTCGGTGCTGCTCGCAGCAGCGGGGGGCAGGGGTGCGTTCATGGGGAGGCAGCCGGTGGTGCCGGCCCCCGGGGACCGGCACGAGTGAGCGTCGGCCGGCACTGTAACTCCGCCCGGCCCCTTGCCCGGGGTTCCCGCAGGTATGCAGGCGTCATTTCAGTCGTGACCGCGACATGCGCAAAGGCTGCGGCCCGCCGCCGGCGAGCCGCGCAACATCAGCGGCGATGCCCCCCCCGGGCGCCGGGCGGATGCGCCGCGGCGGGCACCATCACCAGCGGAGGCGAAGCCAGCCGCATGCGCTCCATCGCGAGTTCGGCGTCGACGCGCTCGCGGTGCATCACCAGGCGGTTGAGCCGCTCGTTCACCGCATCGTGCGCGGCGCGCAGTTCCGCCCGCCGCGCCGCGGCGACCGCCGGGTCCTCCGCCGGGAAGGTCCAGGTCTGCTCGAGCACGTTGTCCTCGCCGCCGTAGGGGATGCGGTCCGTGAGCAGCAGCGTGCCGTCGGGCTGGCGCTGCTGGTAGACAGTGCGATGGGAGGGGCCGCCCGGGTCGGCCGCCGCCACGCTGCCGCATGCCAGTGCCAGGACGGCACCGGAACACAACAGCGCGCGGGAACGGGTGTGCAGGATGTTCATGCCCCGTGGAGCCCGGGCCCGGTGCGCCGGTTCCTCGGGCAACGGCGTTTCTTCCCAGGCGTTACCGCACTCACACTTCAGTGCGAGAAAGTAACGCCGGGTAACACACGTTTCAGGGGGTCAGGCGGTGAAAACCGTGAGCACGCCGGTGTAGCCGTAGAGGTGGTGGCGCGCGATCTCGCCGCCGGCGAAGAAGCCCACCAGCGGCACGTCGCCGAGCGCATGGCGCACGAGCTGCAGCTCGGCGCCGGGGCTGCCGAAGTGCGGCCCGCCGCGGCCGGAGCAGCTGACGTAGATCGCGCCGGAGATGCCGCGGGCCGGATGCGGCGCGGCATCGGCCCCTTCGCCGGACAGCGCGAGCGCCGTCTCGAGCGGCACCTCCTGCGGCTCGAGCTCCTCGCGGATCTCGGCGCAGATGCGCATCAGGTCGCGCCGCGCCGCGTCGGCGTGGCGGCGGCAGAACGCGAGCTGCATGCCGGGCTCGGGCCGGTCGGCCACCGCGATGCCGTAGCGGTGCGGGTCGATGCCGATCAGGTGCCGCACGCGCACGTCCTCGCCGAACTGGCCGCGCCGGATCGCGCCGTCGTCGCCGCCGTCGAACAGGCCGACGAGCGTGGTCTGCAGCTTCGGCAGCGCCTCGCGCGGCTCGGCCCCCTCGAGGCCGAGGTCGGCGAGCAGGCAGCCGAGCGCGGGCTCGCCGTCGAGCGTGGCGATCACGTTCTGCTCGACCTCGGTGATCGTGCGCGCCGGGCCGACCGGCTGGCAGCCCTGCGTGACGCGCGACAGCAGCGCCACCTCGGGCGAGAACGCGACGCCCGACAGCCCGCCGTGGAAGACCTCGTCGGCGATGTGCAGCGTGCGGGTGCGGGCCGCGGCGAGCCCGCCGAACAGGTAGCCGGTGGCGGTGCGCGTCGCGAGCTCGCCGACGAGCTCGGCCATGTCCGGCGTCGTCGGGTCGGCGTGCACCTGCGCGGTGTGGGCGGCGAAGGAGGGCGGCAGCGGCTGCACGCCGGAGAAGACGCGGAACTGCTCCGCCGGGATGTCGCCGAGCATCAGCGCGAGGCCCGGCTCGTCGAAGTACTCGACACCGTTGGCCGACACGCCGACGCCGACCGTGCCGATCCAGTGCACGCCGGGGTAGTGCGCATGCAGCCGCTCCAGCAGCGCGGGCGCGTGCACCGCGTAGTGGTCGGTCAGGTAGACCCAGCCGATCGTCGGCCTCAGCTGGTAGGGCGGCGCGCGCCGCAGGCCCTCGAGCTGGGCGATGGCCAGCGTGAGCGCCATCTCCCATTGCGGGTGCGTGGCGTGCGCATGCGGAAACAGCGTCATGCACCGAGTGTGCCTCAGCGCTGCGCCCCCCGGGTCGAGGGGCCGGGCCGGGCTCAGGGTCTTGTCGGCCCCCCGGCGTGCCGGCCGGGGAGGTGTCGCCTCACGCCTTGGGCGGGCGGGTCGCGGACTTCGCCGCGGCGGTGGCCTTGCGCGGGGCGGCACGCTTGCGCGCCGCCTCGGGCCCGGCCTCCGCAGGGGCGGGCGTCCCGGCGGCTTCTTCCGGGGGCGGCGCGGGCATCGTCGCCGCCAGGCCCTGGCGCAGCGCCTGCTCGGCGGTGCTGAAGGACTGCTTCACCAGATCGCCGGCGAAGCGGGTGGCGGCCTGGGCGGCGGCCTGCGCGCCGGGGTCCTGCATCGCCTGCGCGGCCAGCGCCGAGAACTGCTGCGACAGCGCGCCCCACCACTGCATCGGGTCGACCATCGGCGGTGCGCTGCCGGGAGGCGTCGCGGCGGCGGGGGCCTCGGCGGCTGCCGGGGCGGCAGCGGGCGCGGCGGGCGTGGCAGCCGCCGGAGCCGCGGCCTGCGGCGGCGTGAAGAAGGAGGCCGCGGCGCTCGCCGCCTGCGGCGGGATCGTCATCGCCTCGCGCAGCGCGTCCATCGGCACGTTCATCGTCTGCAGCGTGCTGAGCGTCATGCGCTGCACCTCCATCGCCTGGATCGTGGTGCCGATCATGCGGGCGTTCTGCTCCAGCCAGAACTGCACCGTGCGCAGCTCGGCGATGCGCTTCTCCAGCTCCGCCGGGTCGAGCGTCGGCGCGACCCACTGGCCGAAGTTCGGCATCGCCGCGTTGGCGTTCTTCATCAGGCTCTGCAGGAAGTCGAAGCCCGGCACCATCTTGCCGAGGTCCTGGAAAGCATCGCTCATGGGTCGGTTCTCCTGGGGTGGCCGTGCGACGCACAGGAACGCGCCGCGGCTGCAGCACATTTTGCACGGCTTGCGGCCCCTCAGGGCGCCCCGCGCGCCTCCAGGCGCAACACGCCGCCGTCCTGGCTCCAGCGCAGCCGCGACAGCACGTCCATGCCGAGCAGCGGCGCATGCAGCCGCTCCAGCACCGCGACCCGCAGCCCGCGCACCTCGACGCCGCCCTCGAGCGAGATGTCGGCCTGCGCGATCGATCCCGTCACCACGCCGCCGGCGGTGCGCGAGCGCACCTGCCCCTGGCTCGGCAGGTCGAGCTCGTCGGCGAGCGCCTGCGGCAGCACCGTCGTCGTGGCACCGGTGTCGACGAGGAACTCCACCTCCCGGCCGTTGACGCGGCCCGGCCAGTGGAAGTGGCCGTCGGGCGCACGGCGGATCTCGATCGCGTCGCCGCGGATCTCGATGCGCGACTGCGCCTGGCGCCGCTCCAGCACCTGGAAGCCGAGGAAGGCCAGCGTGCCGAGCAGCAGCCAGACGGTGAGGATCTTGAGCGTGCCGGGAAAGTCCTGCATGCCGGCCATCCTAGCCGCGCGGAAGGACTCCCGGCCGGCAGGGCGGCACGCCCGATGCTCGTCGGCCCGGGTGTTCACCAATCCCGAGGCGGGCGCCGGGGCAGCGGAAAGTGGTGCAATGGAAAGGCTGCGGGCCGCCCGACGCGGCGCAGGCACCGCGCGGCGGCCGTGCCTGCCATTGCGGAATCCGCCCCGCCCTCCCGCAGCGCCTCACGGACCCATGACCCCGAGAAATCCCGCGCCTTCCCCCCAGGGCCCGCACCGCGGCCCGGCCCGCCTGCTCGTCGTGCTGGTGGTGCTGGCCGCGCATGCGGGACTGATCGCCTGGCTCGCGCGCTCCGGCCGCGAGCCCTCCGCCCCCCGCGCGCCGTCCGCCGCACCGCGCGCCATCGAGACCCGGGTGCTGGCGGGCGTGCCGCCAACCGTCCCGGTCCCCGCGCCGGCGGCCGTGCCCGCCGCGCCGATGCCAATACCGACACCGACACCGACGCCGCCTACCGGAGCGCGTGTGGCGCCTGCGATGCCGCCCGCCGAGACCCCGGCTGCAGAACCGGTGCTCGTCGCGGAGCCGCCTGCCGTTCTCGTTCCCGCGCCCGCGGGGAGCGCCGAGGTCGAGCTGCTGCCGGTCGCGGCCGCCGGCGCCGCCGCATCGGAGCCGGCCGCGTTGCAGCCGGGCACGGCAGCGACGCAGGCGCCGGACGCATCCGTGGTTCCGCTCTATCCGACCCGGCTGCCGCCGGCCTTCACGCTCGCCTACGCGTTCCGCCGCGGGCCGCTCGGCGGCTCGGGCGAGCTGCGCTGGCGCCCGGGGCCGGACTACCTGCTGCAGCTCGAGGGCCGCGCGCCGATCCTCGGCACCGTGATCGCCCAGACCAGCCAGGGCGCGGTCGACGCGCACGGGCTCGCGCCGCAGCGCTTCACCGACCGGCGCCTGCGCCGCAGCGAGCAGGCGGTGAACTTCCAGCGCGACGCCGGGCTCATCAGCTTCTCGGGCCCGTCGACGACCCATCCGCTGGTGCCCGGCGCGCAGGACCGGCTGAGCTGGATGCTGCAACTCGCCGCGATCGGCGAGGCCGCGCCCGGGCGCGTGCGCAGCGGCCGGGTCGAGCTCTTCGTCGTCGGCGCGCGCGGCGACGCCGACGTCTGGTCCTTCCGCAGCGCGGGACAGGAGACGCTGACGGTGGGCGGCCAGCCGCTGCAGACCGTGCAGCTGCTGCGCGAGCCGCGCCGCCCGCACGACACGCGCGTCGAGGTCTGGCTCGCGCCCGACGCCCACCACCTGCCGGTGCGCGCGCGCCTGACCGACAGCAGCGGCGAGGCCTTCGAGCTGATGCTCGAGGCGCTGCCCGCCCAGCTGCGCAAGTGAGCGCGGACCCTCTGTTTTCCGCGGGTGGCTTGAAAGTTGCTCATTCCTCCTCACATGGCAGTCAACGGAGGTATGACATGCAGATGCTCTACAACTCGGACAGTTTCGCGGTGGTCGAATTCGAGGTCCCGGCGGCGAGCGCGGCCGACCAGGACACCGAGGAGGACGCGGGCCTGACCCGCGGCGGCTACGAGATCGTCGACAAGTTCGCGCGCAAGGAGATCTACATCGAGGGCGCGATGGCCGAGAGCTTCAAGGAGGGCGTCGAGGCGCTGATCGAGACCTCGCCGACCGTCGAGGAGATCGACGCCTACATCGAGCGCTTCTCGTCGCTGATGCACCAGCCCGTCGTGCTGCACTGACGCCGGCCGGGGGCAATCGGTTCGCGGCGGGCGCCGGGGTGTATCCTGCGCGCCCGCCATGTCCCAAGAAGTCACTTCTCCCGCACCGTCCGCCCGCGCTCCCGACGACTGCTACGCGGCGCACAGCCTCTCGCTCGAGGCCGCCCACCTCCGGCGGCGCCTGCGGCCCTCGCGACCGCGCGGACTGGTGGCGGATTTCTCCCACAACGACTACCTCGGGCTGGCGCGCTCGCCGGCCCTGGTCGAGGCGGCGGCGCGTGCCGCGGCCGAGCACGGCGTCGGCGCCACCGGCTCGCGGCTGCTGTCGGGCAACCTCGAGATCCACGAGGCGCTCGAGCGAAGCATCGCGCAGGCCAAGGGGACCGAAGCCGCGCTGGTGTTCGCCACCGGCTACCAGGCCAACGCGGCGGTGCTCGCCGCGCTGCTCGACGCGAAGGTGCTCGGCGGCGAGCCGCGCGTCTACACCGACCGGCTGATCCACGCGAGCCTCCACCATGGCCTGCAGCTCGCCGGCGTGCGCCAGCAGCGCTTCCGCCACAACGACCTCGCGCACCTCGCCGAGCTGCTCGAGCGCGACGCGGCGCTGCCCGGCGCGCGCTTCATCG
Source organism: Caldimonas tepidiphila (assembly GCF_003569765.1). GTDB lineage: Bacteria > Pseudomonadota > Gammaproteobacteria > Burkholderiales > Burkholderiaceae_C > Caldimonas > Caldimonas tepidiphila. Next base: position 103,709 of record NZ_QXMG01000013.1, on the reverse strand, counting down.
TCAGCGAGACCGTGTTCGGCATGGACGGCGACCTGCTCGACATCGACGCGCTCGTCGCGCTCGCCGACCGCCACCGCGCCTTCCTCTACCTCGACGAGGCGCACGCCACCGGCGTGCTCGGCCCCCGCGGCCACGGGCTCGCGGCCGGCCGCATGCGCGCCGCGGACGGGCGCTCGCGCGGCGTCGCGATGGGCACCTTCAGCAAGGGGATCGGCGCCGCCGGCGCCTACGTCGCCTGCAGCCTCGCGGTGCGCGACTACCTGCTCAGCCGCTGCGGCGGCTTCGTCTACTCGACCGCACCGTCGCCGGCCGTGGTCGGCGCGGTGCAGGCGGCCTGGGAGCTGCTGCCGGGCCTCGACGCCGAGCGCGCGGCACTGCAGGCCGCCGCGGCGGACCTGCGCGAGCGCGTGCGCGCGCTCGGCTACGACACCGGGACCTCGCAGACGCACATCGTGCCGCTCGTCGTCGGCGACGAGGCGCGCGCGCTCGCGCTGCAGGCCTTCCTGCAGCAGCGCGGGCTGCTCGCCTCGGCGGTGCGCCCGCCGACGGTACCCCCGGGCACCGCGCGGGTGCGCATCGCGCTCGCCGCCTCGCACACCGCCGCGCAGGTCGATGCGCTGGTCGCGGCGCTGGCCGAATGGGCTCGGGCATGAGCGCCGCGCTGCGCGCCGATGCGCCCCTGGGCTTCGTGCTGCACCCGGGCTGGGGCTTCGCGGCCGACGCGCTCGCGCCCTGGGCCGGGGCGCTGGCGCGGCGCTGGCCGGAGGCGCCGGTGCTCGCCTGGGAGCGGCCTTATTTCGGCGCGGCGGCGCGGCCCCGGCCCGCGGACGAGGTCCGCTGGATCGGCATCGGCCACTCCTTCGGCCACGCGCTGCTGCGGCAGGCGGAGCTGCCCTGGCAGGGCCTCGTCGCGCTGCACGGCTTCAGCCGCTTCTGCCGCCGCCCGCAGCAGCCGCAGGGCACGCCGCCGCGGCTGCTCGACGCGATGCGCGCGCGGCTGCAGGCCGAGCCGCAGGGCGTGCTGGCCGACTTCCATCGCCTCTGCGGCAGCGAGCGCCAGCCGCCCGGCCTCCCGGACGTCGCGGCGCTCGACGAGGACCTGCTCGCGCTGCGCGAGCTGGACCTGGCGCCGGCGACCGTGCCGCTGCTCGCGCTGGCGAGCCGCGACGACGCGGTGGTGCCGGCCGCCCTGAGCGAGGCCTGCTTCGCGGGCCGCGCCGAGCTGCGCTGGCGCGACGGCGACCACTGCGCCTGGCTGCGTGCGGCCGACGAGGGCGTCGCGCAGCTGGCGGACTGGCTCGCCGGGCTGCCGTCCCGGGACTCGGCCTGCGGGGCGCCGCGATGACGGACCGCGTCGGCCAGCGCTTCGCCGCCGCCGCGGGCCGCTATTCCGAGCATGCCCGCGCGCAGGCCGAGGCCGCGCAGGCCTTCGACGCCTGGCTCGCCTTGCAGGCCGGCGCGGCCGCGCCGCGCCGCATCGTCGAGCTCGGCTGCGGCACCGGCTTCCTGACCGAGCGGCTGCGGCGGCGCCATCCCGGCGCGCGGCTGCTCGCCACCGACATCGCGCCCGGCATGGTGGCGCAGTGCCGCGCGCGGCTCGGGGGCGGCGAGGGCCTGGAATTCGCGGTCTGCGACGCGCGCCGCGCGGCCTTCGAGCAAGCCGACTGGCTCGTGTCGTCCTTCTGCTTCCAGTGGTTCGACGACCTGCCGCAGGTGCTCGCGCAGCTGCTGCCGCAGGCACGCGTGCTCGCCTTCAGCGTGCCGATGGACGGCTCCTTCGCCGGCTGGCGCGACGCGCACCACGCCGCCGGGCTGGAGTGCGGGCTGCGGCAGCTGCCGCGCTGGGACGATTTGCGCGCGGCCTGCGACGCGCTCGGCGCGCGCCGCGTCGTCGCGGAGCGCATCACGATAGACGAGCCGCATGCCGACGGCCTGTCCTTCGCCCGCGCGCTGCGCGCGATCGGCGCCGACACGCCGCGCCCGGACCACCGCCCGGTGCCGCTGCGCGCGGTGCTGCGCGCGATGGAGGAGGGCGGCTACACCGCCAACTACGAGGTCGGCTTCTTCTGGATCGAGCGATGAAACATGTATTTGTCAGCGGCACCGACACCGACGTCGGCAAGACGGTGCTGTCGGCGTGGCTCGCCGCGCAGTGGCCGGCCGACTACTGGAAGCCGGCGCAGAGCGGCACCGTCGACGGCAGCGACAGCGAGCGCGTCGCGCAGCTCGCCGGCGCGCGCTGCCATCCCGAGGTCTGGCGGCTCGCGGCGCCGCTGTCGCCGCACCGCGCCGCCGAGCTCGAGGGCCGCGAGCTCTCGCTCGCCGACGTGCCGCCGCCGCCCGCGGCCGAGCGCCTCGTGATCGAGGGCGCGGGCGGGCTGCTCGTGCCGCTCAACGGGCGCGAGCTGATGATCGACCTGGTCGCGAGGCTGGGGGCGCCGGTGCTGCTCGCCGCGCGCAGCGGCCTGGGCACCATCAACCACACGCTGCTGTCGCTCGAGGCCCTGCGCGCGCGCCGGCTGCCGGTGCTCGGCGTCGTAATGCTCGGCGCGCCGGACGCGGCCAACCGCGCCGCGATCGAGCACCACGGCCGCGTGCGCGTGCTCGCCGAGCTGCCGCGACTCGAGCCGCTGACGGCCGCGCGGCTGCGCGCCGAGCCGCTGCCGGCGGCGCTGCGCGAGGCGCTCGACGCGCTGCCGGGCGTCGTGGAGGCCTGACGCGATGGACTCGCAGGAGCTGCTCGCGCTCGACCGCGCCCACTGCTGGCACCCGTTCACGCAGGCGCAGACCGCGGCCCCCCCGCTGCTGATCGAGCGCGCCGCGGGGGCGCACCTCTTCGCCGCCGACGGCCGGCGCTACTTCGACGCGGTGTCGAGCTGGTGGGTCAACCTGCACGGCCACGCGCACACGAGGATCGCCGAGGCGATCGCGCAGCAGGCGCGGCAGATGGAGCAGGTGATGTTCGCGGGCCTGACGCACGCGCCGGCGATCGAGCTGGCCGCCGCGCTCGCCGCGCGGCTGCCGCCGCCACTGCAGCATGTCTTCTTCAGCGACAACGGCTCCACCGCGATCGAGGTGGCGCTGAAGATGTGCGTGCAGTACTGGGCCAACCGCGGCCGGCCGCGCCGCCGTTTTCTCTCGCTCGAGGGCGGCTACCACGGCGACACCTTCGGCGCGATGGCCGCCGGTCGCTCCTCGGGCTTCTACGGGCCCTTCGCCGACTGGCTGTTCGAGGTCGACGTGCTGCCCTGCGCGCACGGCGCCTGGGACACGCCGGACGCGGATCTCGAGGCCGCCGAGCGTGCGGCGCTGGCCGCGCTCGACGCCTACCTGAGCGCCCACGGCGACGAGCTCGTCGCCTTCGTGCTGGAGCCGCTGGTGCAGGGGGCTTCCGGCATGCGCATGCAGCGCGCCGCGCACGTCGCGGCACTCGTGCGGCGCGTGCAGGCCGCGGGCGTGCCGGTGATCTTCGACGAGGTGATGACCGGGTTCGGGCGCACCGGCACGCTCTTCGCGTGCGAGCAGGTCGGCGTTGCGCCCGACATCATCTGCCTCTCGAAGGGCCTGACCGGCGGCTTCCTGCCGATGGGCGCGACGGTGGCGCAGCCGCATCTCTACGAGGCCTTCCTCGGCGAGTCGGTCGAGCGCGCGCTGCTGCACGGCCACTCCTACACCGCCAACCCGCTCGGCTGCGCAGCAGCACTCGCGTCGCTGCGCGTCTTCGACGAGGAGGCGACGCTCGCGCGCATCGCCGCGCAGGGCGCGCTGCACGAGGAGCTGCTGCGCGAGCTGGCCGCCCACCCGCTCGTGCGCGCGCCGCGGCGCTGCGGCAGCATCGCGGCCTTCGACCTGCGCCTGAGCGACGCCGGCTACGGCTCCTCGGCCGGGCAGTGGCTGCGCGAGCGCATGCGCGAGCGCGGCGTGCTGCTGCGCCCGCTCGGCACCAGCGTCTACTTCATCGCGCCCTACTGCAGCAGCGAGGACGACTTCCGCGCCGCCTATGCCGCGCTGCGCGAGGTGCTCGACGCCTGGCCGCGCGGCGCGCCGGCCGGCGCCAGCGAGCATTTCTGAGGGCTCGGCGGGCTCCGGCCCGCCGTAGCCTGCGTTCGCGGGGCGGGCAGGCCCCCGCGGAAGCCCCCATCTTGCGAAGGCACTCGCTGCTGGTCCAAGATCGCCCCGACTCGCCCCGCCCCGGGGCCCGGATCGGAGGTGTTCGATGTCAGGACTCGCCGCTGACCACCGCGCCGACCCGCAGGGTCGGCTGTCTCCCGGCCTGGCCCATGCGCCGGTGCTCGACCGCATGTGCTCGCACTTCGTGCTGACGCTCACGCTGCGGCAGGCCGGACGCTTCAACCCGCGGCGCGACTGCAATGCGCTGCTGTCCTTCGTCGGCCGCCACCTCGTCTGGCCGCGGCCGGTGCTGTCGCGGCTGCGCGCCTTCCTCGTGCGCCGCTGCGCCGGCAACGAGCACTGGAAGGGCCACGAGCGGCTCGACGACGCGGACTTCCTCGAGCAGCACGGCGTCTGGCGCGGGCCCTACGAGGAGAGCACGCTGTTCTTCTTCCTCGACGAGTACGTGAAGGACGCGCCCAAGGACCTGCTCGCGGTGCTCGGCGCGAGCTGCGACTGGCTCGGCCGCAGCCTGCGCCAGCAGTCCACGCTGGTGCAGAAGAACATCGACGCGCTCGGCGGCCTGCTGCAGCTCAATCCGGCCGAGCGCGCGCTGCTGCTGTACGGCACGCTTGCGCGCTACCAGCGCGAGCTGCGCGGGCTGCTGGTCGAGTTCAAGGTCGCCAACGCGCAGGAGGCCTACGCGGTGCTGGCCGAGGTGGCGGGGGTCGATGCCCGCGAGCTCGGCGAGGCGCTGCGCGCCGGCTCGCGCCTGGAGCGCATCGGCATGATCGAGAACCTGATCTCCGAGCACAACATCACCGACCTCGCCGACCTGATGAAGGTCTCCGACCAGCTGCCGCCGGTGCTGATGCGCGAGTACCGCGACCCGGCCGACCTGATGGCGGTGTTCACGCGCCCGGCCGCGCACACCGAGCTGACGCTGGCCGACTTCGCCTACGTCGCCGAGGACGCTGGCATGCTGGTGGCGCTGCTGAGGAATGCGGTGGCGAGGAAGGAGGCCGGCGTCAACGTGCTGCTCTACGGGCCGCCCGGCACCGGCAAGACCGAGCTCGCGCGCGTGATCGCGCAGGCCGCGGGGCTGGAGCTCTACGAGGTCGAGTACGCCGACCGCGACGGCAACTCGCTGTCCGGCCGCGACCGCTACCGCTCGCTGCAGATCAGCCACGTGTTCCTCAAGGGCAGCCCCAGGGTCGCGCTGCTGTTCGACGAGGTCGAGGACGTGTTCCCGCCGCTGTCGACCGACACCGCGCAGCTGATCGCCCGGCTCGACAGCAGCGACGGGCCGCCGAGCGGCTCGGTCAGCGGCAAGGCCTGGGTCAACCAGATCCTCGAGAGCAACCCGGTGCCGGTGATCTGGGTGACCAACCGCATCGAGCAGATCGACCCGGCCTTCCGTCGCCGCTTCCAGTACCACCTGGAGCTGAAATCGCCGCCGCCGGGCGCGCGCGAGGCGCTGGTGGCGCGCGCGCTCGCCGGCGTGGAGGTCGGCCCCGAGTTCGCGGCCAGGCTCGCGGCGCGCCGCGGCCTGACGCCCGCGCAGATCCGCACCGCGGTGCGCTTCGCGCAGCTCGCGGGCGGCGAGGGCACTGCGAGCGCCGAGGCGCTGATCGAGCGCCAGCTCGGCAACGCCGACCGCGCGCTCGGCGGCGCGAGCCGCGAGCGCGGCGCGCGGCCGGTGGTCACGCGCTACGACCTGGGCCTGCTGAACACCGAGTCGCGCTTCGAGGTGCCGCGCATCGTCGAGGCGCTGCGCCTGCGCGGCCACGGCTGCCTGTGCTTCTACGGGCCGCCGGGCACCGGCAAGACGGCGCTCGCGGAGCACATCGCGCACGCGCTCGGCCAGCCGCTGCTGGTGCGCCAGGCGAGCGACGTGATGAGCAAGTTCGTCGGCGAGACCGAGCAGAACATGGCGCGCATGTTCGCCGAGGCCGAGGCCGAGCAGGCGGTGCTGCTGCTCGACGAGGCCGACAGCTTCCTGCGCAGCCGCCGCCGCGCCGAGCGCAGCTACGAGGTCAGCGAGGTCAACGAGATGCTGCAGGGCATGGAGCGCCACCGCGGCGTCTTCATCTGCACGACGAACCTGTTCGACGAGCTCGACGAGGCGGCGCTGCGTCGCTTCACCTTCAAGATCCGCTTCCGGGCGCTCACGCCCGAGCAGCGCGAGCGCATGTTCGTCGCCGAGGCGCTCAGCGGCGACGCGGCGCGCCTGAGCGACGAGCAGCGCAGCCGGCTGCGCCAGCTCGACGCGCTCACGCCGGGCGACTTCGCAGCGGTGCGCCGCCAGGTCGAGATCCTCGCGGTGGAGTTCGAGCCCGACGAGTTCCTGTCGCAGCTCGCCGCCGAGCACGCGGTCAAGCCCGAGGCGCGCACGGCGCGCGCGGTCGGCTTCCTGCATTGAAGCGGGCGCAGGACCCGCGCGACGAGGCTCAGGCGGCGCGCGACACGCGGCCGGTGAGCTCGAGCAGCGCGTGGTGCAGCGTCATCGGGTCGATCGGCTTGGTCAGGTGCGCGGCGAAGCCCGCCTCGCGGCTGCGGCGCAGGTCCTCGGGGCTGCCGTAGCCGGTCAGCGCGATCGCCGGGCAGCGGCCCTGCAGCAGCCGCACGACGTCGAGCCCGCTGCCGTCGGGCAGGCCGATGTCGCTGACCACCGCGTCGAAGCCGCGCTGCGACAGCCGCAGGCGCGCCGCGGCGACGGTGGCGGCGGTCTCGACCCGGTGGCCGAGCGTCTCGAGCAGCAGCGCCAGCGCCTCGGCCGAGTCGGGGTTGTCCTCGACGATCAGCAGCTCGATCGGCTGCGTGGTGGAGGCCGGCTCGGGCCCGCGCTCGTCCGAGGCGGCACGCTCGGCGGCCTCGCGCACCGGCAGGCGCAGCTCGAAGCAGGCGCCGAGCCCCTCGCCGTCGCTGCGCACCTGCAGCTGCCCGCCGTGGCTGTGCGCCAGGCCCTGGGCGATCGACAGCCCGAGCCCCAGGCCGCCGAAGCGCTTGGACACCCGCGGGTCGGCCTGCTCGAAGGGCGTGAAGATGCGCGGCAGCGCGTCGGCGTGGATGCCGATGCCGGTGTCGCTGCAGCTCAGCACGATGCCGCCCCCGTCGGGATTGCGGCTCGCCAGGCGCACCTCGCCGCCCGCGGGTGTGAACTTGACCGCGTTGCGCACCAGGTTCCAGACCACCTGCTGCAGCCGCGCCTCGTCGCCGAGCACGCCGCTGTGCCGCGCGGCGAGGTCGAGAGAGAGCCTCAGGCCCTTGTCCTGCACGTCGGCGGCGCACATCTCGACCACCGAGCGGACCACGACGTGCAGGTCCACCGGGCGGTGCTCCAGGTGCAGCTTGCCGTGGCCGATGCTGTTGAGGTCGAGCAGGTCGTCGATCAGCCGCGCCTCCAGCGACACGTTGCGCCGGATCATCGCCAGCAGCGGGCGCAGCCGCTCGGGCAGGCCCTCGCTGCGCTCGAGGATCTGCACCGCGGTGCTGATCGGCGTCAGCGGCGTGCGCAACTCGTGCGACAGCACCGCGAGGAAGCGGTCCTTGGCCGCGTTGGCGCGCTCGGCCTCCTGCACCGCCGCCTTCAGCGCCAGCGCCGCCTGCCGCGCCTCGGTGTTGTCGCGCACGATCTTCGAGAAGCCGGTGAGCCGCCCGTCGTCGCCGTAGAGCGCGGTCGTCACGCCGGTGCCGAAGAAGCGGCGGCCGTCCTTGCGCTGCAGCCAGCGGTCGTCGCCGGCGCGGCCGGTCTCGGCCGCCTCCCGCAGCTCGGCCTCCATCGTGCCCGCGGCGCGGTCCTCGAGCGTGTTGATCAGCTGCACCGGCTGGCCGCGCAGCTCGCCGGGCTGGTAGCCGAGGATCTGCGTCGCCGCGCTGTTGCAGTCGCGCACCCGCCCGTCGGCGTCGAGCAGCAGCACCACGTAGTCGCGCAGCGACTCCACCACGCGGCTGTAGGTGCGGTCGGCCTCGCGCAGCGCGCGCTCGACCTGCAGCCGCTGCTGCCGCTCGTGCACCTCGCCCATCGCCCGCTCGATCGCGAGCGGCAGCCGCGCCATGCGCGTCTTCATCACGTAGTCGGTCGCGCCGAGCTTGAGCATGTCCACCGCGTGCTCCTCGCCCATCACGCCCGAGACGAAGATGAAGGGCGTGCCGGACGCGAGGCGCTGCGTGCACGCGAGCGCCTCGGTGCCCGAGAAGTCGGGCAGCGAGAAGTCGGACAGCACGATGTCGAAGACGCGCTCGCGCAGCGCCGCCTCGAAGGACGCGCCGTCCTTCACCCAGTGGACATCGCAGTCGAGGCGGGCGCCGCGCAGCCGCTCGACGAGCAGCTCCGCGTCGAGCGGGTCGTCCTCGAGCAGCAGCACCGCGAGCGGGCCGGCGGGGAGGCGGGTGATCGTTTCAGTCATGGCGACGGACCCGCAGCGAGCCGGGTGGCGGTTCGTTGAGCACGGCCCAGAACATGCCGAGCTCGGAGATGGCGCCGACGAACTGGCGGAAGTCCACCGGCTTGACCACGTAGGCGTTGACGCCGAGCTGGTAGCTGCGCAGCAGGTCCGACTCCTCGTGCGAGGACGTCAGCATCACCACCGGCAGGCTGCGCATCGACTCGGTGCCGCGCACCGCCTCGAGCACCTCCAGCCCGTTGACCTTCGGCAGCTTCAGGTCGAGCAGCACCACCGCCGGGTTGCCCTCGGGGCGGCCGGCGTATTCGCCCTGCCGCGTCAGGTAGTCGAGCGCCTGGGCGCCGTCGCGCGTGACAACCACGTCGTTCGCGAGCTGGCTCTTCTCGAGCGCGTGCAGGGTCAGCTCCAGGTCGCGCGCATCGTCCTCGACGAGCAGGATGGGTTTCAGCATGAGGGGCTCAGGGGGCGGCCGCGGGGCCGTGGAATTTGGGTAGCGTGAAGGAGAAGGTGGCGCCCTGTCCGGGCTCGCCGTGGGCCGACACCGAACCGCCGTGCCGCTCCACCACGCGCCGCACGTTCGCCAGGCCGATGCCGGTGCCCTCGAACTGCTCGGAGCTGTGCAGCCGCTGGAAGACGCCGAACAGCTTGCCGGCGTACTTCATGTTGAAGCCGATGCCATTGTCACTCACCAGGATCCGGTGGAACTGCGCGTCCTCCTCGGCGTGGACGCGCACCACGGCCGGGTCGCGGCCGGCGGTGTACTTCTCGGCGTTGGCCAGCAGGTTGCGCAGCGCGAGCTCCATCAACACCGGGTCGGCCCAGACCGTGGGCAGCCGCTCGATCTCCCAGCGGATCGCGCGCGACGCGCTCTCGCGCCGCAGCTCGCGCACGATCGTGGCGACCACGAGATCGAGGTCGACCATGCTGCGCCGCAGCGACGCGCGGCCCATCTTCGAGAAGCTCAGCAGCCCGTCGACCAGCAGCCCGGCGAAGCGCGCCGCGTCCTGGATGTGCTGCAGGTAGCGGCTCGCGCGCTCGTCGGGGTGCGCCGCCTGCAGCTCGAGCAGCATGTCCGAGTAGCCGGCGATGTGGCGCAGCGGCGCGCGCAGGTCGTGCGAGACGGAATAGGAGAAGGACTCCAGCTCCTTGTTGATGCGCCCGAGCTCGCCCGCCATCTGCGCCATCTCCTCGGCGCGCTTGAGCACGATGCGCAGCAGCGCGTGGCGCAGCTCCTCGGTGGCGTCGCGCTCGGTGGCGAGCCACGGCAGGCTGCGCTCGCGCACCTCCTCGTGCCAGGTGGCGAAGCTCAGGCGCGGGTGCAGCCGCCCGTGGTGCTCGGGCTGCACCGGCTTGCGCGGGTCGCCTGCCCAGTCGATCGTGCGCCGGACCTCGGGGCGGAACCAGATCACGAGGTGGCGGTGCACCTGCGACAGCGACAGGCTCAGCACGCCGCTGGCCTGCGCGACGCAGTCCGCAGCTGCGGGATGCAGCTCGGCCAGCCGGTCGGTGGCGAACACCTCCTCGCCCTGCGCGAGCAGCCAGTCGGCGAGCGCCAGCACCTGCGGCTGCGACGGCGTGTCGCCGACGAGCACGCAGCGCTCGTCGAGCACGATCGCGGCGCCGCCGGCCGAGCCGAAGCGCAGCAGCTCCCGGGGCGCGTCGGCCAGGTGCTCGAGCGAGCCGTCGGTGTCGGCCAGCGCCGCGAGCAGCGACACGACCAGGCCGCGCAGCTCGAGCCGCCGCGCCGCCTGCGCCCGGTCCTCGTGCGCCTCGATCTGCAGCGACACGATCTCGCCGAGGTGCTCGCAGGCTGCGCGCAGCGCGTGCGGCAGGTGCCGCGGCGCGTGGTCGTGGCAGGAGATCAGGCCCCAGAGCCGCCCGCGCACGATCAGCGACACCGACATCGACGCGAGCGTACCCATGTTGCGCATGTACTCGAGATGGACCGGCGAGACGCTGCGCAGCACCGCGTGGGACAGGTCCGTGGGCCGTCCGGTGAGCGGGTTGTCGGCCGGCACGAGCCGCGCCGGCAGGTAGTCGGCCGAGGCGATCAGCCGCATCGGGTTGGCGAGGTAGAGCTCGCGCGCCTGGGCTGGGATGTCGGAGGCCGGGAAGCGGTGCCCGGCGTAGGACGCGTAGCCGGGCGCGCAGGCCTCGGCGAGCACCTCGCCGTGGCCCTCGTCGTCGAAGCGGTACAGCAGCGTGCGCCCGAAGCCGCTGATGCGCTGCATCTCGCGCACCGCGCACTCGCACAGCGCCTCGAGCGTGCCGGCCTCCTTCAGCGCGGTGACGAACTGGCGCACCACCACGTACAGGTCCCGGAAGCCTTCCGTGCCGGGCTCGTCGACCGGCTCGAGCTCGAGCAGCAGCAGGCCGTCGTGCCGGTGCGCCAGCACGTCGTGCGGCCGCCCGCCGAAGGCCCAGCGGCCGAGATGGTGGGGCGTGGTGCCGAGCGGCAGCCGGTCCAGCAGCGCGCGCAGCGCCTGTTCGAGCGCCGCGCCCGGCTCGCCGCCGAGGGCCGTGCCGATGCGCTGCCCGAGCGGCAGCGCACCGGTCCCGCACAGCGCGGCGAGGTTCTCGCTCGCCTGCACGACCGCCAGGCTGGCGGGGTCGAGGCCGAGCAGCACGCCGTGCGGCTGGATCGCGCCGGGGATGCGGATCGGCTCTCGCGCGCAGCTCGCGAGGTCGACGGGCGGCCCGCTCATCCGGCCACGGCCTTGCCGGAGAACACGCCGATCAGGCCGGCGAAGGTCTGACGTGCCGCCTCCGCAGCCTCGTCCCAGGCAGGGCCCGGCGGCAGTTCCGCGAGCGCCTGCCGGAAGTCGCGCCACATCGTGCCGGTGTGCTCGCCATGGCCGGCGAAGTAGCTGCCGCCCGCCTGCGGCGTCACGCCGAGCCCGGCCTGCAGCCGCGGGCCGATGATGCGCGCGCCGAGCGTCGAGCCCTCGATCACGTAGAGCGAGCCGAGCGCGCGCGCCAGCGTGTCCGTCCTCGGCAGCCGCACCGGCGCAGGCGGGAGAGAAGGATCCTCGCCCAGCGCGCGCAGGTCCTGCGCCAGGCGCGCGGCGCGTCGGCGCGCCTCGAAGAAGGGCCGCCACGACGCGGGCAGCCCGGCCGCCATCTGCCGCTCCCAGGGCAGCAGGAAGGCGGCGAAGCCGCGCAGGATCTCCGCGTAGCGCTCGCGGGTCAGCGGGCCGTCGAGCCGCAGCAGGTCCTCGACCTGCCGGTGTGCTTCATGGGTTTCCTGTTTCAGGCGTTCGGGCAGGGACGAGAACGACATCGCTCCGCAGTTCTTCTTGGTACGTCGGGAAGGGGCGGCACTGCGAACGCAGCGGCAGAACCCTGGCGCAGGGGGCGGGTGCCCCGGAGGTCAGGACCCCGCAGGGGCGCAAGCATGCGTGAATTATCGGCAAGGCCTCGGCGTGCCCGCAGCCCGGGGGGGCTATGGGCACGGCCCCGCAGCAGGCCGCCTCCGGCTGCGGGATTGACGCGCTTCCTACAATGGACGGATGAAGCCGACCCCCTACACCCGCGCCACGCAGCTGCCCGAGATCCTGAAGCAACGCATCGCCGTCCTCGACGGCGCGATGGGCACCATGATCCAGCGCTACAAGCTCGGCGAGGCCGACTACCGCGGCGAGCGCTTCCGGGACCATCCGAAGGACCTGAAGGGCAACAACGAGCTGCTGGTGTTCACGCGGCCGGACGTGATCTCCGAGATCCACGAGCAGTACCTGGCCGCGGGCGCCGACATCATCGAGACCAACACCTTCGGCGCGACCTCGGTGGCGCAGGAGGACTACGGGCTCGAGGGCCTCGCGCGCGAGATGAACGTCGTGGCGGCACGGCTGGCGCGCGCGGCCTGCGACAAGTACTCGACCCCCGAGCGGCCGCGCTTCGTCGCCGGCGCCTTCGGGCCGACGCCGCGCACCGCGAGCATCAGCCCCGACGTCAACGACCCGGCGGCGCGCAACGTCGACTTCGACACGCTGCGTGCGTCCTACTACGAGCAGGCCGAGGGGTTGCTCGAGGGCGGCGCCGACCTGTTCCTGGTCGAGACGATCTTCGACACGCTCAACGCGAAGGCGGCGATCTTCGCGATCGACGAGCTGTTCGAGGCGACCGGCGAGCGGCTGCCGGTGATCATCTCCGGCACCGTCACCGACGCGTCGGGCCGCATCCTGTCGGGCCAGACGGTGGGCGCCTTCTGGCACTCGGTGCGGCATGCGAAGCCGATCGCGATCGGGCTGAACTGCGCGCTGGGTGCCGCGCTGATGCGGCCCTACGTGGAGGAGCTCGCGAAGATCGCCGGCGACACCTTCGTGAGCTGCTACCCGAACGCGGGCCTGCCCAACCCGATGAGCGACACCGGCTTCGACGAGACGCCGGAGATCACCGGGGCGCTGGTGGAGGAGTTCGCGCAGGCCGGCTTCCTGAACATCGCCGGCGGCTGCTGCGGCACGACCCCGGAGCACATCGCCGAGATCGCGCGGCGCGTCGGCCGCTACCAGCCGCGCTGCCGCCACGAGGACGGCATGTTCAGCGGGCTGCTGGCGGCCTGAGTCGTGCATGCCGCGGCCGGGAGGCGGCTGCGGCCTCGCCGCGAGGCGCGTCAGCGCTGCGCGGTCTCCTGGCGCTCGCCGACGAAGATCTCGACGCGGCGGTTCTGCGCGCGGCCGGCCGCGCTGTCGTTGCTGGCGATCGGCTGGCGCGCGCCGCGGCCCTCGATCGCGATGCGCTGCGCCGGCACGCCGCGCGCCACCAGGTAGTCGCGCGTGCTCGCGGCACGGTCGACCGACAGCGGGTTGTTGACCGCGTCGCTGCCGGTGCTGTCGGTGTGGCCGACGATGCGCACGTCGGTGGCCGGGTTGTTGCGCAGCGAGGCGGCGAACTGGTCGAGCACGGGCGCGAAGTTCGACTTGATGTTGGAGCGGCCGACGTCGAAGGAGATGTCGCTCGGGATGTTGAGCTTCAGCTGGTTGTCGGGCGTCTGCGTCACCTGCACGCCGGTGCCTTGCGTGGCCTGCTCCATGCGGCGCTTCTGCTCCTCCATGCGCTGGGACCAGATGTAGCCGCCGAGCGCGCCGACGCCGGCGCCGATCACCGCGCCCTTGGCGGCCGTGCTGCGGTTGCCGGTGACCGCGCCGAGCACCGCGCCCGCGGCCGCGCCGACGCCGGCGCCCTTGGCGGTGGTCTGCTGGGTTTCGGACATGTTGGCGCAGCCGCTGGCTGCGATCGCCACCGCGAGGGTGGACACCACGAGGATCTTCTTCATTTCACTTGCTCCTGAGCAGGACAGGGATGCATTTTGCAGGGCAGGCATCGTGCCTGCGCTTGGCGTTTCACTCCGTTCAAGTATGTAACCCATTGTCCCGAGCGTCGAGGCGCGCTTTGACTCCGCTCAAGCGGGCAGGGCGGGGCGGACGCTACAAACAGCCTGTCCTTCCCCAGGAGACCTCATGATCGTCGAGCCCCATTCCCTCTCCCGCGACTTCCCCGAACTCAAGGAGCGCATCCACTCGCTGAAGTCGGACGCGCACTTCGCGCGGCTCCAGCAGGAGTACGAGACGCTGGACCGGCAGATCTGCCGCTTCGAGGAGGGCATCGAGCATGCCTCCGACGAGGAGGTCGAGCGCCTCAAGATGCGCCGCGTGCACCTGAAGGACGAGCTCTACGGCCTGCTCAAGGGCTGAGGCCCGCGCCCGGGGCAGGGCGGACACCTTTCGGTCCTTCGGCCCCTTCTCCCTTCCTCTGCGGCAGTTCCCTGCCTTCGAGCCGCGCGGGCCGCGCCGCCGAAGGCGCCTGGAAGACCCGACGCCCCGCGGGCCCGCCCCGGCGGCGCCTGCGCCGCCGCCTCTTACAATCGGGGCCCCGTCCAAGGAGCGTTGCGACGGGAGGCGCCCCCCCGCCTCCCTGCCAGGCTTGGACCGGCCGGCGGCGCCCCCGAAGCCCCGCCTGCATCGACAACGACGCTCACCCCGCATCCTTTTCCCAGGTGCCACGGGTGAGCCGTGGCCCGCATTGACCCGCCGCAGGCCATGTCCGAGACCTCCACCGCAGTCGTTCCCACCCCGCCGCCGATGCGCCTGTCCGGCCTGGAGCCGGTGTCGATCGGCGAGGGCCATCTCTTCGTCAACGTCGGCGAGCGCACCAACGTCACCGGCTCCAAGGCCTTCGCGCGCATGATCCTCGCCGGCGAGTTCGAGCAGGCGCTGAGCGTGGCGCGCCAGCAGGTCGAGAACGGCGCGCAGATCATCGACGTCAACATGGACGAGGCCATGCTCGACAGCAAGGCCGCGATGGTGCGCTTCCTGAACCTGATCGCCTCCGAGCCCGAGATCGCGCGTGTGCCGATCATGATCGACTCGTCGAAGTGGGAGGTGATCGAGGCGGGCCTCAAGTGCATCCAGGGCAAGGGCATCGTCAACTCGATCTCGCTCAAGGAGGGCGAGGCCGAGTTCCGCCGCCAGGCGAAGCTGATCCGGCGCTACGGCGCCGCCGCCGTCGTGATGGCCTTCGACGAGAAGGGCCAGGCCGACACCTACCAGCGCAAGATCGAGATCTGCGAGCGCGCCTACCGCCTCCTCGTCGACGAGGAGGGCTTCGCGCCCGAGGACATCATCTTCGACCCGAACATCTTCGCGATCGCCACCGGCATCGAGGAGCACGACAACTACGCCGTGGACTTCATCGAGGCCACGCGCTGGATCAAGCAGCACCTGCCGGGCGCGAAGGTCTCCGGCGGCGTCTCCAACGTCTCGTTCAGCTTCCGCGGCAACGAGCCGGTGCGCGAGGCCATCCACACCGTCTTCCTCTACCACGCGATCAAGGCGGGGATGGACATGGGCATCGTCAACGCCGGCATGGTCGGCGTCTACGACGAGCTCGACGCGGAGCTGCGCGAGCGCGTCGAGGACGTGGTGCTCAACCGCCGCCCCGATGCCGGCGAGCGCCTGATCGAGATCGCCGAGCGCGCCAAGGGCGCCGCCAAGGACGACAGCGCGCGCCTGGCTTGGCGCGCCGGCACGGTGGAGGAGCGGCTGTCGCATGCGCTCATCCACGGCATCACCGACTTCATCACCGAGGACACCGAGGAGGCCTGGCAGGCCATCAGCGCGCGCGGCGGCCGTCCGCTGCACGTGATCGAGGGCCCGCTGATGGCCGGCATGAACACCGTCGGCGACCTGTTCGGCGCCGGCAAGATGTTCCTGCCGCAGGTGGTCAAGAGCGCGCGCGTGATGAAGCAGGCGGTCGCGCACCTGGTGCCCTACATCGAGGAGGAGAAGCGCCTGCTGCAGGCCGCCGGCGGCGACGTGCGCCCGAAGGGCAAGATCGTCATCGCCACCGTCAAGGGCGACGTGCACGACATCGGCAAGAACATCGTCACGGTGGTCCTGCAGTGCAACAACTTCGAGGTCGTCAACATGGGCGTGATGGTTCCCGCCCGGGACATCCTCGCCAAGGCCAAGGAGGTCGGCGCCGACATCATCGGCCTGTCCGGCCTGATCACGCCGAGCCTCGAGGAGATGCAGCACGTGGCGCGCGAGATGCAGCGCGACGAGTACTTCCGCTCGCGCCGCATGCCGCTGCTGATCGGCGGCGCGACCACGAGCCGCGTGCACACCGCCGTCAAGATCGCGCCGCACTACGAGGGGCCGGTGGTCTACGTGCCCGACGCCTCGCGCTGCGTCGGCGTGTGCTCGGAGCTGCTGTCCGAGGAGCGTTCCGGAAGGTACGTCGAGGAGCTCGACGCCGACTACGAGCGCGTGCGCCAGCAGCATGCGAACAAGAAGACGACACCGCTGGTGAGTCTGGCGCAGGCGCGCGCCAACAAGGCGCCGATCGACTGGGCCGCCTACCGGCCGACGAAGCCGAAGTTCATCGGCCGGCGCGTGTTCCGCAACTACGACTTGGCCGAGCTCGCCCAGTGCATCGACTGGGGCCCCTTCTTCCAGACCTGGGACCTCGCCGGCCGCTATCCCGACATCCTCGACGACGCGGTAGTGGGCGACTCCGCGCGCAAGGTCTTCGCCGACGCGCAGGCGATGCTCAAGCGGATCATCGACGGCCGCTGGCTCGGCGCCAGCGCGGTGATCGGCCTGTACCCGGCGCGCCAGGTCAACGACGACGACATCGAGCTCCACGCCGACGAGGCGCGCACGCAGCCGCTGATGACCTGGCACGGCCTGCGCATGCAGTCCGAGCGCCCGGTGGTCGACGGCGTCAGGCGCCCGAACCGCTGCCTGTCGGACTTCGTGTCGCCCCACGGCGACGACTACGTGGGCCTGTTCGCCGTGACCGCCGGCCTCGGCGTCGAGAAGAAGGAGCAGGAGTTCCTCGCGCAGCTCGACGACTACTCGGCCATCATGTTCAAGGCGCTCGCCGATCGGCTTGCCGAGGCCCTGGCCGAGCGCATGCACCAGCGCGTGCGCACCGAGTTCTGGGGCTACGCGGCCGACGAGCGCCTCTCCAACGAGGAGCTGATCGCCGAGAAGTACCGCGGCATCCGCCCGGCGCCCGGCTACCCGGCCTGCCCGGACCACCTGGTGAAACGCGACATGTTCCGCGTGCTCGACGCGGGCGAGATCGGCATGGGCCTGACCGAGAGCCTGGCGATGACGCCGGCGGCCAGCGTCAGCGGCTTCTACCTCGCGAACCCGCAGTCCACGTACTTCAACGTCGGCAAGATCGGCGAGGATCAGCTCGCCGACTGGGCGGCGCGCTGCGGCGTGACGCTGGACGAGGCACGGCGGGCGCTGGCGCCGCTGCTCTGAACGCGGGAGCGCGGGGCCGCCTCCCTCCCGGAGCCGGGTGCCCCGGATGCCGGCCCCCGGGCTGACGGTGCACACTGCAGGAAGGGGTGGGGACGAGAGGAGGAGGGCGATGGAGCTGCTGTCGGGTCGGCTGCGTGCGAGGCGGGTTCTGGCGGGAGCCTGCACCTTCGCCGTGGCGGTCTTGCTCTCCGGCTGCGCCGCCCTCGGCGAGCGGGCGTCCGAGCAGGTGTCCGAGAGACCGCCATCGCGCACCGACGCGGCGCGCTTCCTCACCCAGGCCACCTTCGGCCCCACCGAGGCCGAGGTCGAGCGCCTCATGGCCATCGGCTACCGCGCCTGGATCGACGACCAGTTCGCACGGCCGGCGAGCCGCCACCGGGTCGTGTGGGAGTCGCGCGACGCCGCGATCAAGGCGGCCGACCCGCGCAAGGCGGCAGGGCCCAACGAGGTGCTCCACGTCTTCTGGAAGTCCGCGCTGGCAGGCGAGGACCAGTTGCGGCAGCGCGTGGCCTATGCGCTGTCGCAGATCTTCGTCGTCTCGATGGCGGACGGCAGCGTGCGCGAGAACCCGCGCGGCGTGGCGGCCTACCTCGACCTGCTGGCCGACAAGGGGCTCGGAAACTACCGCGAGCTGATCGAGGCAGTGTCACGCCATCCGGTGATGGGGGCCTACCTGTCGCACTTGCGCAACCAGAAGGAAGACCCCCGGACCGGGCGCGTGCCCGACCAGAACTACGCGCGCGAGGTGATGCAGCTCTTCTCCATCGGGCTGCACGAGCTGAACCCGGACGGCTCCCTGCGGCTGGAGGCGGGACGGCCGATCGACACCTACGACGCCGACGACGTGCTCGGCCTGTCACGGGTCTTCACCGGCTTCAGCTGGGACGGGCCCGACAAGGACAACAACCGCTTCCACGGCAACGCGCAGGACTTCCAGGACGCGGAGCGGAACTGGCGGCCGATGCAGGGCTACACCCAGTACCACTCCCGGCTCGAGAAGCGCTTTCTCGGCACCGTGGTGAGCGAGCAGGCGCGCGCCGACCCCGACGCCAGCCTCGCCGCCGCGATGGAGACGCTCTACCGCCACCCGAATGTCGGGCCCTTCATCGGCCGCCAGCTGATCCAGCGGCTCGTCACCAGCAACCCGAGCCCGGCCTATGTCGCGCGCGCGGCGGCGGCCTTCGACGGCGATGGCCGGGGCGTGCGCGGCGACATGAAGGCGGTGATCCACGCGGTGCTGCTCGACCCCGAGGCACGGGATCCGGATCGGGCGAAGGACGGACGTTTCGGCAAGCTGCGCGAGCCGGTACTGCGCCTGTCGGCCTTCCTACGCGCCTTCGGCGTGCGCTCGGATTCGGGCGACTTCCTGCTCGACGCCACCGACGACCCCGGCACGCAGCTCGGGCAGTCGCCACTGCGCGCGCCCTCGGTCTTCAACTTCTACCGGCCGGGCTACGTGCCGCCCGGCACGCGGGCGGCGGCGGCCGGGCTGGTGGCGCCCGAGATGCAGATCACGCATGAGACCTCGGTCGCCGGCTACGTCAACTTCATGCGCGAGGCGGTGGCCTCGGGCGTGGGGCGACGGGGCGGGGAGGGGCCGAGGCGCCGGGACCTGCAGCCCGACTACGCTCCCGAGCTGGCGCTCGCCGCACAGCCAGCCGCGCTGGTGGACCGGATGGATCGGCTGCTGACCGGCGGGCAGATGTCCGCGGCGCTGAAGGCCGAGATCGGCGCGGCGCTGGCCTCCCTGCCGGTGCCGGCTGCGAGGCCGGACGGCAGCAACGCGGCGGCAGTGGAGCGCGCGAAGCGCACGCGCGTGCAGGCGGCGCTGCTGCTGACACTGGCCTCCCCGGAATTCATCGTGCAGAAGTGAGTGAGGGAGCCGCGTTCCGATGAGCCTGCGCACTGCCCAGTCCCGCCGCGAATTCCTGCGCCGCGCGGGCGCCTTGTCGATGCTCGGCACGCCCGGAGCGTCGCTGGCGCTCGAGCTGGCCGCGCTCGGCCATGCCGCCGCACCGGGCGCCACCGACTACAAGGCGCTGGTCTGCGTGTTCCTGCATGGCGGCAACGACGCCTACAACACGGTGCTCGCCACCGACCCCGAATCCTGGTCGCACTATGGCGCGGCGCGGGGGCAGGGGCCGTCGCCGATCGCGCTGCAGGCCCCCGGCACCGTGCCTGATCTCTCCGCGGCGATCGACTCGACCGCCCGGCTCGGCGGAGTGCTGCCGCTGCGACCTGCGACGCCGGCGGGCGGGCGCAGCTTCGCGCTGCATCCCTCGCTCGCGGCGCTGGCGGAGCTCTTCAACGTGCAACGGCGGCTCGCGGTCGTGTCCAGCGTCGGCCCGCTGATCCGCCCGACCACCAAGGCCCAGTTGCGCGACCCGCGGCACCCGAGGCCGCCCAAGCTCTATTCGCACAACGACCAGCAGTCGGTGTGGCAGGCGGGCGCGCCGGAGGGGGCGACTGTCGGCTGGGGCGGCCGCATCGGCGACCTGCTGGCCGGGCACAACGGGGAGGCGGCGATGTTCACCTGCGTGTCCGCCGCCGGCAACGCGCTGTGGCTCGCCGGACGGCAGGTGCGACCCTACCAGGTGAGCCCGAACGGCGCGATCCGCATCGGCGTCGACGACCGGGGCCGGGTCTTCGGCTCGGAGGACGTGGGGCAGGCGCTGCTGCGCATCGTCGGCGACGGCCGCGCGCTGCACCTGTTCGAGGCCGACCATGCCGCCGTCGTGCGGCGCTCGATCGAGGCCGAGCGGCGCCTTGCCGCGGCGCTGCCTGCCGCCGGCAGCCCGCCCTACGGCTCAGTCGCGCCCGGCACCGATCCCCGCTTGCAGTACACCCGCCCCGAGGGGCGGACCGAGCCGAACGAACTGGCCCGCCAACTCCAGATCGTCGCCCGCATGATCGGCGCAGGACAGGTGCTGGGACTGAAGCGCCAGATGTTCTTCGTCAGCCTGGGCAGCTTCGACACGCACGACCGGCAGAACCTCAACCATGCCCTGCTGATGCTGCGGCTGTCGCATGCGATGGCCTATTTCGACGAGGTGCTCGGCGGCCTGGGGCTGCGCGACAGCGTCACCACCTTCACCGCCTCGGAGTTCGGCCGCAGCTTCACGAGCAACGGCGACGGCACCGATCACGGCTGGGGCGGGCACCATTTCGTGATGGGCGGCGCAGTCCGCGGCGGGGCGCTCTACGGCCGCTTTCCCGAGTACGCCGGCAACGAAGGCCGGCGCTTCGCGAGCCCGGACCTGCTCGATGGCAGCGGGGCGATGCTGCCCGCCATTTCGGTGGACCAGTACCTCGCGACGCTCGCGCGCTGGTTCGGCCTCGGCGGCACGGAGATCCTCGACCTCTGGCCGCAACTCGCGGACTGGGACGCAGGCGAGCGCGATCTCGGCTTCCTGCCCGCGAGCAGCTGAACGGGGCCGGGCTCAGGCCCTGCCCAGCGCCCGCCGCAACTGGATCGCCTCGGCGACCTGGGCGGTCTCGATGCGCGCGCTGCCGGCGAGATCGGCCACCGTGCGCGCCACTCTCAGCACGCGGTGGTAGCTGCGCGCCGACCAGCCGAGCCGCAGCGCCGCGGCCTGCAGCAGCTCGGCGGCGGCCGGCGCGAGCGTGCAGTGCCGGTCGAGCGCCTCGCCTTCGAGCCGCCCGTTCGGGAGACCCTGGCGCTGCAGCTGCCGCTCGAGGGCGGCCGCCACCCGCGCGGCGACCGCCGCGCTCGGCTCGCCGTCAGGCGCGCCGGCCAGCTCCGCCGGCATGACCGCGGGCACCTCGATGCGCAGGTCGAGCCGGTCGAGCAGCGGGCCGCTGAGCCGGCCCTGGTAGCGCGCGACCGCCTCGGGCGAGCAGCGGCAGGCCGCCAGCGGCGAGCCGAGGTGGCCGCAGGGGCAGGGGTTCATTGCGGCGATCAGCTGGAAGCGCGCCGGGAACTCGGCCTGCCGCGCCGCGCGCGACACGACGATGCGGCCGGTCTCCAGCGGCTCGCGCAGCGCCTCGAGCGCGCTGCGCGGGAATTCCGGCAGCTCGTCGAGGAACAGCACGCCATGGTGGGCGAGCGAGATCTCGCCCGGCCGCGGCGGCGAGCCGCCGCCGACCAGCGCCACCGACGAGGCGCTGTGGTGCGGGCTGCGCAGCACGCGCTGGCGCCAGCGCGCGGCGTCGAAGGCGCCGACGAGGCTCAGCACCGCGGCCGATTCGAGCGCGGCGCCGGTGTCGAGCGGCGGCAGCAGCCCGGCGAAGCGCTGCGCCAGCATCGACTTGCCGCTGCCAGGCGGCCCGACGAGCAGCAGGTGGTGCATGCCGGCCGCGGCGATCTCCAGCGCCCGCTTCGCGAGCGACTGCCCCTTCACGTCGCGCAGGTCCGGGACCTCTGCCGGCCGGGATGCCGGCTGCGCCTGCACGCGCTGCCAGCCCCCGTCCTCCTCCGCGGCGGCCCCCTCGGGGCGCTCGCCCGGCAGCAGCGCGCGCACCACGTCGAGCAGGTGGCGCGCCCCGTAGACGCAGGCCTCCGCCAGGAGTGCGGCCTCCCGCGCGCTCGCCGGCGGCAGCACCAGGCCGCGCGCCCGGCCCTGCGCACCCTGCAGCGCCAGCGCCATCGCGAGCGCGCCGCGCACCGGCCGCAGCTCGCCCGCCAGCGACAGCTCGCCCGCGAACTCGAAGGCGTCGAGCCGGGCCGCGTCGAGCTGGCCGCTCGCCGCCAGGATGCCGAGCGCGATCGGCAGGTCGAAGCGACCGGACTCCTTCGGCAGCTCCGCCGGCGCGAGGTTCACCGTGATGCGCTTGTTGTGCGGGAACTCCAGCCCGCTGTTGAGCAGCGCGGCGCGCACGCGCTCGCGCGCCTCCTTGACCTCGGTGTCGGGGAGCCCCACCAGCGTGAAGCTCGGCAGGCCGTTGGCGAGATGCACCTCGACGGTGACTTCCGGGGCGTGCAGCCCGCTCAGGGCGCGGCTGTGGACGATCGCGAGCGACATGGGCGGCAGTGCGGCGGAGGGCAAGGGCGCGTTCCCGCATTCTGTGCCGCCCTCCCGCGAATGGGCAGGGTGCGGCACCGCGGCGATGTTGCGATGCCACAAGCCGGCTTCGAAAGCGTGCATGGCGCGCGCGATGCACCAAGAAGATGCGCACAACGCGGTGCGCGCTTCCCGCTGCGCCTTGTCGTGGTGCAGGGCCGTGCAGGAAGGCCGTGGCATGGATCATGCAGACGATGGCCCCGTCCCTTCTCTAAAACCACGGATGGAGCCCCAGATGAAAAGAACCCTCGTCTCCGCAGCCCTGCTGGCCTTTTTCGCGGGTGGCGTGTTCGCCCAGGAAGTGGGCATCACCGGCAACGTCGCGCTGACCACCAACTACAAGTTCCGCGGCCAGGACCAGGGCAACAACAAGCCGGCGGTCCAGGGCGGCTTCGACCTGAGCCATGGCGGCTTCTATCTGGGCAACTGGAACTCGAGCGTCGGCAGCCTGATGAATGCGGCCAGCGGGCTCGAGGCGGATGTCTACGGGGGGTACAAGGGGGAGCTGAGCGGCGTCGGCTACGACGTGGGCGTGCTGCGTTACCAGTATCCCGGCAACAGCGTCGCCAACACCACCGAGCTGTACGGCGCCGTGAGCTACGGCATGGTCAGCGCCAAGTACTCGCACACGGTCTCGAAGGAGTACTTCGGCATCACCGAGGGCCGCAGCACCGGGTATCTCGACCTGGCGGCGAACTACGAGCTGGTGCCGGGCCTGACCCTCAACGCGCACCTCGGCTTCACCAACTTCGCCAGCGATGCCGAGCGCGCCAACCCGCTGCTGGCCAAGGACTACACCGACTACAAGCTCGGCGCGACCTACGCGCTGGGCAAGGACGTGTCGCTCGCCGGCGCGATCGTCGGCGCCACCGAGCGCGACTTCTACCGGGCCGCCGCCGGCCAGGACCTGAACCGCGCGCGCTTCATCGTCACGCTGAGCAAGGCGCTCTGAACCTCCCCCTCCCCGGGCCGCACCGGCAGCGGCCGGCCCGCCAGATCAAAGGACAGTCCAAATGAAGATGATCACCGCCATCGTCAAGCCCTTCAAGCTCGACGAAGTGCGCGAGGCCCTCAGCGCGATCGGGGTGCAGGGCATCACCGTGACCGAGGTGAAGGGCTTCGGCCGCCAGAAGGGCCACACCGAGCTGTACCGCGGCGCCGAGTACGTGGTCGATTTCCTGCCCAAGGTCAAGATCGAGGCGGCCGTCGACGAGGCGGTGGTCGATCAGGTCATCGAGGCGATCGAGGGCGCGGCGCGCACCGGCAAGATCGGCGACGGCAAGATCTTCGTCACGCCGCTGGAGCAGGTGGTGCGCATCCGCACCGGTGAGACGGGCAAGGACGCCCTCTGAGGAGCGACGAATCATGAAGAAACTGCTTGCAACCCTGGCGCTGAGCCTCGCCGCCTTCGGCTTCGGCGGCACGGCCCTGGCACAGACCGAGCCGGCCGCCGCGCCCGCAGCCGCCGTCGCGGCACCCGCGGCCGAGGCCGCGGCGCCTGCGGCCGCCGCAACTGCCGAGACCGCCGCCCCCGCGACCCCCGAGGCGACCGTCAACAAGGGCGACGTCGCCTGGATGATGACCGCGACGCTGCTCGTCATCCTGATGGTCCTCCCCGGCCTGGCGCTGTTCTACGGCGGCCTGGTCCGCTCGAAGAACATGCTGTCGGTGCTGATGCAGGTCTTCGTCGTGTTCTCGCTGATCGTCGTGCTGTGGGCCGTCTACGGCTACAGCCTGGCCTTCGGCGGCGGCGGCGAGTTCATCGGCACGCTCGACAAGATCTTCCTCAAGGGCGTCACGGTCGATTCGCTGGCCGACACCTTCAACCCGGCCGCCAAGATCCCCGAGTACGTGTTCGTCGCCTTCCAGTCGACCTTCGCGGCCATCACCTGCGCGCTGATCGTCGGCTCCTTCGCCGAGCGCATCAAGTTCTCCGCGGTGCTGCTGTTCATCGTGCTGTGGTTCACCTTCAGCTACCTGCCGGTGGCGCACATGGTCTGGTTCGCCGAGGGCTACCTGTTCAAGGACGGCGCGCTCGACTTCGCCGGCGGCACCGTGGTGCACATCAACGCAGGCGTCGCGGGCCTGGTGGGCGCCTACCTGGTGGGCAAGCGCATCGGCTACGGCCGCGAATCGATGGCGCCGCACTCGCTGACGCTGACGATGGTCGGCGCCTCGCTGCTGTGGGTGGGCTGGTTCGGCTTCAACGCCGGCTCCGCGCTCGAGGCCAACAGCACCGCCGCGCTCGCCTTCGTCAACACGCTGCTGGCCACCGGCGCGGCGACGCTCGCCTGGATCGGCGGCGAGTCGCTCGCCAAGGGCAAGGCCTCGATGCTCGGCGCCGCCTCCGGCGCGGTCGCGGGCCTGGTCGGCATCACCCCGGCCTGCGGCACCGTCGGCCCGATGGGCGCGATCGCGATCGGCCTGATCTCCGGCCTGGTCTGCCTGTGGGGCGTCAACGGCTTGAAGCGCATGCTCGGCGCCGATGACGCGCTCGACGTGTTCGGCGTGCACGGCGTCGGCGGCATCGTCGGCGCGCTGCTGACCGGCGTGTTCACCGCGCCGGCCCTCGGCGGCACCGGTGCCGAGGACTTCTCGATCGCGCACCAGCTGTTCGTGCAGGCCAAGGGCGTCGTGATCACGATCGTGTGGTCAGCCATCGTCTCGGTCGTCGCCTACAAGCTCGTCGATCTGGTGGTCGGCCTGCGCGTCCCCGAGGAAGCCGAGCGCGAGGGCCTGGACATCACCTCGCACGGCGAGACCGCCTACCACCGCTGAGCCGTCGCCGGCCGTCCCGCGGGCACGCTGCGTGCCCGGCGGGCCGGCCCGCACCGGGGGCCTCCCGAGGGAGGCCCCTTTCCATTTGGCCCGCGCATGGCGGCGCAGGCGCGTCAAATGCCTAGAATGCTCTGCCGGGCCGCGCGCGGCCGCTCTCCCATTGCACAGGCATTTCCATGGTCCCTCATCTCATCACGGCACTCAACGGCCCCATCAACGAGTTGGAGCAGCGCATCCTCGAGTCGATGCCGGCGATCGAGCGTTGGTTCCGGCTGGAGTGGATGGAGCATACGCCGCCGTTCTACACCTCGGTGGACGTGCGCAACGCGGGCTTCAAGCTCGCGCCGGTGGACACCAACCTGTTCCCGGGCGGCTTCAACAACCTGACCGAGGAGATGCTGCCGCTGGCCGTGCAGGCGGCGATGGCGGCGATCGAGAAGATCTGTCCCGAGGCGAAGAACCTGCTGCTGATCCCGGAGCGGCACACCCGCAACAGCTTCTACCTTGCAAACGTGCAAAGGCTGGTGCAGATCTTCACGCAGGCCGGGCTCAACGTGCGCCTGGGCACGCTCGACGAGACCGTCACCGGGCCGAGCGACATCACGCTCGCCGACGGCTCGACGCTCACGCTCGAGCCGCTGCTGCGCACCAAGCGGCGGCTCGGCCTCAAGGACTTCGACCCCTGCACGATCCTGCTCAACAACGACCTGTCGGCGGGACTGCCGAAGGTGCTGGAGGACCTGCACGAGCAGTACCTGCTGCCGCCGTTGCATGCCGGCTGGGCGGTGCGGCGCAAGTCCAACCACTTCCAGGCCTACGAGGAGGTGGCCAAGAAGTTCGCCAAGCTGCTCGGCATGGACGCCTGGCTGATCAACCCGATGTTCACGCGCTGCGGCGAGATCGACTTCCACGAGGGCAACAACATCGAGGCGCTGCAGAGCCACGCCGACGCGCTGCTCGCGAAGATCCGGCGCAAGTACAAGGAGTACGGCATCCAGGAGAAGCCCTTCGTGATCGTCAAGGCCGACGCCGGCACCTACGGCATGGGCATCATGACGGTGCGCGACGCGAAGGACCTCGCCGAGCTCAACCGCAAGACGCGCAACAAGATGAGCGTCATCAAGGACGGCCAGGAGGTCTCGGAGGTCATCATCCAGGAGGGCGTGCCGACCTACGAGCGCGTCGAGGACAAGGTGGCCGAGCCCGTGGTCTACATGATCGACCGCTACGTGGTCGGCGGCTTCTACCGCGTGCACGGCGAGCGCGGCATCGACGAGAACCTGAACTCGCCCGGCGCGAGCTTCGTGCCGCTGGCCTTCGCCGAGCCGGCGCAGCTGCCGCAGCGCGGCGCCAAGCCGGGCGCGAGCGCGCCGAACCGCTTCTACATGTACGGCGTGATCGCGCGCCTGGCGATGCTCGCGGCGAGCTACGAGCTCGAGGCCACCGACCCGGACGCCGAGGTCTACGACTGAGTCGGCCCGCCCGCCGTCGCTCATGCGCGTCCTGCTGGCCGAAGACGAACATGCGCTGGGGCAGTGGCTGTCCCGCGCGCTCGAGCACGCGGGCTTCCGCGTCGACTGGGTCGACGACGGGCGGCTCGCCGAGCGCTCGCTGTCCGAGTACGACTACGACGCCCTGATCCTCGACCTCGGGCTGCCGGGGCAGGGCGGGCGCGAGCTGCTGCAACGCCTGCGCGCGCAGGACCGGCGCCTGCCGGTGCTGATCCTGACCGCGCGCGACTCGCTCGCCGAGCGCGTCGGCACGCTCAACGAGGGCGCCGACGACTTCCTCGCGAAACCCTTCGCGCTCGCCGAGCTCGAGGCGCGGCTGACCGCGCTGATCCGCCGCGCGCGCGGCGTCGAGCACCCGCGCTTCGCCTGCGGGCCGCTCGCCTTCGACACCGTCACGCGCCAGTTCACGCTGCACCAGGAGCCGCTGGCGCTGTCGCCGCGCGAGCAGGCGGTGCTGCGTGCGCTGATCCAGCGCAGCGGCGAGCCGCTGTCCAAGCAGCAGATCCTCGACCGCGTCTTCTCCGACGAGGACGACGTGCAGCCCGAGGCGATCGAGGTGCTGGTGCACCGGCTCAGGAAGCGCCTGGAGGACAAGGGCGTGCGCATCGTCACCTTCCGCGGGCTGGGCTATGCGCTGGAGGCGGCCTGAGCGCGGCGGCGCGGCGAGCCTGCGACGCACGCTGCTGCTGCTGCTGATCCCCACCGTCGCGCTCGTCACCGTGGCCGAGCTGTGGATGACGCAGCGCCAGGCGCTGGCCGCGGCCAACGCCGCCTACGACCGCTCGCTGCTCGGCGCGATCCGCTCGATCGACGCCAACGTCTCCACCGCCACCGGCGGCCTGTCGGTCGAGCTGCCCTACCGGCTGTTCGAGTTCTTCCAGCTCACCGCCGACGGCCGGGTGTTCTTCCGCGTCGCCACCGCCGACCGCCTGGTCGAGGTGGGCAACGCCGACCTGCCGCTGCCGCCGCGGCCCCTCGAGCTCGAGCAGCCGGTCTTCTACGACACCGTCTACTTCGGCGAGCCGCTGCGAGTGGGCGCCTACCTGCGCGAGCTCGACCGGCCGCTGACGCGCAGCGAGGCCGAGCACCTGGTGATCCAGGTGGCCGAGACCACCGAGTCGCGCGCCCGGTTCACGCGCGAGTTCGTGCTGCGCGCGGCGCTGCGCGACGCGCTGCTGCTGGCGATGATGGCGCTGGCGGTGGCGGCGGTCGTCGCGCTGGCGCTGCGGCCGGTGTCGCGGCTCGCGGCGCAGGTGCGCGAGCGCGCGGCGAGCGACCTGACGCCGCTGGCCGCGGGCGACCTGCCGGCCGAGATCGAGCCGCTGGTCGCGGCGGTGAACCAGCAGATGGCGCGCAGCCAGCAGCTCGCGGGGCAGCAGCGCCAGTTCCTCGACGACGCCTCGCACCAGCTGCGCACGCCGCTGGCGACGCTGCGCACGCAGGTGGACTACGCGCTGCGCGAAGCGGACCCCGAGGCGCGGCGCCAGACGCTCGAGGCGGTGTCGCAGCAGATCGACCACGCGATCCGCGCCACCAACCAGCTGCTGGCGCTGGCGCGCAGCGACACCGCCGCGGTGCGCGTCGAGCCCTTCGAGCTCGGCGCGCTGCTGCGCGAGGTGGCGGTCGACCTGCTGCCGCGCGCGCGCGCGCGGCGCATCGACCTCGGCATCGACGAGCCGCCGCGGCCGCTGCCGGTCGAGGGCGACCGCGGGCTGCTGCGCGAGGCGCTTGCCAACCTCGTCGACAACGCGATCCGCTACGTGCCCGAGGGCGGCGTCGTGACGCTGTCGGCCGCCGCCGACGCGCTCGGCGCCAGTGCGACGGTCGAGGACGACGGCCCGGGCGTGCCCGACGAGGAGAGGGACCTGCTCGGGCAGCGCTTCGTGCGCGGCCGCGGCAGCGTCGCCGGCGGCTCGGGGCTCGGCCTCGCGATCGCGCGCTCGATCGCCGAGCGCCACGGCGGCGTGCTGCGCCTGGAGCGCGCGTCGGACGCCGGCGGCCTGCGCGCGGCGCTGTGGTGGCCGCGGCGCGGCGATGCCGCGAACGGGTCATTGAAAGCCGACTGAAAGCGGCGGTTTCCTACAGTCGCGCCACCCCAAAGCCTGATGGGGTCGCACCGGCGCGACTTGCCGGCACGCCACTCATTCGATCTGGAGACGCTCCATGAAGAAATTCCTCCCGGCCTTCGCCGGCGCCCTCGGCCTGCTCGCCGCACTGCCCGCCGCCGCCAACCCGCTGCACAAGACCGAATGCATCGCGCCGGCCAAGCCCGGCGGCGGGTTCGACCTGACCTGCAAGCTCGCGAACTCGATGCTGCAGGACGCCAAGCTGATCCAGGACCCGATGCGCACCACCTTCATGCCCGGCGGCATCGGCGCGGTGGCCTACAACTCGATCGTGGCGCAGCGCCCGGGCGAGCCGAACGTGATCGTCGCCTTCTCCGGCGGCTCGCTGCTGAACCTCGCGCAGGGCAAGTTCGGCCGCTACAACGAGAACGACGTGCGCTGGGTCGCCGCGATCGGCGCCGACTACGGCGCGGTGCTGGTGAAGAAGGACTCGCCCTTCAACACGCTCAAGGACCTGGAGGCCGCGCTCAAGAAGGAGCCCAACAAGGTGATCTTCGGCGCCGGCGGCACCGTGGGCAGCCAGGACTGGATGAAGGCGGCGCTGACCGCGCGCGCCGCGGGCCTGGACTACAAGGGCATGCGCTTCGTCGCCTTCGAGGGCGGCGGCGAGGCGATGACGGCGCTGATGGGCGGCCACGTGCAGGTCTACGCGGGCGACGCCTCGGAGGCCGCACAGCAGATCGAGGCCGGCGCGCCGGTCAAGATCCTCGCGGTGATGTCCGACAAGCGCCTGCCGGGCAAGCTCGCGTCGGTGCCGACCGCCAAGGAGCAGGGCTACGACATCAACTGGCCCATCATCCGCGGCTTCTACGTCGGCCCCAAGGTCAGCGACGCCGACTACAAGACCTGGGTGGACGCCTTCAACAAGGCGATGGCCGCCCCCGGCTATGCGCAGCTGCGCGAGCAGCGCGGGCTCTTCCCCTACACGATGACCGGCGCCGAGCTCGACGCCTTCGTGAAGAGCTCGACGCAGAGCTACCGCAAGCTCGCCGAGCAGTTCAACCTGAACGTCACCAAGCAGCAGTAAGCGAGCGAACATGAGCGACCGACTGTTGGGCGCGGCCGGCCTGGCGCTGGCCGGCGCGATGGCCTGGATGGCCCGCGACTACGCGCCCCCCTTCTCGTACGAACCGGTGGGACCGCGCGCCGTCCCGCTGCTGCTGGCCGGCGGCATCGCGCTGTGCAGCCTGCACCTGCTGCTCAAGCGGGGCGCCGCCGCGGCGGCGCCGGCCGGGGCCGGGGAGGGCGGTCGCTTCGCCGGCCACTCCACCGTGCTCGCCTGCATCGGCGGTCTCTTCGTCTTCGCGCTGCTGTTCCAGTGGCTGGGCTTTCCGCTGGCCACCGCGCTGATGGCGCTGCCCGTGGGCCGCGTCTTCGGGGGCACCTGGAAGCAGAGCGCGCTGACCGGCGCGGGCCTGGGCGTGGGACTGTGGTTCATGTTTGACAAGCTGCTCGACGTGCTGCTGCCGCTGGGCCTGCTCGCGCCGCTCGGTCGCCTGCTGGGAGTCGCCTGATGTCCGTGCTCGACCACCTCGCCACCGGCTTCGGCGTCGCGCTGCAGCCGGTCAACCTGATGATCGCCGCCTTCGGCGCCTTCATCGGCACCGTCGTCGGCCTGCTGCCGGGCCTCGGGCCCATCAACGGCGTCGCGATCCTGCTGCCGCTCGCGTTCGCGCTGAAGCTGCCGCCGGAGACCGCGCTGATCCTGCTCGCCGCGGTCTACCTCGGCTGCGAGTACGGCGGGCGGATCTCCTCGATCCTGCTCAACGTGCCCGGCGACGCCGCGGCGATCATGACCGCCACCGACGGCTACCCGATGGCGCGCAAGGGCCTCGGCGGCGTGGCGCTGTCCATCTCCGCCTGGAGCTCCTTCGTCGGCGCGGTCATCGCGACCGTCGGCCTCGTGATCGCGGCGCCGCTGCTGGCGCGCTGGGCGCTGGCCTTCGGCCCGGCCGAGTACTTCGCGCTGATGGTCTTCGCCTTCGCCTGCCTCGCGGGTCTGATGGGCGACGCGCCGGTCAAGGCGGCGATGGCGGCGCTCATCGGCCTGTCGCTCTCGACTGTGGGCATCGACGCCAACTCCGGCGTCTACCGCTTCACGATGGACTCGATCCACCTCGCCGACGGCATCCAGTTCGTCGCGGTGGTGATCGGCCTGTTCTCGGTCAGCGAGATCCTGCTGATGCTGGAGCACCAGGCCAAGGGGCTCACGGTCATCAAGGCGACGGGGCGCAAGCTCTTCACCCTGAAGGAGATGGCGCACACCTGGTGGGGCACGGTGCGCTCCGGCGTCGTCGGCTTCTTCATCGGCGTGCTGCCCGGTGCGGGTGCCACCGTCGCCTCGGCGATCACCTACTCGATGGAGAAGCGCCTCAACGACAAGGACGGCACCTTCGGCCACGGCGACATCCGCGGCGTGACCGCGCCCGAGGCGGCCAACAACGCCTCGGCCACCGGCTCCTTCGTGCCGATGCTCACGCTGGGCGTGCCGGGCTCCGGCACCACCGCGGTGATGGTGGGCGCGCTCTCGCTCTACAACATCACGCCGGGGCCGGCGCTGTTCGAGCAGCAGCCGGGGCTGGTGTGGGGCCTGATCGCGTCGCTGTTCATCGGCAACGTGATGCTGCTGGTGATGAACATCCCGATGGTGGGCCTGTTCACGCGCATGCTGTCGGTGCCGAACTGGGCGCTGGTGCCGGGCATCATCGCGGTGAGCGCCGTGGGCGTGTACGCGGTGCACGCGACCACCTTCGACCTCGTGCTGATGACGGTGCTCGGCGTGGTGGGCTACCTGCTGCGCAAGGCCGGCATGCCGATGGCGCCGCTGATCCTCGGCTTCGTGCTCGGCGACATGATCGAGCAGAACCTGCGCCGCGCGCTGTCGATGACCAACGGCGACCCGGCCATCCTGTGGGAGAGCCCGATCTCGGTCGGCCTGTGGATCGGCGCGGTGCTGATGGTCGCGGTGCCGATCGCGCTGCGCGGCTGGCAGCGCCGCAAGGCCGCGGCGCTGCAGCCCGCCTGAGGCGCCCGGCGCACCTCCACTCCCGCAGGGGACGCCGCCGCGAGGCTGCGTCCCCTGCGCTTTTGCCACCGGCACTCGCCGCGAAGGAGCAAAATGCGCGGCTTGCAGGTTCCGCCGGCTCCGCCCGGCACCGTCCTCGTGACCCAATCCTCCTCGAACTCCAAGCTGGCCGCGCTGACGCTCGGCGCCCTCGGCGTCGTGTACGGCGACATCGGCACCAGCCCCCTCTACGCCCTCAAGGAAGTCTTCCACACCGGGCAGGTGCCGGTCTCGCCCGAGAACGTGCTCGGCGTGCTGTCGCTGATCTTCTGGACGATGACGATCATCGTCTCGCTGAAGTACGTGCTGCTGATCCTGCGCGCCGACAACAACGGCGAGGGCGGCCTGATCGCGATGCTGGCGCTGGCCACCACCGCGGTGAAGGACCGGCCGCGGCTGCGCCAGGTGCTGATGGTCGTCGGCATCTTCGGCACCGCCGTGTTCTACGGCGACGGCGTCATCACGCCTGCGATCTCGGTGCTCTCCGCGGTCGAGGGGCTGGAGGTCGTGGCGCCCTCGCTGCACGCCTACGTGATCCCGGTGACGCTCGTGGTGCTGACCGCGCTGTTCGCGGTGCAGCGCTTCGGCACCGGCGGCATCGGCCGCTTCTTCGGGCCGATCACGCTGCTGTGGTTCGCGGTGCTGATCGCGCTCGGCCTGCCGCACGTGCTCGCCAACCCCGAGGTGCTGCGCGCGCTCAACCCGCTCTACGCGGTTGGCTTCTTCGCCGAGCACCGGGGGCTCGCCTTCATCGCGCTCGGCGCGGTGGTGCTCGTCGTCACCGGCGGCGAGGCGCTCTACGCCGACATGGGCCACTTCGGCAAGACCCCGATCCGCCTCGCCTGGTACGGGCTGGTGATGCCGGCGCTGGTCATCAACTACTTCGGCCAGGGCGCGATGCTGCTGGACAACCCCGAGGCGATCGAGAACCCCTTCTACCGCATGGCGCCGGGCTGGGCACGGCTGCCGCTGGTGTTCCTCGCCACCGCCGCGACCGTGATCGCGTCGCAGGCGCTGATCTCGGCGGCCTTCTCGGTGACCAAGCAGGCGATCCAGCTCGGGCTGCTGCCGCGCATGCACATCAAGCACACCTCGGTGCGCGACACCGGCCAGATCTACGTGCCCTTCATCAACTGGGGGCTCTACGTCTTCATCGTGCTGGCGGTGGTGCTGTTCGGCTCGTCGACGGCGCTCGCCTCGGCCTACGGCATCGCGGTGACGCTGGACATGACGATCACCACCGTGATGACCTTCTTCGTGATCCGCTACGGCTGGAAATACCCGCTGTGGCTGTGCGTGGCCGCCACCGGCTTCTTCTTCGTCATCGACATCGCCTTCTTCGCGTCGAACCTGCTCAAGCTCTTCATCGGCGGCTGGTTCCCGCTGGTGATCGGCGCGGCGATGTTCACGCTGATGATCACCTGGAAGGAGGGGCGCTCGCTGCTGTCGGACAAGCTGCGCGAGGAGTCGATCGAGCTGCGCCTGTTCCTCGAGTCGGTGTTCATGTCGCCGCCGATGCGCGTGCCCGGCACCGCAGTGTTCCTGTCGGCCGAGGCGGGGGTGACGCCGAACGCGCTGCTGCACAACCTGAAGCACAACCGCGTGCTGCACGAGCGCAACCTGTTCGTCACGGTGCGCCACCACGAGGTGCCGTGGATCGGCTTCGACCGCCGCATCTCGATCGAGCCGCTCGGCCACGACTGCTGGCAGGTGACGCTGAACTTCGGCTTCAAGAACGACCCGGACGTACCGGAGGCACTGAAGCTGCTGCGCCAGCGCGGCATCGAGCTCGACGACATGCAGACTTCCTACTTCCTGTCGCGCGAGTCGATCGTGCCCAGCGTCGGTGGCGGCATGGCGT
Source organism: Caldimonas tepidiphila (assembly GCF_003569765.1). Lineage (GTDB taxonomy): Bacteria > Pseudomonadota > Gammaproteobacteria > Burkholderiales > Burkholderiaceae_C > Caldimonas > Caldimonas tepidiphila. The sequence goes on along the minus strand of NZ_QXMG01000013.1, from coordinate 70,058 downwards.
CGTGGCGCGAGAAGCTCTTCGCCGGCATGCACCGCAACGCCGAGGCGGCGGCAGACTACCTGGGGCTGCCCGCCAACCGCGTGGTCGAGCTCGGCTCGAAGGTCACGATCTGAGGGGGTCGATCGGGAGCCCGACCCGGGGACTGCACGGAATCCGACCCCGTGCAACACTTGCGCTCCCAGGAGACTGCCGATGAAACTGCTGTTCGTGGCCGACGCGCTGGCGTCGTTCAAGACCTACAAGGACACCACCTTCGCGATGATGCGCGAGGCCGCCGCACGCGGCCATGCGCTCTACGCCTGCGAGCCGCGCGACCTGCACTGGCAGCGCGGCGGCTGCGTCACGGCGCGCGCGCGAGGCATCGAGCTCACCGGCGACGCGCAGGACTGGTATCGCGCCGCGCCGGTCGCGCCGCTGGCGCTCAAGGACGCCGACGCGGTGCTGATGCGCAAGGACCCGCCCTTCGACAGCGAGTACTTCCACGCCACGCACCTGCTCGAGCAGGCCGAGCGCGAGGGCGCGCGCGTCTTCAACAAGCCGCGCGCGCTGCGCGACCACCCCGAGAAGCTCGCGATCCTGGAGTTCCCGCAGTTCATCGGCCCGACGCTGGTGACGCGCGAGCCGGCCGAGATCCGGCGTTTCCACGCCGAGCAGCGCGACATCATCCTCAAGCCGCTCGAGGGGATGGGCGGCATGGGCATCTTCCGCGTGCGCGAAGACGAACTGAACCTCGGCTCGATCATCGAGACGCTCAACGACCACGGCGCGCACACGGTGATGGCGCAGCGCTACCTGCCCGAGATCGTGCACGGCGACAAGCGCGTGCTGCTGATCGCCGGCGAACCGGTGCCCTATTCGCTGGCGCGCATCCCGCAGGGCAGCGAGGTGCGCGGCAACCTCGCCGCCGGCGGCAAGGGCGTCGCGCAGCCGCTGTCGGCGCGCGACCGCGAGATCGCCACCGCGCTCGGGCCGGTGCTCGCCGCGCGCGGCCTGCTGCTCGTCGGCCTCGACGTGATCGGCGACAGCCTCACCGAGATCAACGTCACCAGCCCCACCTGCTTCCAGGAAATCATGCAGCAGACCGGCTTCGACGTGGCCGGCATGTTCGTCGACGCGCTGGAGGCGGCCCTGCGCGCCGCCTGAACGTTCCGCCTCCCCCCGGCAGCGCCGGCACGCCGGTCGCTGCGCTCATGAGGGCCCTGTCAGGGCCCTCTCCATCTTCCGCATCCCCGAAGGAGACCCCCCGATGAAAACCAAAGCCGCCGTCGCATGGCAAGCCGGCCAGCCGCTGACGATCGAGGAAGTGACGCTCGACGGCCCGCGCGAGGGCGAGGTGCTGGTCGAGATCAAGGCCACCGGCATCTGCCACACCGACTACTACACGCTGTCGGGCGCCGACCCCGAGGGCATCTTCCCGGCCATCCTCGGCCACGAGGGCGCGGGCGTGGTGGTGGACGTCGGCCCGGGCGTGACGATGCTCAAGCCCGGCGACCACGTGATCCCGCTCTACACGCCCGAGTGCCGCCAGTGCAAGTTCTGCCTGTCGCGCAAGACCAACCTCTGCCAGGCGATCCGCGCCACGCAGGGCAAGGGCCTGATGCCCGACGGCACCAGCCGCTTCTCGCTCGACGGCAAGCCCCTGTTCCACTACATGGGCACCTCGACCTTCTCGAACCACATCGTGGCACCCGCGATCGCGCTGGCCAAGATCCGCGAGGACGCGCCCTTCGACAAGGTCTGCTACATCGGCTGCGGCGTGACCACCGGCGTCGGGGCCGTGATCTTCACCGCGAAGGTGGAGGCGGGCGCGAACGTCGTCGTGTTCGGCCTCGGCGGCATCGGGCTGAACGTGATCCAGGGCGCGAAGATGGTGGGCGCCGACAAGATCATCGGCATCGACCTCAACCCGGCGCGCGAGGCGATGGCGCGCAAGTTCGGCATGACGCACTTCATCAACCCGAAGGACGTGGACAACGTCGTCGACGCCATCGTGCAGCTCACCGACGGCGGCGCCGACTACAGCTTCGAGTGCATCGGCAACACCACGACGATGCGCCAGGCGCTCGAGTGCTGCCACAAGGGCTGGGGCCAGAGCATCATCATCGGCGTGGCCGAGGCCGGCGCCGAGATCAGCACCCGCCCGTTCCAGCTCGTCACCGGGCGCGAGTGGAAGGGCTCGGCCTTCGGCGGTGCGCGCGGCCGCACCGACGTGCCGAAGATCGTCGACTGGTACATGGACGGCAAGCTCAACATCGACGACCTGATCACGCACACGCTGCGCCTCGACCAGATCAACGAGGGCTTCGATCTGATGAAGCGCGGCGAGTCGATCCGCTCGGTGGTGGTGTACTGACACCCCTGCACGTGGCCCGCGGCCGGGCGTGCAACTTGCACGGTGGGTTTCGGCCCGCCGCGCATGCTTCGACAACTCCCCGGCGTCGGGCCGGAACCGGCCTTACGAAACTGCAAACCTCGCGAGTTTCTTCAGCATGTCCACCCTCGAACTGCTCAGCGAGCACGCCTGCTTCGGCGGCGTGCAGCGCTTCTACCGCCACGACTCGGCCCAGATCGGGCTGCCGATGCGCTTCGGCCTCTACCTGCCGCCGCAGGCGCTGACGCCGCGCGCGGCCAAGCCGGTGCCGCTGCTGGTCTACCTCGCGGGCCTGACCTGCAACGAGGAGACCTTCGCGATCAAGGCCGGCGCGCAGCGCGTCGCGGCGCGCTACGGCGTCGCGCTGCTGACGCCCGACACCAGTCCGCGCGGCGCCAACATTCCCGGCGAGGCCGAGTCCTGGGACTTCGGCGTTGGCGCCGGCTTCTACCTCGACGCGGTGCAGGCGCCGTGGAGCCGGCACTGGCGCATGGAGAGCTACATCGTCAAGGAGCTGCTCGCGCTGGTCGCCGAGCAGCTGCCGGTGGACCGGGCGCGCGCCGGCATCTTCGGCCACTCGATGGGCGGGCACGGGGCACTGACGCTGGCGCTGCGCCACCCGGGCGTGTTCCGCTCGGTGTCGGCCTTCGCGCCGATCGCGGCCCCCCTGCGCTGTCCCTGGGGCCAGAAGGCCTTCAGCGGCTACCTGGGGCCCGAGCGCGAGCGCTGGCGCGGCCACGACGCGAGCGAGCTGATGACGACGCACCGCCAGCCGCCCTACCCGAACGGCATCCTGATCGACCAGGGCCTGGCGGACAAGTTCCTGCTCGAGCAGCTCTACCCGGAGGCCTTCGAGGGCGCCTGCGGCGCGGTCGACCAGCCGCTGATGTTGCGCCGCCACGCCGGCTACGACCACGGCTACTACTTCATCCAGACCTTCGTCGAAGACCACATCGCGCATCACGTCGAGCGCCTGTAGCGGGGGCGGAGGGCCGGCGTCGCGGACAATCGCGCCATGGCTGTCCTCTCCCTCTCCAATGCGTCGCTCGCCTTCGGCCACGTCGCGCTGCTCGACCACGCCGCCTTCTCCCTCGAAGAAGGCGAACGCCTCGGCCTGATCGGCCGCAACGGCACCGGCAAGTCCTCGCTGCTGAAGATCGTCGCCGGGCTCGAGAAGCCCGACGACGGGCTGCTGCAGCTCACCCAAGGGCTGCGCATCCGCTACGTGCCGCAGGAGCCGGTGTTCGACGCGCAGATGAGCGTGTTCGACGCGGTCAGCGAGGGCGTCGCCGAGGCGCGCGAGCTGCGCCGCCGGTACGAGGAGCACGCCGAGGGGGTCGACCTCGACGCGCTGCAGACGCGCATCGAGGCGCTCGACGCCTGGAACTGGGAGCAGCGCGTCGAGACCACGCTCGACCGGCTGCACATCGACGGCAGCCGCCGCGTCGGCGAGCTCTCGGGCGGCATGAAGAAGCGCGTCGCGCTCGCGCAGGCGCTCGTCGCCGTGCCCGACGTGCTGCTGCTCGACGAGCCGACCAACCACCTCGACCTCGACTCGATCGCCTGGCTCGAGGAGCTGCTGCGCGGCTTCAAGGGCTCGGTGATGCTGATCACGCACGACCGCGCCTTCCTCGACAACGTCGCCACCCGCATCATCGAGCTCGACCGCGGCCAGATCCGCAGCTATCCCGGCAACTTCAGCGCCTACGAGCGCATGAAGGAGGAGCAGCTCGCGGCCGAGGCGCTCGCCAACGCGCGCGCCGACAAGCTGCTCGCGCAGGAGGAGGTGTGGATCAGGAAGGGCGTCGAGGCGCGCCGCACGCGCAGCGTCAGCCGCATCGCGCGGCTGCAGACGCTGCGCGCCGAGCGCGCCGCGCGGCGCGAGTCGCTCGGCCAGGTGCGGCTGGAGGTCGACACCGGGGCGCAGAGTGGCAAGATCGTCGCCGAGCTGCAGAAGGTGAGCATCTCCTTCGGCGGCCGGCCGATCGTCAGCGACTTCAGCGCCACGATCCTGCGCGGCGACAAGGTCGGCCTGATCGGCCCGAACGGCGCCGGCAAGACCACGCTGCTGAAGCTGATCCTCGGCGAGCTGCAGCCCGACAGCGGCAGCGTGCGGCGCGGCACGCAGCTGCAGGTGGCCTACTTCGACCAGATGCGCGCCGGGCTGAACCTGGACGCGACGCTCGCCGACACGATCAGCCCGGGCAGCGAGTGGATCGAGATCGGCGGCGCGCGCAAGCACGTGATGAGCTACCTGAGCGACTTCCTGTTCTCGCCCGAGCGCGCCAATTCGCCGGTGCGGACGCTGTCGGGCGGCGAGCGCAACCGGCTGCTGCTGGCGCGCCTCTTCGCGCTGCCGGCCAACGTGCTGGTGCTTGACGAGCCGACCAACGACCTCGACATCGACACGCTCGAGCTGCTCGAGGAGCTGCTGGGCGGCTACAAGGGCACCGTCTTCCTCGTCAGCCACGACCGGCGCTTCCTCGACAACGTCGTCACCAGCACGATCGCGTGGGAGGGTGACCAGCGCGCGGGACAGTGGCGCGAGTACGAGGGCGGCTACGAGGACTGGAAGCTCCAGTCGCAGCGCAGTGCCGCTGCCTCTGCCGCCGCGCAGGCGCCGGCCGCCCCGGCGCCGAAGGCCGCCCCGGCCCCCGCGCCGGCGGCGAGCGCGCCCGCCGCGGCACCGGGCGCCGCGAAGCCGCGCAAGCTCAGCTACAAGGAGCAGCGCGAGCTCGACGCGCTGCCGGCGCGCATCGAGGCGCTGGAAGCGGAGCAGAAGCTGCTGGGCGAGCAGCTCGCCGACCCGGATCTCTACCGCCGGGAGCCGCAGCGCGTCGCCGCGCTGCAGGCGCGCTACGACGAGGTGGAGATGGAGTTGCTCGAGCTGCTGGAGCGCTGGACCGCGCTCGGCTGAGTCCCGGCAAGACGAAGGCGCGGCCTCAGCCGCGGCGCCAGCGCAGCGACGGCAGCCAGCTGCCGCCCAGCTTGGCTGCGGCGAGCGCTGCCGGCAGCGTGCGGCTGATGATCAGGCCCGACTGCAGGTACAGGCCGTTGAGCAGGCGCGCCGCGCTGTCGGGGTCCATGGCCGGCAGCTCGGCGAGTTCGCGCAGCGTCACGGGATGGGTGTGCATGCGGTGCAGCGCCGCATGATGCCCGCGGCGCAGGTGCAGGCTCTCGAAGGGGATGCCGGGCGCGGTGCGGTAGCAGGCCGGGCCCGCGATCTCGGGCAGCAGCTCGCTGCGGCAGCCCTCCATCGCCAGCTCCCACAGCAGCGGCCCGATCGCGTGGTAGCTGTCCGGGGACGCGATCAGCTGCTTCTCGTCGTCGCCGGGGGGCCGCAGCACCGCCCCTTCCACGCGCAGCACCTTCAGCAGACCGAAGCGCTGCTGCAGGAAGTCGCGGGGCGACACCGGGCAGTGGTAGAGCCGCTCGCGCGGAAACACCGTCAGCGGCAACACGAAGCCGCCGGCGTCGAGCTGCACCGCCGCGCTGTGCGCATGCCGCAGGCAGGCCGCCAGCACCTCCAGCACGTCGGCGCCCTGCGGGCGATGCACGAAGCGCTGCAGGTCGGCCCTCAGCGACGGGCTCAGGTCCGACAGCGCGCCGGTGATCGCTCCACCGCCGGCCACCTCCTCCACAGCCTGGAGATAGGTGCTTGACCTCAGCAGTTCGGGTTCGCCGAAAGGAATGGTCGGTTCGTACATGAGGGTACAGAGGGGTTGAAGCGGCTGCGATGCAGTCTGGACGGGATGGATGCTGCTATGAAACCAAGGTGGCAGGGAGACGACCCCACTTTACGACTGGTTGCATTCCGTCGCAAAAGAGGGGGCGAGATGCCCACTCGCAACCCGGGCATGCTCAGTCCCTGTCGCTTCCTTCCTGGAGGGCGCATCGGCAGCGATTGAACAAGGTCCAGAATGCAACGTCCTGGGTGCCCACCTGATTGATTCGCATCAAGGAGATCGGCGGGCGCTGCGCTCGGAAAAGCAAGCCCGGCGCGAGCAGCACCTCGTGCTCGAGCATGCCTTGTACGAGGCGGTCGCTGTCCACACCGGCGTCGATCCATCCGGACATGCCGGGGTCGCACGTGAAGCGGCACCCGGCCTCTCCCGTGCCCGCCGGACGCTGCGCAAGCGCGCCTGTTCCAGGCAGAGCGCCAGCGCCTGCTCGAACAGCGCCGGCAGCGCCGCGCTTGCGGCGGCCTTGCAGCAGCGCGGGCGCTGGCGCGGCAAGGTGGTGGGGCTGGCGCTCACAGGCCGCAACGTGGACGAGGTGCCGTTCGCGCGCGTGCTTGCCAGGCCAGGGGCCGCGGGTATGAAGCCCCCGCGCCTCAGCCGCCGGAGCGCTGCTCGGTGCGGAAGTTGTCGTGGCAGGCCTTGCAACTCTGCGCGGCGCCGCCGAAGGCGGCCTTGAACTGGTCGATGTTGCCGGACTTCGCGGCGGTGCCGAGCTTGGCCACCTCGGCCTGCATGCGCTCGGCTCCCTGCCTGAACTTGGCGCTGTCGCTCCAGACCGCGGGCGCGGCGCGGTGCGGGGCGCCCTTGTCGGTGCCCTCGCCGAAGGCGGACCAGGGCAGGCGCGACAGCGTCTCGACGACCTCCGCGTGCTCGGCGGCGGCCTTCGCGTTGAAGGGCACGCGGCCGTTGGCCATCGCGCCAAGGCGCGAGAAGTGCGCGCCCATCACGTTGAAGGCGCCCTGGCGGTAGCGGATCGCATCCTCCGCCTTCGCAAAGGACAGGGTCTGCGCCCCGGTGGGCATCGCGCCCAGCGCGGCGAGGGTGGCGGCGAGGGCGAGCATCTGGCGTTTCATGGATTCTCCTGGGGTTCTTCTCCGCCGTGCGCCGGCGGCGCACCATGGTGCCTTCGTGCCGCGAACGGGCGGCCGCAGGGGCGGAACACCACAGCCGCCGGCTGGGAAATGTCTCCTCGCGTTTGCGCTTATCCTTGCCGGCCCATGGCCCCCTTCGTGCATCAGAGGAGATCGCGAGAGATGAAAGTGCGCATCTGGGACCTGCCCACGCGGCTGTTCCACTGGCTGCTCGCCGCCGCGGTGCTCGGCCTGTTCGTCTCCGGCAAGGTTGGCGGCAACGCGATGGTGTGGCACTTCCGCTTCGGCTACGCGGTGCTGGCGCTGCTGCTGTTCCGAGTGCTGTGGGGGCTGGTCGGCGGGCGCTGGTCGCGCTTCTCGTCGTTCAGCCTCGGTCCGGCGGCAATCTGGGCCTACCTGAGGGGCCGTGCCGGCCTGCTGCAGACGGTCGGACACAATCCGCTCGGCAGCCTGTCGGTGCTCGCCTTGCTCGCCCTGCTCGGCGCGCAGGTCGGCAGCGGCCTGTTCGCCGACGACGAGATCTTCAACGCGGGGCCGCTCGCGCCGCTGGTCGCGAGCGAGACCAGCCAGCGCCTGACCGCCTGGCACACCGGCCCCGGCGAGCTGCTGGTGATGGGCTGGATCGCGCTGCATGTCGCGGCGATCCTGTTCCACCGCCTGCACGCGGGTCGCAACCTGCTCGGCCCGATGCTGCGCGGGGACAAGGAACTGGCGCCGGAAGAGGCGCGGCAGGTGCCGGCGTCCGCCGACACGCCCGCCACGCGCGCGCTCGCGCTGCTGCTGCTGGCCGCATCCGCGGGCGCGGTGATGTGGCTGGTGCGCCTGGGCAGTTAGACTCGACGCCTGTCCTGCGTGAACCGGCCGCCGATGGCCGCTGCGATGGATTCCCCCCAGATACAACTGATCAGCCCCGACACCCCCGAGCTGCTCGACGCGGCGCGCGAGATCCTTCGCGAGTACGCGCAGACGCTGCCGGAGGATCTGCTGGCCTTCCAGGACTTCGGGCACGAGCTCGCCACGCTGCCCGGGGAGTACGCCGCGCCGCACGGCCAGTTGCTGCTGGCCTTCGTCGACGGCGAACTCGCCGGCTGCGGCGCGTTCCGGCCGCTGCCCGACGTGGACTATGCCAACGCCTGCGAGATGCGGCGCCTGTTCGTGCGCCCGGTGTTCCGCCGCTTCGGGCTCGGGCGCGTGCTGGCGCAGGCCCTGATCGACGGCGCGCAGCAGGCCGGCTACTCGGTGATCCTGCTCGACACGCTCGACGAGATGGAGGCGGCGCGCAGCCTGTACGCCACGCTCGGCTTCGAGAGCATCCCGCCCTACTACTTCAACCCGCTGCCGGGCGCGCACTACCTGAAGGTGGAGCTGGACTGAGCCCGCCCCGGGCCCCGGTCCACCACGGTGCGCGGCGGCACCCACCCTTGCGAGGAAGTCGATGAACGCCACGCCCCCCGTGAAACCGCTCGCCGCCCCGCATTGCGAGCTCGGCGAGTCGCCGTTCTGGCACCCCTCGGAGCAGGCACTGTATTGGTGCGACATCCCGGCCGCCCGGCTCCACCGCTGGCAGGCCGAGGGCGGCGCGCTGGCGCAGTGGGATTTCGACAGCGAGCTCGCCTGCGCCGCGCCGGCGCGCGATGGCGGCCTGCTGCTGGCGATGCGCAACGGCATCTGGCGCTTCGACCCGGGCCGCGGCGCGCGCGCGCTGCTGGCCGCCGCGCCCTACGACCCGGCATGCGAGCGCTTCAACGACGGCAAGTGCGACCCGGCCGGGCGCTTCTGGTGCGGCACGCTCTACGAGCCGCGCCGCCCGCCGCTGGCCGCGCTCTACCGGCTCGGCACCGACGGCGTGCTCAGCCGAGAGGCCGACGGCATCACCGTCTCGAACGGACTGGCCTGGAGCCCGGACGGCCGCACGATGTACTGGAGCGACACCACCAGCCACAGCATCTTCGCGCTCGACTTCGACCCGGCGAGCGGCCGCGCGTCGAACCGGCGCGTGTTCGCGCAGTTCGAGCCCCGGCGCGACGGCCAGCCGCTCGACGAGTACGGCGGGCGGCCCGATGGCGGCGCGGTCGACGCCGACGGCAACTACTGGGCGGCGATGTACGAGGGCGGACGGCTCGTGCAGCTGTCGCCAGCGGGCGAGCTGCTGCGCGAGATCCGGCTGCCGGTGCGCTGCCCGACGATGCCCTGCTTCGGCGGTCCCGGGCTGAAGACCCTCTATGTCACGACAGCGCGGCAGAAGCGCCCGGCCGAGGAGCTCGCGGCCCAGCCCTGGGCCGGACAGGTGCTGCAGATCGAGGTGGGGGTCGCCGGCCTGCCGGCAAGCGGCTACGCCGGCTGAACGAAACATTCCCGGGCCTCCGCCGCCGCATTGCATCCCTGCGGCGCAAAACTGAACGCCGCTGCGCGCACAAATGAGGCAGCGAGCCGTTGCAATTCGGCAACGGCCCGGTGTGTCTTCCCAGTGACAGCTCCGGGTTCACCCCAGGGGCGCAAGGCAACTGCAAGCCAAAGGCCCCAAGCTCGCGCCCGCCTTCGACAAGGCAACGCACCGGGACGGGGCGCTCGCGACAAGCGCGGGTAGGCCGGATCGGGTTTCCACGTATATAATCCCGCGGTTTGCCGGAATCCAGTAGTTACGCACCACGATGAGCCACGAACCCGATCGTGATGTGTACGAGGATGGGGCCGAGGAAGCGCCTTTCAAGCCTCTGACGCGAGAAGAAGCGCAGGCCTTGCGGGCAAAGCACCCGCCGCTCTCGCCCTGGCGGGTCGTCATGGCGCAGGCCGTGGCGGGCCTGGTGGTCGCCGCCGTCTGGTATGCGATCACCGGCAATGGCGGGGCGGCAGGGTCGGCGCTTTACGGCGCCGCCGCCGTGGTGGTGCCCGGGGCCTTGTTTGCCCGGGGCATCGCGAGACAGACGAACAGAGCCAACCCGGGTGCCGCGGTGTTCGGTTTCATGCTCTGGGAGTTCGTGAAGATTGCGTTGACGGTCGCCATGCTGGCGGCCGCGATGAAAGTTGTGCCCGACCTGAGCTGGCCAGCGTTGCTGGTCGCGATGGTCGTGTGCATGAAGGTGAACTGGCTGGCCCCGCTCTGGTGGGGTCGGGTGAAAAACAACGTCGCACGCGACAACCGTTGACGAGAAGAGACGATGGCTGCCGAAGGACACGGACCGACCCCGGGTGAGTACATCACTCACCACCTGACCCATTTCCAGAACCACAAGCCGGGCGGCATTGCGGACTTCTCGGTCATCAACTACGACTCGCTGTTCTGGTCCGTGGTGCTCGGCGTGCTCGCCGTGCTGGCCATGATGGCCGTCGCGCGCCGCGTGACCTCGGGCGTGCCGGGCCGCATGCAGGCCGCCATCGAGATCCTGGTCGAGATGGTCGACACGCAGGCCAAGGGCATCATCCCCAACGAAAGCTCGCGCCGCGCCGTGGCGCCGATCGCGCTGACCGTGTTCGTCTGGATCTTCCTGATGAACGCGATGGACCTGCTGCCGGTCGACCTGATCCCGCGCATCTGGGAAGCGGGCTACGCCGCCGCCGGCCAAGATCCGCACCACGCCTACATGCGCGTCGTGCCGACCGCCGACCTGTCGATCACGCTGGGCATGTCCACCTTCGTGCTGCTGATGGTCCTGTACTACAGCGTCAAGGTGAAGGGCCTGGGGGGCTGGATCAAGGAGCTGTTCACCGCTCCGTTCCACGCCCACAACCCGATCGCCGCGCTGGTGCTGGCTCCGGCCAACTTCATCCTGAACCTGATCGAGTACGCTGCCCGCACCATCTCGCTCGGCATGCGACTGTTCGGCAACATGTATGCAGGCGAGCTGATCTTCATGCTGATCGCCCTGCTGGGTGGCGCTGCGGCCATGTCCCTCGGCGGCTCGCTGCTGTGGCTGGGTCACATCATCGCCGGTTCGATCTGGGCCATCTTCCACATCCTGGTGATCACCCTGCAAGCCTTCATCTTCATGATGCTGACCCTGGTGTACGTGGGTCAGGCGCACGAGAGCCACTGAGCCCCGTCGTCGTAAGCAGTACTCTTAATAGTTTCCCTTTCCGTCCGTCAACTCACTTATCTCTTAGGAGCAATCATGGAAAACGTTCTGGGTCTCGTCGCTCTGGCTTGCGGTCTGATCATCGGTCTGGGCGCCATCGGTGCCTGTATCGGCATCGCCCTGATGGGTGGCAAGTACCTCGAAGCTTCCGCTCGCCAGCCCGAGCTGATGAACGAGCTGCAGACCAAGATGTTCCTGCTGGCCGGTCTGATCGACGCCGCCTTCCTGATCGGTGTCGGTATCGCCATGCTGTTCGCGTTCGCCAACCCGTTCGTCATCGCCGGCTGATCGCGCCTGTCTCGCAGCAGTTCTTTTTGACTCACCGAGAAAGGTCCGAGCCGTGAATCTGAACGCAACGCTGCTGGCGCAGCTTGTCGTCTTCGGGATTCTGGGCTGGTTCACGATGAAATTCGTGTGGCCGCCCATCACGAAGGCGCTCGACGAGCGCGCCAGCAAGATCGCCGATGGTCTTGCCGCCGCCGACAAGGCCAAGTCCGAGCTGACCCTGGCGAACAAGCGCGTCGAGGAACAGCTCGCCCAGACCCGCGACGAATCCACCCGCCGCATCGCCGACGCCGAGAAGCGTGCCCAGGCGATCATCGAGGAGGCCAAGAAGCGGGCCGACGAGGAGGGCGCCAAGATCATCGCCGCTGCCAAGGCCGAGGCCGAGCAGCAGTCGATCGCGGCGCGCGAGGCCCTGCGTGCGCAGGTGGCCGCTCTCGCCGTCAAGGGCGCCGAGCAGATCCTCAAGCGCGAAGTCAACGCCGGCGTCCATGCCGAGCTGCTGACCCGCCTGAAAACCGAGCTTTGATCATGGCCGAGCTCGCAACCATCGCACGTCCCTATGCCGAGGCGCTGTTCCAGGTGGCCCGACAGGGGGACCTGAACCAGTGGACGGCCCAGGTCGACGAGCTGGCCGCGGTCGCGTCGAACGCGCAGCTGCGCCAGTTCGCCGAGAACCCGAAGGTCAGCGGCGACCAGGTGTTCAACCTGATCACCTCGGTGGTCAAGGTGCCGCTGTCCGACCCTGCCAAGAACTTCCTCCGCACGCTGATCGACAATGGTCGCCTGGCTGCCCTGCCGGAGATCGTCGAGCAGTTCCACGTGCTGAAGAACGCCCAGTCGGGCGTGTCGGACGCGAAGGTCTACAGCGCCTTCCCGATCGACGCGGCCCAGTTGGCCGAGCTCGTCTCCAGTCTCGAGAAGCGTTTCGGTCGTCGGCTGCAGGCCACGGTCGAGGTCGATCCCGAGCTCATCGGCGGCGTGCGCGTGGTGGTGGGCGACGAGGTGCTAGACACCTCGGTCAGGGCGCGCCTGGAACGCATGAAGGTGGCGCTGACCGCCTGAGGCGGCCGGCACCGCTCGCAGTGAACGAACCGGGGGCTCGACGCACCCGGGGATCAGCATAGTTCAGGCACCGGACGCCTCCCCGTCCGGGCCCTGCAAAGAGATTGGGGAACGCAATGCAACTGAATCCCGCAGAAATTTCCGAACTGATCAAGAGCCGTATCGAGGGACTCGGTGCGGGCGCGGACATCCGCAATCAAGGCACCGTGGTGTCGGTGACGGACGGCATCTGCCGCGTCCACGGCCTGTCTGACGTGATGCAGGGCGAAATGCTCGAATTCCCGGGCAACACCTTCGGCCTCGCGCTCAACCTCGAGCGCGACTCCGTCGGCGCGGTGGTTCTGGGCGACTACGAGCACATCCGCGAAGGCGACACGGTCAAGTGCACCGGCCGCATCCTGGAAGTGCCGGTGGGTCCCGAGCTGGTGGGCCGCGTGGTCAACGCGCTCGGCCAGCCGATCGACGGCAAGGGCCCGGTCAACGCCAAGCTGACCTCCCCGATCGAGAAGATCGCCCCGGGCGTGATCGCGCGCCAGTCGGTGTCGCAGCCGATGCAGACCGGCCTGAAGTCGATCGACTCGATGGTGCCGATCGGCCGTGGCCAGCGCGAGCTGATCATCGGCGACCGCCAGACCGGCAAGACGGCAGTCGCGATCGACGCGATCATCAACCAGAAGGGTCAGAACATGACCTGCATCTACGTCGCGATCGGCCAGAAGGCTTCGTCGATCAAGAACGTGGTGCGCGCGCTCGAGCAGGCCGGCGCGATGGAGTACACCATCGTCGTCGCGGCTTCCGCTTCCGAGTCCGCCGCGATGCAGTTCGTGTCCGCCTACTCCGGCTGCACGATGGGCGAGTACTTCCGCGACCGCGGCGAGGACGCGCTGATCGTCTATGACGACCTGTCCAAGCAGGCCGTCGCCTACCGCCAGGTCTCGCTGCTGCTGCGCCGCCCGCCGGGCCGCGAAGCCTTCCCCGGCGACGTGTTCTATCTCCACAGCCGCCTGCTCGAGCGCGCTGCCCGCGTGAACGCCGACTACGTCGAGAAGTTCACCAACGGCGAAGTCAAGGGCAAGACCGGCTCGCTGACCGCGCTGCCCGTCATCGAGACCCAGGCCGGCGACGTCTCCGCGTTCGTGCCGACCAACGTGATCTCGATCACCGACGGCCAGATCTTCCTGGAAACCAGCCTGTTCAACGCCGGCATCCGCCCCGCCATCAACGCCGGTATCTCGGTGTCGCGCGTCGGTGGCGCCGCGCAGACCAAGCTGATCAAGGGCCTGTCGGGCGGCATCCGTACCGACCTGGCGCAGTACCGCGAGCTGGCCGCGTTCGCGCAGTTCGCCTCGGACCTCGACGAGACCACCCGCAAGCAGCTCGACCGCGGTGCCCGCGTGACGGAACTGCTGAAGCAGGCCCAGTACTCGCCGCTGCCGGTCAGCCTGATGGGCGCGACGCTGTACGCGGTCAACAAGGGCTACATGGACGACGTGGACGTGAAGCGCATCCTCGCGTTCGAGAGCGGCCTGCACCAGTTCCTGAAGACCAGCCACGGCGGCCTGCTCAAGAAGCTCGACGACACCAAGGCGCTGGACAAGGACTCCGAGGCCGAGCTCAAGGGCGCGATCGAGGCGTTCAAGAAGTCGTTCGCCTGAAAACCCGTGCACCGCTGAGCGTGCACACCCCGCGTGCCGGCCGACGGCCGGGCGCGGGCGCCTCTCGGCGGACACGAGACGGCTTTCTGACTTCTTCGCACTGCTGAACAAGGAGCAGCCTTCATGGCGGCAGGTAAGGAAATACGCGGCAAGATCAAATCGGTGGAGAACACCAAGAAGATCACCAAGGCCATGGAGATGGTTGCCGCCTCCAAGATGCGCAAGGCGCAGGATCGCATGCGTTCGGCCCGTCCGTACGCCGACAAGATCCGCAACATCACGGCCAACCTCGCGCAGGCCAACCCCGAGTACCGGCATCCCTTCATGCTGCGCCAGGACGGCAGCAAGAAGGTCGGCATCATCGTCGTGACGACCGACAAGGGTCTGTGCGGCGGCCTGAACACCAACGTGCTGCGCGCGACCACCACCAAGCTCAAGGAGCTGGAAGCCCAGGGCCTCAAGGCCCAGGCAGTGGCGATCGGCAACAAGGGCTTCGGCTTCCTCAACCGCATCGGCGCGCAGGTCGTGTCGCACGTGGTGCAGCTCGGCGACACCCCGCACCTCGACAAGCTGATCGGCCCGGTCAAGGTGCTGCTCGACGCCTACGCCGAGGGCCGGCTCGACGCGGTCTACATCAGCTACACCCGCTTCATCAACACGATGAAGCAGGAGCCGGTGGTCGAGCAGCTGCTGCCGCTGTCGGCCGAGCAGATGCAGGCCGACAAGGGCACGCACAGCTGGGACTACGTCTACGAGCCCGATGCGGCCGCGGTGATCGACGACCTGATGGTGCGCTACGTGGAAGCGCTGATCTACCAGGCCGTGGCCGAGAACATGGCGTCCGAGCAGTCGGCGCGCATGGTGGCCATGAAGGCCGCGACCGACAACGCCGGCAACGTGATTGCCGAGCTCAAGCTCGTCTACAACAAGACGCGTCAGGCGGCGATCACGAAGGAACTCTCCGAGATCGTGGCCGGTGCGGCCGCCGTCTGACCGGCGCCGTCTTGCAAGCATCAACGAATACTGATTGAAGGAACGAAAAATGGCTGAAGGCAAGATCGTTCAGTGCATCGGCGCCGTGGTGGACGTGGAGTTCCCGCGCGACTCGATGCCCCGGGTGTACGACGCGCTCAAGATGGAAGGCTCGGCGCTGACGCTGGAAGTCCAGCAGCAGCTCGGCGACGGCGTGGTGCGCACGATTGCGCTGGGTTCGTCCGACGGCCTGCGCCGCGGCATGATGGTGAGCAACACCAACGCGCCGATCACGGTGCCGGTAGGCAAGGCCACGCTCGGCCGCATCATGGACGTGCTGGGCAACCCGATCGACGAGCGCGGCCCGGTCTCCGGCGAGCTCTCCGCCTCGATCCACCGCAAGGCCCCGGCCTATGACGAGCTGAGCCCGTCGCAGGAACTGCTCGAGACCGGCATCAAGGTGATCGACCTGGTCTGCCCGTTCGCCAAGGGCGGCAAGGTGGGCCTGTTCGGCGGCGCCGGCGTGGGCAAGACCGTCAACATGATGGAGCTCATCAACAACATCGCCAAGGCGCACTCGGGTCTGTCGGTGTTCGCAGGCGTCGGTGAGCGCACCCGCGAGGGCAACGACTTCTACCACGAGATGGCGGAGTCGGGCGTCGTGAAGCTGGACAACCTGGCCGAGTCGAAAGTGGCCATGGTCTACGGCCAGATGAACGAGCCCCCGGGCAACCGTCTGCGCGTGGCGCTGACCGGCCTGACGATCGCCGAGTCCTTCCGCGACGAAGGCCGCGACGTGCTGTTCTTCGTGGACAACATCTACCGCTACACGCTGGCCGGCACGGAAGTGTCCGCGCTGCTGGGCCGCATGCCTTCCGCCGTGGGCTACCAGCCGACGCTGGCCGAGGAGATGGGCCGCCTGCAGGAGCGCATCACCTCCACGAAGATCGGCTCGATCACCTCGATCCAGGCCGTGTACGTGCCGGCGGACGACCTGACCGACCCGTCGCCCGCGACCACCTTCGCGCACCTGGACTCGACCGTCGTGCTGTCGCGTGACATCGCGGCGCTCGGCATCTATCCCGCCGTGGACCCGCTCGACTCGACCTCGCGCCAGCTCGACCCGAACGTCGTGGGCGAGGAGCACTACACCACCGCCCGCGCGGTGCAGGGGACGCTTCAGCGCTACAAGGAACTGCGCGACATCATCGCGATCCTGGGCATGGACGAGCTGGCACCGGAAGACAAGCTGATCGTGGCGCGCGCGCGCAAGATCCAGCGCTTCCTGTCGCAGCCCTTCCACGTCGCCGAGGTGTTCACCGGCGCGCCGGGCAAGTACGTGCCGCTGAAGGAAACCATCCGCGGCTTCAAGATGATCGTGGCTGGCGAGTGCGACGCGCTGCCCGAGCAGGCCTTCTACATGGTCGGCACCATCGACGAGGCCTTCGAGAAGGCGAAGACGCTGCAGTAAGCCGTTTTTCATGATCGCGGCGCCCGGCTCCGACGGGCGTCGCGTCGTGAAAGCAGCTTGTCCGCACCGTCCCACCCGCTTTAGGAGCATTCCCGATGGCAACCATTCACGTCGACGTCGTCTCCGCCGAAGAGTCCATCTTCTCCGGCGAGGCGAAGTTCGTCGCCCTGCCGGGCGAGGCGGGTGAGCTGGGCATCCTGCCCAAGCACACGCCGCTGATCACCCGCATCAAGCCGGGCGCGGTGCGCATCGAGCGTGCCGACAACGGCGAGGAAGAGTTCGTGTTCGTCGCCGGCGGCATCCTCGAGGTGCAGCCCGGCACCGTGACCGTGCTGGCCGACACCGCCATCCGCGGCCACGACCTCGACGAGGCCAAGGCCACCGAGGCCAAGCGCGCCGCCGAGGAGGCGATGAAGAACGCCAAGAGCGACATCGACTTCGCCAAGGCGCAGAGCGAGTTCGCCGCGATGGCCGCGCAGATCGCCGCGCTGCGCAAGTTCCGCAAGAAGTAAGCGCCTCGGCGCCTTCCCCGCGAAAAGCCCGCCCATCCCGGCGGGCTTTTTTCATGGTGCGCCGCTGGGGCATGCCCGCCGAATCGGCGCGGCACACCGCGCCCGTTGCCGGCTGCACGCAGCCCCGCACCCAGAGGTTGACCGGCCGATGGCGGGGGCGGGACGCGCCGGGCTTGCCGGAGACGCCCCGGAGCGTGTGTCAGGCGGCGTCGGACAGCGGGGCCAACGGCGCGGCGAGGAACTGCTGCTCGATCTCCTGGGCCGACACCGGGCGGCTGAAGTGGTAGCCCTGCATCTCGTCGCACTCGTTGTCGTGCAGGAAGACGCGCTGCTGCTCGGTCTCCACGCCCTCGGCGACGACCTTCAGCTTCAAGCGGTGGCCGAGCGCGATCACCGCCATCGCGATCGAGCAGTCGTCCTCGCTGTCCGGCAAGCTGCGCACGAAGGACTGGTCGATCTTGAGCCGCGCCACCGGGAAATGCTTCAGCGAGCTGAGGCTCGAGTAACCGGTGCCGAAGTCGTCGATCGAGAGCTGCACGCCCATCTCCTGGAGCGTGTTCATGATCTCGATCGCGCGCTCGACGTCCTCCATGATCAGGCTCTCGGTGATCTCGAGCTCGAGGTACTTCGGGTCGAGCCCGGTCTCGGCCAGCACCTGTGCGACGGTCGCGGTCCAGGACTTCTCCTTGAACTGGCGCGGCGAGACGTTCACCGAGACCTTCACCGGCGGCAGCCCCTGCTGCTGCCAGGCCTTGTTCTGGCGGCAGGCGGTGCGCAGCACCCACTCGCCGATCGGCACGATCAGGCCCGTCTCCTCGGCCAGCGGGATGAAGCGCGCCGGCGGCACGAGGCCGAACTCCGGGTGCTGCCAGCGGATCAGCGCTTCGACGCCGACGGTCTGGCCGGTGCGGGCGAGGATCTGCGGCTGGTAGACGAGCCCGAACTCCTCGTTCTCGAGCGCGCGCAGCAGGCCCTGCTGCAGTGACACGCGCTCCTTGAGCTTGCTGTTCATTTCCGCGGTGTAGAACTGGAAGTTGTTGCGTCCCAGCTCCTTGGCGCGGTACATCGCGGCGTCGGCGTTCTTCAGCAGCGTGTGGCTGTCGCGCCCGTCGTGCGGATAGGTCGCGAGGCCCATGCTGCAGGTCACGCGCAGCGTGTGCCGGCCGATCGACATCGGTGTGGCGACCTGCTCGCGGATGCGTTCGATCGTGCCGGTGATCGTCTCGGCCTTTTCCGGCTGGTCGAACAGCACGATCACGAACTCGTCGCCGCCCATGCGCACCACCGTGTCGGTGCGCCGCACTGCCTGCGTCATGCGCTGCGCGGTCTGGCGCAGCAGCTCGTCGCCGACGTCGTGGCCCAGGCTGTCGTTGATGGTCTTGAAATTGTCGAGGTCGATGAAGACCAGCGACACGAAGCGCTCGTAGCGCTGCGCATAGAAGATCGCCTGGTTGAGCCGGTCCTCGAGCAGCGCACGGTTCGGCAGCCCGGTCAGCACGTCGTGGTGCGCCATGTGCTCCAGCCGCTCCTGCGACTGCCGCAGCGCGCGAAGCGGCAGCGAGCGCAGCGGGAAGACGATCAGCAGCGCCAGCAGCAGCCCGCCGGCGGCGAACAGCAGGTTCTCGTGCAGCAGGTCCCGCAGCGAACGCTCCACGCGGTAGTAGCCCACCGGGCGGGTGGCATCGTAGAGCACCATCTCGCTGGTGATGCGCGGCCACGCGAGGGCTTCGCCGGCGCTGCTGGCCAGCGGCTGGCGGTCCGTGTCGAGAATGCGGTGGACCGTGGCATGCTGCCGGTCCGGCGCGCGGTCCTCGACCATCCCCTGCAGCTTGTGCTCCTCGAAGCGCCACATCACCGGGTTCTTGTTGATGGCGCTCGTCACCAGCGAGCCGTGGATGCGGCTCAGCGTCTCGACCTCGGCGAGCTCGTGCTGGTAGTTGATCAGCAGGTGCAGTGCCGGCAGCGACAGGCCCGCCACCAAGGCCACCGTGCCGGCGGCCTTGCTGATGAGGCGGGTGAGCTTCTTGTCCGAGTGCGGCCGGCTCATTGGCCCGCGCCCGTCGGGACGTTGCCGGTCTGCACGAGCACCTTCGCCCCGGCGGCGGAGCCGACGAACTCGGCGAAGGCCTGCGCGAGCGCCGACGGCGCGGCCGGGGCCACCAGGTAGATCGACTTCAGGTAAGGGTAGCGCGGGTTGACCTGGCCGGCGGCGAGCGGCTGGATGCCATCGACCGCCAGGATCTTCAGCGCCCGGCCCTCGGCGCGGATGAGCGTGAGCGTCGAGCTGCCGAAGGAGCCGGGAATGCGCTCGAGCTCGTCGGCGGTGTCGGTGTCGGTGATCGCGATGTTCTTGCCGGCATGCGCGTGCGCGGTCTGCAGGGCCTGCTCCAGCGCCGGTGACATCGCCCGCACCATGTGGGTGTCGATGTCATCGAGCGGCCGCAGCACCGGGCGCACCAGCGAGCCGTCGGACCACTGCGAGGTCTTGCCGCTGTAGAGCGCGGCGATCTGCTCCAGCGTCAGGCTGCTCACGGGCGTCTTGAGCCCGGTGGCGAACACCAGCGGCGTGCGCGCGATCTCCTTCGCGCTGGCGCCCTTCTGGCGCTCGTCGTCCTTCAGCGGCCGCGAGCTCACGCTCAGCGTGAGCCGGCCCGCAAGCAGCGCCTTGATGCCGCCGCCGCTGCCCAGGCTCGGCAGCACCTTGAACTGCACCGCCGGATGGGATTTGCGGAACTCCTCGCCCAGCTTCTGCATCAGCCCCAGCGCCGCGCCGGTACCCCCGATAGTCAGTTCGCCGGACAGCGGGGCCGGATTGGCGACGGCGGCCGAGGCGCTCCAGGCCAGCGTCAGCGCCACTGCGACTTGCAGTATTTTTTTCCGTTTTTGACCAGTTTCCTGCATGTTTTCCATGCCTACAGCCTTCTGAACAGTTGCGAGTGTCGAGCTGCGCAGATATTGCAAGAAACGTGTTGATCTATGACATTCTGTGAGCCATTGTTGCGACAAGTCGCGCCCCGCGTGAACGAGTTCACAAACTGCGCGGCGGCGGTCGCGGCCGCCGCTCAGATCAGGTGCGGCGCGTTCGGCAGCTCGTCCGGGTTGCGCTCGCCGGGCGCGAGCGGGAAGTGCCGGTCGAGCAGGGCGGAGACGGTGTCGATGGCACGGCCGAGGCCGCCCTCGTAGTCGCCGCGCCGGAAGGCCGCGCCCATCTCCTGCACCAGCGCCTGCCACTGCGCCGGCGGCACGTGGCGCGCCAGGCCGCGGTCCGCGATGATCTCGATGCGGTGCTCGACGAGCAGCAGGTAGATCAGTACGCCGTTGTTGTTCTCGGTGTCCCAGACGCGCAGCTTGCCGAACAGCGCCAGCGCGCGCTCGTGCGCGACAACCTCGATCGGCTCGTCGCGCCACAGGTAGCTCAGCGGCAGCCCGGCCTCGATGCAGATGCGCAACTCGCCGCTGTGGCTCGCCTCGCCGGCCGCTACCCGCCGGCCCAGCCGCTCGAGCACCGTGTCGCCGATGGTGCGGCGCGCATCCTCGGCGTCGGTCCAGCAGTGGCGCAGCAGGCGCAGCAGTTTCCTCGTCATCGCGCGTGGCTCCTTCCGTTCACCAGTTCCCGGAAGCGCCGCCGCCGCCGAAGTCGCCCCCGCCGCCGGACGAGAAGCCGCCCCCGCCGCCGAAGCCGCCACCGCCCCAACCGCCGCCCCCGCCGCCCCAGATGATCGGGGGCGCATGCCCGATGTGCCGGCGCCGGGCGCGGCGGCCGCCGGCGCCAATGCCCAGCAGCAGGATCAGCACCAGCCCGAGCAGCCCCGCGGCGATGCCCAGCCCGAGGCTGCCGGTGATCGAGGTGCCGATCGCGCCGACGCCAAGCCCGGTGGCGAGCGATCCGAGCTTGCGTCCGAACAGCCCGGTGAGCACCGCACCGACCACCGGCACGCCGACGAACAGGAACACCGCCAGGTCCTGCAGAGCGAAGCCGAGCCGTGGCGCCGCGGTGCGATCACCGGACCCCGGCGCCGGCAGGCCTTCGCCTCGCACCAGGCCCATCAGGCGCTCGAGCCCGGCGTCGATGCCGGCGGCGAAGTCGCCGGCGCGGAAGGCCGGCACCATCGTCTCGTTGATGATGCGGCTCGCCGCGAGGTCGGGGATCGCACCCTCGAGCGTCTTGGCGACCTCGATGCGCACGCGCCGGTCGTCCTTCGCCACCAGCAGCAGCAGCCCGTCGCCGACCTCGCGCCGCCCGATCTTCCAGCTGTCGGCCACCCGGTGGGCATAGGCGGCGATGTCCTCGGGCAGCGTGCTCGGCACCATCAGCACGGCGATCTGCGTGCCGTGCGCGGCCTCGAAGCGCGCGAGCTTGTCCTCGAGCGCCCGTCGCTGCGCGTCGTCCAGCGTCGCGGTGCGGTCGATCACGCGCGCGCTCAGCGGCGGCACCGGCTGCAGCTCCTGCGCCTGCAATGCGGGCAGGGCACTCGTCAGCAGCAGCGCCACGAGCCACAGGCCGGTGCGTCGGCACAGCGCCGCGACGCGCAGCAGCAGCGGGGGGAGCCGTCGTGCCATGTGAGGCGCTGCTCAGCGCGAGGCGGGCACGCCGCCGAAGTCCACCCGCGGCGGCGTCGAGATCTGCGCCTCGTTGGCGACGGTGAAGTTGGGCTTCGTGCTGTAGCCGAATGCCATCGCGGTCAGGTTGGTCGGGAAGCTGCGCACCTTGACGTTGTATTCGCGCACAGCCTGGATGTAGCGGTTGCGCGCCACGGTGATGCGGTTCTCGGTGCCCTCGAGCTGCACCCGCAGGTCCTGGAAGCCCTGGTTGGCGCGCAGCTGCGGGTAGTTCTCGCTCACCGCGAGCAGCCGCGACAGCGCGCCGGAGAGCTCGCCCTGCGCCTGCTGGAAGCGCTCGAAGGCCTGCGGGTCGTTGATCAGTTCCGGGGTGGCCTGGATGCTGGTGGCGCGCGAGCGGGCCTCGATGACGCGCGTGAGCGTCTCCTGCTCGAAGTTCGCCTCGCCCTTGACGGTGTTCACGATGTTGGGGATCAGGTCGGCGCGGCGCTGGTACTGGTTCAGCACCTCGGCCCAGGCGGCCCCGGTCTGCTCGTCGAGGCGCTGGAACTCGTTGTAGCCGCAGCCGGGGAGCGCCGTGGCGAGGGCCAGGGCGCCCAGCAGGGAGAACAGGCGTCGCAGCATGTGCATCCTTTCCATTCTTCTTCGTTGCAGGAACCGGCCGGCGGCAGCGGGCGCCGCGGGACTGCGGCGCGCTGCCGCAGGCGGATCGCTTCGACTGTAGCGCGGGCCGGGCCTTGCGCCAGATGGACCTGCGCCGCGGCGGGCTCTGAGACAATCCCGGCATGCAATTCCCTCCGCTCCAGAACGACACCTTCCTGCGCGCGCTGATGCGCCAGCCCACCGACTACACGCCCGTGTGGCTGATGCGCCAGGCGGGCCGCTACCTGCCGGAGTACTGCGCGACGCGCGCGAAGGCGGGCAGCTTCATGGGGCTGGCGACCAACGTGGACTTCGCCACCGAGGTGACGCTGCAGCCGCTGGAGCGCTACGCGCTCGACGCCGCGATCCTGTTCAGCGACATCCTGACGGTGCCCGACGCGATGGGCCTGGGCCTGAGCTTCGCGGCGGGCGAGGGGCCGCGCTTCGCGACGCCGGTGCGCGACGAGGCGGCGGTGGCGGCGCTCGCGGTGCCCGACATGGGGCGGCTGCAGTACGTGTTCGACGCGGTGACGAGCATCCGCCGTGCGCTCAACGGCCGCGTGCCGCTGATCGGCTTCTCCGGTAGCCCCTGGACGCTGGCCTGCTACATGGTCGAGGGCGGCGGCTCGGACGACTACCGGCTGGTGAAGTCGATGATGTACCGCCGTCCCGACCTGATGCACCGCATCCTCGCAATCAATGCCGATGCGGTCGCCGCCTATCTGAACGCGCAGATCGAGGCAGGGGCGCAGGCGGTGATGATCTTCGACAGCTGGGGCGGCGTGCTCGCCGACGGCGCCTTCCAGCACTTCAGCCTCGCCTACACGCGTCGCGTGCTCGCCCAGCTGAAGAAGGAGCACGAGGGCGTGCGCATTCCGCGCATCGTCTTCACGAAGGGCGGCGGGCTGTGGCTGGAGCAGATCGCCGCGAGCGACACCGAGGCCGTCGGGGTCGACTGGACGGTCAACCTGGGCGAGGCGCGCGCGCGCGTCGGCGACCATGTCGCGATCCAGGGCAACCTCGACCCGAACGTGCTGTTCGCCGACCCCGACCAGATCCGCGGCGAGGTGGCGCGCACGCTCGAGAGCTTCGGCGTGCCGACCAACGAGGACGGCAGCTGCGCCGGCCACGTCTTCAACCTCGGTCACGGTATCAGCCAGTACACGCCGCCCGAAAGTGTTTCGGTGCTGGTCGATGCGGTGCACGAGTACTCGCGCCGCATGCGGGCACAGCACCGCTGAGCCGCCCGGCTCGTCGCGAACGCACGGCGGGCCTGCGTCACCGGATGCGAGGCGGCACCTGGCGTCGCGGCGTGTCGCGCGCGCGGCGTTCCCGTCCGGGCCGGCCTGCCCGCCAGAGGTCATGCGAAGGGGGCCGGGCACCTGCGCCCGTCCCGCCAGGAAGGCAAGCCGAGAGCTGTTTTTGCCAGGAAATCGCAGGCCTGCCCTTGACTTATCCCCAAAATCGGAGATGCACCCCCAGCCTATACACATGGTTGCTTTTATGCGTCTCAATCCCAAGGTTCCGCTCTAAGCCCTTGATTCATAAGGAAAAGAATTTTTTCTTCGAAAATCTGCCGAGCCGGCTGCAGTCCAACCGATCGGGGACTTGACAGAGCTGGCCCGTTCTTTCCCACAAAGTTATCCACAGGATGGCGGGGCTTGTGAATTGCGAGTTCCATCAAGGACTTGGCGCGGCAAGATGAAGGTTTGGCGAGGTATCCGCTGCAAGTGAACTGCCTGCACGTTGTTGTAGATGCGCCGCAGTACAGCGCGCTGCGCGGCGCCCTGAGCTATCGCAGTGCCGAGGCCCTGCCGCCCGGCACGCTCGTGCAGGTGCCGCTCGGGCGGCGCACGGTCTGCGGCATCGTCTGGCCGGGCGAGGCGGCCGTCCCGGAGGAGGGCGTCGAGTTGCGCGAGGTGATCTCGGCGCTGCGCGGCCTGCCGCCGCTGCCGCCGAGCTGGTGCAAGTTGCTTGCCTTCGCCGCCGCCTACTACCAGCGCTCGATCGGCGAGGTCGCGCTCGGCGCGCTGCCGACCGAGCTGCGCCGGCTCGACGAGGCGCAGCTCCTCAAGCGGCTGACGAAGGCGCAGCGGCTCGCCCCGGCCGCGCCCGCGATCCCGGCCGAAGCCGATCGCGGCGCGCCGCCGCTCACCCCCGAGCAGCAGGCCGCGCTCGACGCGCTGGAGGCCGCCGGCACGCCCGCGCCGGTCGCGCTGCTGTGGGGCAGCACCGGCAGCGGCAAGACCGAGGTCTACCTGCGCGCGGTGGAGCGGGCGATCGCCGCCGGGCGGCAGGCGCTGGTGCTGGTGCCCGAGATCAACCTGACGCCGCAACTCGAGGCGCGCTTCGCGGCGCGCTTCGCCGGCCGCGTCATCGTCTCGCTGCACAGCGGCCTCACCCCAGCACAGCGGCTGAGGCACTGGCTCGCCGCGCACCTGGGGCATGCCGACATCGTGCTCGGCACCCGCATGGCGGTGTTCGCGCCGCTGCCGCGACCGGGCCTCATCGTCGTCGACGAGGAGCACGATCCCTCCTACAAGAGCCAGGAGGGCGCGCGCTACTCGGCGCGCGACCTCGCCGTCTACCGCGGTCGCGTCGAGGCCGTGCCGGTGCTGCTCGGCTCGGCCACACCCTCGCTCGAGAGCTGGCATCACGCCGAGAGCGGGCGCTACCTGAAGCTCGCGATGCCGAGCCGCATCGGCGGCGGCGCGCTGCCGCGCGTGCGGCTGGTGGACCTGAACCACGTGCCGAAGGACGCCGCCTACCAGGAGGCGCTGAGCCCGCCGCTGCTCGAGGCGCTGCGGGCGCGGCTCGCGCGCGGCGAGCAGAGCCTGGTGCTGCTCAACCGCCGCGGCTATTCGCCGGTGCTGCACTGCGGCGAATGCGGCTGGAAGAGCGGCTGCCCGCACTGCAGCGCCTGGAGGGTGTTCCACCGCGTCGACCGCACGCTGCGCTGCCACCACTGCGGCTTCACCGAGCGCGTGCCGCGCGCCTGTCCGGACTGCGGCAACCAGGACATCCAGCCGCTCGGCCGCGGCACCGAGCGGCTCGAGGAGCAGCTCGTGGCGGCGCTGCCGGACGCGCGCGTCGCCCGCATCGATGCCGACACCACGCGGCTCAAGGGCACTCTCGAGTCGCAGCTCGCCAGCGTCCATGCCGGCGAGGTCGACATCCTCGTGGGCACGCAGATGGTCGCCAAGGGGCACGACTTCCGGCGCATCACGCTGGTCGCCGCGGTGAACCCGGATTCCGCGCTCTTCTCCAGCGACTTCCGCGCCGGCGAGCGGCTGTTCTCGCTGCTGATGCAGGCGGCGGGCCGGGCCGGGCGCGATGCCGGGGCGGCCGAGCGCAGCGAGATGTGGGTGCAGACCTGGCATCTCTCGCACGCGCTCTACCAGACCCTGCGCAGCCACGACTACGCGGCCTTCGCCGCCAGCCAGCTCGCCGAGCGCCGCATGGCCGGCCTGCCGCCGTTCGCGCACCTGGGCCTGGTGCGCGCCGAGGCGCGCACGCAGGAGGCGGCGCAGGAGTGGCTGAGCGCGGCCGCGGAGCTGGCGCTCGCGCTCCCCGAGGGCGAGGCGGTGACGGTCTACCCGGCGGTGCCGATGTCGATCGCTCGCGTCGCGGATGTCGAGCGGGCGCAGATGCTGGTCGAGGCTGCCGAGCGGCGCGCGCTGCAACGCTTCCTGGCGCGCTGGCTCGACGAGCTGCATGCCCGCCGCGGCGAGCTGCCCGCCGTGCTGCGCTGGGCCGTGGATGTGGATCCCTTGACGATCTGAGGGCGCCGACTGCCCCTCAGCCATCCTGCGCCCTTAAAACATCTGGATACAATCCTCGAAGTTCGTTCAACCCTGGCCTTCTTCATGTACACCGCTGTCCTCGAGGACGATCCAGACCAGTTGGAATTGATGAAGCTGTGGCTGGGCGCCGGAGGGCACGAGGTGTGCGGGTTCTCGCGGATGGCGACCTTCCTCGAGGCGCTCCGGAAGGAGCGCTTCGACCTGCTGGTGATCGACTGGAAGCTGCCCGACGGCGACGGCACCGAGGTGCTGCGCTGGGTGCGCCAGCATCTCGGCTGGGAGGTGCCGCTGCTGGTGGTCACCTCGATGGAGGACGAGGCCACCACCGTCGCCGCCCTGCGCGAGGGCGCCGACGACTACGTCGTGAAGCCGCCCAAGCCGAGGGAGTTGCTGGCGCGCGTCGAGGCGCTGGTGCGCCGCAGCCGCGCGGGTGCCGGTGCCGGGCTGCCGGTGCTCCGGCTGGGGGCCTACGAGGTGGACGTCCAGCGCCACCGTATCGCGCTGCGCGGCCAGCCGGTGGCGCTCACGCAGAAGGAGTTCGACCTCGCGGTCTACCTGTTCCAGAACCCCGGCAAGCTGATGTCGCGCGACCATCTGCTCGACCGCATCTGGGGCATCAATGCCGAGGTGGACACCCGCACCGTCGACACGCACGTCAGCCGCCTGCGCAAGAAGCTGCAGTTCACCGAGGCCAACGGCTGCAAGCTGTTGCCGGCCTACGGCTACGGCTACCGGCTCGAGCGGATCGACCTCGCTCCCCGCGGCTGATCGTCACCAGGGGCGCGGCGGGGAGACCCGCCCGCCGAGCGTGTCGGTCCAGGCGTGGCGCAGTTGCGCCGTCAGCCAGTGCGCCTCCTCCGCCTCCGCCGGGCGCTGCCGCCGCCGGTGATGCCAGGCCAGCAGGGCGTGCCATGCGCGTGCCGTGCGGTTGACGAGCCAGGCTGCGGCCCAGCCATGGTGCTTGCGGAAGTAGAGCAGGCGGCTGCGGATGTGCCAGCGCGCAAGGGGCGACCGGGCCGCGGGCGTGACACCGCTCGCCGGCTCACCGCCAGGCGAGGGCACCTGCGGCGGGACCGTTCCCTGCTGCGGCTGCGCCCGCTTCGGGGCGAGGGGCCGGGCACGCAGGGCCCGCCAGTGGCAGACGCGCCAGCCCGCCTGCCTGGCGCGGCGGCACAGGTCGACGTCCTCGTAATACTGGAAGAAGCGCTCGTCGAAGCCCCCGAGCGCGCGGAAGGCGCCTGCGTGCAGGAACAGCAGCGGGCCGGACACCCAGGGCGCATCGGCCTGGGGCCCGGGCTCGCCGCCTTCGCCCGCGAAGCGGCCGAAGAGGCTGCCGGGACGCGGCGTCGCGAGCCCGGCGAGTGCCAGCGCCTTGGCCAGCCGCAGCGTACCGGTGCGACGGGCGGGCGGGCGGGCGGGGCGCGGCAGGACGAGGCAGCCGCCGGCGACCGCCACGTCCGGATGCGCCTGCATCTTCGTCAGGCCGATGTGCAGGCTGCCGGGCGCCGGCAGCGCCTCGGGGTGCAGCAGCAGCAGCACCGGGGCGCTGGCCAGGCGCGCGGCAAGGTTCGTCGCGACGGAGACGCCGAGGTTGATCAGGCAGCAGCGCAGCGTGACCCAGTCGTGATCGCGCTCGATCAGCGCGGGCGTGCCGTCGCTCGACGCGTTGTCCAGCACGATCACCTCGGCGCCGATCTGCCGGCACTCGGCACGGATACCGGCGAGCAGCCGGCCGATGTACGCCGTGGAGTCCCGGGTGACGATCAGCACCGACAGCGCCGGCGTCGCGGGCACCGGCGCTTCCCTGCACGGCGGTTGCTGCATGTCGCGCAGGCGGCTCAGGCCAGCCCCGGCATGCAGCAGTGCTTCGGGCGCGCCAGCGCGGCATAGACGCGGTGCGCCTGCTCGACCGCGGCCTCCCAGGTGTAGAACTGCTCGACGCGCCGGCGCCCCTGCAGTCCGCGCTCGGCCCAGACGTCGGGATGCCGCCAGGCGTCGCACAGCGCCTGTGCGAGGCCGGCGACCGCCGACGCCGTGTCGGTCGCATGCACCCGGCGCCCGACGAGCTCGTCCACCAGTTCGGCCGGGCTGCCGAGATCGGTGCCGACCACAGGCCGGCCGCAGGCCATCGCCTCCAGCAGCGCCGTGCCGCCCGACGCGCCGAGCGAGGGCAGGCAGAACAGGTGCGAGTCGCGCACCGTCTGCGCGCAGCGCTCGGGCGTGAGCTCGCCGAGGAAGCGGACCTGCGGCGCGAGGCCGAGCCGCTGCGCCAGCGCGCTCCACTCGCGGCGCATCGGCCCGTCGCCGACGACCGAGAGCTCCACCTCCACGCCCTGCTCGCGGGCAAGCCGCATCGCCTGCAGCAGCAACTGCAGCGCCTCGGGGGGCGCGAGTCGGCCGACGCAGGACACCTGCAGCGGCCGGCCCGGGCCGGGCGGCGGCAGCGGTGCGGCGAGCGGGTGGCGCTGCAGGTCGATGCCCCCGTCGATGAACTCGATGCAGCGCTCCCGGTGCGCCGCGGGCACGGCATTCCAGGTCGCGCGGCTCGCCACCAGGATGGCGGCGGTGTGCCGCAGCGAGCCGCCCAGGCTCTGGGCGCGCTCCAGCAGTGCCCCCACGCGCGCCCGGATTCCGCCGCGGCTGGCGGGGACGGCATCCGCGCCGTCGGGTGCCGGCACCCAGCTCAGGGGCCCGTGCACGAGCGGCAGGCCGAGGCGGTGCAGCCGGGTCGGAAACATCGTCGGGGTGGCGAGGTGCAGCACCCGCCAGGCCGCGCCGTCGCGCAGGCGGGCGCGCAGCAGCCGCAAGGCGCCGCGGTCGAACAGGAAATGGTCGAGCCGGGGCAGCAGCGCGGCGGCGTCCGGCAGCCGCGCGGCAAGGCGCGACAGCGGCGCGGCGAGACGCTCGGTGTCGACGTAGAGGATCTCGGCGCGGATCGGGCGCTCGGGCGAGGACTTGATCGCGCCCCGGTTGCGCAGATGCGTGACCAGCGTCACCGGCCCGCGCTGCGCCAGCCGGATGAACCACTCCCAGGCCTTGCCCGACACCGGCCCCGTGCCGGGGGCACACTGGTAGGCCACGAGCAGCAGCGGGATGCGCATCAGCACGCCCTCCCAGGGGCAAGGCTCGCGGCGCTGCAGCGCGCGGCGCGGTGCAGGAGGAGGCAGGCGACTGGTTTCATGGGGCGGGCGCTCGGCGGGTTTCAGCGGTCCGCATTCCACCCCGCGAATCGGGGAGGTTTGTGAACTAAGTGCAAACTCTGGTTGCGGCCTTGACTTTTCTCAACCGGGCTCCTTGCTTGTACAGCCGCAGCATGTTCACGCCCTCGTGGTGGCGGTAGTCCACCCGTTCGCAGCAGTGGCGCATGATGTAGAGCCCGAAGCCGCCTTCGCTGCGGCCGCTGAAGTCCGGCTCGGCCGCGCCGCGGGGATCGAAGGGCTCGCCCAGATAGCTCAGCTCGACGAGACAGTGATCCTCGCCCGGGCCGACAAGGATCTCGATCGGGGCCGCCGGCAGCGGCGAGACCGCATGGCGGATGACGTTGGTCGCCGCCTCGACCACGGCAAGCTCGAGCGCGGCGAGCTCCTCGCCCTCGAGGCCGCAGCGGCCCGCGGCCTCCCGCACGAAGCCGCGCAGCTGCGGCAGCCGCTCCGCGTCGCGCTCGAACTCCATCCGCGCGAAGGCCGGCGCACCGTCGCCCGGCGGCACGCGCAGCAGCAGCATCGTTACGTCGTCGCGCTGCGTGGCACCCGCCTCGAAGTCGCGCATCTCGCAGCGCATGCGCTGCAGGCAGCTCGTCACGCCCGGGTGCTCGGAGACGAGGCGCTGCAGCGTCGCCCTCATGCGCTCGCTGCCCCAGCGTTCGCCGGCCGGGTTCACCAGGTCGACCACGCCGTCCGACGACAGGAACACCGCGTCGCCGGGCTCGAGCGGCACGCAGGACTCGACGTACTCCTCCCGGTCGAGGATGCCCAGCGGCGGATGCTGGTTCGGCAGCGCCTCGACGCCGCCGTCGCGCCGCAGCACCAGCGTCTCCTCGTGCCCGCAGCCGATGTAGGTGAGCTGGCGGCGGCGCAGGTCCAGCCGCAAATAGCACAGCGTCACGAAGCTGCCGAGCGACTGCAGGTCGGGCGTCATCGCGCGATGCACCGCCGCGACGATGCGGGCCGGGGCCGGCGGCCCCGCCCCGGCGTCGCGACGCGCGGTCAGCTCCGCGATCGAGCGGCTGAACTGCATCTTCGTCGCCGCGCCGACCAGCGCGGCCGGCACGCCCTTGCCCATCACGTCGGCGATGATCAGGTCGACGCAGTGCTCGTCCAGGTGCAGCACGTCGTAGAAGTCGCCGTCGATGCCGAGCGAGGGCTCGCTGTGGCTGCTGATCCACCAGCCGCGCGCCTGCGGGCGCGGCGGGCCGGCCAGCAGCGTCTTCTGGATGTGCGAGCCGGTCTCCAGCTCCGCGCGGCGGGCCTCGGCCAGCGCCGTCTCGGCCTGCTTCTGCGCGGTGATGTCGGTCTGCACCGAAACGTAGTGCTGCCCCTCGCCTTCGACCCCGCCCATCGGCACGACGGTGCACGCCACCCAGTAGAGCGAGCCGTCGCGGCGGCGGTCCGCCAGCTCGCCGTGCCAGACGGCACCCCGGCCGATCGTGCGCCACAGCTCCTCGTAGACCGCCGGCTCGTGCAGGCCGGCCTGCAGGATGCGGTGCGTGCGGCCGAGGAACTCGTGGCGCGCGTAGCCGGTCAGCTCGGCGAGCTTGCGGTTGGCGTAGGTGATGCGGCCCTGCGCGTCGGTAATGCAGACGATGGCGTGCTCGTCGAGCGCGAGCTTCAGCCGCTCGAGCCGCCGCGACAGCCGCCGATAGCTGCGCAGCAGGCGCTCGCGCTCCTCGCTCTGCCGCCGCTGCTCGCCGAGCTCGCGCATGCACACGCCGAGGTAGCGGCGCCCGCCCTCGCCGGCCGGCGCGAGGCCGATGCGCACGGGGATCGGGGTGCCGTCGGCGCGCAGCACCTCGAGCTCGAGCACGGCGCCCTCGTCCGCCTCGCGGTGCCCGCTCGGCAGGATCGTGCCGGGCAGCGGCTTGCCGAGCACCTCGGCGCGAGGGTAGCCCAGCATCGTCTCGGCGGCCTGGTTGAAGTCCAGCACCCGGCCCTCGTCGTCGAGCGTGATCGCGGCGTCGTGCGCGGCGTCCAGCACGCCGCGCAGCCGGGCGCGGAGCTCCTGGAGCGCGGCGCGCTCCCCGGCCCGCTGCCGCACGAGCGCGTTGAGCGTGCGGTTGAGCGCGCGGATCTCGCGCGGACCCCGCGTCTCGGGCAGGCAGGAGGGGGGGCCGTCCTCCGCCGGCTCGCCCGCCAGCCGGGCTGCGGCGCGCAGCGCGCGCGAGGTGCGTGCTGCCCCCAGGCGCAGCGTCAGCAGCACCAGCAGCAGCGTGGCGAGCGCGCCGAGCGCGGCGCCGCGCTCGATGCGGGCGACCGCGGCGTCGAGCCGGGCGGCGTCACGCTCGACGTGCAGCCAGCCGGGCACCGCGTCCCCGGGCAGCCGCACCCAGCTCGCCAGCACGGCGCCGCCGGGAGGGGCCTGCGCCGGCGGCTCGCCCCCGGACCCCTCGAGCGGCGGCGGCGGGGACGGCTGCGGCGCGGTGCGGCGCCCTTCGTCGTCGAGGCGCAGGGCCAGCAGCACGCGGCCCCCGGCGTCGTGGAGGGTCAGCTGCCTGAGCGCCGCCGCCCGCGCCAGCGGCAGCGGATCCGGCGCGTGCGGCCCGGCCAGCAGCGCCGCCAGCGTCCGCGCGGTGGCGTGCAGCTCCTCGGCGGCCTGCAGGCGCAGCCCGCGCGCCGCCCACGCGCCGGCGGCGAGCACCGCCAGCGCCGCGAGCACGGCGGCGAGCAGCGACCCGACGGCACCGAGGCGGGGCGCGCGGCTCATGCGGGGCGGGGCAGGCGCAGGGGCCTCGTGTCGCGGCGCGGCCGGGCGCTCATGCGAAGGCGCGCACGGCCTCGTCGCATGTCTCGTGGATGTCGAACACCCGGTGCATGCGCATCAGCTCGAACAGCGAGCGCACCGGCTTGCTCGGCGCGCAGAGCTTGAACGCGCCCTGGCGGGCGCCGGCCTGGCGCAGGCAGAAGAGCAGCGCGCCGAGCCCGGAGCTGTCGACGAAGCGCAGGCGGGCCATGTCGAGCACGATCCGCGCGCCGTCCTGGACCAGCGGCTGCATCGCGTCCTTGAACGCCGCGGCGTTGCTGGCGTCCAGGTGCTCCTCCAGGATCGAGATCACGAGGATGTCCTGGCCTTCGCGGTGCGTTTGCAGTTTCATGTCGTCTTCTTCGGG
Source organism: Caldimonas tepidiphila (assembly GCF_003569765.1). Taxonomy (GTDB): domain Bacteria; phylum Pseudomonadota; class Gammaproteobacteria; order Burkholderiales; family Burkholderiaceae_C; genus Caldimonas; species Caldimonas tepidiphila. The sequence goes on along the minus strand of NZ_QXMG01000013.1, from coordinate 37,499 downwards.
GATGGGCGGGCCGCCGCGGGGCGGCGGCCGGAGTCGGAGGCGGGGCGTGTCATGCGGGCGGCATTCCCTGCGCCCGGGCCGCGGCGGCCTGCAGCGCGTCCAGCGCCTGCCGCAGATGCGGCTCGCGCGCGGGGCCGGGGGCCTCGAGCGCCGCCTGCTCGGCGCGCCGGGCCGCAGCGCCGAGGGCTGGGAAGCCGAAGCTCGCCGCGGCGCCGGCGAGCCGGTGCAGCGCGGCGGCAAGCGGCTGCACCTCGCCCCCGGCCTGCGCGGCGGCGATCTCCCCCAGCCGCGCCGGCAGCCCGGCGAGGAAATGCGCCTGCAGCGCGGCGAACTGCCGCGCCAGATCAGGCGGAAGCGCATCCACGGCCGTGCTCCCAGTAGATCTTCACGTCCCGTGGCAGGCGCATCGGGTCGAAGGGCTTGACGATCACGCCGGTGGCGCCGAGCTCGAGGATGTCCTCGACCTCTTCGAGCAGGGCCTTGGCGGTCAGGAAGACCATCGGCACGCCGCGCAAGGCGGGCATGCCGCGCAGCGCCGCCAGCGTCTCCGGGCCGCTCATGCCCGGCATCATCACGTCCAGCAGCACCAGCTGCGGCGCGAAGGCCACGGCCTGCGCGAGCGCGCTCGGCCCGTCCGGGCACATCAGCAGCTCGTAGCCGCCGACGCGCCCGAGGCTGAACTGCAGCACCAGCCGGATGTCGGGGTCGTCCTCGACGCACAGGATGCGGCGCAGGGCTTCTTCCACGGGATTCCTTCCTCTTCTCAGGACATGCGGGCGTGCGGCGGCTCGCACGGCGGCAGCTGCACGTGGAAGGCCGCGCCGCGACCCGGCTCGGACTCCACCTCGATGCGCCCGCCCATGCGCTCGACGAAGGCGCGCGTGATGTAGAGCCCGAGCCCCGTGCCGCCGCGGCCGCGCCGGTCCGACGCGTCGGCCTGCGAGAAGCGCTCGAACAGGCGGGCGCGGAATTCCGCCGGGATGCCCGGCCCCCGGTCCCGCACCGTCAGGCGCAGCGCGTCCCGCGCCGGGTCCGCGGCGAGGCCGAGCTCGACGACGGCGCCGCACGGCGAATGCTTGATCGCATTGGACAGCAGGTTGGCCAGCACCTGCGCGAAGCGGTCGGCGTCCACCTTCGCGCGGGCCGCGGCGGCCTGCGGCTGCACCTGCAGCGACAGCGTCACGCCCGCTTGGCGCGCCTGCCCCTGCTGGGCCGCGAGCGCCTCCTCGAGGAGCGGTCGCAGCGGCTGCGGCCGCAGCACGAAGCCCAGCCGGTTCGCCTCGAGCTTGGTGAGGTCGAGCACGTCGTCGATCAGGCGCCCCAGCCGCTCGCCGTTGCGCTGCGCCACCTCGGCGAGCTCCTGCGCGGCCGCCGGCAGCTCGCCCGCCGCGCCGCCGGCGATCAGGCCGAGCGCCCCCAGCACCGAGGTCAGCGGCGTGCGCAGCTCGTGGCTCACGGTGGCGAGGAACTCGTCCTTCATGCGCTCGATGCGCCGGCGCTCGCTCACGTCGGCCAGCACCAGCGTGGTGTAGGTGCTGCCGTCCTCCTCCTGCCAGGCGCTGGCGCGCAGCTCGGCCGGAAAGCGGCTGCCGTCGGCGCGTGGCAGCTCGAGCTCCCGCGCCTGCACCGCCTCGGCCAGCGGCCGGCCCAGCAGCGGCTCGAGCGGCTGGCCGCGCAGCGGCGCGCCGCCGGCGAGCAGGCGGGCGGCGGCCGGGTTGGCCTCGTGGATCACGCCCGCGGCATCCACGGTCAGCACCGCGTCCACGACGTTGTCGTTGATCGCCTGGTGGCGCCGCGCCAGGCCCTGCAGGTGCTCCTGCAGCGACAGCACGCGCGCGAAGTGGCGCAGCTTGGCCGCCAGCAGCCCCTGGCTGACCGGCCGGGAGAGGCAGTCGTCGGCGCCTTCGCCGATCGCCTGCACGAAATGTTCGTCGCCCTCGAGCGCCGAGACGACGATCACCGGAATCCAGCGCGGCACCTCGGCCTTGATGCGGCGGGTCGCCTCGAAGCCGTCCATGTCGGGCATCAGCAGGTCCATGATCACCAGGTCCGGCGCGAGGCTGCGCGCCGCCTCCAGCGCCTGCCTGCCGCTCGCGGCCTCGAGCGCGCGGTGGCCGGCCCGTGCCACGCCCTCGCACAGCACCCGCCGCGAGGCGGCGATGTCGTCCACCACCAGCACGCACAGCGGCCGCTGCAGGGGCGGCAGGACGGAGCCGGGCCGCATGCTCATCGCACGGGTCTCCAGCGGGGCGAAGCAGGATGTTGCATGGCGCGGATGTTAGCCGGCTGCGCTCCGCCGCCCCCGGCGCCCGGTCAGGCCCGGCCGAAGGCCGGCTGCGACCCGGTGCTCACGGCGCCAGCGGCGCGAAGTCGGACATCGCGTCGAGCGTCAGCAGGTTGATGTCGAGCCCGTCCGCGGACTGCTGCAGCAGGCGCTCGGTGAGTTGCGCCGCCGGCATCGCGGCCGCGAAGCGCAGGCCCTGGAGCTCGTCGCAGCCGAGTGCCATCAGGATCTCCTGCTGCCGCTGCGTCTCGACGCCCTTGGCCACCACGCGGATGTCCAGCGTGTGCGCGAGCCGGATCACTGCATCGACGATCGCCAGCGCGTCCTCGCTCGACTCCAGGTTCGACACCAGCGAGCGGTCCATCTTCACCTCGCGCGGCCGCAAGGTGCGCAACTGCTGCAGGCTGCAGGTGTGGCCGAAATCGTCGATCGAGCCCGGCATGCCGATCTCGCGCAGCGCCGCGAACAGCCGCTCGGCCGCCCGCGTCCCCGACATCAGCACCGGCTCGCCGACGTCCAGCGCGAGCCGCCCGGGCGGGATGCCGTGGCGGCGGTGCGCCTGCGCCAGCTGCGCGGCCAGCCCCGGCATGCGCGCCTGGTCCAGGCAGGCGTTCACCGACACCCGCAGGTCCAGGCCCATCGCGGCCCAGGCCGCCGCCTGCCTCGCGGCCTCCTCGAGCACCCATTCGGCGATGGCCGACGCGAGGCCGAGGCGCTCGGCGGCCGGCAGGAAGTGGGCGGGCGCGAGCAGGCCGCGCAGCGGGTGGCGCCAGCGGATCAGCGCCTCGATGGCGCAGGGCCGCAGGCTGCGGCTGTGCACGATCGGCTGGTAGTGCAGCTCGAACTCGCCGCGCTGCAGCGCCAGCCGCAGCTCCTGCTGCAGCGCGAGCGTCTGCGGCAGCCCGGGATGCATGCCGGCCTCGTGCAGGCGGAAGGTGCTGCCGCCGGCGCGGCGCGCGTCGAGCATCGCGGCGCGCGCCTCGACGAGCAGGCACGCGGGCGACTTGCCCGCGGCGGAGACCGCGATGCCGATCGAGCAGCCCAGGCGGGCCGCGCCCTGCGGCGTGTCCAGCGGCCGCCCGACCGCGTTGACGAGGCGCTGCGCCGCCGCGCCGAGCGCCGGGGACGATACCGCCCCGCTCATCAGCACCGCGAACTGGTCCCCGCCGATGCGGGCCGCGATGCCGCCGCTGCCGACCGTCTCCGCGATCCGCGCGGCGACCTGCTGCAGCACCCGGTCCCCGGCGGCCGATCCCCAGGCCCCGTCGAGGATGCGGAAGTCGTCGAGATTGGCGCACAGCACCGCGACCGGCGCGCCGCCCGCCCCGGCGGCTTCCAGCGCGCGGGCCAGCCGCTCCTCGAAGGCCGGCCGGTTGAGCAATCGCGTCAGCGGATCGTGCTCCGCGGCGAAGGCGAGCTGCGCCTGCGCGTCGCTCAGCGCTGCGTCCAGCACGCGCACGCGCGTCTGCGGGTCCGCGTCCGCGAGCGAGGCGCCCAGCAGCAGCGCCAGCATCGTGCACAGCGAGGCGACCACGGGAACCCACAACCACTCGCCGGCCGCAGGCAGGGCCCCGGGGCGGGCCGGCTCGGGCAGCGCGAGCAGCAGCAGGGCGAGGCCGGCGCCCAGCAGCACCGACGCGAGGAGCCGCCGCTGCGGCACGGTACGCCCGGGCAGCACGGTGGCATCGCGCCACAGCAGGAAGGCGGCGGGCAGCGCCGCCAGTGCCAGGGCCGTCGCGCCGGCGCCGCCCGGCCCCGGCAGCCTCCAGCCCGGCGCCGAGCCGCCGCCGAGCGCGAACAGGCCCAGTGCGCCGCTTGCGAGCGCGGCGGCGGCGGCCAGCAAGCCGCCGCTGGCCGCGGCCACGGCAGGTTGGCGCAGGCGGTGTGCGGCCTGGACCGCCGCGACCGACAGCGCGATGCCGGCCGCGAGCGAGGCCAGCGCGTAGTGGAGATCGAGGCCGAGCGGCACGCCGGCGCTGCGCAGGGCCAGTGCGGCGGCGAAATGGCTGCCCCAGGCCCCGGCACCCAGCGCCAGCCCGGCGCACACCAGCCAGGGATGCGGACGCGTGCCGGGCAGCTGCGCCCGGTCGGCCAGCCGCAGGGCCGTCAGCGCCGCCAGCATCGCCAGCGCGACGGGCAGCACCAGACCGGCCGGCGGGAGGGGAAGGAAGGGGACGCTGTTCAAGAAGGGGCTTTCCGCCGCGGAGTCTCGTGCCGCATCTATCGCGGCTCCCGGCGAACGGATTGTCCCTGCTCAAGCTTTCAGCGCCGTGTCACGAGGCAGGCGAGCCGGCCTTGCGCCTCGGGTCGCGGGAATGCTTCACGGCAAGGCGTCGCGGACGAACCCGCACGCGGCACCAGGCCCGGGAAGGAAGGGCGGCGGGCAGCGCCTTCGTGAGGCCGTCCCTCCGCACGAGGAGGCCGGGGCGGGATCGCCGCCGCCGTGCCTCTCGGTCCCCGCGTCCTCAGGCGCCTGCCGCTTCCGTGACGGCCGACGGCTGCGCCACGCCGAGCTTGCGCGCCACCGCGGCGCCGTAGCGCGGATCGGCGGCCGCGAAGTGACGCAGCTGGCGCTCGACGATCGAGCTCGGCACGGTGCGCATCGCGCCGGCGATGTTGTCGGTCAGCCGCTCCTGCTCGTCGCGGCTCATCAGGCGGAACAGGTCGCCGGCCTGCGTGTACGGGTCGTCCCCGTCACGGTGGTCGTAGCGGTCGGCGTCGCCCGAGATCGCGAGCGGCGGCTCCCTGTACTGCGGCGCCGCCACGGGCGTGCCGGCGATGCTGCTGGGCTCGTAGTGCGGGCTGCCGCCGCCGTTGCCGTCGAAGCGCATCGCGCCGTCGCGCTGGTTAGTGTGGTAGGGGCACTGCGGGCGGTTCACCGGCAGGTGCTGGTAGTTGGTGCCGACGCGGTAGAGGTGCGCGTCGTGGTAGGCGAACACCCGGCCCTGCAGCATGCGGTCGGGCGACAGGCCGATGCCCGGCACCACGTTGGCCGGCGAGAACGCCGCCTGCTCGACCTCGGCGAAGTAGTTCTGCGGGTTGCGGTTGAGCTCCAGCACGCCGACCTCGACGAGCGGGTAGTCCTTGTGCGGCCAGACCTTGGTGACGTCGAAGGGGTTCCAGCCGGTGCGCCGCGACCAGGCCTCGGCCTCGCGCTCGGGCATGACCTGCACGCACACGCGCCACTGCGGGAAGTCGCCCGCGACGATCGCGTTGAACAGGTCGCGCTGCGCGTAGTCCGGGTCCTCGCCGGCGATGCGCACCGCATCGGCCGCGGAGAGGTTGCGGATGCCCTGCCTCGACTTGAAGTGGAACTTGACCCAGAAGCGCTCGCCGCCGGCGTTGACGAAGCTGAAGGTGTGGCTGCCGAAGCCGTGCATGAAGCGGTAGCCGTCGGGCGTGCCGCGGTCCGAGAACAGGATCGTCACCTGGTGCAGCGACTCGGGCGACAGGCTCCAGAAGTCCCACATCATCGCGGGCGACTTGAGGTTCGTCTGCGGGTCGCGCTTCTGGGTGTGGATGAAGTCGGGGAACTTGCCCGGGTCCTTGATGAAGAACACCGGCGTGTTGTTGCCCGCGACGTCCCAGTTGCCTTCCTCGGTGTAGAACTTCACCGCGAAGCCGCGCGGGTCGCGCTCGGTGTCGGCCGAGCCCTTCTCGCCGCCGACGGTCGAGAAGCGCAGGAACACCGGCGTCTGCTTGCCCACGCGCTCGAAGAGCTTCGCGCGGGTGTACTTCGTGATGTCCTGCGTCACCGTGAAGGTGCCGAAGGCGGCCGAGCCCTTGGCGTGCACGACGCGCTCGGGGATGCGCTCGCGGTTGAAGTGCTGCAGCTTCTCGAGCAGGTGGAAGTCCTGCAGCAGCACCGGGCCGCGCGGGCCGGCGGTGAGCGAGTTCTGGTTGTCGGCGACGGGGATGCCGGACGCGGTGGTGAGGATCGGACGGGACATGGGGCTCTCCTGCTGCAAGGACCAGGGGGGTGACGGCTTCAGCAGGACTGGCCCCAGGCGGCCAACCAGTCGAGGACGAATTCGGCAAGCATCGCGGTCTCCTGCTAAAAGCTATCGGCTTCTGAAATCTCATTGCTGAGATTGATCGAGAGCTTATGCGTCCACGTCGAGCAAAGGAAGAAAATCGAATGTATTTGTTCTATAGTCTTTAGCTATTGAACCCTTGCAGCAGGCCGCGCGTCACCAGCGCCACCGCGAACGAGAAGCTCAGGAAGGCGAGCGTGGTCGAGCCGAGGATGATGTGCGCAATGCGGCCGTTGTCGGCGCCGTAGCGCTCGGCCAGCAGCGAGACGTTGCTCGCCGAGGGCAGCGCCGCGGCGAGCACCAGCACGCCGAGCGCGAAGTCATCGAGCGGCACGCCCGCCGCGCGCAGCGCGAGCCCGGCGCCGAGCACCAGCAGCGGGTGCAGCAGCAGCTTGATCGCCACCACCGGCACCACGTGCTTCAGCGGCGTGAGGCCGTGCGCGGCCTGGTTGGCCCGCCACAGCACCGCGCCGATCGTGAACAGCGCCACCGGCGTGGCCGAGTCGGCGAGCAGCTTCACCACCTGCGCGAGCGGGCCCGGCAAGGCGAAGCCGGTGGCCGAGGCCAGGCCGCCCAGCGCGATCGACCAGGCCAGCGGGTTGGACAGCACGCCGCGCAACGAGCGCCCGACGCTCTGCCACAGACTCTGACCGCTACCGCCGTGCAGCTGCGCGATCGCGAGGCAGACCGAGCTCGTGATCACCATGTCGGCGAGGATGGTGACGATCACCGGCGCGGCGGCGCGCTCGCCGAGCAGCGCCACCAGCAGCGGCACGCCCATGAAGCCGCTGTTCGGGAAGGCGGCCACCAGCGCGCCGAAGGAGGCGTCCTTCAGGTTCAGCCCGAGCGCGCGCGACTGCGCGATCGCGACGAAGACGATCAGCATCGCGCAGGCGAGGTAGAGCCCCAGCCAGACCGGGTGCACCAGCTGTCCGAAGGGCGTGCCGGAGCCGAAGCGGAACAGCATGCACGGCAGCGCGAAGAACAGCACGTAGGCGTTGAGCCCGGGGATCGCCGCCTCGGGCAGCACGCGCCGCTGCGCGGCGAGGTAGCCGCACAGCACGAGCGCGAAGAAGGGCAGCGTGACGTTGAAGATGGCTTGCATGGGGCGCGAAGTATCGCCGCCGGCCGCGGCTCCTGCCGGCGGTGCGCCGCTCGCGGCGCGCTCGCTCAGTCCGCCCCGGCGGCAGGCGCGTCGCGCTGCCCGGCCGGCAGGACGTGCCGGCGCAGCCACTGCGAGCCCAGCAGGCACAGCAGCGCCCACGCGGTGCCGAGCGCCCAGCCGGCCAGCACGTCGCTCGGCCAGTGCACGCCGAGGTAGACGCGGCTCGCGCCCACCAGCACCGTCAGCGTCGCCGCGACCGCCATCGCGTGCAGCCGCGCGCGCCGCGTGCGCTGCAGGCTCGCGAGCAGCGCGCCGAGCGTCAGGTAGACCACCGCCGACATCGTGGCGTGGCCGCTCGGGAAGCTCAGCGTGAGCACGTCCACGGCATGCGGCACGAGGTCGGGGCGCGGGCGCTCGATGAAGCGCTTGAGCCCGTAGGTCAGCAGCATGCCGCCGCCCACCGACACGCCGACCATCAGCGCCGTGCCCCACTTGCGCAGCACCAGCAGGTGGCTGGTCGCGAACAGCCAGACCAGCCCCACCACCGGAGTGCTGCCGAGCGCGGTGAAGTCGGCCATCATCAGGTCGAACCACCAGGGCCCGATCGGGTCGGCGGGGTCGGCCGGCTCGCGCAGCGCGAGCAGCAGCATGCGGTCGAGCGCGAACTCGTCGCCCTCCATCACGTCCTCGGCCAGCTCGACGAACAGCGCCGCGGCGCCGAGCGCCAGCAGGCCGAGCAGCAGCGAGCCGGTGAGCGCGCGCCGGCGCAGCCAGTCGAGCACCTGCTGCGGCAGCGGGACTGCGGATCGGGCGGGCGGGGCGGGCGGCTTCATGCGGCCCGATTCTGCGGCACCCGGGCCTGACCCGGAATTGCACCGCAGTGCAATTGCTGCATCGTGCGGCCGGCGCCCGCGCCGAGTGCGCCTTCCCGGCCGGGGCCCGGCCGCGCGGGCACCCCGCTTGCCGAACTCCTTCCATGTCCCAGCCTGTCGATGCCCGTTCCGTCGCGGAGTCCTCGCCGCCGCAGCCCTCGCGGACCGAGGCGGTGCTGCCCCTCGTCGAGGAGCGGCTGGAGGTCTCGCGACAGCAGCAGGAGACCGGCGCCGTGCGGGTACGGATCGAGGTGCAGGAAACGACCGAGACCGTGCCCGTGGAGTTGCTGAGCGAGCAGGCCGGCGTGCGCCGCGTGCCCGTCGGCCGCGAGGTCCCGGAGCGGCAGCCGCCGCACCAGGACGGCGACGAGTGGGTGGTGCCGGTGTACGAAGAGGTGCCGGTGGTCGAGATGCGGCTCGTCCTGAAGGAGGAGATCCGCCTCTCGCGCCAGGCGATGCGCGAGACCCGCGAGCAGCAGGTGCGCCTGCGTCGCGAGGTCGCCGTGGTCGAGCGCCGGCAGCCCGACGGCAGCTGGCAGCCCGAGCCCGAGAGCACCGCGCCCGGGGCCGGACAGGAGACGCCGCCGCCCGGCGCGGCGTGAAGACGGACATCGACAGGCAGGACGCAGGTGTGGGCACGGCTTTGCCCGCAAAGGACCGCTCGCCCTCCGTGGCGCCGGTCGGGAACGCAAAGGAGCTTGAAATGAGACAGACCGTCGTGGGTGCATTCGACGAGTACAGCGCCGCGCAACGGGCCGCCGACTACCTGGCCTCGCAGGGTATCGAGCGCGACCACATCCACGTGCAGGCGACCGAGGAGGCCGACAGCGGCTACCGCACCTCCGGCAGCGATGCCGGCGACACGCACGGCAGCCCCGGAGTGATGTCCAAGGTGCGCAGCTTCTTCTCCGAGGTCTTCGGTCCCGACCGGGACCACGAGGACCTGGGCCACTATGCCGAGACGATCAAGCGCGGCGGCGCGGTGGTGGCGGTGGACGTCGACGAGGAGACGCAGGTCACCGAGGTGTGCCGCCAGCTGAAGAACGCCGGCGCGATCGACCTCGACCAGCGCGTGAGCGAGTGGCGCTCGACCGGCTGGAGCGGCTTCGACGAGGGCGTGAGCCCGGCCTACTCCGCCGACCGTGTCAGCACCACCTCCGGGAGGCGCGGCGACACCGGCGACAGCGCGATGGCGGACGGCACCACGATGGGCACGACCGGGACGGCGATGGGCGGCGGCATGAGCAGCGGCACGACCGGCATGAGCAGCGGCACGACCGAGATGCGCAGCGACATGGCCGACATGCGCGGCGATACCGCGGGCCGCACGATGCAGGAGAACGTCGTGCCGGTGGTGCAGGAGGACCTCGAGATCGGCAAGCGCATGGTGGAGCAGGGCGGCGTGCGGGTCTACACCCGCGTCGTCGAGCAGCCGGTGCACGAGTCGGTCGACCTGCGCAGCGAGCGCGCGGTCGTCGAGCGCCGCCCAGTCGATCGCCCGCTGGGCGATGCCGATGCCGATGCCGCCGCGTTCCAGGATCGGACCATCGAGGTGCGCGAGACCGCCGAGAAGGCCGTCGTGAGCAAGACCGCGCACGTGGTCGAGGAAGTGGTGGTCGGCAAGGAGGTGCGGCACGACACGCAGGAGATCAACGACACGGTGCGCCACACCGAGGTCGAGGTGCAGCGCATGGACGGCGCGGGCCTTGCGAACGGCATGCGCGGCGACGCTGACTACGACGCCGACGCGCTGCGCTACCGCGAGCACTGGAACCAGCACTACGCGTCGATGGGCGGCAGCTACGACGACCACGACCCGGCCTACCGCTACGGCCACTCGCTGGCGCGCGACGAGCGCTATCGCGGGCGCGACTGGGCCGCGATCGAGCCCGAGGTGCGCCGCGACTGGGAGACGCGCCACCCCGGCAGCACCTGGGACCGCATGAAGGACTCGGTGCGCCACGCCTGGGAGCGCGGCACGGGCGGCGGCCTGGACCGCAGCCACGACACGCATGCCTCCGCCTACCGCGACCACTTCGACCGCAACTACTCGCACATGGGCGCGGTCTACGACGAGTACGAGCCGGCCTACCGCTACGGCAGCCACATCGCCACCGACTCGCGCTACAAGGGCCAGGACTGGGACACCATCGAAACCAGCGCGCGCAGCGACTGGGAACGCCAGCATGCCGGCAGTGCCGGCGGCAGCACCTGGGAGCGCGTGAAGGGTGCGGTGCGCCACGCCTGGGAGCGTGCCAAGAGCTGAAGAGGAACACGCGAACCGGATTGACGCTGACGTCAGGGTGACGTCTTCGACGGGCCGCGAGGCCCGTCTTTTTTTGCGCCGCCGTGGCACAGATCACGCGCGGGCGCAAGCCGTCGGCGCGCGCCGGCCGCGCGGGCCGGCATCCCGCGCCGCGCCGGGCGGGCCTTCGCTATCATGGCCGCCCGTCCGGACCGCCCGCCCCCGGCGCGGCCGGCCCCGCGCCGTTCCCGCGGCGTCGCGCCCGCGCGGCCGGCGTCCCCCCGCCTTCCTCAGCCTCCGCCCCCCGTGTCCTCCGCCTCGCTCAATACCGCCCAGCTCCAGGCCGTGCACTACCTGCAGGGCCCCTGTCTCGTGCTCGCCGGCGCCGGCTCCGGCAAGACGCGCGTCATCACCACCAAGATCGGCCGCCTGCTCGACGCCGGCTACGCGCCGGCGCAGATCGCCGCCATCACCTTCACGAACAAGGCCGCGCAGGAGATGCGCGAGCGCGCCAAGGCCCTGGTCGGCGCGCGCGCCGCGCAGCACCTCGTCATCTCCACCTTCCACTCGCTCGGCGTGCGCATCCTGCGCGAGGACGGCCACCGCCTCGGGCTCAAGGACAAGTTCTCGATCCTCGACAGCGACGACGTGCTCGGCATCCTGCGCGAGGCCGGCGGCACCAGCGACGCCGCGACCGCCCGCCGCTGGCAGTGGACCATCAGCCTGTGGAAGAACCAGGGCCTCACCGCCGAGCAGGCCGAGCGGGGGGCCTCCAACGACGACGAGGTGGTCGCCGCGCGCGTGATGCAGCGCTACCAGGAGCGGTTGAACGCCTACCAGGCGGTGGACTTCGACGACCTGATCGGGCTGCCGACGGCGCTGCTCGCGCGCGACGCGGAGGCGCGCGAGAAGTGGCAGCGCACGCTGCGCTACGTGCTGGTCGACGAGTACCAGGACACCAACGCGACGCAGTACGAGCTGCTCAAGCTGCTGGTCGGCGAGCGCGCGATGTTCACCGCGGTGGGCGACGACGACCAGTCGATCTACGGCTGGCGCGGCGCCACGATCGACAACCTGCGCCGCCTGCCGCAGGAGTACCCGCAGCTGCAGGTGATCCCGCTGGAGCAGAACTACCGCTCCACCGGCAACATCCTGCGCGCGGCGAACAACGTCATCGCCGCGAACCCGAAGCTGTTCGACAAGAAGCTCTGGAGCGAGTACGGCGACGGCGAGCCGGTGCGCGTGGTCGAGTGCGACAACGAGGAGCACGAGGCCGAGCGCGCGGTCGCGCGCATCCAGGGCATCCGCGGCGCAGGGCCCACCGGCGCCGACGGCGCGGCCAAGCCGGTGGAGTGGAGCGACTTCGCGATCCTCTACCGCGCCAACCACCAGGCGCGCATCTTCGAGCAGGCGCTGCGCCGCGCGCAGATCCCCTACAAGGTCTCGGGCGGACAGAGCTTCTTCGACCGCGCCGAGATCAAGGACCTGTGCGCCTGGCTGCGCCTGCTCGTCAACCACGACGACGACCCCGCCTTCCTGCGCGCGGTCACCACCCCGAAGCGCGGCATCGGCCACCAGACGCTCGGGTCCCTGGGCGAGTTCGCCGGCAAGTGGAAGGTGAGCCTGTACGAGGCGCTGTTCGCCGACTCGCTGGCCTCGGTGCTCAAGGACCGCGCGCTCGGCTCGCTGCACGAGTTCGGCCGCTACGTGAACGACCTCGAGTACCGCTTCCGCCACACCACGGGTTCCGAGGCCGCCAAGCCGGTGCTGCTCGAGTGGCTCAAGGACATCGGCTACGAGCAGCACCTCTACGACAGCGAGGAGAACGAGAAGCTCGCCGCGAGCCGCTGGAGCAACGTGCTCGACTTCATCGACTGGGTGGCGCGGCGCTGCGGCGGCGAGATCGAGAACGACGGCGGCATGACGGTGCAGACCGAGACCAAGAGCGTGCTCGACGTCGCGCAGAGCATCTCGGTGATCCTGAGCCTCGCCGAGCGCGGCACCGAGCAGAACGTCGTGACGCTCTCGACGCTGCACGCCTCCAAGGGGCTGGAATGGCCGCACGTGGTGCTCGTCGGCGTCAACGAGGGGCTGCTGCCCTTCAGGAGCGAGGACGACGAGATGACGCCCGAGCGGCTCGAGGAGGAGCGGCGGCTGATGTACGTGGGCATCACGCGCGCGCGCCAGACGCTCGCGGTCAGCCTGCTCAAGCGCCGCAAGAAGGGCCGCGAGTTCGTGCAGGGCGTCCCGAGCCGCTTCATCAAGGAGATGAAGCTCGACGAGAAGACCGCCAAGGAGGACCCGCGCGAGAAGCTCAAGGCGCTGCGCGCGGAGTTCGCGGCGCGCGCAGCGGCGGCGAAGCCCGCGGGCTGAGCCCGGGCCGGCACGGCGCGTTCGCGTCCCGGGACGGGCCGGGCCGGGCCGGGCCGGGAACTCGATCGTTTCTTCTTGTAACTTATCCGGGTTGCCTCGCGATTTGAAGGGAAAAATTTACGGTAGAGTTGCCGAAAAAGCTGTTTGATCTACATCAAAGCAGCTCGGCAAGGACTGGTTCACACGGCTTTTCCGGCGCAGCGCCCCTTGCCTCTTCCCCAGACCTGCGACTGGAAAAGATCGTGCAGCAAACCGAAACGCGCGACAGCGGAATCGATCTCCAATTCGACGCGGCCTTCGCGGCCCTGCCGGTGGGCGTGGCGCACGTGAGTTGCGATGGCCGCCTGCTGCGCGTCAATGCCCGGTTCTGCGAGCTCAGCGGCCGCGAGCAGGGCGAGCTTCTGGGGCTGTCCGCGGAGCGCGTCGTGCCCCGGGACGACCTGTTCCTCCTCTCCCGCCAGTCGTTGCGGCTGCTGAGCGGGGAGCGCGCGCGCTGCGCGATGGAGATGCGACTGGTGCGCCCGGGCGGCCGGGCGGTCGCGACCCGCCTGTCGCTCAGCCTGCATCGCAATGCCGCGGGCCGGCCCGAGCACTTCGTCGCGGTGGTCGACGAGTCCGGCGGGCACGGGCACGACGAGGCCGCGCTGCTGCGCCGCCAGGAGGGCCGGCTGCGCCGGGCCCTGCAGGCGGCGCGCATGGAGGTGTTCGAGTACGAGCCCGCGAGCGGGCAGGTGAGCCGCCAGGGCTACCTGACGCGCCTGCTCGGCCTGCCGGCCGATGCGCCGAGCAGCGAATTCCTCGAGCGCGTCCACCCGCAGGACCGGCAGGCCCTCATCTCGGCCATGGAGGCGCTGCGGCCGGAGCAACCCGCCTACAGCCTCGAGTTCCGGGTCTGCCTGCCGGAGGGCGGCGAGCTCTGGCTGCTCGACCAGGCCCGCGGCCAGTTCGACGAGCGCGGGCGCCTGGTGCGCGTCGTCGGCGTCTGCACCGACATCACGTCGCGCAAGGAGGGCGAGCTCAGGCGCGCGCGCGAGCGCGAGCTGCTGCAGCGCACGCTCGACAGCATCCCGATGATGCTGTCGCTGTACGACCCGAAGGGCGGGACCTTCACGCTCAACCGCCATTTCGAGACCGTGCTCGGCTGGAACTCGGCCGAGGCCAACGAGGGCGACTTCCTCGCGCGGCTCTATCCCGACCCCGTCGAACGCGGGGAGGTGCTGGCCTTCGGCCGGTCCTGCGAGCCCGGCTGGCGCGAGTGGAGCGCCACCGCGAAGGACGGCACGCGCATTCCCTGCGAATGGACGCGCGTGCACCTGTCGGAGGACATGCGGCTCGGCATCGGCTGGGACCTGCGGCAGCGCCGCGCCAGCGAGGAGCGGCTCGCGCGGCTCGCCGAACGCCAGGCGCTGCTGCTCGAGCTCAGCTCCAGCATGCTGCAGACCAACCAGGACGAGGCCTCGCTCGCCCGCGCCGTCTTCGAGCGCATCGCCGCGCACCTGGACGCCGACATCTGCTTCAACTACCGCGCCGATACGCCGGCGGGCGTGCTGCACCTGGTGGCCGGCTTCGGCATCCCGGCCGGGCTGCGGGAGACGATGCGGCCGCGCAAGTTCGGCGAAGCGCTGTGCGGGGCGGTGGCCGCCACCTCCCGGCCCCTGTCGGTCGGGGCGGCGCATGTCGCGCAGCACGAGGACGCGGCCTTCCTGCGCTCGATCGGCGGCCGAGCCTACATGGGCCAGCCCCTGCTCGGGCGCAACGGTCGCCTGCTCGGCACCTTCGCGCTGGCCAGCACCCGGCGCGAGGCCTTCACGCCCGACGAGGCCGAGTTCTTCCAGACCGTGTGCCACTTCGTGTCGCTCGCCTGGAAACGCCTGCATTTCGAGCGGGAGCTGAGCCGCCGCGAGGAGCAGCACCGCATGGCGCTCGATGTCGGGCAGCTCGGCAGCTGGCGGCGCGAACTGCTGGACTCGGACATCTACCACCTCGACGAGCGGGCCCAGACCCTCTACGCGCTGGACCGGGCCGACGTGCCGGTCGCGGCCCTGCTGGAGCGAGTGCATCCCGAGGACCGCCCCCGCGTCGAGCACTACATCGCCGGCGCGAAGCACCAGCGCATCGGCAGCGAGGGGCAGCGCATCGAGTACCGGGTGCTCGATCCCGGCGGGCGCGTGCGCTGGCTCGCGGTGCAGACCCGGCTCGTGATCGAGCAGCGCGACGGCGCCTCGGTGCTGGTGCGGCACGGCCTCATCGCCGACATCACCGAGCGCAAGGCCACCGAGCAGTCGCTGCAGGACACGATGTCCGACCTGCGCCGCGCCCAGGCGGTCGCCCGCGTCGGCAGCTGGCGCTTCGACGTGCGCCGCCGCCTGCGCCACTGGTCGGACGAGACCTACCGCATCCTCGGCATGCGGCCCGGCCGGCCGCTGAACCACCGCGGCTTCCTGGCGCGCGTGCATCCCGAGGACCGGGAGCGCGTCGATGCCCGCTGGCGTGCCGCGGCGGCCGGGGGCGAGCCCTACGACCTCGAGCACCGCGTCGTCGTCGGCTCCCAGGTGAAGTGGCTGCGCCAGAAGGCCGAGCTGGAGTTCGACGCGCGCGGCGAGCTCGTCAGCGGCTTCGCCACGGTGCAGGACATCACCGAGCAGAAGCGGGCGGAGGCGGCGCTGCGCGAGAGCGAGGCGCGCCTGCGTGCGCTCGCCGACGCGATGCCGCAGCTGGTCTGGCAGGCCGACGCCGCCGGCAACATCGACTACTGCAACTCCCGGCGCGAGCTCCTCGGCGGCCTCTCGCAGGACGAGAGCGGGCGCTGCCGCTGGTCGGACGCGCTGCACCCGGAGGACCGCGAGCGCAGCCGGGACCGCTGGGCGCAGGCCGTGCGCGCCCAGCAGCCCTACGAGACCGAGCACCGGCTGCTGCAGGCCGACGGCGACTACCGCTGGCACCTGAGCCGCGCGGTGCCGGTGCCGGGGGCGGACGGCCGCGTGGACCGCTGGTACGGCACCTCGACCGACATCCATGCGCTCAAGCAGGCCGACGCGGCGGTGCAGGCCTTCCTCGCGACGCTCGGGCACGAGCTGCGCAACCCGCTCGGGCCGCTGCGCAACGCCGCGCAGCTGCTGCGCTTCCAGGGCCTGGGCGAGGCCCACCTCGCCTGGAGCGCGCAGGTGGTCGACCGGCAGGTGCGCCATCTCGCGCGCCTGATCGACGACCTGCTCGACCTCAGCCGCGTGACGCAGAACAAGCTCGAGCTGCGCCGCCAGCGCGTCACGCTGCGCGAGCTCGTCGACGGCGCGGTCGAGGGCAGCGTGGCGCTGATCGAGCGTCACCGCCACCGGCTGGAGCTGGCGCTGCCCGAGGCCGAGATCGTGCTCGACGCCGACCCGGTGCGACTGGTGCAGGTGCTGCAGAACCTGCTGGACAACGCGGCCAAGTACACGCCGCCGGGCGGGCGGATCCGGCTGAGTGCCGACGTCGACGCCGCGGGGCTCGCGATCTCGGTGCAGGACGACGGCATCGGCATCGCGCCCGCGGGCAGCGAGCGGCTGTTCGAGATGTTCTACCAGGCCGACCGCGGCGACGAGGGCGGGCGCAGCGGCCTGGGCATCGGCCTGACGCTGGTGCGGCGCCTGGTGCAGATGCACGGCGGCTCGGTCGAGGTGCACAGCGAGGGCGAGGGCCGCGGCAGCACCTTCGTCGTGCGCCTGCCGCTGCCCGGCGCCGGGCCGGCGGCCGGCGCGGA
Source organism: Caldimonas tepidiphila (assembly GCF_003569765.1). Lineage (GTDB taxonomy): Bacteria > Pseudomonadota > Gammaproteobacteria > Burkholderiales > Burkholderiaceae_C > Caldimonas > Caldimonas tepidiphila. The sequence continues at coordinate 20,847 of NZ_QXMG01000013.1, read as the reverse complement.
GGTCCCGCCCGCCGCGGCCGGCGCCGCGCTGCCGCGCCTGCGCCTGCTGGTGGTCGACGACAACGTCGACGCGGCCGAGAGCACCGCGCTGCTGCTGACGCTCGCCGGGCACGAGGTGCATGTCGCGCACGACGGCGCGCAGGCGGTGCGCGAGGCCGAGCGGCTGCGCCCGGACCTGGTGCTGCTCGACATCGGCATGCCGGTGCTCGACGGCTGCGGGGCGGCGCTGCGCATCCGTGCCAGCGACTGGGGCCGCTCGATGCCGCTGGTGGCGCAGACCGGCTGGGCGCAGGAGGAGGACCTGCGGCGCACGCGCGAGGCGGGCTTCGACGCCCACCTCGTCAAGCCGGTCGCGCTCGAGGCGCTGACGGCGCTGATCGCCGAGCTGCTGGGCCCGCGCCCGGCGGCCTGAGGCGCGCCGGGCCGCGGGAAGGCTTCAGCCCGCTGCGGCTGCAGCGACGAAGCGCTCGCTGATCAGCCGGCTGTCCGGCACCCCGAGCTCGCGCGCGGCCGCCTGCGCGGCGTCGATCAGGCCCGGCGGGCCGCAGAGGTAAATGTCCGGTGCGCCCTGCGCGCCGGCGAGGTCGCGCCGCAGCGCGTCCACCGGCGTGCCCGTGAAGCCGGACCAGCGCGCATCGGGCTGCCGCACGCACAGCGTCACCTGCAGCCGCGGCAGCTCCGCGCGCAGCGCCTCGATCTGCGCCAGCGCGAACAGGTCCGCCGCCCGCTCGACGCCGAAGTACAGCCGCGCCTCGTGCGGCTCCTGGAACTCGGCCATGCGCCGCAGCATCGACAGCATCGGCGCGAGCCCGGTGCCGCCGGCGACGAACCAGCGCGGGCTCAGCCCGTTCTCGCGCAGCCCGAAGGCGCCCTGCGGGCCGTGCACGACGAGCGTGTCGCCGGGGCGCGCGCGCGTGCCGAGCCAGCCGGAGAAGCGCCCGCCCGGCTGCAGCCGGATCAGGAACTCGAGCTCGCCGGCCCAGTTGGCGGTGTTGGCGAGCGAGTAGGCGCGGCGCAGGCCCTCGCCGGGCAGCTCCAGCTCGGCGAACTGCCCGGGCTCGAACTCGGCCGTCGCGCCGTTGCCGTCCGCATCGGGCTTCAGGCGCAGCAGCAGCCGCACCGTGCCCTCCGACAGCGGCTCGAGCGCGGCGATCTCCGCCTCGCGCCGCGCGACGCCGCCGCGCCCGATGCGCGACGCCTCGCAGGGCAGCGCCACCGCGAGGTCGCTGCGCGGCTGCGTGCGGCACATCAGCACCGCGCCCGCGCCCGCCGACAGCGCCTGCGGGCTGTGCTCGCCGAGCAGGTAGTCGCCGCGCGTGACATGCGCGTGGCAGGCGCCGCAGCTGCCCGAGCGGCATTGCGAGGGCAGCAGCAGCCCGGCGCCGGCCGCGGCGTCGAGCAGCGTCTGCTGCGGCGCGCAGCCGAAGCGCAGCGACTGCCCGTCCTGCGTCGTGAGTTCGATCGCGTGGGTCGTGCTCATCGCGTGCGCGGCCCTCAGGCGGCCTGGCGGGCGAGCGCCGCGTCGATGTCGGCCTGCGCCTCGGTGATCGGCTGGATGCCGAACTCCTTGACGAGCACGTCGAGCACGCCCGGGGTCAGGAAGGCCGGCAGCGTGGGGCCGAGGCGGATGTTGCGCACGTTGAGCGCCAGCAGCGTCAGCAGCACCGCGGCGGCCTTCTGCTCGAACCACGACACCACCAGCGTCAGCGGCAGCTCGTTGATGTTGCAGTCGAACTCGTTGGCCAGCGCGTTGGCGATGCGGATGGCCGAGTAGCTGTCGTTGCACTGGCCGATGTCGAGCAGGCGCGGAATGCCGCCGATCGTGCCGAACTCGTGCCGGTTGAAGCGGTACTTGTTGCAGCCGAGCGTCATCACCACCGTGTCCTGCGGCGCCTGCGTGGCGAACTCGGTGTAGTAGTTGCGGCCCGGGGCGGCGCCGTCGCAGCCGCCGACGAGGAAGAAGTGGCGGATCGCGCCGGAGCGCACCGCGTCGATCACCTGCGGCGCGACGCCGAGCACCGCGTGGCGGCCGAAGCCGACCGTGACGGTCTGCGCCTCGGGCGCGTCCTCCCTGAAGCCGGGCAGCGCCTGCGCGGCCTGGATCAGCTGCGCGAAGTTGTGGTCGGCGAGGTGGCGCACGCCGGGCCAGCCCACCGGGCCGGTGGTGAAGATGCGCTGGCGGTAGGCGGGCAGCGGCTCGATGATGCAGTTGGACGTCATCAGGATCGGGCCGGGGAAGTTGGCGAAGTCCAGCTGCTGGTCCTGCCACGCGCCGCCCCAGTTGCCCGCCAGGTGCGGCCAGGCCTTGAGCTTGGGGTAGGCGTGCGCGGGCAGCATCTCGCCGTGCGTGTAGACGTTGATGCCGAGATCCTTCGTCTGCTCCAGCAGCGCGTGCAGGTCGCCGAGGTCGTGGCCGGAAACGAGGATCGCCTTGCCCTTGACGGGCGTCACGCGCACCTGCGTCGGCTGCTGCGCGCCGAAGTTGCCGGTGTTGGCCGCGTCGAGCAGCTCCATCACCTTCAGGTTCAGGCCGCCGAGCGCGAGCGATTCCTGCAGCAGGCGCGGCACGTCGGCCGGCTCGCCGGCGAGGAAGTCCAGCGCCGCCTCGACGCCGGCGTAGACGCCCTCGCTCTCCTGGCCGAGCACCTGCGCGTGGTGCGCGTAGGCGCAGATGCCCTTGAGGCCGTAGAGCACCAGCGCGCGCAGCCCGATCACGTCCTCGCCGACGAGCTCGGCGCCGGCACGGATGCCGACCGCTGCGGCCTGGCGCAGCAGCCCGTCCATGTCGGTGGCGGGCTGCCACGCGGCGGGGCCGCCGAGCGTCTCGGGCGTGCCGCCCTGCGCGCGCACCGCGGCCTCGTAGCCGGCCTTCACGCGCTCGCGCACCTGCGCCGCCTGCTGCAGCAGCGCGACGAAGCGCGCGGCGTTGAAGTTGACGTTGGTCAAGGTCGTGAACAGCGCATGCAGCAGGAAGCGGGCGGCCTCGTCGTCGGGGGCGTCGAGCGCGCGGGCGCGGCTCGCGTACTGCGCGATGCCCTTGCAGGCGTGGATCAGCAGGTCCTGCAGGTCGGACGTCGTCGCGTCCTTGCCGCACGAGCCGCGCGCCGTCGCGCAGCCTGCCGTCGCGCCGTTGCGCTGGGTCTGTTCACACTGGTAGCAAAACATGCCGTCTCCTCGCTGGCCTGGTTCGGTGGTCGATCAAGCCGCGAAGGGTGGAGGAGGCGGCGCCGGCTTTCCTTGATCGCACTCAAGAAATCCGGGGCGAGGGGCGGGGGTGGCGGGGCGCTTGATGACGGTCAAGCGGCGAGTGCGGCCTCGTGCACGGCTCAGGGCTCGAACTCGCGCAGCCGCCGCAGCGACGCGACCGCGATCGTGCGTCCCTGCACCTCGATCAGGCCGGCGCGGCTGAGCTCGGCGAACACGCGCGACAGCGTCTCGGGCGTGAGGTTCAGCCGCGACGCGATCACCTGCTTGGCGGTGGGCAGCTCGATCGACAGCGCCGCATCCGCGGCGCCGTCCTCGCCCGCGTGCTGCAGCAGGTAGCCGATCACGCGCTGCGCGCTCGAGCGCAGCGAGTAGGTCTCGACGTCGCGCAGCAGCGAGTGCAGCCGCACCGACAGGCCCGCGAGCATGCGCCGCGCGAAGGACGGGTCCTCGGCGAGCAGGCGGTCGACCGCGTCGCGGTCGATGCGCAGCAGCAGCGAGTCCTCCAGCGCCTCGGCCGTGACGGGGAAGGGCTTGCCGAGGAACATCACCGCCTCACCGAGGCTCTGGCGCGGCCCGATGATCTCGACCACCTTCTCGGCGCCCTGCGGGCTCGGGATCGCGAGCTTGACCTGCCCGTAGGCCACGCCGTAGAAGCAGTTGGCCGGGTCGCCGCGGCGGAACAGGCATTCGCCCTTGGCGAGGCGGCGCTCGGAGACGCTGCCGAGCAGCGAGGCGAGCTGCTGCGGGGAGACCGACTGGAACAGCGGCAGGTGCGACAGCAGGTTCAGCAGGGCGGCGGACACGGGCGGCGCTTTCGGCTTCGGAACGGGGCCGCCAGCATGCGCCGCGGCCCGCCGGATGCGGCGCCTGCACGGCCGCGGCGCGCCTTCCATAATGGCCCTGCCGTCCCGCCGCACCCCCGCCTCCGATGCCCCACGTCCTCGTGCTCGCCGCCCATCCCGACCTGCGCGTGTCGCGCGTCAACCGCCGCCTGCTCGCCGCGGCGCGCTCGATCGCCGGCGAGCGGCCGCAGCGGCTCGAGGTGCGCGAGCTCTACGCGCTCTACCCGGACTTCGCGATCGACGTCGCCGCCGAGCAGGCGGCGGCCGCGCGCGCCGACCTGATCGTCTGGCAGCACCCGATGCAGTGGTACGCGATGCCGGCGCTGATGAAGCTGTGGGTGGACGAGGTGCTCGCGCACGGCTGGGCCTACGGCCGCGGCGGCAGCGTGCTCGCGGGCAAGGACCTGTGGCCGGTGCTGTCCACCGGCGGCAGCGAGCGCGCCTATCGGCCCGACGGCTACAACCGCCATTTCTTCGACGCCTTCCTGCCGCCCTACGAGCAGACCGCCGCGCTGTGCGGGATGCGCATGCTGCCGCCGATGGTGCTGCACGGCGCGCACGCGGCGGACGACGCAGAGATCGCCAGCCATGCCGCGGTCTACGCCGAGCGGCTGCGCAGCTATCCGGACTGGCCGGAGATCGAGTCGCTCGACCCCTGTCCGCAGTGCGACGTGCCCGCCGCCGACCGGCCCGCCTCCCCCGCGAAGGCCTGAGATGGACCACGGCAACGGCTGGCTGCTGACGAGCCTCGTCTTCTTCGCCGCGGGCGTGATCGCGGTGCCGATCGCGCAGGCGCTCGGCCTCGGCTCGATCATCGGCTACCTCGCCGCCGGCATCGTGATCGGGCCGGCCGGCCTCGGGCTCGTCGGCGACCCGCAGACGGTGCTGCACATCGCCGAGTTCGGCGTCGTGCTGATGCTCTTCCTCGTCGGGCTGGAACTGGAGCCGAAGCGGCTGTGGGCGCTGCGCCGGCCGATCTTCGGCTGGGGCGCGGCGCAGCTGCTCGGCTGCGCGGCGGCGGTGGGTGGCGCCGCGCTCGCCTTCGGCGTGCCCTGGCGCTGGGCGCTGGTGGCGGCGCTCGGCCTGGCGCTGTCGTCCACCGCGATCGCGCTGCAGGTGATGGAGGAGCGGCGGCTGATGGCGACGAGCTCGGGCCAGGCCGCGCTGTCGATCCTGCTGTTCCAGGACGTCGCGGCAATCCCGATCCTCGCGCTGATCCCGCTGCTCGGCAGCAGCCGCGCCGCGAGCGCGCACCCCGGCGAGGAGGCGCTGCGCGCGGTGGCGGTGGTGGTCGGCATCGTGCTGATCGGGCGGCTGCTGCTGCGCCACGCGCTGCGCTGGATCGCGCGCAGCCGCACGCCCGAGATCTTCACCGCCGCCTCGCTCGGGCTGGTGGTGGGGCTGGCGGTGCTGATGGAGGCGGTCGGGCTGTCGATGGCGCTCGGCGCCTTCCTCGGCGGCGTGCTGCTCGCCGAGAGCGAGTACCGGCGCCAGCTCGAGACCGACGTCGAGCCCTTCAAGGGCCTGCTGCTCGGGCTGTTCTTCATGGCGGTCGGCATGTCGGTGGACTTCGCCGCGCTGCGCGCCCACCCGTGGCTGGTCGCGGGCGTGCTCGCCGGCTTCTTCGCGGCCAAGGCGCTGGTGATCTGGGGCCTGGCGCGCGCGATGCGCCTGCCGTGGCAGGAGCGGCCGGTGTTCACGCTGCTGCTCGCGCAGGGCGGCGAGTTCGCCTTCGTCGTGTTCCAGCAGGCGACGGGCGCCGGCGTGTTCGGCGACGAGGTCGGCTCGGTGCTGCTCGGCGCGGTGGCGCTGTCGATGCTCGCGACGCCGCTGCTGATGGTGGCGGTGCAGCGCCTCGGCCCGCGCCGCGCGGCCGCCGAGCCGCCGCCGCCGGAGGCGGGCGACGAGCCGCAGGAGGCGCCGGTGCTGCTGTGCGGCTTCGGCCGCTACGGGCAGATCGTCGGCCGCCTGCTCTACGCCAACGGCCTCAAGGCCACCGTGCTCGACCACAGCGCCGAGCAGATCGAGGCGATGCGCCGCTTCGGCTTCCGCGTGCACTACGGCGACGCGACGCGGCTGGACCTGCTGCGCCGCGCCGGCGCCGCGTCGGCGCGCGTGATCGTCGTCGCGGTCGACGGCGTCGAGCCGAGCCTGCGCATCGTCGACCTCGCGCGCGAGCACTTCCCGCAGGCGACGCTGGTGGCGCGTGCGCGCAACGTGCAGCACTACTACGCGCTGCGCGACCGCGGCGTGACGCTGATCGAGCGCGAGACGCTCGACTCGGCGCTCAGGAGCGCGCGCAGCGTGCTCGAGACGCTCGGCTGGCAGCCGCACCGCGCCTGGCAGCTCGCGACGCGCTTTCGCCGCCACAACGTCGCGCTGGTCGAGCGCATGTGGCCGCACCACCGCGACGAGGCCCAGCTGATCGCGGTCGCCAAGCAGGGCCGCCAGCAGCTCGCCGAGCAGTTCGCACAGGAGCGCGAGCAGCTGCGCAAGCACCGAGGCGGGGACTGGGAGGATTAAGCCCGCCCTTTCAGGGGGGTTGGGCGCGGCGCCCGGCCCGCCCGTTTTCCCGACAATCGGAAACGATGACGGAAGTCCTTTCGCTCGACAGCCAGGCCGCGCCCGCCTTCCTCGCCGGAGGCGGGGAGATGGGTGCGCGCATGCGCGAGCACGACTGGTCGGACTCGCCGCTCGGCGCGCCCCGCGACTGGCCGTCCTCGCTGCGCACCACCGTCGGCCTGATGCTCAACTCCGGCTTCCCGATGTTCGTCGCCTGGGGGCCGGAGCTGGCCTTCCTCTACAACGACGCCTACCGCGACATCCTCGGCGCCAAGCACCCGCGCGCGCTCGGGCGGCCCTTCCGCGAGATCTGGGCCGAGATCTGGGCCGACATCGCGCCGCTGGTCGACGCGGCGCTCGCCGGCGAGGCCAGCTTCCGCGAGAACCTGCCGCTGACGATGCGCCGCCGCGGCTACGACGAGGCGACCTGGTTCACCTTCTCCTACTCGCCGGTCCATGACGAGGACGGCGTGGTGCGGGGCCTCTTCTGCGCCTGCACCGAGACCACCGCGCAGGTGCTGGCCGAGCGGCGCCGCGGCGCCGAGCTCGAGCGGCTGCAGCAGCTGTTCGAGCAGGCGCCGGGCTTCATGTGCGTGCTGCGCGGCCCGAACCATGTCTTCGAGCTGGTCAACGCGGCCTACCGGCAGCTCGTCGGCCACCGCGACTTCGTCGGCCGTTCGGCGCGCGAGGCGCTGCCGGAGGTCGCCGAGCAGGGCTTCTTCGAGCTGCTCGACCGCGTCTACGACAGCGGCGAGCCCTTCCTCGGCCGCGGCGCCAAGCTCGAGGTCCAGCGCGAGCCCGGGGGGCCGGTCGAGGAACGTTTCGTCGACTTCATCTACCTGCCGCTGCTCGGGCCGCACGGCGAGGTGAGCGGCATCTTCGTGCAGGGCCACGACGTCACCGAGCAGAAGCGCGCCGAGGCGGCGCTCGTGCAGCTCAACGAGACGCTCGAGGAGCGCATCGCCGAGGCGCTGGCCGAGCGCGAGTTCGCGCAGGAGGCGCTGCGCCAGGCGCAGAAGATGGAGGCGATCGGCCACCTCACCGGCGGCATCGCGCACGACTTCAACAACCTGCTGCAGGCGGTGCAGGGCAACCTCGAGCTGCTGCGCCGCCACCCGGGCGACGCGCAGAACGTGCAGCGCTGGGCCGAGAACGGGCTGCGCAACGTGCAGCGCGGCGCGCGGCTGACCGCGCAGCTGCTGGCCTTCTCGCGTTCGCAGCAGCTCGAGCTGCGGCCGGTGCTGCTCGACGAGCTGGTGCGCGGCATGGCCGAGCTGCTCGCGCGCACGCTCGGCGCGGGCATCGAGGTCGAGCTGCAGCTCGACTGCCCCGGCGTGCCGGTCGTCGCCGACGCCACGCAGCTCGAGATGGCGGTCCTGAACCTCGCGATCAACGCGCGCGACGCGATGCCGCAGGGTGGCCGCCTGGTGCTGTCGAGCCGGCGCTGCCGCGTCGACGCCGACCCGCAGCTCGACACGGGCGACTACGCCGAGCTGGGCGTGAGCGACAGCGGCAGCGGCATGCCGGCCGACGTGCTCGCGCGCGCCTTCGATCCCTTCTTCACCACCAAGGGCGTCGGCAAGGGCACCGGGCTCGGGCTGTCGCAGGTCTACGGCTTTGCGCGCCAAGCCGGCGGCATCGCGCGCATCCGCAGCGCGCCGGGCGAGGGCAGCACCGTGTCGCTGTGGCTGCGCCTCGCGTCGGACCTGCCGGGCGAGCGCTCGCGGGACGCCGGCGCGGCCGGCGCGGCGGGGCTGAACGTGCTGGTGATCGACGACGACGCCGAGGTGCGCCACCTCGTGAGCGACCTGCTGCACACGCTCGGCCACCGGGCGGTGGCGGCGGCGGACGGCCCCGCCGGCCTCGCGCTGATCGAGGAGGAGGTGCCGGACCTGGTGCTGCTCGACTTCCTGATGCCGGTGATGAACGGCGCGGAGGTCGCCAGCGCGATGCGCCGGCGCTTCCCGCGCATGCCGATCGTGCTGGCCAGCGGTCACGCCGACAGCGCCGAGATCCGGACCGTGCTCGGGCCCGGCGTGCGCATGCTGCGCAAGCCCTTCGGCATCGAGGAGCTGGCGGCCGCGATCGAGCGGGTGCGCGCCGAGACGGCGGCAGGCTGAGCGCCCCGGGCGCGCGCGGCGGCCTTCCCGCCCGCAGGGGCCTTGCGCCGTCGCGCCTCAGCCCCCGGCGCGGCGGCGTGCGCGCTCGCTCAGCGCGTTGGGGAAGTACAGCGCCGTCAGGCTGCGGCTGTGCACCGGCGTGAAGCCGTCGGCATAGGCCTCGCGCGCGTCGGTGGCCCAGCGGCGCCAGTCGCGCACCCAGTGGACGTGGTCGCAGACCTCCAGCAGCCCGAGCGTCTCGCGGTCGCCGATCAGCACGCCCTGCACGCGCAGGCCGAACCGTTCGCGCGCGGCGTCGAGCCGCTCGAGCGTCGCGGGCGTGACGCCGAACTCGCCGTCGCTCGCGATCAGCAGGTCGGCGCTGCGCCACTGCGACTCGTGCACGCGCTCGATCGCGCGCTCGAGCGGCGTCTGCACGTCGGTGCCGCCGTCGAAGGCCTGGCCCATGAAGGCGAGCAGCGCGTCGAGCCCGGCGCGGCCGGCGCCGAGCCGGTGCTCGATCAGCTCGCCCGGGCCGCCGAAGGCGATCAGCAGGCAGGCGCGGCCCTGCGCGTGCGCGGTGCGCAGCGCCTGCAGCACCACCGCCTTGGCCAGGTTCTCCGGCGCGCCGCGCATCGAGCCCGAGGTGTCGACGCAGACGATGATCGGCCCGTGCGCGAGCGGGGCCTCGGCGCGGGCAGCGCGCTGGCGCGGCGGGGACGGCGCGGGCTGCCACTCGTGCAGCAGCGCGGCGTCCTCGAAGGTCAGCAGCCGCTGCTCGACGAAGCGCGCGCGCCACAGCTTCTTGAGCACCGGGTGGCGCAGCTGCGCCGCCTCGCCGGCGAGCATGCGCGAGAGCTGGCCCGAGCGGCGCACGCCGCGCACCTCGCCGGGCGCGTCCGGCAGCGGCACGACGCGGGGCTGCAGCTCGGCCGGCTCGTGCGCGGGCCGCGCGGACGGGTCGGGTTGCCGTGCGGGGAGCGCCTGCGGCCGGCGCTGCTCGCGGCCGAGCCGCTCGATCAGCGCGGCGAGCGCGGGCAGCTGCGCCAGCAGCGCGCCGATGCGCTGCGTCTCGCGCCACTCGCGCGAGCCGAGCCGGCCGCGCAGCTCGTCCCAGCGCAGCTCGCCGAGCTCGCCCAGGCCCTGCAGCAGCGCCAGCGCCTCCTCGACGCCGGCGCGCTCCTGCTGCCATTCGGCGCGGAAGTCCTGCGCGGCCTGCGCCGCCGCCTCGGCGCGGCCGAGGCGGGGCTGGTGGTCGACGATGCGGTCGAGGTGCCACAGCAGCGTGCGCAGCACCTGCAGCGCGAGCGCCGGCGTGCCGCGGCACAGCGCCGGCAGCCCGAGCTCGCCGATCGCGGCGCGCATCGGGTCGAGCGCCTCGGCATCGCCGAAGTCGGCGCCGGGCTCGGGCAGCTCGCCGGCCAGCAGCGCGTCGCGCCAGCGCGCGAGCTCGGCGAGCCGCCGCGGCGTGCGGCCTGCGGAGGCGACGAGCGCCGGCAGCCACAGCTCGCGCGGCAGCGGCTCGAGGTGGTGCCAGGGGGCGTCGACCGGGCCGGGCGCGGCGTCCTTGGAGGAATGCATGCGGCGATTCTCGATCTGCCCGCCCACGCAGGGCAAGCCGCCGGGGCGGCTCGCGGCGGGCCATTTCCCTCCCCTCCCCAATGCAAGGAGCCCCGGGCTGCACGCAGTCTCCGCTACAGGGCGGGGACTGCCGTGAAGCTCACGGGGCGGGGAGATCGACGGGCCGGTGTGGCACGCCCTTGCAGGCGCCCGGCCGGTCCCGTCGTGGCGCCCGGGCTTACTGCTGCGGCGCGTCCGCCAGCAGGACCTGCGCGAAGACCGTCGCCTGGGTCTGCCCGGCGTTCGCCGCCACCAGGTGGAAGCGATTCTCGACCGGCTGTGCGTTGCGCGTCGTGGCCACCGTGCTCTTGAGGAAGGCGGCGCCGGTGAGCGTCGTGCCGGACGGATAGGGGCAGTTGCCGGCACCGAAGGTGAGGTTGGCGTCGAACACCCGCATGTCGGTGCGCGGCGTCAGGGAGCCGGAGACCTGGCAGGAGGGAGCCGCCGCCCTGGAGCTCAGCGTTCCATCGGTGCCGACCACCAGTTGCACCTCCGTGCGGATCGAGCCGCCATTGGGATTGGCGGTATAGAAAAAGCCCTGGATGCTGCGCTGGCTCGGGTTGTTGAAAACATTATCCAGGTCGCCGAGGCTGGCGGCGCCGTTATAGCGCGGGGCGTAATTGCTGGTGAAATTACGGACGGGCGTTTCCGGAGAGGTGATGCTGCCGTTGAGGGTGTTCTGGGACGTGTAGGACGCGCTCAGCGAAGCAGGGCGCTCGCGCCATTCCGGCGTGACGTCCTCGAACGGGAAATCACGGCCGTTCTCGAACGAGTAGCTCCCGTTCGCCGCGGTTCCCTGGCCCACCACCACGCCGCCGATCAGGTTGCGCTCCGGCGCGTTGGTGGTGGTGGAGGTATAGAACTCCGAGGTCATCGTGAGGGAGCGGCCATTCTCCAGCGCGACGGTGGTGGTGTCCCAGATCAGCGCGCGGGGGCCGACTTGCGAGGTGGTGGTGCCGGTCCAGACGCCCTTGATCGCGTCGCCGGGTTGCGCGTTGCCGCCGGTGCCGCCGCCGGTGCCGCCGTCCGTGCCTCCGCCGGTGCCGGTGCCGCCCCCGGTCTGGCTGCCTCCGGTCGGCTCGTTGTTCGGGGTATCGCCGCCGCCACCGCCGCCGCAGGCAGCCAGCATGCAAGCCGCGATTACCGCAGCGGAAAGAGTCTTGATGCCGTACATAAAAAACCTCCCATGAATGTGACGGGTTAAGTCATTTTGATGAGGGGACCTTTGATGTAACTCCCCGGTTCTCGGGGGCATCAGATGGTTTCGAAAACAGAGACCCGGCGTGTCGTCTGATATTTTCTGTAGGGCCTTGAAATTCGGGAGGGAAGGCGGAAAAACCTGCCGTTCATTCTGCGCCGCCAGGGGGCCGCACCGGGCGCCCTGTCCTGGGAATAAAGGCCACGGGACTTTTCAGGCCAAGCGGGCGGCCGCGAAAAAGCATTTGCCGTGCGCCCCTCCCGTGAATGTGGGGCGGCATCCGGGAAGGAAAAAAGGGCCGACTGCAAACTCCCCTGCCGCAGGGGGGCGGGCATGAAAAAAGATCGCCGACGCCGCGTGCCTTGGGTTGCGTCAAGTCCTGCGGGTCTTGCCCGCGCCAGGGGCGCCGGCTTGTTGACGTGCGGCAAGGTCGCGGCGGGGGCCGCGCCGGAACAATGCATTCCCGCCCGCCCCCGCGGGCGGCAACCGGGCTCGCGGCCGGCCGCCCCTGAGAAGACGCGGCGCGGCGCCGGGCCGGCGTCCTCAACCCCCCATGGAGAACAAGCAATGAAGCTGAGCACTGCAGCCGCGGCCCTCGCCGGCGTGCTGATGGCGCTGTCGCCCGCGATCGGCAGCACGGCCCCGGCCGCCAAGGAACCGATCAGCCCCATCCAGCCCGCCAAGGGGCAGGACGCCCGGCTGGTCGAGCTGGGCAAGAAGCTGTACTTCGATCCGCGCCTGTCCAAGTCCGGCTTCATCTCCTGCAACTCCTGCCACAACCTGAGCATGGGCGGCAGCGACAACCTGCGCACCTCGATCGGCCACAACTGGCAGAAGGGCCCGATCAACGCGCCCACCGTGCTGAACTCGAGCCTGAACCTGGCGCAGTTCTGGGACGGGCGCGCGAAGAACCTGAAGGAGCAGGCGGGCGGTCCGATCGCCAACCCCGGCGAGATGGCCTTCACGCACGAGCTCGCCGTCGAGGTGCTCGCCTCGATCCCGCAGTACCGCGCCGAGTTCCGGCAGGCCTTCGGCAGCGACGCGATCGACATCGACCGCATCACCCGCGCGATCGCCGAGTTCGAGGAGACGCTCGTGACGCCGAACTCGCGCTTCGACAAGTGGCTCAAGGGCGACAAGACCGCGCTGAGCCCGAACGAGCTCGCCGGCTACAGGCTCTTCAAGGAGAGCGGCTGCGTCGCCTGCCACAACGGCCCGGCGGTGGGCGGCAACTCCTTCCAGAAGATGGGCGTGGTCGAGCCCTACCAGGCCGCGAGCGACGCCAAGGGCCGCTCCGAGATCACCGGCAAGGACGCCGACCGCTTCAACTTCAAGGTGCCGACGCTGCGCAACGTCGAGCTGACCTACCCGTACTTCCACGACGGCGGCGCCGACACGCTCGAGCAGGCGGTCAACACGATGGGCCGGCTGCAGCTCGGCCGCGTCTTCACCTCCGACGAGAACGCGAAGATCGTCGCCTTCCTGAAGACGCTCACCGGCGATCAGCCGAGCTTCAGGCTGCCGATCCTGCCGCCGTCAAGCAACGCGACGCCGCGGCCGATCCCCTTCGACTGAGAGCCGCCGCGCCCCGCTCGCCCCCGGCTCAGGCCGCGTCGCGGGCGAGGGCCACCGCCTGCGGCGCGACCGCGGGCAGCGCCGCGTCCTGCGGCAGCGCGGCAAAGCCCGCGCGCACCGCGTCGAGCCGCGCGGCGAGCGCCTGCACCGTCGCGAGCGCCGCCGCCAACCGGTCCTCGACGAGCCGTGCCAGCGCCGGCGGCAGCCAGACCCGGCCCGTCAGCGCGGCGCGCGTCGCGTCGAGCCGCGCCTGCTGCGCGGCGACGAATTCGCGCGCGCCGACGAGTGCCTCGTCGACCTGCGCGACGCGCGCGGCCACGTGCACCGGGCTGTAGCGGCGGCGCAGCCGCTCCTCGAGCGTCGCGGCGACGATGCGGGTGATGCCGGTCTCGGCGCTGCCGGCGATGCTGCGCGCCAGCGCCATCTTGCCGGCGGCCTGGTCCCCCTCCTGCCGCGCGCTGCGCTCGAGCTCCAGCTGCTTCTCGAAGGCCTCCACCGCGCGGGTCAGCCAGGGCGCCTCGACCGTCGTCTCCGCCCCGGCCACGCCGTCGACGAACCAGGCCTGCAGGGCCGGCAGCTGCGCCGGCTCGCTCGCGACGCAGTAGGGCACCAGCCACAGGTCCCAGGCGTCGACCGCGTCGCGGCCCTCGCTCAGCGCCGCGGTCTTCAGCAGCCCGACGGTGTGGCGCCAGCGCCGGTCCGACACGGCGATGCGCCGCTCGGCGGCGAGCGCGCGCAGCGCACGCAGCTGCGCCACCACCGGCTCGGGCAGCCGCACCGCGTCGCGGCCCTCGCGCAGCGCCGCGATCTCGGCGGGGCGGATCGGCTCGGGCAGCGCCGGCATGCGCGGCGGGCGCATCTGCAGCAGTTGCGCGAAGCTGTCCTCGCCCACCGGGGCGATCGGCACGCGCAGCAGGAAGCGGTCGTAGAAGGCCGTCAGCGCCTCGTCGGACGGCACCTCGTTGGTGGCGCCGACAACGCAGACCAGCGGCGTCGGCACGCGCTCGCGGCCGTTGTCGAACTCGCGCTCGTTGAGCAGCGTCAGCAGCGCGTTGAGGATGGCCGAGTTGGCCTTGAACACCTCGTCGAGGAAGGCGATGCCCGCGGTCGGCAGGTAGCCCTCGGTCAGCCGCTCGTAGCGGTCCTCCTCCAGCGCGGCGAGCGACAGCGGCCCGAACAGCTCCTCCGGCACCGAGAAGCGCGTGAGCAGCCGCTCGAAGTAGCGCGCGCCGTCGAGGGCGTGGCGCAGCCGCCGCGCGAGCTCGCTCTTGGCGGTGCCGGGCGGCCCGATCAGCAGCAGGTGCTCGCCGGCGAGCGCCGCGAGCAGCGCCAGCCGCGCCGCGGCCTCGCGTTCGAGCAGGCCGGATTCGAGGGCGGCGACGGCGGCGCGCAGGCGGTCGGGGTGGGGGAGCTGCATGCGGCAATGTCATCACAGCGCCCCCGGGCGGTCAATCTCGCAGCGCCGTGCGGGCACCGCCCCTTGATCCCCGGCAAGCTCCTATGCTCGGGCCATGAGCCCCGACGATGCCGATGCGGACCGCCGCCCGCCCCCGTCCCCCGCGGTGTCGCGCCTGCCCTGGCTGGCGCTGTGCGCCGTGCTCGCCGCGCTGACCTGGGCGTTCGGGCCCGAGCAGCCGCAGCTGCGCACCGGGCTGACGCTGTTCGTGCTGATCGCGAGCCTGTGGCTCACCGAGGCGCTCGACCTGACCGTCACCGCGCTGCTGGTGCCGCTGGCCTGCGTGCTCGCCGGGGTGTTCACCACGCGCGAGGCGCTGGCCTCGTTCGCGAACCCGATCATCTTCCTGTTCCTCGGCGGCTTCGCGCTCGCGAGCGCCCTGATCCGCCACGGGCTGGACCGGCTGCTCGCCGCCGCCGTGCTGCGGCTCGCGGGCGAGCGGCTCGCGGTCGCGGCGCTGCTGCTGTTCGCGATCACCGCGCTGCTGTCGATGTGGATCAGCAACACCGCCGCCGCGGCGATGATGCTGCCGCTCGCGCTCGGCCTGCTCAACAGCGGCGCGACGAGGCCCGGGCCGCGCGCCTACGTCTTCGTGCTGCTCGGCCTCGCCTACGCGGCAAGCATCGGCGGCATCGGCACGCTGGTGGGCAGCCCGCCGAACGCGATCGCCGCGGCGCAGGCGGGCATCAGCTTCGCCGAATGGCTGCGCATCGGGCTGCCGCTGGTGGCGCTGCTGCTGCCGCTGATGGTGGGCGTGCTGTGGCTGGTGCTGCGCCCGCCGCTGGCCGGGCGCATCGAGGTGCCGCCGACGAGGTTCGAGTGGAGCCGCGGGCGCGCGATGGCGCTGCTGATCTTCGCGCTGACGGTGGCGGGCTGGGTGGGCGGCGGGCCGCTGTCGGCCGCGCTCGGCATCGCGGGCGACTTCGACTCGGTGGTGGCGCTCGCGGCGATCTTCGCGCTGTGCGTCACGCGCACCGTCTCCTGGCGCGACATCGAGGAGGGCACGCACTGGGGCGTGCTGCTGCTGTTCGGCGGCGGGCTGGCGCTGAGCCAGATGATGGGCTCGACCGGCGCGAGCAAGTTCCTCGCGCAGCAGCTCGTCGGCTGGGTGCAGGGCGCCTCGCTGCTGGTGCTGCTGCTGGCGGTGGTCGCCTTCGTCGTGATGCTCACCGAGCTTGTCAGCAACACCGCGAGCGCGGCGCTGCTGGTGCCGATCTTCGTCAGCGTCAGCGCCGAGCTGGGGCTGCCGCCGGTGCTGCTGTCGGCGGCGATCGCGGTGAGCGCGTCCTGCGCCTTCATGCTGCCGGTGGCAACGCCCCCCAACGCGATCGCCTACGGCACCGGGCAGGTGCCGCAGCGGCTGATGATGCGCTGCGGGCTGGTGCTCAACCTGGTGTGCATCGTCGTCGTCACCGGCGTGATGCGCGCGGCGATGTGAGCGCGCCGCCGCCCGGGCGCCTCAGTGGCGCACCTTCAGCCCGGGCAGGAACTCGATGCCGGTGCGCCGCACCAGCTCCTCGTAGGAGATCGGCTTGCCGGCCTTCGCATGGTCGGTGTTCTCGATCCAGTGCGCCCAGGCGCGGTTCTCGCGCGCGTCGTACACCAGCTTGAACAGGTGCGTCGGCACCCAGACCCGGCCGGGGCCGATGGTCTGCGGCGGCTGGCTCGCGAAGACCGGGCCGCTGAACACGTGGACCGGGCCGGCGGCGCGCATCGCGTAGCTGCGCGTGGCGCGCTCGATGCCGGCCCAGGCGCGCTGGTTGTTGACGCGCGACTGCGGCACCATGTTCGCGAGCGAGAAGCTCTGCGCCATCGCCCGCGCGGTCGGCATGTCGGCCGCGGGCGCCATGTGGCCGCGGTCGTAGCCGCTGCCCTTGTAGTCCTCGAGCTGCGCGCGTTCGGCCGAAGGCAGCCGCGCGTCGGCGAAGAAGCGGTTGGTGCGCTTCTCGTCGTCGGCGTCGAGCAGCTGCTCGCGCGTCAGGCGCTCGACGACGTAGACCGGCGTCTTGCTCTGGCCGGAATGCAGCACCGCGAAGGCGTCGTAGCAGAGCTCGCGCGGCTTGTGCACCTTCGCGGCCGTCAGGCGCGGCGGCTCGCCGGGGAAGAACTGCCGGCAGTCCGCGAAGCCGGCGGCATGGGGGGTGGTCGACGCGGCGAGCAGGAAGGCCGCGACCGCGGCGCGCAGGCTGCGGACGGCAAGGGGCGCAAGAGTCATTCGTGGTGCAACAGCTGTTTTCTCGGGGCGCCAGCCGGACGGACGCCGGGCGGGCGGCGGGCCCGCATGCTAGCGGCGGGCCGCCACGGCCACGCCCGGCTTGGCCCGTGGCCGTGTGGGGCCTTCCCCCGGGCCGGGGGGCGCGGCGGCTCAGAACGAGCCGAAGACGGTGCCGAGCGCGACCACCGCCGCGAGCGCGGCGATCGGAATCAGCACCGCCACGACGAGGATGTCCGCGTAGGAATCGCGGTGCGTCATGCCGCAGATCGACAGCAGCGTGATCACCGCGCCGTTGTGCGGCAGCGCGTCGAGCCCGCCGGTGGCGATCGCCGTGACGCGGTGCAGCAGCTCGGGCGAGATGCCGGCCTGCTGCGCCAGCGCGAGGTAGTTCGCGCCGAGCGTCTGCAGCGCGATGCTCATGCCGCCGGAGGCCGAGCCGGTGATGCCGGCGAGGAGGTTGACCGCGACCGACAGCGAGATCAGCGGGTTGCCGGGCGCGATGCCGAGCACCGCGTCGCGGATCAGCGCGAAGCCAGCGAGCGAGGCGATCACCGCGCCGAAGCCGACCTGCGACGCGGTGTTGAAGATCGGCAGCACCGCGGCGCTGGCGCCCTCGTCGAGCGCGGCCTTCAGGTCCTCGATGCGGCGCCGGTTCAGCGCGACGAGCACGACGATCGCGACCGAGAGCGCGGCGATGATCGCCCATACGCCCAGCACCTGGTCGAGCCGCGTCGGGCCGTAGGGCGCCGCCGCCAGGTAGGCGGTGTCGAGCGCCGGCAGCACATGGGCCGAGAAGAGGTAGTTCAGCGCGATCACGAGCACGATCGGCAGCAGCGCGAGCGAGAGCGGCGGCAGCGACGGCGCCTCGCCGGCCCCGTCCGTGCGCACTGCGCCGGCAGCCCCCGCCGCAGGGGCGTCCGACTCGGCGCCGGCGGGCGCCAGCACGTGCGCGCCTTCCGTGACCGACCCGCGCGCTGCCGCGCCGGGCCCGGCAGGGGCCGTGCCGCCGTAGCCCTCGCCGGCGCGGGCCGCCGCCGCCGCGCGGCGCATCAGCCACAGCGTGCCGAACACCGCCATCACCGCGCCGCCGATCAGCCCGAGCCCGGGCGCGGCGAAGGGCGTGGTCTTGAAGAAGGGCATCGGGATCGCGTTCTGGATCGCCGGCGTGCCGGGCAGCGCCGTCATCGTGAAGGTGAAGGCGCCGAGCGCGATCGTCGCCGGGATCAGCCGCTTCGGGATGTCGGCGGCGCGGAACAGCGCCGCGGCGATCGGGTAGACCGCGAAGGCGACGACGAACAGCGACACGCCGCCGTAGGTCAGCACCGCGCAGGCCAGCACGATCGCCAGCAGCGCGCGCTCGCGGCCGAGCAGCGCCGCGAAGCCCTGCGCGATCGACTGCGCCGCGCCCGACACCTCCATCAGCCGGCCGAACACCGCGCCGAGTAGGAAGAGCGGGAAGTACAGCACGATGAAGCGGCCGAGCGCCGGCATGAAGACCTGCGTGTAGCTCGCCAGCAGCGGCGCGCCCGGGCTCAGCAGCACCGCCAGCAGCGCGGTCAGCGGCGCGAGCACCAGCACGCTGAAGCCGCGGTAGGCGAGCCAGATGAGCAGCAGCAGCGCGACGAGGATGGCGAGGATTCCGGTCATGGAGGGGCGGTCAGTCGGTGAGGTACTCGGCGAGGTCGAGCGTGGCGCGCCGGCCCAGGTCGCGGCCGTGCCAGTGCAACCAGGCGTCGGCGGCGCTGCGGCCGATGTCGAAGAGCTGGCACAGGAAGTCCCAGCTCGTGCGCAGCTTGCTCGCCGGCCCCAGCCCGAGCAGCGCCGACTCGCCGTGGATGCGGTGCGTGCGCAGCCGCTCGACCTGCGCGAAGAGCGGGCTGCGGTAGTCCTGGCCCGGACGTCCCTCGCTCTCGATGAGCTGCTTCATCAGCGCGAGCGTGCGCATCTCGCGCAGCAGGCTGGCGTTGAAGCTGATCTCGTTGATGCGATCGACGATGTCCTGCGCGCGCGTGGGCACCGCCGCGCTGTGCACCGGGTTGATCTGCACCAGCAGCAGGTCGTGCGCCGGGCTCTCGGCCACCAGCGGCATCACCGGCGGGTTGCCGGCGTAGCCGCCGTCCCAGTAGGCCTCGCCGTCGATCTCGACCGCGCGGAACAGCAGCGGCAGGCAGGCCGAGGCCATCACCGCCGCCGCGCTCAGCTCCTCGTGGCGGAACACCTTCAGCCGGCCGCTGCGCACGTGCGTCGCCGACACGAACAGCCGCAGCCGCGTGTCGCGGCGCAGCCGCTCGAAGTCGACCTCCTCGGCGAGGATGTCGCGCAGCGGGTTCAGGTCGAAGGGGTTGAGCTGGTAGGGCGAGACGATGCGGCTGAGCGCGTCGAGGTAGAGGTGCGCCGCGTCGGCGCCCCAGGGCGTGAAGAGGGCGCTCCAGGCGCCGAAGGGATGCGGCGCGGCCGCGCGGCTCACGCGGGTCCAGAAACGCCGCAGCGCCGCGCGCGCGCCCTCGCGGCCGCCCTCGAGCAGGCCCGACGCGAACACCGCGGCGTTCATCGCGCCGGCGCTCGCGCCGGCGAGCGCGACGATCTCGAGCCGCTCCTCGTCGAGCAGCCGGTCGAGCACGCCCCAGGTGAAGGCGCCATGCGAGCCGCCGCCTTGCAGGGCGAGCTCGATCGGCAGGGGACGGCGGGGCATGGCGGGAACGGGACGGCGCAAAGGCAAAACCCCGCAGCCTAGCGCCCCGCCGCCCGGGAGCGGGCAACGTCCGACGGTGAGCCGCGGTTATCCCCGGGGCCGCGGCGACCGGGCAGCGCGCTTACTGCCGCACGCCCTCGGCCTGGATGACGAGGCGCACGGCGTCGGGCATGCCCATCTTCAGGCCCCAGTCCATGCCCCACTGGCTGCGCTGCAGCGTGGCCTCGAAGTCGCCGCCGCAGACCTCGCGCTTGAGCATCGGGTTCTGGTAGCAGTTGAAGCGCGTGGCCTTGAGCGTCAGCGGCTGCGTGCGGCCCAGCAGCGTCAGCTGCCCCTGCACCTCGCTGAGCCTGCCGCCGTCGAAGACCAGCTTGTCCGACACGAACTTCGCGCTCGGGTGCTGGGCGGTGTTGAAGAAGTCGGCGCTCTGCAGGTGCTTGTTGAAGGGGGCGGTGCCGGTGTTGATCGAGCCGGTGTCGATCGTGACCTCGAGCCGCCCGGTCTTGGCCTCGCGGTCGAGCTGCACGCTGCCTTCCTTGCGGTCGAAGCGGCCGCGGTTGGTGGAGGTGCCGAAGTGGTCGATCTCGAAGGTGACGAAGGTGTGCGTCGGGTCGAGCGCGTAGGTGGCCGGGGCGGCGTGGGCCGAGGCGGCGGCGGCCGACAGCGCGGCGATCAGCAGGGTCTTCTTCATGGAGGAGGGTGTCGTCGTGTGGAGGAAGGAAAAAGGGGGGAGAGAAAACTTTCAGCGCGCGGGCACGCCGGCGAGCGCGAGCTTGAGCCGCACCTGCACGTCGTTGGCGACCATCGAGGTGTCGGCCCACTCGTTCTCGCCGATGCGGAACTCCAGCCGCTTGAGCGTGAAGCTGCCGCTGGCGACGGTGGCGCCGCCCGATCCAGGAGCAAGCGTCACCGGCACCACGACGTCGCGCGTCTGGTTCTTGATCGTCAGCCGCCCGGCGACCTCGAAGCGGTCGGCGCCGAGCGGCTTGACGGTGGTCGAGGTGAAGCGCGCCTGCGGGAACCTGGCGGTGTCGAACCACAGGGGCTTGACGAGCTCGGCCTCGGACTCGGCCGAGCCGAGCCAGGCGCTGCCGAGATCGACCGTGAAGTCGATCCTCGCGGCCTGCGGGTTCTTCGGATCGAAGGCGACGCGCGCGTCGAACTTGCGGAACTTCCCCTCGACCGGCACGCCCATCTGGCGGCTGGTGAAGGCGATCTCGCTCTGCGCGGGCAGCAGCTTCTGCGCGGACTGCGGGGGCGGCGCGGCAGCGGCCTGCGCCAGGGCGGGGAGGGGGAGGGCGACGGCCAGCGCGAAGGCGGCGGCGGCGAGCGGCGCGGGAAGGAGCTTCATGGGCGAGGGCGGTTCCAGAGAAGAAGGGAC
>NZ_QXMG01000012.1 GCF_003569765.1 Caldimonas tepidiphila | reverse complement strand
CAAACCCCCGGTCGCTATGCAGCGGTCGGGGGTTTTGCTTTTGGGGCCGCAGAATCGGGATCCGGTGGTCCGGCCTTCGAATTGCGAAGGCTTCTGCGGCAATCATCCCGCCAAGGGGGGCTTCTCCGGCACGCAGAGCCTCGCAGTAGGGCGGTAACGGCAGTGCGTGACCGCAAAAGGGGCGATTCCCGAGGGACAACGATCGAACGCAGGCAACTCGCGAACCGATCCTTCTCGCGGCTCGCTCCTGTGCCGGAGCCGCCATCGACTTCTCAGGGCGCGCGTCGCGGCCCCGCCAGAGCCCCCACCAGCGCAATCACTTCCGACGGCTCCACCGGCTTGCTCAAATGCGCTTGAAAACCGGCGCGCAGCAGGTTGACGCGGTCCTGCGGGCGCGCGAGCCCGGTGATCGCGATCGCAGGCACCGAGACGGCGCGTGGTGCGCGGCCGGTGCGCAGCAGCCGGATCAGCTCGAAGCCGTCCCGGCCCGGCATGCCGACATCCGAGAGCAGCACGTCAGGGACCCCCTCGTCCTGCAGCGCCTGCAGCGCCTCGTCGCAGGACGCGACGGTGCGTACCTGTGCACCCGCGCCCTCCAGCAGCATCTTCAGCAGGGCGCGCGCGTCGGCGTCGTCGTCGGCGACCAGCAAGCGCAGGCCCTGCAGCGACGCGGCAGGCAGCGAGGCCTGGAGCTCCTCGCGCCCGGCGCCGCGCGCCTGGGTGTCGGCCGAGGCCACGGCGACCGCCAGCGGCAACTCGACGGTGAAGGTCGCGCCCTCGCCCGGGCCGCGGCTGGCGACGCCGATCGTGCCGCCGTGCAACTCGACCAGGCTGCGGCAGATCGACAGGCCGAGCCCGAGCCCGCTCCTCTCCTGCCGCTGCATCGCATCGGCCTGCCAGAAGCGATCGAACAAATGAGGGAGCTGCGATGGCGAAAGGCCGGCGCCGTTGTCGGCGACCTCGAGGCGCAGCCGCGAGCCTGCGCGCGCCAGCGTCGCCTGCACCCGCCCGCCCTTGGGCGTGAACTTGATCGCATTGGCGACCAGGTTCCACACCACCTGCTGCATGCGGTCCGGGTCGGCGTAGACGACACCGGCGGAGCGGTCGAGTGCCGTGAGCAGCGTGATGTCCTTGGCCTGCGCCGAGGGCCGCGCGGTGTCGATCGCCGCCTCGACCACGGGCGCGAGCTCGATGGGTCGCGGGCTCAGACGCATCTTGCCGCTGACGATGCGCGAGATGTCGAGCAGGTCCTCGATCAGCAGCGACTGCGCCTTGGCGTTTCGCTCGATGGTGTCGAGCGCGCGCTGCCGCATCGCGGGCTCGAGCCGATCGTCCTGCATCAGCCGCACCCAACCGAGGATGGCGTTGAGCGGCGTGCGCAACTCGTGCGACACCGTCGCCAGGAACTGGTCCTTGGCCTGCGTGGCCGCCTCGGCGCCCTTGCGTGCCTCGACCAGCGCGGCCTCGAACTCCTTGCGCCGCCTCATGGTCATCACCGAGCAGTGGTTGTGCGCTGGACCGTCCTCGCGCGGCTCGCGAACCGCGCTCACCATCACCGGCAGCTCGGCGCCCAGCGCGGTGCGCAGCGTCAGGTGGATCTCGTCCGCCTTGCCGTGCATCCTCAGCAGCGGGAAGAAGTGGGTGTTGTGGAAGACCCAGGACGGGCGGCTCATCAGCTTCTCGAGCCGACAGCCGAGCAGCTCGCCGCTCGGGGTCTCCAGCCACTGATGGAGCCGGTCGTCGGCATGGACGACCGTGCCGTCGTCCGAGAAGCTCAGCAGCCCGCAGGGCGCGATCCGGCGCGCGGCCTCGCCGGCCCGCTCGAAATCCTCACGCTGCAATCTCTCGCTCCAGGTAGTGCCGGATCGCCTCGAGGGTGAGGCGAGGATGGCTCATGTGCGGACAGTGGCCGATCGCGTCCAGCACCACCAGCTCGCTGCTCGGCAGCTGCCGGTGCAGGTACTCGCCCACCTGCAGCGGCGCGATCGCATCGTCGCGCACCTGCAGGATCAACGACGGCGCCGGAACGCGGGGCAGGTCGGCACGGTTGTCGGCATAGAAGGTGGCACGTGCGAAGGTCTGCGCGGCCACCGGGTCGGTGGAGCAGAAGCTCTGCTCCAGCTCCTGCGCCAGTCCGGGCTGCTCGGGGTTGGACATCACCAGCGGCGCGAGCTGCTGCGCCCAGCCGATGTAGTTGTGGTCCATCATCGCGAGCAGTCCGTCGACGTCCTCGCGCTCCAGGCCGCCGAAGTAGTCGGGCGCCTCGTTGATGTAGCGCGGCGAGGGCGCGACCATCACCAGCCGCGCGAAGCGCGCCGGCTGTCGGATCGCCGCCAGGGCGCCGATCATGGCGCTCACCGAGTGGCCGACGAAGGTGGCCCCCTCGATGCCCAGCGCGTCGCAGACCTCCAGCAGGTCCTGCGTGTAGCCCTCGAGCGTGCCGTAGCGCCCGGCGCTGAAGGCCGACAGGTCCGACTTGCCCGAGCCGACATAGTCGAACAGCACGGTGCGGAAGTCGGCCTCGAAGGAGGGCGCGACGTAGCGCCACATGTTCTGGTCGCAGCCGAAGCCGTGCGCGAACACGATCGCGTGCTCGCCCTGGCCGGCGACGCGAACGTTGTTGCGCAGCAGGATGGCTTCCTGCAGGGGCGTGAGGTTCCGATTCATGCAGTGTCCAGGAGAAGGGAGGGAGGATCAGGCCGACCCAGGATCCGCCCGGGGCCGACACCATACCGTGTCAAGGCAAAGTCCGCAGGGATCCTTTCCTATAAGACATGCCGGGGCAGGCCCACGATAAGCGGAAGCAGCGCTTCACCTCTCCCCGGAGAAGCGGGATTGCCGGCAGCAGCATGGCACCCGACACTGTGCCGCTGCACTCCGAGATCGCCAGCAGGCCGGGGGCGCAAGCAACGGTGCGAGGTGTCGCAGACGGACGCGGCCGGCGTGCGGCCCGACGAGGAGGGCTCGCTTGAGGATCGCCTATCTCATCCTGGCTCACGACAATCCCGCCCAGCTGGGGCGGCTCGTCGGGGCGCTGTCGTCCGCGACGGCCAGCTTCTTCATCCACATCGACCGCAAGTCGAACCTGGAGGACTTCGCCGCCATCGGGGGCGGGCGCGTGCACTTCACGCCGCAGCGCGTGGCCGTGCACTGGGCCGATTTCTCGCAGGTCGAGGCCGCCCTCGTGCTGCTGCAGGCGGCCCTGGCCGCGCCGCAGCCGGCCGACTACCTCGTGCTGCTGAGCGGCACCGACCATCCGCTGCAGTCCGCCGCCTACATCGAGCGCTTCTTCGCGGCGCATGCCGGCACCGAGTTCATGAACATCGTCGCGATGCCCTGCGAGGCGCTGGGAAAGCCGCTGTCGCGGCTCACGACCTACCAGCCCCGCCCCGGCGAGCCGCGATCGCGGCTGGTCAAGCGGGTGCGGCGGCTGCTCGTGCGCAGCGGCCTCCAGGCCGTGGAGCGCGACTACCGGCCCCATCTCGACGGCCTCGCGCCCTACGCCGGAAGCCAGTGGTGGGCGCTGTCGCGGCCCGCCTGCGAGCATGTGCTGCACTTCGTCGAGCGCCAGCCCGGCGTTGTGGACTTCTTCAGGAACACGGTCTGCCCGGACGAGGTGTTCTTCCAGACGGTGCTCGGCAACTCGCCCTACCGGCTGAGGATGCGGCGCAACCTCACCTACACCGACTGGAGCGCGGGTGGATCGAGCCCGGCCTTCCTGGAGGCGCGCCACCTGGAGCTGTTCACGCCAGGGGCGCCGATCGTGCTCGACAGCGGCTACGGCGAGGGCGAGGTGCTGTTCGCGCGCAAGTTCTCCGACCGGGCCGCGGCCCTCGTCGCGAGGCTCGACGCGCTGCGCGGCGCCGCGGACAGCCGCCTGCCGCGCTCCGGGACCTGAGGGGCGTCGTCCCCCGGGCGGTGGGGCACCCGGCTTGCTCTCTATGGACAGGAACCGGCTGCAGGGGCTAGCTTCCCCTCCACGGCTGCGCATACCTCGATCGGGACGAACATGGCGGAGACTTCCTTTCTGACACTGCTGTACCGCTACCTCTTCTTCGGCTGGCTGTTCAGGGACGTGCGGGGCGGCAACCTGTTCGAGCGCGCTGCCGCGTGGCGGCACAACTGCAACCAGTCGCGCTGGCTGGGCGTCTACGCGCGCCGCTGGGCGGTGATGGGCTTCGTCTGCTACGGACTCGGGGCGGTGACGGAGCTGCAGTCGCAGCTGCTGTCGGTCGTCTTCTACGTGCCCGGCGTGCTGGCGCTGCCGGTCAACGCGGTGATCGCGGTGCTGTGGCTGGGCTTCAAGCTGCTGCCGGGGCCCTTCTGAAGGTGCGGTGCCGGGGGCTTCACAGTTCTTTACCCGGGCCGAACTTTCGCTTCACCTGAGCTGTCCATCATTGTCTCCATCGGGCCTGCCGGCCCGGAACACAAGGAGCCCATGATGACCCATCCTGTCTCTTCTGCGGTCCTCGCGACCCGCCCGTCCCGAGCCCGCGCCATCAAGGGGGCGCTCTTCGGCCTGGTGCTCGGCCTCGCCGCAGCGGCCGGCGCGCCGGCCGTGGCCGCCGGTTACGGCCACCACGGACATCACGGCCACCACGGCGCGATGATGGGTGGCGGGGGCGGCTTCATGGCCGATCCGCAGCATGTCGAGCGCATGGTCGAGCACATGCTGCGCGACCTGAACGCGAGCGATCAGCAGCGCAGCCAGATCCGCCAGATCGCGCTGGCCGCCGCCACCGAGCTGAAGGCCGGGCGCGAGGCCGGCCGCAAGCTGCACGAGCAGATGCGCTCGCTGTTCACGCAGCCGAACATCGATGCCGCGGCGATCGAGGCGCTGCGCCAGCAGTCGGTCGCGCAGATGGATGCGAACTCCAGGCGCATGACGCAGGCGATGGTCGACATCGCCCGCGTGCTGACGCCCGAGCAGCGCGCCAGGCTCGCCGAGCGGATGGCCGAGCGGCAGCGCCGCGTCGAGCAGCGCATGCAGGAGCGCCAGCAGCGCATGCAGGAGCAGGGCCCGCGCTGACCCGGCCTCCCGCGGCTCGCGCGCAGCGAAGCCACTTTTTCCTTTCTCCTCCTGTTGATGATCCCTGGACCGGACATCGACTTCGGCGCCACGCCTGCGTGGCGCCTTTTTTTCATCGTCTGCCGCGGCGGCTATGCTGCTCGGCCTCGCCCGCACCCCGATACCGCCCATGACCGCCCGCCTGCTGCTCATTGACGACGACCTGCGCCTCACTGGCATGCTCGGCGACTACCTGCGCGCCGCCGGCTTCTCGGTGGACACTGCGCCGACGCTCGCCGCCGGGCGGGAAGCGCTGGCGCGCGAGGAGTTCGACGCGCTGGTGCTCGACCTGATGCTGCCAGACGGCGACGGGCTCGACCTGTGCCGCGAGCTGCGCGGCTCGCCGCGCACGCGCCACCTGCCGGTGCTGATGCTCACCGCCCGCGGCGAGCCGATGGACCGCATCGTCGGGCTCGAGCTCGGGGCCGACGACTACCTCCCGAAACCCTTCGAGCCGCGCGAGCTGCTGGCGCGCCTGCGCGCGATCCTGCGGCGCGCCGGTGGCGGCGGACCCCGGTCCGGCAGCGACGAGGTGCTGCGCTTCGGGCGGCTCGAGATCGACCTCGGCGCGCATGTCGCGCGTCTCGACGGCCGGTCCTGCGACCTCACGGGCTACCAGTTCCAGATGCTCGTCGTGCTGGCGCGCAGCCCCGGGCGGGTGCTGTCGCGCGACCAGATCATGGACGCGCTCAAGGGCCATGCGCTGGAGGCCTTCGACCGCTCGATCGACGTGCACGTCTCGCGCATCCGCGCCGCGATCGAGGACGACCCGAAGGCGCCGCGCCGCATCCTGACGGTGCGCGGCGCCGGCTACCTGTTCGCGCGCCGCCAGGACGAGGGCGACGCGGCGCCGGCATGAAGAACCTCTACCTGCGCATCTACCTGACCGTCGTCGCGGTGCTGCTGCTGTTCGCGCTGGCGGCCGGCTGGCTGTTCGAGCGCAACATCGAGCACGAGCGCGAGCAGGGCCGCGCCGCCTGGTCCGAGCGCCTCGTCGCGTGGGGCGAGCTCGCCGAGAACACGCTGCCGCCGGCCAGCGCGCCGCTGGCCCAGCAGCGCCACGCCCTGCTGGAGTGGGCGGAGCGGCTGCGGCTGCCGCTCGCGCTCGACGCGGCCGGGGGCCGTCGCATCGCCACGTCGCCGGCCTTCGAGCGCCTCGCCGCCGAGGGGCGCCGCGTCTGGACGCTGCCGCTGTCGGACGGACGCATGCTGCTGTTCGTGCGCCCGGGCCCGTGGCGCGGGCCGCGCCCCGACGGGGCGGCTGCGGGCGGGCGCGGCGAGGGGCCGAGCGAGGGCTGGCGCGGCCCCGAGCGCCGGCCGCTTGAGGTGCCGCCGCCGCCGTGGTTCCTGCGGGGTGGCGGGCTGGCGATGGCGCTGCTGGCGCTGTTCGTCGCGGTCGCCGCCGGCGCCTGGCCGGTGGTGCGGCGGCTGACGCGCGAGCTCGAGGCGCTGCGCCGCGGTGTCGAGACCTTCGGCGCGGGCGAGCTCGCGCACCGCGTGCCGGTGCACGGCCGCGACGAGGTCGCGGCGCTCGCGTCGAGCTTCAACGCGGCGGCGGCGCGCATCGAGGCGCTGGTGCAGTCGCACCGCCAGCTGCTCGCCAACGCCTCGCACGAGCTGCGCTCGCCGCTGGCGCGGCTGAAGATGGCGCTGGCGATGCTCGACGATGCCTCGCCGGCGCGGCGCGAGGCGCTCAGGCGCGAGATCGAGACCGACATCCGCGAGCTCGACGCGCTGGTCGAGGAGGTGCTGCTCGCGAGCCGGCTCGACGCCGGCGCGCAACTCGAGCGGCGCGATCCGGTGGCGCTGCTGCCGCTCGTGGTCGAGGAGTCGGCGCGCTTCGATGCCATGGCCGGAGGGGAGGACCTGGAGACGAGCGGCGACGAGCGCCTGCTGCGCCGTGCGGTGCGCAACCTGCTGGAGAACGCGCGCCGCTACGGCGGCAGCGAGCCGCCCGAGGTCGAGGTGCGGCGCGCGGGCGAGCGGCTGCAGGTACGCGTCTGCGATCGCGGGCCCGGCGTGCCCGAGAGCCAGCGCGAGCGCATCTTCGAGCCCTTCTACCGGCTGCCCGGGCATGCCGAGCATGCGGGCGGCGTCGGACTCGGGCTGAGCCTGGTGAAGCAGATCGCCGAGCGGCACGGCGGCAGCGTGCACTGCGAGGCGAGCGAGGGCGGCGGCAGCTGCTTCGTGATCAGCCTGCCGCTGCGCGCAGCGGACTGAAGGGCACGCTCAGGACTTGTTGCGCCGCTTCTGCGGGCGCGGCGGCCGCCGTGTCCGCGCGGGAGCCGGCGCGGACACGGCCGCGGGCACGGACGGGGCGGGCGCCTCGTCGATCGCCACTGCCGGTGGCGGCGACTGCCGCACCGCCCGTTCGGCGTAGCGGTTGAAGCGCCAGGCGCTGCCCTCGAGCGTGATGCGCCGCCAAGTGGCGCGCTTCTCGCCCGGGCTCATCTCGGGCCAGCACTGCACCTCGGCGAAGCTGCGGCCGCAGCCCTTGCAGACCGCGTCGCCCTGGCTGGTCGAGCAGATCGCGATGCAGGGCGTGTCGGGCGTCGTCGCGTACCAGTCGAGCCAGGCCTGCCGGGCCGCGGCCGGCATCGTCGCCTCGTCGCACTCGGGCTCGCGGTAGTAGACCATCAGCGCGTAGACCTCGGCGAGCGCGCGCACCTCGGCGCAGGCGCTGATGCCGTCGGGCGAGGGCTTGCGATCGCGCCACCAGTTGATCGCGGCCTCGATGTCGGTGATGTGGATGCCGGCCATGTCGCGGGAAATCGCCTCCAAGCGGCTCACTCCTGCGCGGCGGCGACGAGGGCCGCCAGCGCGTCCTCCACCGCGGCGCGCTGCACGCCTTCGCCCAGCTCGACCGGCGCTTCGCCCAGCGCCGCGGCGCCCTCGGTCTTCAGCCGCTTGACCCAGCCGCCGGCCTCGCGGCCCTCGGCGAAGCCCTGGCTCTGCAGCAGCACGCTGCCGTCGGCGGCGCTGAGCTTGAAGTAGAAGCGGCCGTCGGCCTCGCGGTACTGCTTGAACACCGGCAGCGCCGCCTTGTGCGCCTCGACCTTCGCCTTCGGCTGCGCGACCGCCGTCATCGCGCGCAGGCCCACCGCCTGGCGCAGCTCGGCGAGGAAGGGCGTCGCGACCGCGCGCGCCTTGCGCGCGCCTTCCTGCAGGATCTCCTCGATCTGCTCCGGGTGCGCCATCAGCGCGGCATAGCGCTCGCGCATCGGCCCGACATGCGCCTCGATCAGCGCGACGAGCCGCTCCTTGGCCTCGCCCCAGGAGAGCCCCGCGCGCAGCTCGGCGCGGAAGGCCTCGCGCTGCGCGGGTGTGGCGAAGGCGTCGTGGATCGTCACGAGGTGCGCGCCGTCCGGGTCCTTCGGCTCGCCGGGCAGCCGCGAGTCGGTGACGATGCGCGCCACCGCCTCCTTCAGGCGCCTGGGGCCGCCCTCGAACAGCGGGATCGTGTTGTCGTAGCTCTTGGACATCTTGCGCCCGTCCAGGCCCGGCAGCGTCGCGACCTCCTCCTCGATCTCGGCCTGCGGCAGCACGAAGAGCTCGCGTCCCCGGCCGAACAGGTGGTTGAAGCGCTGGCCGACGTCGCGCGCCATCTCGATGTGCTGCACCTGGTCGCGGCCGACCGGCACGCGGTGCGCGTTGAACATCAGGATGTCCGCGGCCATCAGGATCGGGTAGCAGAACAGGCCCATCGTGACGCCCGCGTCGGTCTCCTCGCCGGCGGCCTCGTTGGCGTCGGCAGCGGCCTTGTAGGCGTGCGCGCGATTCATCTGCCCCTTGGCCGTCACGCAGGTCAGCAGCCAGGTCAGCTCCGGGATCTCGGGGATGTCGCTCTGGCGGTAGAAGGTCACCCGGTTCGTGTCGAGCCCCGCGGCGAGCCAGGTGGCGGCGATCTCCAGGCGCGAGCGCTCGATGCGGTCCGGGTCGTCGCACTTGATCAGCGCGTGGTAGTCGGCGAGGAAGAAGAAGCTCTCGACGCCCGGCGCGCGGCTGGCCACGATGGCCGGCCGGATCGCGCCGACGTAGTTGCCGAGGTGCGGGGTGCCGGTGGTGGTGATGCCGGTGAGGACGCGTTCGCTCATGAAAGGCTCAGGATGACTTGGAGGGAGGGAAGGGCGGCCGTGAGCGCGCCCAGCAGCGCGCGCAGGATCGGCAGCATCCAGTAGGTGGTGAGCAGCCCGGCGACGAGCAGCGCGATGACGACGAGGAAGCCGAAGCGCTCCAGGCGCGCCAGCGCGGCCGCGGCGCGCAGCGGCAGCGCGCCGATCAGCATGCGCCCGCCGTCGAGCGGCGGCAGCGGGAAGAGGTTGAGGGCGAACATCACGCCGTTGACGAGCATGCCGGCGCGCGCCATCTGCAGGAAGAAGTCCTCCTCCACGTCGAGTGCGAGCAGCGCTGCGCCGAGCAGCGCCCACGCGATCGCCTGCGCGAGATTCGACGCCGGGCCGGCGAAGGCGACCCAGACCATGTCGTGCTTCGGGTGGCGCAGCCTGCGGTAGTCGACCGGCACCGGCTTCGCGTAGCCGAAGGTGAAGAGCCCGGCGCTCGCGACATAGAGCAGCAGCGGCATCGCGACGGTGCCGAAGGGATCGATGTGCCTGGCGGGGTTGAGCGTGATGCGCCCGAGCATCTCCGCGGTCGGGTCGCCGAAGTGGCGCGCCGCATAGCCGTGGGCGGCCTCGTGCACGGTGATGGCGAACAGCACCGGCAGCGCGTAGACCAGCACGGTCCGGATGATCTCGGAATCCATATCGGGCGCGATTGTAGGTGGCGGGGTCGCGCCGCAAGGGCAGGGCGGGCGGCACCCTTACACTGCCGCCCGATGAAACGCATCGTGATCCTGATCTCCGGCCGCGGCTCCAACATGGAGGCCATCGCGCGCGCCTGCGCCGCCGAGGGCTGGCCCGCCACCGTCGCGGCCGTCGTCAGCAACCGCCCCGACGCCGCGGGCCTCGCCTGGGCCGCGGCGCAGGGCATCGCCACCGCGGCGGTCGACCACAAGGCCTGGCCGGACCGCGAGTCCTTCGACGCCGAGCTCGCGCGCGTGATCGATGCCTTCTCGCCCGACGTGGTGGTGCTCGCCGGCTTCATGCGCATCCTCACGCCCGGCTTCACGCGCCGCTACGAGGGCCGCATGGTCAACGTGCACCCCTCGCTGCTGCCCGCCTTCACCGGGCTGCACACGCACCGCCGGGCCATCGAGGCGGGCTGCAAGGTGGCAGGGCTGACGGTGCACTTCGTCACCGCCGAGCTCGACCACGGCCCGATCATCGCGCAGGCGGTGGTGCCGGTGCTGCTGGGCGACAGCGAGGAAAGCCTCTCGCAGCGCGTGCTCGCGCGCGAGCATGTGCTCTACCCGCGCGCGGTGCGCTGGCTGGTCGAGGACCGGCTGGACGTGCGCGAGGGCATCGTCACGCACCGCGACGGCGAGAGCCAGCTGCTGACCTGAGGCTCGGGCCGCGGCGGCCGGAACCGGGGCGGCTCGCGGCCGGAGGCCTCAGGCGCCGGTGAAGCGGAAGCGCGGCTGCTCGACCCCGTCGATCGTGACGGTCTCGAAGAACATCGCGTGCGGCCGCACCCACCAGCCGGTCTGGTTGTAGAGCGGGCGGTAGACCACCAGCGGCTCGAGCGTCTCCGAGTGGCGAGCGACGCCGATCACCTCGTATTCGCCGCCCTTGTAGTGCCGATAGCGACCGGTGGGCGTGTCGGGCAGCGGCGGCAGTTCCTCGATGTCGAGCATGGCGGACAAGGCCACGGCGGGCGTGGCGGACAGGGTGGCTGGGATAATCCGCATCATGCATCCAAACGCCCTGCTCGACCTGGCCACCGAACTGCTTCGCCAGGTCCTCAAGTTCGAAGCCCCTGCCGACGGCGTCGTGTCGGCCTTCTTCCGCAAGCACCGTGCCCTCGGGCCGCGCGAGCGCCATGCGCTGGCCGAGACCACCTACAACGTGCTGCGCCAGCGACTGCTGTTCCAGAACCTCGCACAAAGCGGCAGCGGCGCGCTCGAGCGGCGCCTGGCCTTGCTCGCCTGGCAGGGCACCGAGAGCTTGCGCCGCGGCGCGATCGGCCCGAACGAGCAGCAGTGGCTCGCCGAGGTGCAGGCGATCGACCGCAGCACGCTGCCCGAGAAGCTGCGCCACAACCTGCCCGACTGGCTCGCGACGCAGCTGAAGAACGCGCTCGGCGACGAGTTCTGGCCGCTGATGGAGGCGCTCAGCCAGCCCGCGCCGCTGGACCTGCGCGTCAACACCCTGAAAGCCAAGCGCGAGGACGTGCTCGCCACGCTCGTGGCCGCGGGTGTCGCGGCGGAGCTGATGCCCTACTCGCCCTGGGGCCTGCGCACCCAGGCCAAGTCCTCGCTGCACCGCATGGAGATCTACACCGGCGGCCTGGTCGAGGTGCAGGACGAGGGCAGCCAGCTGCTCGCGCTGCTGACCGGCGCCAAGCGTGGCGAGATGGTGGTGGACTTCTGCGCGGGCGCGGGCGGCAAGACCCTGGCGCTCGGCGCGATGATGCGCAACACCGGCCGGCTCTATGCCTTCGACGTCTCGGGCCACCGGCTGGAAGCCCTCAAGCCACGCCTGGCGCGCAGCGGCCTCTCGAACGTGTACCCGGCGCAGATCGCGCACGAGCGCGACGAGCGCGTCAAGCGTCTCGCGGGCAAGATCGACCGCGTGCTGGTGGACGCGCCCTGCTCGGGCCTCGGCACGCTGCGGCGCAACCCGGACCTGAAGTGGCGCCAGTCGCCGAAGGCGATCGAGGAGATGACGGTCAAGCAGAGCGCGATCCTCGCGGGCGCGGCGCGGCTCGTGAAGTCGGGCGGGCGGCTCGTCTACTCCACCTGCAGCGTGCTGCCCGACGAGAACGAGGCGATCGCCGCCGCCTTCACCGAGGCGCAGCGCGGCGACTTCCGGCTGGTGCCCGCGGCCGAGGTGCTGGAGGCGGCCAAGGTCGAGAACGCCGCCGCGCTCGTGAAGGACGACTACCTGCGGCTGTGGCCGCACCGCCACGGCACCGACGGATTCTTTGCCGCGGTGTGGGAACGTCGCTGAGCCGAAACGCTCCAAGTGACAGCGCGGACGGAATCCCCGTCCGCGCGGCTGTGCTTGACGCCGAGAAAGTTCAGGCAACAAATCCCAGCAATCCAGGGTAGCGGATGGCGGGGCGGCGGGGCCGCCCCCCTACAATCGTGGGTTGTTCTGGAAAAGGCCTGAAAGGCGCTTCAATGACCGAATCTCTCCTCGTGGTGTGGGACAGCCTCCTGCACTGGCTGGCCTACGGCCTGACCGGTGCCTCCTGGTGGCAGGTGCTGATCTACACGCTGGTGGTCACCCACATCACGATCGCGGCGGTGACGATCTACCTGCACCGCTCGCAGGCGCACCGTGCGCTCGACCTGCACGCGCTGCCTTCGCACTTCTTCCGCTTCTGGCTGTGGCTGACCACCGGGATGGTGACGAAGGAGTGGGTGTCGATCCACCGCAAGCACCACGCCAAGTGCGAGACGGTCGACGATCCGCACAGCCCGATGACGCGCGGCATCAAGACCGTGCTGCTGCAGGGCGCCGAGCTCTACCGCGCCGAGGCGAAGAACGAGGAGACGCTGCGCAAGTACTGCCACGGCACCCCGAACGACTGGATCGAGCGCAACCTCTACACCCGCTACAGCTGGCAGGGCGTGGGCCTGATGCTGATCATCAACGTGCTGCTGTTCGGCGCGCTGGGCCTCACCGTCTGGGCGGTGCAGATGCTGTGGATCCCGATCAACGCGGCCGGCATCATCAACGGCATCGGCCACTACTGGGGCTACCGCAACTTCGAGGCGCCCGACGCGTCGACCAACGTCTCGCCCTGGGGCATCATGATCGGCGGCGAGGAGCTGCACAACAACCACCACACCTACCCGACCTCGGCCAAGTTCTCGGTCAAGAAGTACGAGTTCGACATCGGCTGGGGCTACATCCGCGCGATGGAGATGCTGGGCCTGGCCAAGGTGCGCAAGACCGCGCCGACGCTCAAGCTCGGCGAGATCAAGCCGGTGGCCGACGAGAAGACGCTCGAGGCGGTGATCGCCCACCGCTACGAGGTGATGGCCAAGTACGCCCGCGAGCTGCGCCGCGCCTGCGCGGCCGAGCTCGAGCAGCTCAAGGCCGCGGGGGCGGAGAACAGCGCGCGCTGGCGCGAGATGCGCCTCGCGCAGCGCTGGCTGCACCGCGATGCCGAGCGCATCCCGATGAGCGTGCGCGCCGACATCCAGAAGGCCTGCGCCGCCGCCTGCGAGGCCTCGCCGGCGCTGACCAAGCTGGTGACGATGCGCGAGGAGCTGCGCCAGATCTGGACCCGCACCAACGTCTCGGCCGAGCAGCTTGTGCTCGACCTGCAGGCCTGGTGCAAGAAGGCCGAGGAGAGCGGCAACGCCGCGCTGGCCGACTTCGCGCTGAAGCTGCGCGCCGTGCGCGCCTGATCCCGGCTTTCCGATCGATCCCCGGAAGCGCCTCCTCGGAGGCGCTTTTTTCTTGCCTGCGCGAGGAGCGGGGCACCCGGGTTGGCGCTGCAGGGCGGCGCGTGCGAAGGAGAGGGCTGCTGCCGGGTGTCGGGGGCGGGGCCCTGCAGGGCCGCAGCGTTGTGCAGGCAACAAAAAACCCGCCGGGAGTCTTCCGCGGCGGGTTCTTTGCAAACGGCCCTCGTCAGGGCCTGGAAGGCTGCCGAATCACTTCAGCTTGACTTCCTTGTAAGCGACGTGCTTGCGCGCCTTCGGATCGAACTTCATCAGCTCCATCTTCTCGGGCGTGGTCTTCTTGTTCTTGGTGGTGGTGTAGAAGTGACCGGTGCCGGCAGTGGATTCCAGCTTGATCTTCTCGCGTCCGCCTTTGGATGCCATGGTGTGTTTCTCCTAGGTCCTGTATGAGTCGGAGCGGCTGATCAGAGCTCGCCCTTGGCGCGCAGGTCGGCCACGACCTGGTCGATGCCGACCTTGTCGATCAGGCGCAGAGCGGCGTTGCTGATGCGCAGGCGCACCCAGCGGTTCTCGGTCTCGAGCCAGAAGCGACGGTACTGCAGGTTGGGCAGGAAGCGGCGCTTCGTTTTGTTGTTGGCGTGGGACACATTGTTGCCCACCATCGGGCGCTTGCCCGTAACTTGACAGACGCGTGCCATGACGCTTCTCCGTTTCAATCTCGTTTCAAGATTGGCCTCCAGCGCAAGCTCACGAGCACCGCTCGCCGCACGAGGCGCCGGAGATGCGAGGCTTGATGGAGGCCCTTCGAAGGCTGCGTGCGGTGGCGACTGTGATCCGGGTGAGGGAATGCACAAGCGCTGGCGCTCGAGCCAGTTTCGGCAAAGACAGCGATTATAGCCAGATTTGCGAGCCGGCCCGAGAGACCGGCCGCAAGAGGCCTCAGAGCGCGCCGTCCTGCTCGAGGAAGCGCTGCGCGTCGAGCGCGGCCATGCAGCCGGTGCCGGCGCTGGTGATGGCCTGGCGGTAGACATGGTCCTGCACGTCGCCGGCGGCGAACACGCCCGGCACGCTGGTCATCGTCGCGAAGCCGTTGAGGCCCGAGCGCGTGACGATGTAGCCGTCCTTCATCTCGAGCTGGCCCTCGAAGATGCCGGTGTTGGGCTGGTGGCCGATGGCGATGAAGCAGCCCTTGAGCGGGATGTCCTCGGTCGCCCCGGTGTCGACGTTGCGGATGCGCACGCCGGTGACGCCCGTCTGGTCGCCCAGCACCTCGTCGAGCACCGAGAAGAGCTTGAGCTCCATCGTGCCGGCGTTGACCTTCTCCTGCAGCTTGTCGACGAGGATCGCCTCGGCGCGGAACTTGTCGCGGCGGTGGATCAGCGTGACCTTGCGCGCGATGTTCGACAGGTAGAGCGCCTCCTCGACCGCGGTGTTGCCGCCGCCGACCACGCAGACGTCCTCGCCGCGGTAGAAGAAGCCGTCGCAGGTGGCGCAGCCGCTGACCCCGCGGCCGTGGAAGGCCTGCTCAGAGGGCAGGCCCAGGTACTTCGCCGACGCGCCGGTGGCGATGATGAGCGCGTCGCAGGTGTACTCGCCCGCGTCGCCCTTGAGGCGGAACGGCCGCTGCGTGAGGCTGACCTCGTTGATGTGGTCGAACACGATCTCGGTGTTGAAGCGCTTGGCATGCTGCTGGAAGCGCTGCATCAGCTCGGGCCCCTGCACGCCCATCACGTCGGCCGGCCAGTTGTCGACCTCGGTGGTGGTCATCAGCTGGCCGCCCTGCGCCATGCCGGTGACGAGCATCGGCTTGAGGTTGGCGCGCGCGGCGTAGATCGCGGCGGTGTAGCCCGCGGGGCCGGAGCCGAGGATCAGGACCTGTGCATGCTTCGGGGGAGTGCTCATGGCGTCAGAGGGAGTTCGAGGGTTCGACAAGGGGTGTGCATCGGTTAGAGTGATACTGTGAAGAATTTCACGTATTCCGATGTTGCACGGCAGGAGAGCGGTGAGCGACACCGCCGTTCCGGCGCATTGTAGGTAAGGCCTGCCGGCTTGACGCGAGCGCGGGCTTGCATAACTCGAATCGGCGCGATAGCCGGCGATCAAGGGGTATCTGTCATGGCGATGTTGTCCAATCTGGACCTGATTCGGCGCGTTCCGTTGTTCTCGATGCTGACCAACGTCCAGGCCGAGGCGGTGGCCGAGGGCGTGGTCAAGCGCCGCTTCCGGCGCGGCGAGATCATCGTCGAGCAGGGGCGCAAGACCAATGCGCTGTTCATCCTGCTGACCGGGCGCGCGCGCGTGCTCACCTCCGACTCGCGGGGGCGCGAGGTGATCCTGGCGATGCTGCAGCCGGGCGACTATGTCGGCGAGATGAGCCTGATCGACAACGAGCCGCACTCGGCCACGGTGCGCGCGGAGGTGCAGACCGACGTGCTGGTGCTCGGCCGCCCGGAGTTCTCGCGCTGCCTGCCCGAGAGCTCGAGCCTGTCGTACGCGATCCTGCGCGGGCTGGTGGCACGGCTGCGCGCGGCCGACCGGCAGATCGAGTCGCTTGCGTTGCTCGACGTCTATGGCCGCGTCGCGAGGACGCTCCTCGACATGGCCGAGGACGTCAACGGCGTGCAGCTGATCCGCAACAAGGTCTCGCGCCAGGACCTGGCCAAGATCGTCGGCGCCTCGCGCGAGATGGTCAGCCGCGTGATGAAGGATCTCGAGGAGCGCGGCTTCGTCGAGACGCAGCCGGACGGCTCGGTGATCGTCAAGGAGCGCCAGCCGGCCGCTTGAAGCCGAAGCCGCGCGCGGGGCAGGCGGCTTCCCCGCGCCGGGTGTGAACCTCGCCGCGGTTCGGCGCAGGCCGGACCGCGGCGCGTGCCTGCAGGGGAGTGCGTGCGGCCCGCGATGGGCCACAATCCCTGCAATGGTTTTCCCGCTTGGCTCTCTCCGGACCGAGGCCGGTCCGCCCTCCACCGTCTATCGGCGCGGCAAGGCCGCCAAGGCCCCGCCGCCGGAGCCCGCGCGCCCGCGCTGGCAGACACAGGTCGGCGTGCTCGTCGGCGCGCTGCTGCTCGGCCTGTACGTGCTCGCGCTGGCGACTCATTCGCCGCTCGACGGCGCGTGGTCCACGTCCGGCAGCGCGAGCGTGCCGCGCAACAAGGCCGGCGCCTTCGGCGCCTGGCTGTCCGATCTCTCCTATTTCGGCCTCGGCTTCTCGGCCTGGTGGCTGGTGCCGGTGGCCGTGCGCGCCTTCCTGGGCCGGCTCGCCGGCGTGCTGCGCGAGGACGCGCTGCCCGCGCCCGAGGGGGCCCCGCCGCGGCCGGCCTGGTCGGTGTGGCTCGGGCTGGCGCTGCTGCTGTGCGCGAGCACGGCGCTCGAGTGGACGCGCCTCTATCAGCTGGAGGCGCTGCTGCCGGGACATGCCGGCGGCGTGCTCGGCTACCTGCTGGGGCCGAGCAGCATGCGCTGGCTGGGCTTCACCGGCTCGGGCGCCTTCTGGATCGTGGTGCTCGTGATCGGGCTGCCGCTGGCGCTGCGTTTCTCGTGGATGCGCTCGGCGGAGACGCTCGGGGCGCGCATCGACGGCCTGCGCCTGCGGCTGCTGGAGCGGCGCGAGCGCCAGAAGGACCTGCGCCTGGGCGAGCAGGCGAGCCGCGAGCGCGAGGCGGTGCTGGAGGAGGAGCGCCAGGTCGCGGCCGCCCATCCGCCGATCCTCGTCGAGGCGGCGTCGGAGGCCTTCAAGAAGGTCCGCACCAGGCTCGTCACGCCGAAGAAGGTCGAGCCGCCGCTCGAGCCGGAGGTCGAGGCCGCCAGTGCGGCGCCGCCCGCGGCAGCGCCGCTCGACGTGCCGGTGCTGCGCGAGCTCGCGATCAAGGAGCCCGCGCTGGTCGAGCCGCCCTGGATCGAGCCCGGCATGATCGAGGAGCCGCACGCACGCCCGGTGCGCGAGCGCAAGGCGAAGCAGGAGCCGGCGGCCGCGCCCGCGGTGGCGCCGGCCGTCGCCGCCGCAGCGCCTGTCCCGGCTGCCGCGCCCGCTCCCGCCGCGGCGAGGAGCGCGCCTGCCGAGCCCGGCGACGCCCGGAGGCCGCAGGTCGCGCTGCTCGACCCGGTGCCGGCCCGCCAGGAGACGATCACCGCCGACACGCTCGAGATGACGAGCCGGCTGATCGAGAAGAAGCTCAAGGACTTCGGCGTCGAGGTGCTGGTCGTCGCGGCCTTCCCCGGCCCGGTCATCACGCGCTACGAGATCGAGCCGGCCACCGGCGTGAAGGGCTCGCAGATCGTCAACCTCGCCAAGGACCTGGCGCGTTCGCTGAGCCTCGTGAGCATCCGCGTCGTCGAGACCATTCCCGGCAAGAACCTGATGGCGCTGGAGCTGCCCAACCCGCGCCGCCAGAGCATCCGGCTCACCGAGATCCTCGACTCGCCGGTCTACCGCGACGCGCCCTCGCTGCTGACGATGGGCCTGGGCAAGGACATCGTCGGCCAGCCGGTGGTCGCCGACCTCGCGAAGATGCCGCACCTGCTGGTGGCCGGCACCACCGGCTCGGGCAAGTCGGTGGGCATCAACGCGATGATCCTGAGCCTGCTCTTCAAGGCCGAGGCGCGCGACGTGCGCCTGCTGATGATCGACCCGAAGATGCTCGAGATGGCGATGTACGAGGGCATCCCGCACCTGCTCGCGCCGGTCGTCACCGACATGAAGCAGGCGTCGAACGCGCTGACCTGGTGCGTGGGCGAGATGGAGCGGCGCTACAAGCTGATGAGCAAGCTCGGCGTGCGCAACCTCGCCGGCTACAACAAGAAGATCGACGAGGCGGCCGAGCGCGAGGAGAAGATCCCGAACCCGTTCAGCCTCACGCCCGAGGAGCCCGAGCCGCTGGACCGGCTGCCC
The DNA here is from genome assembly GCF_003569765.1 of Caldimonas tepidiphila. Taxonomy (GTDB): domain Bacteria; phylum Pseudomonadota; class Gammaproteobacteria; order Burkholderiales; family Burkholderiaceae_C; genus Caldimonas; species Caldimonas tepidiphila. The sequence goes on along the minus strand of NZ_QXMG01000012.1, from coordinate 100,657 downwards.
TACATCGTGGTCGTGATCGACGAGCTCGCCGACCTGATGATGGTGGTCGGCAAGAAGATCGAGGAGCTGATCGCGCGGCTGGCGCAGAAGGCGCGCGCGGCCGGCATCCACCTGATCCTCGCGACGCAGCGGCCGAGCGTGGACGTGATCACCGGCCTCATCAAGGCCAACATCCCGACGCGCATCGCCTTCCAGGTCTCGAGCAAGATCGACAGCCGCACCATCCTCGACCAGATGGGCGCCGAGGCGTTGCTCGGCCAGGGCGACATGCTCTTCCTCGCGCCGGGCACCGGCATGCCGGTGCGCGTGCACGGCGCCTTCGTCAGCGACGAGGAGGTGCATCGCGTCGTCGAGCAGCTCAAGAGCCTGGGCGAGCCCGACTACATCGAGGGCATCCTCGAGGGCGGCGTGCTCGACGGCGAGGGCGGCGGCGAGCCGGGCGGGGCGGGCGGCGCCGGCGGCGAAGGCGAGGCCGACCCGATGTACGACCAGGCGGTGGCGATCGTGCTGCAGCACCGGCGCGCGTCGATCTCGCTGGTGCAGCGCCACCTGCGCATCGGTTACAACCGCGCCGCGCGACTGCTGGAACAAATGGAGAAGTCCGGGCTCGTATCGTCGATGGGAACCAACGGGAACCGGGACCTGATCGTCCCGGCGCGCGAAGAATGAAACGACTGCTGATGGCCGCCCTGCTGGGCCTGGCCGCCCCCGCCTGGGCCGACGCGGTGGACACGCTGCGCGAGTTCGTGCGCGACGTCAAGAGCGGCCGCGCCGAGTTCACGCAGACCGTGACCTCGCCCGACGGCGCGCGCCAGCGCAGCTCGAGCGGGCGCTTCGAGTTCCTGCGGCCGAACCGCTTCCGCTTCGACTACCTGAAGCCCTTCGAGCAGCACATCGTCGCCGACGGCCGCAAGGTCTGGGTGCACGACGCCGACCTCGACCAGGTGACGGTGCGCAACATGGACCAGGCGCTCGGCGCGACGCCGGCGGCGCTGCTGGCGGGCACCGGCATCGAGCGCGACTTCCAGCTCAAGGCCTTGCCCGATGCCGAGGGCCTGCAGTGGGTCGAGGCGCTGCCGCGCACGAAGGAAGGCCAGTTCCAGTCGCTGCGCATCGGCTTTCGAGGCCGCGACCTCGGTGCGATCGAGATCCTCGACAGCTTCGGGCAGCGCTCGCGGCTGAACTTCAGCCGCGTCGAGTCCAACGTCGCGATCGCGCCCGAGTCCTTCCGCTACACGCCGCCGCCGGGCGTGGACGTGCTGCCGCAGTGAGGCAGCGGGTCCGGCGCCGATTCGGGACAATCGGCGCATGACCGACGAGCTGTTCCCCGACGAGGCGCCCGCGGGCGCCGTCCCGCCGCAGCCCGCGCCACGCGCGCAGGGCGCTGCGGCCGCCTCCGACCCCACCGACGCGCCGCTCGCCGAGCGGCTGCGCCCGCGCACGCTCGACGAGGTGATCGGCCAGTCGCAGCTGCTCGGCCCGGGCAAGCCGCTGCGCGCCGCGTTCGAGTCGGGGCGGCCCCACTCGATGATCCTCTGGGGGCCGCCCGGCGTCGGCAAGACGACGCTGGCGCGGCTGATGGCCGACGGCTTCGAGGCGCAGTTCATCACCATCTCCGCCGTGCTCGGCGGCGTGAAGGACATCCGCGAGGCGGTCGAGCAGGCGCAGGCCGCGCGCAGGCAGGGCCGGCGCACGATCGTCTTCGTCGACGAGGTGCACCGCTTCAACAAGGCGCAGCAGGACGCCTTCCTGCCGCATGTCGAGTCGGGCCTCTTCACCTTCATCGGCGCGACCACCGAGAACCCGTCCTTCGAGGTCAACTCGGCGCTGCTGTCGCGCGCCACCGTGCATGTCCTGAAAAGCCTCGACGAGGCCGAGATGGCGCAGCTGCTCGGGCGTGCCGCCGCCGCGCTGCAGGGCCCGGCGCTGAGCGATGCCGCGCGCGCGCGCCTGATCGGCTATGCCGACGGCGACGCGCGGCGGCTGCTCAACACCTACGAGAATCTCGCGCGCATGGCCGGCGGCGCGGCCGAGATCGACGAGGCGCAGCTCGAGCGCAGCCTCGGCGAGCAGCTGCGCCGCTACGACAAGGGCGGCGAGCAGTTCTACGACACGATCTCGGCGCTGCACAAGTCGGTGCGTGGCTCCGACCCTGATGCGGCGCTGTACTGGCTGGTGCGCATGCTCGACGGCGGCGTCGATGCGCGCTACCTGTCGCGCCGGCTGATCCGCATGGCGGCCGAGGACATCGGGCTGGCCGACCCGCGCGCGCTGCGGCTCGCGCTCGACGCGGCCGAGACCTACGAGCGGCTCGGCTCGCCCGAGGGCGAGCTGGCGCTGGCTCAGGCGGTGGTCTACCTCGCGGTGGCACCGAAGTCGAACGCCGTCTATGCCGCCTTCAATGCGGCGCGCGCCTTCGTGAAGAAGGACGGCACCCGTCCGGTGCCGATGCACCTTCGCAATGCACCGACGCGGCTCATGAAGGAGCTCGGACACGGCCAGGGCTACCGTTACGCGCATGACGAGGCGGGCGGCTTCGCGGCTGGCGAGAGCTACCTGCCCGAGGGCATGGCACCGCCCGGCTTCTACGAGCCGGTGGCGCGCGGACTGGAGATCCGCATCGGGGAAAAGCTCGCGGAGTTGCGCGAACTCAACCGGCGCGCCGGCGAGTCGCGCTAAAGGCACGCTCCACACTCTGTTTTTCGCTGTGACAACGGACAGAAACCCGTAGCGGGTGTTAGCAGAGGTACGACTACAATCCGCGCCACTTTGGCGGCCGGAACGGTGGGGGCTGGATGCATCCTCCAGGGCGGCCAACTTCTTGCTAATGGTCACCCCCGTTACAAGAACGCTGGCGGCAGCTGTGATCCTGGCGCGCCGGCTCCGGTCGAGAACACCCTTCTCTTGTGGAGAACCCCTCCGATGGAAATCCTCCTTCAGCAGATCATCAATGGTCTGGTGCTGGGCAGCATGTATGCGCTCGTCGCACTGGGCTACACGATGGTCTACGGCATCATCAGCCTCATCAACTTCGCCCACGGCGAAGTCCTGATGGTCGGCGCCATGGTCAGCTGGACCGTGGTCACCTTCCTGCAGGAGGCGGCGCCCGACCTGCCGGGCTGGCTGATGATGCTGATCTCACTCGTCTGCGCGATCGTGGTCTGCGCGGCGCTGAACTTCACGATCGAGAAGGTCGCCTACCGGCCGCTGCGCAGCGCGCCGCGCCTGGCGCCGCTGATCACCGCGATCGGCATGTCGATCCTGCTGCAGACGCTGGCGATGATCATCTGGAAGCCGAATCCCAAGCCCTATCCGCTGCTGCTGCCCACCGAGGTGATCGAGATCGGCGGCGCGGTCATCACCGTCACGCAGGTGATCATCCTGGTGGCCACCGCGCTGATCCTCACCGGCCTGCTGTGGCTCGTGAACAAGACCAAGCTCGGCCGCGCGATGCGCGCCACCGCCGAGAACCCGCGCGTCGCGGGCCTGATGGGCGTGCGCCCCGACATGGTGATCTCCGCGACCTTCATCATCGGCGCGGCGCTCGCGGCAGTGGCCGGCGTGATGTGGGCCGCCAACTACGGCTCGGTGCAGCACTCGATGGGCTTCCTGCCGGGCCTCAAGGCCTTCACCGCGGCGGTGTTCGGCGGCATCGGCAACCTCACCGGCGCGATGGTCGGCGGCGTGCTGCTCGGCCTGATCGAGGCGCTCGGTGCCGGCTACATCGGCGAGCTGACCGGGGGCGTGTTCGGCAGCCATTACGCCGACATCTTCGCCTTCATCGTGCTGATCCTGATCCTGACGCTGCGGCCCTCGGGCCTGCTCGGCGAGCGTGTCGCCGACCGCGCCTGACCTTCCGCAGGAGTACGACATGGAACAAAAGAACAAGCTGGTGGTGTTCGCGCTGGCGGGTCTCGGCCTGCTGCTGCTGCCGCACCTCGCGCTCTACTTCGGCCAGGGCTGGGTGCGCATCATCGACCTGGCGCTGCTCTACGTGATGCTGGCGATCGGCCTGAACATCGTGGTGGGCTACGCCGGCCTGCTCGACCTGGGCTACGTGGCGTTCTACGCGGTGGGCGCCTACCTCTTCGGCCTGCTCGCGTCGCCGCATCTCTGGGACAACTTCCCCGCGATCGCGGCCGCCTTCCCCAACGGGCTGCACACGCCGATCTGGGTGATCGTGCCGCTGGCGGCCGCACTCGCGGCGCTGGCCGGCGTGCTGCTCGGCACGCCCGTGCTGCGGCTGCGCGGCGACTACCTCGCGATCGTCACGCTCGGCTTCGGCGAGATCATCCGCGTGTTCATGAACAACCTCGAGCACCCGCTCAACATCACCAACGGCCCGCGCGGCATCAGCGGCATCGACTCGATGCGCATCTTCGGCTTCGACTTCGGCCAGCCGCTGATGCTCGGCGACTACCGGATGCCGCCTGTGGTGCTGTACTACTACCTCTTCCTCGCGCTGGTGCTCTTCAGCATCCTGATCAGCCACCGGCTCGAGACCTCGCGCATCGGCCGTGCGTGGATGGCGATCCGCGAGGACGACATCGCCGCCAAGGCGATGGGCATCAACGTGCGCAACATGAAGCTGCTCGCCTTCGCGATGGGCGCGACCTTCGGCGGCGTGTCCGGCGCGATGTTCGCGGCCTTCCAGGGCTTCATCTCGCCCGAGTCCTTCAGCCTGATGGAGTCGATCATGATCGTCGCGATGGTCGTGCTCGGCGGCCTCGGCCACCTGCCGGGCGTGATCGTGGGCGCCTTGCTGCTCGCGGCGCTGCCCGAGGTGCTGCGCTACGTCGCCGGCCCGCTGCAGCAGATGACCGACGGGCGCCTGGACGCGGCCATCCTGCGCCAGTTCCTGATCGCGGTGGCGATGATCACCGTGATGCTGCTGCGTCCGCGCGGCCTGTGGCCGGCGCCCGAGCACGGCAAGGTCAAGCCGACCCCCCAGTGAAGGAGACACGACGATGAGTGAAAGCATTCTCAAGGTCAGCGGCGTGTCCAAGCGCTTCGGCGGCCTGCAGGCGCTGTCGGACGTCGGCATCGAGATCCGCCGCGGCCAGGTCTACGGTCTGATCGGCCCCAACGGTGCCGGCAAGACCACCTTCTTCAACGTGCTCACCGGCTTGTACACGCCCGACTCGGGCCGCTTCGAACTGGGCGGTGCGCCCTACAAGCCCACCGCGGTGCACGAGGTGGCGAAGGCGGGCATCGCGCGCACCTTCCAGAACATCCGGCTCTTCCCCGACATGACGGCGGCGGAGAACGTGATGGTGGGCCGCCACGTGCGCACGAGCTCGGGCCTCATCGGCGCGGTGTTCCGCACCCGGCGCTTCCGCGACGAGGAGGCGCAGATCCGCGAGCGCGCGATGCAGCTGCTCGACTACGTCGGCATCGCCCGCTACGCCGACTACCGGGCGCGCACGCTGAGCTACGGCGACCAGCGGCGCCTGGAGATCGCGCGCGCGCTCGCCACCGACCCGAAGCTGATCGCGCTCGACGAGCCCGCCGCCGGCATGAACGCGACCGAGAAGGTGGTGCTGCGCGAGCTGATCGACCGCATCCGCAACGACGGCCGCACGATCCTGCTGATCGAGCACGACGTGAAGCTCGTGATGGGCCTGTGCGACCGCGTCACGGTGCTCGACTACGGCAAGCAGATCGCCGAGGGCACGCCCGCGGACGTGCAGCGCAACGAGAAGGTGATCGAGGCCTACCTGGGCGCCGGTCATGCCGCCCACTGATCCGGGCTTCGCAAGGAAAGAGCAGAAGATGTCCCAGACCCTGCTGAAGATCAGCGGACTGAAGGTGGCCTACGGCGGCATCCAGGCCGTCAAGGGCGCGTCGATGGAAGTGAAGGAGGGCGAGCTCGTCAGCCTGATTGGCGCCAACGGCGCCGGCAAGACCACCACCCTCAAGGCCGTCACCGGGCTGCTCGCGCCGGCGGGCGGCCACATCGAGTACCTCGGCCAGAACATCCAGGGCCTCGGCGCCTGGGACCTGGTCAAGCGCGGCCTGATCATGGTGCCGGAGGGCCGTGGCACCTTCACGCGCATGACGATCACCGAGAACCTGCAGATGGGCGCCTACACCCGCGACGACGACGGGATCGAGGCCGACATGCAGCGCGTGTTCGACTACTTCCCGCGCCTGAAGGAGCGCCGCGACCAGCTCGCCGGCACGATGTCCGGCGGCGAGCAGCAGATGCTCGCGATGGGCCGCGCGCTGATGGCCCGCCCGAAGGTGCTGCTGCTCGACGAGCCCTCGATGGGCCTGTCGCCGATCATGGTCGACAAGATCTTCGAGGTGGTGAGCGACATCTCGAAGCAGGGCGTGACGATCCTGCTCGTCGAGCAGAACGCGAGCCGCGCGCTCGCGCTCGCGTCGCGCGGCTACGTGATGGACTCGGGCGAGATCACGATGGAGGGCGAGGGCCGCGCGCTGCTCGACGACCCGCGCGTGCGCGCCGCCTACCTCGGCGAGTGAGCCGCGGACGCGGGCGCCGCCCGGCGCCCGCGGCACGGCGCGCGCTCAATCGATGCGCGCGCCGCTCGCCTTCACGACCCGCTCGTACTTCGCGAGCTCGGACTTCACGAACTCGCCGAACTGCGCCGGCGTCGTCGGCGCGGGCTCGGCCATCAGCTGCGCGAAGCGCGCACGCACGTCGGGCGCGTTCATCGCCGCGACGAACACCTCGTTGAGCCGCTGCACCGTCTCGGCGGGCGTGCGCGCCGGCGCGAACAGCCCGAACCAGGTGTCGACCGCGAAGCCGGGCAGGCCCGACTCGGCGATCGTCGGCAGCTCCGGCATCGCGCTCGAGCGCTGCGCGGTGGTCACGGCCAGCGCGCGCAGCTTGCCGGCGCGGATGTTGGCCGACGCGGCGGCGAGGTTGTCGAAGTTCAGGTCCACCTGGCCGGCGAGCAGCCCGAGCTGCGCCGGCGCCGCGCCCGCGTAGGGGATGTGCACCATCGCGACGCCGGCCTGCGCCTCGAACATCTCGCCGGCGAGGTGGCCGGCGCTGCCGTTGCCGCCCGAGCCGTAGTTGAGCCGACCGGGATTCTTGCGCGCATGGGCGACCAGGTCGGCGACGGTGCGGATGCCCAGGCGCTGCGCGGTGTCGGCGTTCATCACCAGCACGTTCGGCACGCGCGCCACCAGCGTGATCGGCGCGAAGTCGCGCACCGGGTCGTAGGGCAGCCGCGCGTAGAGCCAGGGGTTGATCGCGTGCGTGGCGACCGCGCCCATCACGATCGTCTGGCCGTCCGGCGCCGAGCGCGCCACCGCGTCCGCGCCGAGGTTGCCGCCGGCGCCGGGCCGGTTCTCGACGATCACGTTGCCGAGGCCGTCGCGCGCCTTCTCGGCGAGCAGCCGCGCGATCGCGTCGAGCGGGCCGCCGGGCGGGTAGGGCACCACGAGCTTGACGGTGCGGGGCTGGGCGGACAGCCAGCCGGGGGCGGCCAGCGCCGCGGCGGCAAGGCTGCCCTGCGCGAGCAGCCAGGAGCGACGATTCATCGGGGTTCCTTCAGGGAGAAAGAGGAGGTTCCCGGGTCCCGCCCCGCACCGGCCGGAGGCTGGGGGGCGGGGCGCCGGGCGAGCGAGACGGCGTGCCGCCGCCGGCTCAGTGCTTGTCCGCCTCGGACGTGAAGCTGTCGGCGAAGAACTCCTCGGCCGGCAGGCCGCAGCGCGCGACGAAGTCGCGCTGCGCCGACTCGACCATCACCGGCGCGCCGCAGGCGTAGACCTGGTGGCCGCCGAGGTCCGGCAGGTCCGCCATCACCGCCTCGTGCACGAAGCCGGTGCGCCCGGTCCAGCCGTCCTCGGGCTTCGGCTCCGACAGCACCGGCACGTAGCGCAGGTTCGGCATCTCGGCCGCGGCCTGCTCGGCCCACTCGTGCATGTAGAGGTCCTGGCGGCTGCGGCAGCCCCAGTACAGCACCGCGGGCCGCGTGATGTTGCGCACGCGCATGTGCTCGATCAGCGCCTTGAGCGGCGCGAAGCCGGTGCCCGACGCGAGCAGCACCACCGGCTTGCTCGAGTCCTCGCGCAGGAAGAAGCTGCCGAAGGGGCCCTCGAAGCGCAGGATGTCCTTCTCCTTCATCGCGCCGAAGACATGGTCGGTGAACTTGCCGCCGGGCATGTGGCGGATGTGCAGCTCGATCCCCGGCTGCTCGCCCTGCAGCTCGGGCGCGTTGGCCATCGAGTAGCTGCGGCGTGCGCCGTCGCGCAGGATGAACTCGATGTACTGCCCGGCGTGGTACTGCAGCTGGTCGTTGGCCGGCAGCTGCAGGCGCAGCACCGCGACGTCGGGCGCGGGCTTGGCGATGCTCGCGACCCGGCAGGGCATCTTCTTGATCGGGAACTGGCCGGCGGCGGTGACCTGGCGCGACTCGAGCACGATGTCGGCCTTGGGCGTCGCGCAGCAGGTCAGCACGAAGCCGGCCTGCTCCTCCTCGGCCGACAGCGCCTTGCTCTGGTGCGCGCCGTGGACCACGCTGCCCTCGACGAGGCGGCACTTGCAGGAGCCGCAGGCGCCGTCCTTGCAGCCGTAGGGCAGGCCGACGCCCTCGCGGATCGCCGCGGCGAGCAGCGTCTCATCTTCCTGGGTCTCGAAGGCGCGGCCGCTGGGCAGCACTTTGACTGAAAACGACATGGAATCGACCTCTTAAACTGACGGGCTCCATTGTGCCCGCAGCGGGCACCGCCTCCCCCGACCCGGAACCTCCGCCCGTCTCCCGCCATGCCCACGCCCGCCTTTTCCCGCCCTGCCGCCTTCCGCCGCCCGCGCCTGCTGATCGTCGGCTGCGGGGATGTCGGGCTGCGCGTCGCGCGGCTGCTGCGGGATCGCTACCGCATTGTCGCCCTGAGCTCCAGTGCCGAGCGGCGGCTGCAGTTGCGTGCCGCGGGGGTGATGCCGCTGCGCGGCGACCTGGACGCCCCGGCCACGCTGGCCCGGCTCGCCGGCCTGGCCGACGCGGTGCTGCACCTGGCGCCGCCGCCGGGGCAGGGCGAGTCCGACACGCGCACCCGGGCGCTGCTCGCGGCACTCGCCCATCGCTCCCGCCCGCTCGCGCTGGTCTACGGCAGCACGACCGGCGTCTACGGCGACTGCGGCGGCGAACGCTTCGACGAGACGCGCAGCGTCAACCCCGCCACCGACCGTGCGCGGCGCCGCGTCGATGCGGAGGCGCGGGTGCGCTGGTTCGGCCGCGCCTTCGGCGTGCGGGCCTGCGTGCTGCGCATCCCGGGCATCTACGCGGGCGACCGCCCCGGCGGCCATCCGCGCGAGCGGCTCGCGCGCGGCACGCCCGCGCTGCGTGCCGAGGACGATGTCTACACCAACCACATCCATGCCGACGACCTCGCGCGCGCCTGCGTCGCGGCCCTGCACCGGGGGCGGCCGCAGCGCGTGGTGCATGCGAGCGACGACACCGAGCTGAAGATGGGCGACTACTTCGAGCTCGCCGCGCGGCTGTGCGGGCTGCCTGCGCCGCCGCGCCTGTCGCGCGCGGAGGCGGCGCAGCGGCTCTCACCGGTGCAGCTGTCCTTCATGAGCGAGTCGCGGCGCCTCGCCAACGAGCGGCTCAAGCACGAGTTGCGGCTGCGCCTGCGCTACCCGACGGTGCGCGAGGGGCTGCTCGCCTGAGAGGCGGGCCTCACTGCACGCGGCGGATGTGGTCGCGGCGCCCGCCGCCTCCCCGGCCGTTGCCGCCGCGGCCGCCGAAGGGCGGCTGGCCGCGCCAGTAGCGGATCATCAGCCAGCCGCCGAGCATGCCGCCGAGGTGCGCGAAGTGCGCGACGCCCGAGGCGGTGCCGGTGACGCCGAAGAACAGCTCCAGGCCGCCGAAGACCATCACGAAGGTGCGCGCCTTCATCGGGATCGGCGGGAACAGCGGCATGATGGTGCGGTTCGGGAACAGCATGCCGAAGGCCAGCAGCAGGCCGAACAGGCCGCCCGAGGCGCCTACGGTGGGCCAGCGCGAGTCCAGCATCATGTTGAAGACGAGCTGGATCGCGGCGGCGGCGAGGATGCTGGCGAAGTAGAACTGCAGGTAGCGCCGCTGGCCCCAGACGCGCTCGAGCTCGCTGCCGAACATCCACAGGCCGAGCATGTTGAAGAACAGGTGGCCGATGCTGCCGTGCAGGAAGCCGTAGCTCACCACCTGCCAGGGCATGAAGCGGTCCCCGAGCGGCCACAGCGCGAAGAACTGCGTCAGCAGCCGCCCGGCGAGGGCGTCGATGAAGAAGGCGGCGACGTTGATCAGCAGCAGCGCCTTGGTGACGGGTGGGATCGGTGGCATGCGTGAGGGGTCCGCGCTCGTTGGGGGCAGGATCCGCGAGGTTACCCGCTTTTTGCCGTCCGGCCTGCGGGGCGGGAACCGAGGCCGGCATGCCCCCGCAGCCGCGTGGGGCCTTGGCCGCCTCCGGTGGCGGCTGCCGCGGGCTTGGGGCTAACGTGATCGCTTCTGCCTTGCCGATCCCGAGGAGACCGTCATGTTCGACTCCGCCGAAGACCGCATCCAGTTCATGCAGATCGTCGATGCCCTCGAGCAGGGCCAGGGCGACACGCTGCCTGCCGACGTGCTCGACCGCTACGTGCAGCAGGGCCTGATGGCGCGCGACGGCGGAGCGGTGAAGCTCACCGACGAGGGACGGCGGGAATACGACAAGGCCCGCAACGAGCGCCAGATGACCGGCTGAGCGAGGGGGCTCGGCGACCGGGGAAAAGGGCGGCCGCTCGGCCGCGGCCCCGGGCAGCCGTGTCGCCCGGCTCCCGCGAATCGGGTAATGAAATGCGCCCCGGCCCTCGCTACCTTACCCGCCTGAAGGAGCGAAGGGAGGTCGCGATGCTGAAGAAAATCGGTGGAACCGTGTTGGTGCTGCTTGTCCTGGCCGCCCTGGCAGGGGAGTCCGGCAGTTCGACGAAGTGCAGATGGGATCGCCGCGCCGCGGATTTCATCTGCCGGTGAGGCAGGCAGGAACGATCCGGCCGGGGGGCTGAGGAAAGCTGGTGCCGAGAGCCGGAATCGAACCGGCACGGTGTTGCCACCGGCAGATTTTGAGTCTGCTGCGTCTACCTATTTCGCCATCTCGGCGGCGAGTCCCCGGGAGGGGACGAGGCTGCGGATTATGTCATACGGCCAGGCGGCTTCCGCTTCCCTGCCACAATGCGCGCAGGAGAAGAAGTCGTCATGCCCCAGTACAAGACCATCGAAGACGTGATCGGCCGCACGCCGCTCGTGAGGCTGCAGCGCCTGCCGGGCGCCGACAACGAGCGGCGCGGCAACGTGATCCTCGGCAAGCTCGAGGGCAACAACCCCGCGGGCTCGGTCAAGGACCGCCCGGCCATCAGCATGATCCGCCGTGCCGAGGAGCGCGGCCAGATCAAGCCGGGCGACGTGCTGATCGAGGCCACCTCGGGCAACACCGGCATCGCGCTGGCGATGGCCGCCGCGGTGCGCGGCTACCGGATGCTGCTGATCATGCCGGAGGACCTGAGCGTCGAGCGCGCGCAGACGATGAAGGCCTTCGGCGCCGAGCTGATCCTCACGCCCCGCGCCGGCGGCATGGAGTACGCCCGCGACCTCGCCGAGCAGATGCAGCGCGACGGCAAGGGCCTGGTGCTCGACCAGTTCGCCAACGAGGACAACCCGCGCGTGCACTACGAGACCACCGGCCCCGAGATCTGGGCCGACACCGAGGGACGGGTGACGCACTTCGTCAGCGCGATGGGCACCACCGGCACGATCACCGGCACCTCGCGCTTCCTGAAGGAGCAGAACCCGGAGGTGCGCATCGTCGGCGCGCAGCCGAGCGAGGGCTCGCGCATCCCCGGCATCCGCAAGTGGCCCGAGGAGTACCTGCCGAAGATCTACGACGCGAGCACGGTGGACGAGCTGGTGCTGGTCAGCCAGGCCGATGCCGAGGACATGGCGCGGCGCCTCGCGCGCGAGGAGGGCCTGTTCGCCGGCATCTCCGCGGCAGGCGCCTGCTGGGCAGCGCTGCAGCTCGCTAGGACGGTCGAGAACGCGACGATCGTGTTCGTCGTCTGCGACCGCGGCGACCGCTACCTGTCCACCGGCGTGTTCCCCGCCTGATGGCGCCCCGCGCCGCAATGTCGCGCGCCGCCGCTGCCCCGGCATGAGCCACGAATTCCGCTACTGCCCCTGCTGCCGCACCGAGCTCGGCCGGGTGCACGACGGCGAGCGCGAGCGCCTGCGCTGCCCGGCCTGCGACTTCACGCACTGGAACAACCCGACGCCGGTGCTCGCGGCGATCGTCGAGCTCACCGACCGCGGCGGTCAGCTGCTGCTGGCACGCAATGCCGCCTGGTCCGGCAAGCTCTTCGCGCTGATCACCGGCTTCATGGAGGCGGGCGAATCGCCCGAGGACGGGATCCGGCGCGAGATCGCCGAGGAGACGGGCCTCGCCGTCAGCGAGCTGGCGCTCGTCGGCGTGAGCGACTTCCAGCGCATGAACCAGGTGATCATCACCTACCACGCTCGGGCGCATGGCGAGATCGTGCTGTCGCCGGAACTGGCGGAATACCGGCTGTTCCCGCTCGACAAGGTCAAGTGCTGGCCGGCCGGCACCGGGCTGGTGCTGGCGCGCTGGCTGCGCGAGCGCGGCCACGAGCCGCAGTGGATCGAGCTGCCGCGCCCCTGAGCCGCGACCGCGAGGGCCGCCCCCCATCTCCCCCCGGACATCGAAGAAGACACGAGAAACCGACCATGGATGCACACAAGGAACTCGACACCCGCGGGCTGAACTGCCCGCTGCCCATCCTGAAGGCCAAGAAGGCGCTCGCCGAGATGAACAGCGGCGAGCTGCTGCGCGTGTGGGCCACCGACCCGGGCTCGCTGCGCGACTTCCAGGCCTTCGCGAAGCAGACCGGCAACGAGCTGGTCGAGCAGCAGACGCTGCAGGGCGAGTTCATGCACCTGCTGCGCCGGCGCTGAGGGGCGGGGACGCAGGAGCGGCCGTCCCCGCGGCCCCCGGCGGCTCGCGCCGGGGCCGGCCGGGAGCTCAGAGCTCCAGGTTCTTCAGGTAGTCGCGGAAGCCCGGGCCGAGCTGCGGGTGGGCGAGCGCGAGCTCGACCGAGGCCTGCAGGAAGCCTTCCTTGCTGCCGCAGTCGTAGCGCTTGCCCTCGTAGCAGTAGGCGAAGACCTTCTCGCGGCGCAGCATGCCGGCGATGCCGTCGGTGAGCTGGATCTCGCCGCCCACGCCCTTGGGCTGCATGCGGATCTCGTCGAGCACGCCCGGCGTGAGGATGTAGCGGCCGGCCACGCCGAGGTTCGAGGGCGCCTCCTCGGGAGCGGGTTTCTCGACGATCTTCGCGACGTCCACCAGGCGGTCACGGACATGGGTGCCGCCGACGATGCCGTAGCGTTTCGTGTGCTCGGGCGGCACTTCCTGCACCGCGATGATCGACGCGCGCCACTCGGCGAACTGCTCGACCATCTGCTTCATGATGGGCTTCTCGCCCACCATCAGGTCGTCGGCCAGCAGCACCGCGAACGGATCGCCGTTGATGAGCTGCTGCGCGCATAGCACTGCGTGGCCGAGGCCGAGCATCTTGGGCTGGCGGATGAAGACGCACTCCATGTCCTCGGGCTTGATCGACTGCACGACCTTCAGCAACTCGAGCTTGCCGGCCGCCTGCAGCTCGGTCTCGAGCTCGTAGGCCATGTCGAAATGGTCCTCGATCGGCCGCTTGGTGCGGCCGGTGATGAAGATCATCTCGCGGATGCCGGCGTCGTAGGCTTCCTCGATCGCGTACTGGATCAGCGGCTTGTCGACGACGGGGAGCATTTCCTTCGGCTGCGCCTTCGTGGCCGGAAGGAAGCGCGTTCCGAGACCGGCAACGGGAAAGACGGCTTTCGTGATGTGCTGCATGTTTTTGCTCCTTGACAATCGACTTGATTGTGCATTGCGCAAAAGCGTTCAGCCGAGGCGTGCCAACTGCTCCGTAAGCCTTGCGACGGTGGCGCTGAATCCGGCGAGGCGCTGGCGCTCCTGATCGACCACCGCGGCGGGCGCGCGGGCGACGAAACTTTCGTTACCCAACTTACCTTCGGCCTTCGCGATCTCCCCGTTCAGGCGCTGGATCTCCTTGCCCAGGCGCTCGCGCTCGGCCGCGACGTCAATCTCCACGTGCAGCGCCAAGCGCGCCTCGCCCTGCACCGCGGTCGGTGCATGGCGGGTGGCCTCGGCGAACGCTGCTTCGTCGTCGAACAGCTTCACCTCGCTGAGCTTGGCCAGGGACTGCAGCAGCGGCGCGGCCTGTGCGATCAGCTCCGCGTCGCCGATCGCGTAGAGCGGCACGCGCGCCGCGGGCGACAGGTTCATCTCGCCGCGCAGGTTGCGGCAGGCACCCACCAGCGCCTTCACGCGCTCCATCCAGGCGTCGGCCTGCGCATCGATGCGCTCGGGCTGCGCCTTGGGGTAGGGCGCCACCACGATCGATGCGTCGGAGCCGGCCTCCTTGCGGCCCGCCACCGGGGCGACCTTCTGCCACAGCTCCTCGGTGATGAAGGGCGTGACCGGGTGCAGCAGCCGCAGCACCGTCTCCAGCACGCGGATCAGCGTGCGGCGCGTGGCGCGCTGCTGCGCCTCGCTGCCGGTCTGGATCTGCACCTTGGCGATCTCGAGGTACCAGTCGCAGTACTGGTCCCAGACGAACTGGTAGAGGGCGTTGGCGACGTTGTCGAGCCGGTAGTCGGCGAAGCCTTGCTCGACCGCCGCTTCCACGCGCTGCAGCTCGCCCGTGATCCAGCGGTCGGCGGGAGAGAAGTCGAGGTAGCCGCCGGGTACGCAGGCGTCGGCGCCGTGCTCGGCGAGGCCGCAGTCCTTGCCCTCGCAGTTCATCAGCACGAAGCGCGTCGCGTTCCACAACTTGTTGCAGAAGTTGCGATAGCCCTCGCAGCGCTTGCTGTCGAAGTTGATGTTGCGCCCCAGGCTCGCGAGCGAGGCGAATGTGAAGCGCAGCGCATCGGCCCCGAAACCGGGGATGCCCTCGGGGAACTCCTTCTCGGTGTCCTTGCGCACCTTCGGGGCGGTTTCGGGCTTGCGCAGGCCCGTCGTGCGCTTCTCGAGCAGCGGGCCGAGCTCGATGCCGTCGATCAGGTCCACCGGGTCGAGCACGTTGCCCTCGGACTTGCTCATCTTCTTGCCCTGCGCGTCGCGCACCAGGCCGTGGATGTAGACGTCGCGGAAGGGCACCTGGCCGGTGAAGTGCTTGGTCATCATGATCATCCGGGCGACCCAGAAGAAGATGATGTCGAAGCCAGTGACGAGCACCGAGGAGGGCAGGAACAGGCCCAGCTCGGGCGTCTTCTCGGGCCAGCCCAGCGACGAGAAGGGCACCAGCGCCGACGAGTACCAGGTGTCGAGCACGTCTTCGTCGCGCGTGAGCTCGCCGTGGTAGCCGGCGGCGGTGGCCTTCGCGCGCGCCTCGGCCTCGTCGCGCGCGACGAAGAGCTCGCCGCCCGTGCCGTACCAGGCCGGGATCTGGTGGCCCCACCAGAGCTGGCGGCTGATGCACCAGTCCTGGATGTTCTTCATCCACTGGTTGTAGGTGTTGACCCACTGCTCGGGCACGAACTTCACCTCGCCCGACTCGACCACCTGGATGGCCTCCTCGGCGATCGATTTCCCATTCGCACCGGGCTTGGTCATTGCAACGAACCACTGGTCGGTGAGCATCGGCTCGACCACCTGGCCGGTGCGCGCGCAGCGCGGCACCATCAGCTTGTGCTTCTTCACCTCCACCAGGAAGCCCTGCGCCTCGAGGTCGGCGACGACCTTCTTGCGTGCGACGAAGCGGTCCAGGCCCCGGTAGGTCTCGGGCGCGTTGTCGTTGACCGTCGCGTCGAGCGTCAGGATGCCGATCGTCGGCAGGCCGTGGCGCTGGCCGACCGCGTAGTCGTTGTAGTCGTGCGCGGGCGTGACCTTCACGACGCCGGTGCCGAACTCGCGGTCCACGTAGGCGTCGGCGATCACCGGGATCTCGCGATCGCACAGCGGCAGCTTCACCGTCTTGCCGATCAGCGCCGCGTAGCGCTCGTCCTCCGGGTGCACCATCACGGCGACGTCGCCGAGCATGGTCTCGGGGCGGGTGGTGGCGACCACCACTTCGCCGCCGCCGTCGGCGAGCGGGTAGCGGATGTGCCAGAGGAAACCGTCCTCCTCCTCGCTCTCGACCTCGAGGTCGGAGACGGCGGACTTCAGCACCGGGTCCCAGTTCACCAGGCGCTTGCCGCGGTAGATCAGGCCTTCTTCAAACAGCCGCACGAAGGTCTCGGTGACGACCTTCGACAGCTTCTCGTCCATCGTGAAGTACTCGTGGCCCCAGCTGACCGAGGCGCCCATGCGGCGCATCTGGCGCGTGATCGTGGAGCCCGACTCCTCCTTCCACTCCCAGACCTTGGCGACGAAGTTCTTGCGCGCCTCGGCCGGCGTCGGGCCCATGTCGTGGCGGCTGATGCCCTTCGCCTGCAGCTGGCGCTCGACGACGATCTGCGTCGCGATGCCGGCGTGGTCGGTGCCGGGCACCCACAGCGTGTTGTCGCCGCGCATGCGGTGGTAGCGCGTCAGCGAGTCCATGATGGTCTGGTTGAACGCGTGGCCCATGTGCAGTGTGCCGGTGACGTTGGGCGGCGGCAGCTGGATCGAGAACGAGGGCTTGCTCGCGTCGAGCGTCGGCTCGTAGAGGCCGCGCTGCTCCCACAGCGGGCCCCAGTGGGCTTCGATGGCGGCGGGTTCAAACGACTTGGCGAGTTCGGACATGGAAGAGGCCGGGGAGTAGGTGTGCTGAAGGAGGGCGGGCGGCGCACGCTGCCGAGCAGGGGCGCCGCCCGGGGAATCGGCCGATTTTAGGCCGGGCACGCGGGATGCCGCCGAGCCGCAGGGCCCTGCGCCGCGCGGGGCCGGCTCCAGCGGAGGTGAACATGAAGCTCGAAGGCTCCTGCCACTGCAAGGCGGTGCGCTTCTCGGTCGAGTCGGCGCAGCCGGTGCCCTTCATGCGCTGCTACTGCTCGATCTGCCGCAAGACCGCGGGCACCGGCGGCTACGCGATCAACCTCGGTGCCGACCGTCGCACGCTGCAGGTGCAGGGCGGGGAGCATGTGGCGGTCTATCGCGCGATCCTGGAAGACGGCCGGCGCAGCAGCGCCGAGCGCAACTTCTGCCGTGAGTGCGGCAGCGCGCTGTGGCTCTACGATCCGGGCTGGCCGGAGCTCGTGCACCCGCACGCGTCGGCGATCGACACGGAACTGCCGCCGCCGCCCCAGCGAACCCACATGATGCTCGGCTCGCGCGCGAACTGGGTGGAGCCGGACCTGTGGCCGGGCGACAAGTGCTTCGACGCGTATCCGGACGAGTCGCTCGCCGAATGGCACGAGCGCATGCACATGAGCTCGCCGCCCTCGTCCTGAAGGAAAAGGCGCCCGGCCTCGCGCCGGGCGCCGGGGCTCACATCAGCAGGTGCTCGCCGGCGTTCTCGCCGCCGAGGATCACGTAGTTCACGCGCTTCAGGTCGGTGAGCGAGCGGCCGCCCGAGTAGCTGATGGAGCTCTGCAGGTCCTCCTGCATCTCGCGCAGCGTGTCGGCGAGCCGGCCCTTGACCGGCTCGAGGATGCGCTTGCCCTCGACGTGCTTGTACTCGCCCTTGTTGAAGTCGCTGGCCGAGCCGAAGTACTCCTTGAACAGCTTGCCGTCGACCTCGACCGTCTTGCCCGGCGACTCCTCGTGGCCGGCGAACAGCGAGCCGATCATCACCATCGAGGCGCCGAAGCGCACGCTCTTGGCGATGTCGCCGTGGTGGCGGATGCCGCCGTCGGCGATGATCGGCTTCGTGGCGACGCGCGCGCACCACTTCAGCGCCGAGAGCTGCCAGCCGCCGGTGCCGAAGCCGGTCTTGAGCCGCGTGATGCAGACCTTGCCCGGGCCGATGCCGACCTTGGTCGCGTCCGCGCCCCAGTTCTCGAGGTCGATCACCGCCTCGGGCGTGCCGACGTTGCCGGCGATCACGAAGGCCTTCGGAAGCCGCTGCTTGATGTGCGCAATCATGCGCTGCACGCTGTCGGCATGACCGTGGGCGATGTCGATCGTGATGTAGTCGGCGCCGACGCCCTCGGCCGCGAGCCGGTCGATCACGTCGTAGTCGGGCTGCTTGACGCCGGAGCTGATCGACACGAACAGGCCCTTGTCGCGCATGCGCTTCGCGTAGGCGACGTTGTCGAGGTCGAAGCGGTGCATTACGTAGAAGTAGCCGTTGGCGGCAAGCCATTCGGTGATGCGCTCGTCCACGACCGTCTTCATGTTGGCCGGCACCGCCGGCAGCTTGAAGCGCCGGCCGCCGAACTCGATCGAGGGGTCGCATTCGCTGCGGCTGTCCACGCGGCACTTGCGCGGCAGCAGCAGCACGTTGTCGTAGTCGAAGATTTCCATGGTGTTCTTTCTCGCTCCTGGGTGAGGGCGGCACCGGCGTGCAAAGGAGGGCCGGTGCCGAGCTGCGGGCGGCGCGTTGAGGCAGTGCGCGGCCCAATGGCTGCGAGCGCTTGACTTGGATTCCCGGCGGCGCGAGGCGGGAGCGTTCCCGGGCGCCTTCGGCCCTGTGGATGCCGTCGGCAGGGGACGGCGCGGGCACAAAAAACCGGGCACCAAAATTTGGGCCCGGTGGCGCATTCTACGGATTCCGGGGGCCCCCGGGGGACGCAGGATGTAACGGTGCAGGACGGCCCGGACATGGCCTGGATGTCCCTGCCTGCGGCGCGTGCCGCGGCGCGGCGGAGCGGGGCGGCTTCCTAGAATGCTGCATGCAATCCGAATTCGACGCCTTCGCAGCGCCCGCCGCCCCCGCGCTGCTGCGCAACCTGAATCCCGAACAGCTCGCCGCGGTGACGCTGCCGCCCGAGCCCGCGCTGATCCTCGCCGGCGCCGGCTCCGGCAAGACCCGCGTGCTGACCACCCGCATCGCCTGGCTGATCCAGACCAGCCAGGTCTCCCCGGGCGGCGTGATGGCGGTGACCTTCACGAACAAGGCCGCCAAGGAGATGCTGACGCGGCTGTCGACGATGCTGCCGCTGCCCGTGCGCGGCATGTGGGTCGGCACCTTCCACGGCCTGTGCAACCGCTTCCTGCGCGCGCACTGGAAGCTCGCCGGCCTGCCGCAGTCCTTCCAGATCCTCGACAGCGGCGACCAGGTCTCGGCGGTGCGGCGCATCGTCAAGGCGATGGGGCTGGACGAGGAGCGCTTCGTGCCGAAGCAGGTGGCCTGGTTCATCGCGGGGGCGAAGGAGGAGGGGCGGCGCCCGAAGGACCTCGAGGCCTTCGACGAGCAGCGCCGCCGGCTGATCGAGATCTACCAGGCCTACGAGGACCAGTGCGAGCGCGAGGGCGTGGTCGACTTCGCGGAGCTGATGCTGCGCAGCTACGAACTGATGCGCGACAACGCCGAGCTGCGCGAGCACTACCGGCGGCGCTTCCGCCACATCCTCGTCGACGAGTTCCAGGACACCAACCGGCTGCAGTACCTGTGGCTGAAGATGTTCGCCGGCGACCCCTCGCAGGGCGACGCGGCGGCCGCGGTGTTCGCGGTCGGCGACGACGACCAGAGCATCTACGCCTTCCGCGGCGCGCAGGTCGGCAACATGAGCGACTTCGAGCGCGAGTTCCGCGTGCGTCACCTGATCAAGCTCGAGCGCAACTACCGCAGCTTCGGCAACATCCTCGACACCGCCAACGCGCTGATCTCGAACAACGCCCGGCGCCTGGGCAAGAACCTGAGCACCGAGGCCGGCCCGGGCGAGCCGGTGCGCGTGCACGAGTCGGTGAGCGACTTCGCCGAGGCGCAGTGGCTGGTCGACGAGGCGCGGCAGTTGCACCGCGAGGGCGTCGCGCGCAGCGAGATTGCGGTGCTCTACCGCAGCAACGCGCAGTCGCGCGTGGTCGAGTCGGCGCTCTTCAACGCCGGCATCCCCTACCGCGTCTGGGGCGGACTGCGCTTCTTCGAGCGCGCCGAGGTCAAGCACGCGCTCGCCTACCTGCGCCTGCTCGAGAACCCGAACGACGACACCTCCTTCCTGCGCGTGGTGAACTTCCCGGCGCGCGGCATCGGTGCGCGCACCGTCGAGCAGCTGCAGGATGCGGCGCGCGCCAGCGGCCGCAGCCTGTGGCAGAGCGTCGGCGCAGTCGCAGGCCGCGGCGGCGCGAGCCTCGCCGCCTTCTGCCGTCTGGTCGAGGCGATGCGGGCGGCCACGGCCGGCGCGACGCTGCGCGAGATCATCGAGCACGTCACGCACGCGTCAGGGCTGCGCGAGCACTACCGCACCGAGAAGGAGGGCCAGGACCGCATCGAGAACCTGGACGAGCTCGTCAACGCGGCGGAAGCCTTCGTGACGCAGGAGGGCTTCGGCCGCGACGCGGTGGCGCTGCCGATCGACGAGCAGGCGCCGGGCGCGATCGCGGCCGGGCTGCCCGCGGCGGTCGCCGACGTGGACCTGCTGCCCGACGCCGAGACCGGCGAGATCGTCTCGCCGCTGGCGGCCTTCCTCGCGCACGCCTCGCTCGAGGCCGGCGACAACCAGGCGCAGGCCGGGCAGGACGCGGTGCAGCTGATGACGGTGCACGCGGCCAAGGGCCTGGAATTCGACTGCGTCTTCATCACCGGGCTGGAGGAGGGCCTGTTCCCGCACGAGAACTCGCTGTCGGACAACGACGGGCTGGAGGAGGAGCGGCGGCTGATGTACGTCGCGATCACGCGTGCGAGAAAGCGGCTCTACCTGAGCCACAGCCAGACGCGCATGCTGCACGGCCAGACGCGCTACAACGTCAGGAGCCGCTTCTTCGACGAGCTGCCGGACGCGGCGTTGAAATGGATCACGCCGAAGGCACCGGCCTTCGGCCCGCGCGAGGCGCAGCAGTGGGGCGGCTGGGGCGGCAACCGCAGCGCGGGAGCGTCCTTCGGCACGGCGCGTCCCGCCGCGCCCGCGCCCGCGCCGGCCGAGGGGCCGCGCACGCAGAGCGGCGGCGGCCTGCGCGTCGGGCAGGCGGTGTTCCACACCAAGTTCGGCGAGGGCGTGATCAAGACGATCGAGGGCAGCGGCGAGGACGCGCGCGCGCAGGTCAACTTCGGCCGCCACGGCGTCAAGTGGCTGGCGCTGTCGGTGGCCAAGCTCACGCCGATCGACTGAAGGGCCGAAGGGCCGGGCGCGACGGTTCGCCGTGCGCCGTCACGGGAGGGCGGCGCTACGCCGTCCCGGCGGCCTCACTCTGCGGGCGTCGAGGAGCCGGGCGTCACGACGTCGATGGTCTTCTCCACCACCTTGCCGGTCACCTTCACGCCGGTGCTGACCACCGCGCCGGTCACCGAGATCGCGGCGCCCGCGGCGGCGCCGGCCACGCTGACCACGGCGCAGCCGGGCAAGGCGAGGCAGGCGGCTGCCGCCAGCAGCAGCCGGGGGGAGAGTCTGCGCGTCGAGGGGATCGGGTTCATGGCCAGGGCGGTGCGTTGCAGTCCCGCACATGATAGGGCCGGCATGCCCGGCGCGATGACGCGAAAAAGCCGGGCTTTCGGCCCGGCTCGCGAGAGGGATCGGTTCCGCTCAGGTGCCGATCACGCCGCCGTCCTCCTTCCAGATCACCACGGTGGCCGAGCGGGGACGGCCGCCCGCCGCTTCAGGCCACTTCGAGAAGGCCAGCGGGTCGTCCTGCGGCTCCACCGCGGGCTTGGCCGGGTGGTTGCCGTACTCGCCCGGGTGCTGGATGTTGACGAAGACGTACTTCTGGTCCGGCGTCCACGTGATGCCGGTGACCTCGCAGCCCGAAGGGCCGACCATGAAGCGGCGGATCTCCTTGGTGTTCGGGTCGGCCACCAGCATCTGGTTGTTGCCCATGCCGTCGAAGTTGCCGACGTTCGAGAAATTGCCGTCGGTCTGGATCCACAGGCGGCCGTGGACGTCGAAGGCCAAGCCGTCCGGGCTGTTGAACATGTTGGTCTGGGTGACGCTCGCCGAGCCCGCCTTCAGGTCGCCCGCGGCGGTGTGGACCTTCGGGTTGCCGGCAAGGACGAACAGGTCCCATTCGAACTTCGACGCGGCAGCGTCGCTGCCGGCCTCGCGCCAGCGCACGATCTGGCCATAGACGTTGCCAGCGCGGGGATTGGCCTCGTCGGTGGTCGTGCGGCTGCTGTTGTTCGTCATCGTGATGTAGACCTCGCCGCTCTTCGGATGCACGGTGACCCACTCCGGGCGGTCCATCTTGGTCGCGCCGACCGCGTCGGCGGCCAGCCGGGTGTTGACCAGCAGCGCGCCCATGTCGGCGTACAGGTCGCCGAGCTTCTGGCCGGTGGTGGTGGTCGGCGTGTCGAGCTTCAGCGGGATCCACACGCCGTCGCCCATCATGTCGCCGGCCGTCGCACCGGCGCCGAACCTGGCCACGTAGAGCGTGCCCGAGTCCAGCAGGTCGCGGTTGGCAGCCGGGTTGCCCGCCACGTACTTGCCGTCGGAGACGAACTTGTAGACGTAGTCGTTGGCCTGGTCGTCACCCATGTAGACCACCACGCGCTTGTCGGCGGCCAGCGTCATCGCGCAGTTCTCGTGCTTGAATCGGCCGAGCGCGGTGCGCTTGCGCGGCATGGACGTGGGGTCGAAGGGATCGATCTCGACCATCCAGCCGAAGCGGTTCGACTCGTTGGGGTGCTTGGCGTAGTCGAAGCGATCGTCGAACATCTCCCACTTGTAGCCCGACACGCCGCCGCTGATGCCGTAGCGCCTCATGCTGGCATTGCGGGTGTCGGTGCCGGAGGTGGTGCCGAAGTAGCCGTTGAAGTTCTCCTCGCAGGTGAGGTAGGTGCCCCACAGCGTGTAGCCGTTGCCGCAGTTGTTCAGCGTGCCGAGCGCCACCTCGCCGCTCGGGTCGGCAGCGGTCCTCATCAGCGCGTGGCCGCTGGCCGGGCCGGTGATCTGCATCGGCGTGTTGCCATGGATGCGGCGGTTGTACTTCGACGGGATCACGACCTTCCACGTCCCGTCGACCAGCTTCACGTGCGCGACCGAGACGCCATGGGCGTGCTGGCCCTTGCGCACCTGCTCCAGGTCCCAGCCGGCGCCGCCGGGCACCACCGCCTTGGGATAGAAGTACTCGTCGTTCAGGTACTCGTGGTTCATCACCAGCAGGCCCTCGGCGCTGTTGCCGGCGTCGAGCGGGAAGAAGTGCATCCCGTCGTGGTTGTCGCCGAACTGCAGCCGCTGCGACTCGGCCGTGTTGCCGGCATCGGACTTCCACGCCGGGCTGTTCGCGAACAGCGGGTCGCCCCAGCGGCAGAACACGGCGTGCTTGTAGCCCTTCGGCACGGTGACGGCGTCCAGCGAGTTGGCGGCCACGGCGCCGAAGCCGAGCATCACCGGCTCGCTGGTTTTCTGGGGCTCCTTGGAAGGGGGCGGACTGCTGCCGTCGTCATTGCCGCCGCCGCAGGCCGCCAGCCCGCCGCTGAGGAACGACACTGCGCCAGTAGCCAAGCCGGCCTTCAGGAAACCGCGACGCGAGCGAGCGATCTGGACGATCTCGTCGAAGTGGGCGTTGGCCGAGGCGTTGGTGGGGAAGTCGTCGGAATCGTGTGCGCTCATTGCAGCTCGAGTGAGTAGGTTCGCGGAAGCCATCCCCGGCGCGGGGGCCGGGCTGGGTGGCTGCAATGTTCTGCAATGGGCGTGACGAGGCTGTGACAGTACTTGCGCGCTGTCGCGCACTCGAGAAGGGGGTTGCGCGCCCTCGCGCGTGGTGGCGAGCCCGGGCGCGCCCTCGGGCGGCGCCGGGCGCGTCCTCACTGGGGAGCCGGGGCGGGGTCCTGCTCGAAGCAGTCGACGAAGGTGAAGTACAGCGACGCGTAGAACACGGTCGAGAACATCAGCGCGGCGGGCATCGCGGCGACCGCGGCGAGCTGCGGCTGCCCGAGCAGCGACATCGTCAGCGTCAGCAGGATCGTGAACAGGCCGATCACGCCGATCCAGGCGAAGAAGTACACCGCGAAGGCACCGAGGTTGCGCCAGCAGGCGATGGCGCTGTAGAAGATCGACTGCAGCGGCGAGGCGCCACCCCAGTGGATCAGCGCCGGCGCATGCCAGAACAGCAGCGAGACCGGCAGCGCCAGCGCGAAGCGCAGCAGCAGGCCGAACTCCATGGCCGGCGCCTGGGGCTGCGCCGTCCCCCCGCTCTCGCCATTGCCGATCGATTCCTGCAGCGCCTCGAGGCTGCCGCCGTCGAGCGCGTCGGCGAGGAACATCACCAGCACCGAGATCGCGGTGTAGGCGAGGCCGAGCTGCAGCTGCGCGCGCGCGCGGCCCTTGTCGCGCTTGAAGGGCACGACGAACACGCCCGGCAGCGGCATGCCGCCCGACACCGTCTTCTGCGTCGCGATCATGAAGCCCTGCGTCACCGCGGGCAGCAGCATCAGCAGCACCGGCATGCCCACCAGCGGCAGGCTCGCGAGCAGGAAGGCGCCGAACAGGAACAGGAAGAACAGGGCCGTGTACGCCAGCGGCTGGCGGAAGTACACGCGGAAGCCCTGCCGGACCCACTGCACGCCCTGCCGGGGCGGCACCAGTCGGAGTTTCATCGGGGCCGCCTCAGTCCGCGCCGCGCGCGTAGTGCCAGGGGTTGTCGATGCGCTCGCGCAGGATGCGCTCGAAGTGCGTCGGGTCGTGGGGCTTGAGCATCTGCGCGTCGCGCGGCAGGTGGAAGTCCCACAGCCGCGAGGTCCAGAAGCGCAGCGCGCCCGCGCGCATCAGCGCCGGCAGCAGGCGCAGCTCGTCGTGCGTCAGCTCGCGCTCGCCGTCGTAGGCGGCGACGAAGGCCGCGGCGCGCTCCTCGTCGAGCCGGCCGGTGGCGAGATCGACGCACCAGTCGTTGAGGCACACCGCGATGTCGAACAGCCAGGTGTCGACGCCGGCGAAGTAGAAGTCGAAGAAGCCGGTGAGCTCCTCGCCGTCGAACATCACGTTGTCGCGGAACAGGTCGGCATGGATCGGGCCGCGCGGCAGCTTCCCGTAGGCCGGCGACGCGGCCAGCGCCTGCTGGAAGGCGAGCTCGGCCTCGATCAGCTCGGCCTGCGCGGGCGCGAGGTGCGGCAGCACCACTGGCACCGTCTCGGTCCACCAGGACAGGCCGCGCAGGTTGGGCTGGGCGTGCGGGTAGTCCCGGCCGGCGAGGTGCATGCGCGCGAGCATCGCGCCGACCGCAGCGCAGTGGCGCGGTCCCGGCGCGAGCTGGTTGCGCCCGCGCAGCCGGTCGACCACCGCGGCCGGCTTGGCTTGCAGCGTGTGCAGGATCTCGCCGTCCGCGTCGGCCTGCGGGTCGGGCACCGGGATGCCGCGCTGCGCGAGGTGCTTCATCAGGTGCAGGTAGAAGGGCAGCTGCTCGAAGCTCAGGCGCTCGAAGATCGTCAGCACCCATTCGCCGCGCTCGGTGCTGGCGAAGTAGTTGGTGTTCTCGATGCCGGAGGCACAGCCCTCCAGTTGCTGGAGCCGGCCGAGGCCGAGCCGCGCGAGCAGCGCGGCGGCATCGTCGAAGGAAACGGGCGTGAAGACGGCCATGGGGCGCGGGGGCGCTCGCGCGCCCGGGAAGAGGTCAGAAGGAAAGGAAGTGCCACACCCGCTGGCCGGCCGCGCCGCGCGAGCCGCCGCCGAGGCCGTTGCCCTGGCTCGGGTCGCGCGCGGCGTCGATCGGCAGCACCTCGTAGGCCACCGCCTGGCGGGGCTGCACCTGGATGCGGCGGGTCTGTCCGCGCACGCGCAGCTCGTCGATGCGACTGCCCTCGTCCTCGACGCGCAGCTGCTGCACGGCGGGTTCGCGCGTCGCTTCAGGCTGCCGCGCCGCCCCGGGTTCGGACTGCGCGCGGGCCGGCAGCACGGCGGCAGCGGCCAGCAGCGGCACCAGGAGGGCGAGGCGGGGGAGCAGGGCGGACATGGTGCGGATTCTATCGGCCGCCACCGGGGCGCCCCGGTGGCGCGACCGCGCCGCCGGGGCTTGCCCGACAATCCGTCCATGACCGAAAAGACCCTGCTGCTGGTGGACGGCTCCAGCTACCTCTACCGCGCCTTCCACGCGATGCCCGACCTGCGCAGCGCCGACGGCACGCCCACCGGCGCACTGCACGGCATCGTCGCGATGCTCAAGCGCCTGCGCGAGCAGGTGCCCTGCGCGCACGCCGCCTGCGTGTTCGACGCCAAGGGCCCGACCTTCCGCGACGAGTGGTACGCCGACTACAAGGCGCACCGCCCGCCGATGCCCGAGGCGCTCGCCGCGCAGGTCGGCCCGATCCACGAGGTGGTGCGGCTGCTCGGCTGGCCGGTGCTGGAGATGCCCGGCGTCGAGGCCGACGACGTGATCGGCACGCTCGCGCGCGTCGGCGCCGAGAACGGCCACCGCGTCGTGATCTCCACCGGCGACAAGGACATGGCGCAACTCGTCACCGACCGCGTCACGCTGATCAACACGATGAGCAACGAGACGCTCGACGCCGAGGCGGTCAAGGCCAAGTTCGGCGTGCCTCCGGAGCGCATCGTGGACTACCTGACGCTGATCGGCGACGCGGTGGACAACGTGCCCGGCGTCGACAAGGTGGGCCCGAAGACCGCCGCGAAGTGGATCGCCGAGCACGGCTCGCTCGACGGCGTGATCGCCGCGGCGGGCTCGATCAAGGGGGTGGCCGGCGAGAACCTGCGCCGCGCGCTCGACTGGCTGCCGCAGGGGCGGCGCCTCGTCACCGTCGTCACCGACTGCGACCTGTCGGCGCAGCTGCCCGGCTGGCCGTCCCTGGATGCGCTCGCCTTCGGCGAGGTGCAGCGCGAGGCGCTGCTCGACTTCTACACGCGCTACGGTTTCCGCAGCTGGAAGAAGGAGCTGGAGGCGCAACTCGGCGTGAAGGCCGCCGGCGAAGGCGAGAAGGGTGGCGACCTGTTCGCCGCCTCCGGCGCGCCGGCCGACGCGGAGGTTCCTGCCGCCCCGGCCGCGCCGCTCGAGAAGCGCTACGAGACGATCCTGGACCTCGGCGTGCTCGACGGCTGGATCGAGCGGCTGCGCGCGGCGCCGCTGGCCGCCTTCGACACCGAGACCGACTCGCTCGACGCGATGAGCGCGCGCATCGTCGGGCTGTCCTTCTCGGTCAGGCCCGGCGAGGCGGCCTACGTGCCGCTCGCCCACGACTACGCCGGCGCTCCGCAGCAGCTGCCGCTCGGCGAGGTGCTCGCGCGGCTCAAGCCCTGGCTCGAGGACGAGGCGGCCGCGAAGCTCGCCCAGCACGCCAAGTACGACATGCACGTGCTGATGAACCACGGCATCGCGGTGCGCGGCGTCGTGCACGACACGATGCTCCAGAGCTACGTGCTCGAGGCGCACAAGCCGCACAGCCTCGAAAGCCTCGCCGAGCGCCACCTCGGCCGCAAGGGGCTCGCCTACGAGGACCTGTGCGGCAAGGGCGCCAAGCAGATCCCGTTCGCGCAGGTGGAGGTCGAGCGCGCCGCCGAGTACTCGTGCGAGGACAGCGAGATGACGCTGCACGTGCACGAGGCGCTGTGGCCGCGCATCGAGGCCGAGCCGGGGCTGCGGCGCATCTACGAGGACATCGAGATCCCGACCGCGCGCGTGCTGCAGCGCATCGAGCGCAACGGCGTGCTCGTCGACGCGCAGCGGCTGCAGCACCAGAGCCACGAGCTCGCGCAGCGCATCCTCGCGCTCGAGGCCGAGGCGCACCGCATCGCGGGCCGCCCGTTCAACCTCGGCAGCCCCAAGCAGGTCGGCGAGATCCTGTTCAACGAGCTCGGGCTGCCGGTGGTCAAGAAGACCGCCAGCGGCGCGCCCTCGACCGACGAGGAGGTGCTCGAGAAGCTCGCCGCCGACTACCCGCTGCCGGCCAAGCTGCTCGAGCACCGGGGTCTCTCCAAGTTGAAGAGCACCTACACCGACAAGCTGCCGCAGATGATCGACGCGGCCACCGGCCGCGTGCACACGAACTACGCGCAGGCGGTGGCGGTCACCGGGCGGCTCTCGAGCAACGAGCCCAACCTGCAGAACATCCCGATCCGCACGCCGGAAGGGCGGCGCATCCGCGAGGCCTTCGTCGCGCCGCCGGGACACGCGATCGTCTCGGCCGACTACTCGCAGATCGAGCTGCGCATCATGGCGCACATCTCCGGCGACGCGAACCTGCTGCGCGCCTTCTCCGAGGGGCTGGACGTGCACCGCGCCACCGCCGGCGAGATCTTCGGCGTCGGGCCCGAGGAGGTGACGAGCGAGCAGCGCCGCTACGCCAAGGTCATCAACTTCGGCCTGATCTACGGCATGAGCAGCTTCGGGCTCGCGGCCAACCTCGGCATCGAGACCCGGGCGGCGAAGGACTACATCGACCGCTACTTCGCGCGCTATCCGGACGTGAAGCGCTACATGGACGAGACGCGCGCGGCGGCCAAGGAGCGCGGCTACGTGGAGACGGTGTTCGGGCGGCGGCTGTGGCTGCCGGAGATCAACAGCCCGAACGGGCCGCGCCGCGCCGGGGCGGAGCGCGCGGCGATCAACGCGCCGATGCAGGGCACGGCCGCCGACCTGATCAAGCTGTCGATGATCGCGGTGCAGCGCGCGCTCGACGAGCAGGGCCGCGCGACGCGGATGATCCTGCAGGTGCACGACGAGCTGGTGTTCGAGGTGCCCGAGGCGGAGCTGGAGTGGGTGCGCGCCGAGGTGCCGCGCATCATGGCCGGCGTCGCGCAGCTGCGCGTGCCGCTGCTCGCCGAGGTCGGCGTCGGCCGCAACTGGGACGAGGCGCACTGAAGCGGAGGCGGGGGGCGGGGCGGCGCTGCCCGCCGCCGCTCCGCCTCATTCCTGCGCCAGCAGGCGGTCCAGCGCGTCCATGTCGATCGGCTTGACGAGGTGGGCGTCGAAGCCGGCCTCGAGCGCGAGCTCGATGTCGCGCTGCTGGCCGTAGCCGGTCAGCGCCACCAGCCGGCCGCGGTGGCCGGCCTCGCGCACGCGGCGCGCCACGCCGTAGCCGTCGAGGCCCGGCAGGCCGATGTCCACCAGCGCGATGTCGGGGCGCTGCTCGAGGATGCGCTGCACGCCGGCCTCGCCGTCGCCGGCGGTGGCCACCTGGTGGCCGCCGAGCTCGAGCAGCATCTGCAGCGCTTCGAGCGCGTCGGCGTTGTCCTCGACGATCACGACGCGACGCGCGCCGGCTTGTAGGGGTAGAGACTGCATGTGGGCTCGGGAAGGCGGCGCCGCGGCAAGGCGCGGCAGCCGCACGGTGAAGGTACTGCCCTGTTGCGGGCCCGGACTCTCGGCACTGACGACGCCGCCGTGCAGCTCGACGAGCCGGCGCACCAGCGTCAAGCCGATGCCCAGGCCGCCCTGGCTGCGGTCGAGCGTGCGCTCGCCCTGCACGAACAGGTCGAACACCCGAGGCACCAGGGTCTCGGGCATGCCGACGCCATTGTCGCGCACCTGCAGCAGCGCGGTGTTTCCCTCGGCACGCACGTCGACCTCGATCGTGCCGCCGGCCGGGGTGTACTTCACCGCGTTGGTGACGAGGTTGTTGATGACTTGGTCGAGCCGCGTCGGGTCGGCGTCGACCCAGGCCTCCTGCAGCCGCAGCGTCACCCGGTGCGACTTCAGCAGGCCGGCCATCTCCAGTGTCTGCAGCAGCTGCCGTACCGCCTGCGCGAGCTCGAGCGGCTCGCGCTCGAGCGGGATCTTGCCGGAGATCGCGCGGCTCACGTCGAGCAGGTCGTCCATCAGGTGCGCGAGGTGCTGCGTCTGCCGCGCGATCAGTTCCAGCGCACGGCGGCTGGCGTCGGCGGGGGGCGCGGCGTGGCGCAGCGCCTGCGTCGCGGCAGTGATCGCGCCGAGCGGGTTGCGCAGCTCGTGGCCGAGCATCGCCAGGAACTCGTCCTTGGCACGGTTGGCGTTCTCGGCCTCGATGCGTGCGGCATGCTCGCGTGCGGCGAAGGCGGCGCGCTCGCGCTCGACCGTCTTCTGGTCGCTCACGTCCACCGTCACGCCGAGCATGCGCTGCGCGCGGCCTGCCTCGTCGTAGCTCAGCAGCGCGCGCATCGCCAGCCAGCGAACCTGCCCGTCGGGCCACGCGACGCGGAATTCGAAGGTGCACTGCTCCTCGTGGCGCGCGAGTGCGGCGTCGAGCAGCGCGCGCACCGCCGTCTCGTCGTCGGGCACCATGCGCCCGGCCCAGTCGGCCCATTGGCCGCGGAACTCGTCGAGCCCGATGCCGAACAGCCGCGCCATGCCGGAGGACCAGGTCGCCTGGTCGAACTCGAACAGGTAGTCGAAGAAGCCGACGTGGCCCGCCGCCTGCACCAGCTCCACCAGGTGCTGGCTCTCGCGCAGGCGCCGGTCGGCCTCGATCAGGCGCGCCTCGGCGCGCTTGCGCTCGGTGATGTCGACGAAGGCGCCGATCGCGCCACGCGAGCGGCCGGCGGCGTCGTGCAGCGGCACCGCGTGCACCAGCAGCTGCTGCGTGCGACCGTCGTGCTGGCGCACCTCGAGCTCGACGTCGCGCAGCACCCGGTCCTCGGACGCGGCGAGTTGCAGCGGCCGCTCGTGCATCGCAATCTCGCGCCCGCCCTGGAACACGCGCGGCGGGGGCGCGTCGGGCGGCGCGAGGACCGACGCGAGCGCGGGGTTGCGCAGCACCTGCGTGGAGCGGGCGTCGCCGGCCATCGCCAGCCCGATCGGGCTGTTGTTGAACAGCGTCTCGAACTCGTCGGCCTTGGCCTGCAGCCGCTCGTGCGCGGCCCGGCGCTCGGCCTCGGCATCGAGCAGCGCGTCGCGCAGCGCGGCGATCTCGGTCACCTCGATCTTGCCGCCTACCGCCTGCGGTCCGGCATGCGCGAGCCGCGCCAGCGGCGCGGTCACGCGGCGCGCGGCGAACAGCGCCAGCAGCAGCCCCGCCGCCAGCGACAGCAGCCCGGCGCCGACCGCGGTGACGATCGACGCGAAGTGCGCGCGGTCGAGCGGCTCGGCCGGGCGGCCGACGGCGACGCCCCAGCCGCCGGGCTCGATGCGCTGGAAGGCGACGTAGGCCTGGCCGCCTTCGAGCACGTCGGTCTTGTGCAGGCCGTGCGGGCGCCGGCCCATCGAGCGCTGCGTCGTTGGCGGCAGCGCCTCGCCGATGTAGAGGTCCGGCGACTTGCTGCGGGCGATGATGCGGTTGTCCGCGTCGAACAGGGTCACGAAGCCGCCTTGCGGCGCCGGGGTGTCGCCCACCAGGTCCTGCCAGCGTTCCGGCGCGATCCAGGCCGACAGCACGTAGCGCAACTCGCCGCCAATCACCACCGGCACCTGGATGCCGGTGCTCAGCGCAGCGGGCTCGTCCTCGCTCGACAGGCCGATGACCGCCGGCTCGCGGTGACTGTTCATGCCCTCGAAGCCCGGCGGGCGCGGGTTCTCCCGCGACACGCCGCCGTAGGGCTCGGCGGTGTTGAGCAGCACCTTGCCGTCGGGCGCGATCAGCGAGAGGCTGCTCCAGCTCGGCCGCAGCTTGGGCAGGCTCGTGAGCGTGCGGTGGAACTCCGCGAGGTCGCCGGCGAGCAGCTCGCGCGAGTACGACAGGATCGTGAGCGCGTCGATCGAGGAGGCGATCTCGCGCTCGACCGCCACCGCGACCGAGCCGGCGTTGCCGCGCAGCGCGGCCTCCATCTGGGTGCGGCCCGTGCGCACCTCGTCGACGATCAGGTAGGAGGTGAGGGCGGCCAGCGGCACGGTGGCGATCACGATCACCGCCACCAGGTAGGCGCGCAGCGAGGCGCTCGGCCAGCGCGCGAGCGCGGGCCGGGCGAGCAGCCGGGACAGGCGCGCCGGCGGTTTCATTCGGAGGGGTTTCTCATGAGGCATTGAAGCGTAGCGGCGATGCCGGGGACGTCAAGTTCTGGGCGCCCATCGTGGTCCCCGCCCCGTCCG
The DNA here is from genome assembly GCF_003569765.1 of Caldimonas tepidiphila. Lineage (GTDB taxonomy): Bacteria > Pseudomonadota > Gammaproteobacteria > Burkholderiales > Burkholderiaceae_C > Caldimonas > Caldimonas tepidiphila. Next base: position 68,701 of record NZ_QXMG01000012.1, on the reverse strand, counting down.
GGGGATGGGCATGTGCCTTGCCGCACTGCGTCAAGGCCGGGTCGGCGACCCGGCGTGTTCCGCACCCGCCAGGAGACCGCCATGCGACGACAGAGCGTCCTTGCCGCAACGATGACGATGCTGATGATCTCGACGGTGCCCGTCGCGCTTCACGCCCAGGCCGTCACCGGCCGGGGCGAGGCCGCCGGCAGCGACAGCGTCGGCAGCCCGGGCGGCACCTCGGGGGGCACGTCCGGGCGCGTGCACGAAGGGGCCGGCGCCGACGCCGCGGGGCAGGGCGGCACACCGGCCACGACCGGCACCTCCGGCCAGCCCGGCGCGCTGCCGCCGGTGGAGCCCAAGGCGGGGCAGCCCAACAACTACTCCGGCATGCCCGACAGCGAGCGCTGGGAGCGCACCCACCGCATCAGCAAGATCATCGGCGTGGAGGTGCGCAACCGCGAGGGCGAGCGCATCGGCGGCATCGAGGACATGGTGCTCGACCGCAACGGCAACGCCGCCTACGCGATCGTCTCGACCGGGGGCTTCCTCGGCCTCGGCAGCCGCCTCCACGCGGTGCCGTGGAAGCTGCTGCAGACGCACAACGAGGGCTACTACCTGCTCGACATGGACCGCGACCGGCTGCGCCAGGCGCCGAGCTTCGACGAGCGCGCCTGGCCGAACTTCAACGACGAGCGCTGGGTCCGCGACAACAGCCGCTACTTCGGCGTGCGCCGCTGAGCCGGCGCGACGGCCCGCTTCCGATCCTTCCTCTCGACTCAAGGAGACCTGCATGAGGACCAACCGCTTCCTGATCGCCGGCCTCGTGCTCGGCGGCATCCTCGGGGCCGGCTATGCGGCCCGCTACGTGCGCCGCCAGCAGTACAGCGCGCTTGCCTCCGATCCGCTGCTCGGCTGGAACGGCGAGAGCAGTGCCGGCTCGTCCGCCACCGGATGGCGCGAGGCGTCTTCGACGACGCGCGGCGACTCGATGCCCAGCCCCACCGCGCCGCTCGGCGCGGCCTGAGCCCGGGAGAAGGGCATGCCGCCGGTGCGCGGCATGGCCGCTTCGGGCGGCTGCGGCCGTACTGCGTCGCGGCAGGTATCCGCCCGCGGCGGTCCGTCGCGCCGGCGGTTCAGGCGGCCGCGAGGCTCGGCGTCTGCGGCGGCAGCGTGCCGGGCCGCAGGCGGCGCATCAGCGGCGTCACGACCGGGGTGCGCGGCACCATGAAGCCGGCATCGCCCGTCAGGCCGCCCCCGGGAGGGCCGGCATCGGCCAGCAGCCGCACGCAGGCCTGCACGCAGCCCTCGCAGGCCTGCCGCAGCCCCCGCGAGGATTCGTCTTCCTGCCTATCGTCCTCGTGGAGGGAGGCGAGCTCGCTGCAGACACCGGCGCACAACTGCGCCATGCCCGTCGCCCAGCGGCTCAGCCTCTGGCGCCGCGCACCGGCGCCCTGATCGGCTTCCGGGGCCTCGACGGCGAGCACCTCGGCCAGCGTGCGGCACAGGCTCGCACCGGCCAGCCAGTCATTGAGCGGCGGCGCGCTGCGCTTGCTGCTCAGCGCCTCCCGGACCGCCTGGAGGCAGGCGTCGTGGGCGTGCTCGCACGCCTCCATCGTCTCGCGCAGCAGTTCGTCCATCGGCGTGATCGGCGTGGCGGCCAGCGTGGGGCGCAGCGTCTGGGGGCTGGTGGTCATCGTTGCTCCTGTCTGAAGGGAGGTCGCCATCGCTCGGCGGCCTCCGGTGTTCCCACGGAAATCTGCCCCCGGTCCCGGTTCCTCCTCCATCGCAAGGTTCCGGCCGGGGCTCGGGCTCCTTCAAGCAGGACCCGTGCCGACCGGAAAAACGGTGCGCGACGCCCCCGAACCGGGGCTGCAGTCCACGCGCAGGATTGACAGGTGTCATGGGCGATAAACAGGCGTTTCCGCCAGTAACCATGCTGCACTGCCGCATAAACGGGTTTTTTTCCCATATCGCCGCCGTCTTCCTCTCCTCCGACAACGTTACCGGTGGACACCTCTTGGTCCGGCGGTCCTGTCGGCAAAGCTTACGGAGCGGCCGCTCCAACTTACAGGTCCGGCCGGTCAGAGGGGCAAGGCAGGGCACGAGCAGGGTGCAAGCTGTTTCAGATCAAGAGTGAAGGCAGCGAGGGACAAGCTCCCAGCCGGTGCGGGGCACGCCGATTGCCCTGCAGCGCTCGTACCCATAACGAGCGCACGGACATGCCCATGAGCCCACCCACCACGCCTTCCGTCTCGCGGCCGCCGATGCGCATTGCGCTGATCAGCGAACACGCATCGCCCCTGGCTGCGCTCGGTGGGGTGGATGCGGGCGGCCAGAACCTCTACGTGGCCCATGTCGCGCGCTGCCTCGCGCGCGCCGGCCACCATGTGGACGTGCTGACGCGGCGCGACAGCCCCGACCTGCCGCCGGTGGTGGACCTGCGGCCCGGCGTGCGGGTGCTGCACATCCCGGCCGGGCCGGCCGAGTTCGTGCCGAAGGAGGCGCTGCTGCCCCACATGCCGGCCTTCGCGCATGCGGCCGAGCAGCTGATGCGCCACAGCGTCCCCTACGACGTCGTGCACGCCAACTTCTTCATGTCCGGCATGGTCGCGCAGCAGCTCAAGGCCTCGCTCGGGCTGCCCTACGTGATCACCTTCCACGCGCTCGGGCTGGTGCGGCGCGAGCACCAGAAGCAGGCCGACGGCTTTCCCGACGAGCGCGTGGACATCGAGCGCGCGCTCGTGCGCGACGCCGACGCGATCGTCGCCGAGTGCCCGCAGGACCGGCTCGACCTGGTGCGCCTGTACGGCGCGCAGCCCGGCCGCATCGCGATGGTCCCCTGCGGCTTCGACGGCAGCGAGTTCGGCCCGATGGACCGGGCGCAGGCCCGCGCGCGGCTCGGGCTCGACGCGCGCGACTTCATCGTGCTGCAGCTCGGCCGCCTCGTGCCGCGCAAGGGCGTGGACAACGTGATCCGCTCCTTCGCCCACCTCGGCGCCGAGGTGCCGGCGCGGCTGCTGGTGGTCGGCGGCGAGACCGCCGAGCCCGACGAGGCCGCCACGCCTGAGATCGGGCGCCTGCGGCGCGTCGCGCGCGAGGCCGGCGTGCTCGAGCGCGTCACCTTCACCGGCCGCCGCCAGCGCGCCGACCTGCGCAGCTTCTATGCCGCGGCCGACGTCTTCGTCACCACGCCCTGGTACGAGCCCTTCGGCATCACGCCGCTCGAGGCAATGGCCTGCGCGCGGCCGGTGATCGGCAGCCGCGTGGGCGGCATCCAGTACTCGGTGCTCGACGGCGTGACCGGCTACCTGGTGCCGCCGCACGACCCGGCCGCGCTCGCGCAGCGCCTCGCGCAGCTCCACGCCGATCCGCAGCAGGCGCAGGCGATGGGCCTCGCGGGCCTGCGCCGCGCGCGCTCGATGTTCACCTGGGAGCAGGTCGCGGCCAGCCTGGCGGGCGTCTACGAGTCGGTGCGGGGCGGCGCGGCGCAGCCCGTCGCCGCGCAGGCCGCCGCGGCCTGGAAGGGCGCCGCGCGGCTCGCGTCCGCCGCCGCCGCCGGCTCGCTCGCCGCCTCCCGATGAATTCCCTTGTACCCACCGCAGGAGCCCTCTCGATGATTTCACTTGATCGCAAGACCGCACTCGTCACCGGCGCCGGCAGCGGCCTCGGGGCCGCCATCGCGCGCAGCCTGCGCGGTGCCGGTGCCCGCGTCGTGCTGGCCGACCTGAACGTCGAGCGCGCCGCGAAGGTCGCGCGCGAGATCGACGCCGGCGGCGAGGACACGCTGGTGGTCGGCGGCGACGTGGCCGACGAGGCAGCGGCGCGCGCGCTCGTCGAGCAGACGCTGTCGCGCTTCGGCTCGCTCGACGTGCTGGTCAACAACGCCGGCACCGACGTCACCAAGTCGCTCGACGAGCTCGGCCTCGACGAGTGGGACCGCGTGATCCGCACCAACCTGCGCGCGCCCTTCCTGCTCTCCAAGCTGGCGCTGCCGGCGCTGCGCGACAGCGACGGCGGGCAGGGCGGCCAGATCGTCAACATCGCCTCGACCGCGGCGCGCCGCGCCTGGCCCAACGCCAGCGCCTACCACGCCAGCAAGTTCGGCCTCGTCGGCCTGTCGCACGCGCTGCACTCCGAGCTGCGCCCGCAGGGCGTGCGCGTCTCCACCGTCGTGGTCGGCGGCATGCGCACCCCCTTCCTGCTCGACCGCTTCCCCGACATCGACGCCACCAAGCTGCAGGACCCGGCCAACGTCGCCGACACCATCCGCTTCCTGCTGACGGTGCCGCGCGAGTCGGTGATCCCGGAGGTGATGGTGCTGCCGATGCAGGAGACCTCATGGCCCTGATGCCCGAGGCGCGGGGCCCGGGACGGCCGGCGATCTTCCTCGACAAGGACGGCACGCTGGTCGAGGACGTGCCCTACAACGTCGACCCGGCGCTGCTGCGCTTCACGCCGCGCGCCGTCGAGGCGCTGCGGCTGCTCGCCGGCCACGGCTATGCGCTCGTCGTGGTGACGAACCAGCCGGGCATCGCGCTCGGCCGCTTCGACGCCGCGGCGCTCGGCCGGCTGCAGGCCGCGCTCACCGCGCGGCTGGCCGACGCGGGCGTGCACCTCGAGGGCTTCCATGCCTGCCCGCATGCCCCGGAGGGGCCCGACGGCCGGCTGCGCTGCACCTGCCGCAAGCCCGCGCCGGGGCTGCTGCAGCAGGCCGCACGGCAGCACGGGCTCGACCTCGCGCGCTCGTGGATGGTCGGCGACATCCTCAACGACATCGAGGCGGGGCGGCGCGCCGGCTGCCGCACCGTGCTGCTCGACGTCGGCAACGAGACCGAGTGGCTGATGTCGCCGCTGCGCACGCCGCACCGCTGCGTGCGCGACCTGATGGAGGCCGCGCGCTCGATCCTCGCGAGCGACCGCGCCGGCCGTCCCGACGTCGAACGAAACCCGCTCCCGCCCGGCACCGGCAGCCGCGCGGCCCCGATCCGAACCGCGCCCTGAGGCGCGCCACCGAACGAACGCTTGCCCCGAGGAGAGGCCCGCATGAACCACGATCCGCTGCACCCCACCGAGCCGCTGCGGCGCTGGCGGGCGGCCCGCAACATCCTGCTGGTGCGGCTCGACAACCTCGGCGACGTGGTGATGAGCACGCCCGCCTTCGCCGCGGTGCGCCACACGCTGCCGCAGGCGCGGCTGACGCTGCTCGCCTCGCGCTCGGGCGCCGCCGCGCTCGCGCACGTGCCGATGCTCGACGACGTGATCGTCTACGACGCGCCCTGGAGCAAGGGCAGCGGCGCGCCGCGCGGGCCGGAGTCGGTCGAGGCCGACCGGGCGCTGATCGGGCAGCTCGCCGAGCGCCGCTTCGACGCCGCGATCATCTTCACCGTCTGCACGCAGAGCGCGCTGCCGGCGGCGCTGATGTGCCGCCTCGCCGGCATCCCGCTGCGCCTCGCGCATGCACGCGAGAACCCCTACGACCTGCTCAGCGACTGGGTGCGCGACACCGACTCGCCCGAGACCGGCATGCGCCACGAGGTCGCGCGCCAGCTCGCGCTGGTCGCCGCCGTCGGCCTGCACCCGCGCGACGACGCCCTGGTGTTCCGCTACCGCGTCGACGACGTGCTCGCCGCGCGCGCCAAGCTCGCCGCGGCCGGGGGCGACCCGATGCGGCCCTACTTCATCGTCCACCCGGGCGCCACCGCGCCGTCGCGCCGCTACCCGGCGGCGCGCTTCGGCGTCGCGGCGCAGCAGATCGTCGCCGCCACCGGCTGCCAGCCGGTGTTCACCGGCGGCGCCGACGAGCAGGCGCTGGTCGACGAGGCCGCCGCCGGGCTGCCCGGCGCGCTCTCGCTCGCCGGGCAGCTGAGCCTGGGCGAGTTCGCCGCGCTGCTCGCCGGCGCCCAGGTGCTGGTGAGCAACAACACCGGGCCGGTGCACATGGCCGCCGCGCTCGGCACGCCGGTGGTCGATCTCTACGCGCTGACCAACCCGCAGCACACGCCCTGGAAGGTGCGCTCGCGCGTGCTCAGCCACGACGTGCCCTGCCGCAACTGCTTCAAGAGCGTCTGCCCCGAGGGCCACAACGACTGCCTGCACAAGGTCGAGCCGCAGGCGGTGGCGCAGGCGGCGCAGGAGCTGATGGGGCAGCCGGGGGTGGTGGTGCCGCTGCCGGTGCAGGCGCGCGTGAGCGTGGTGCCGGCGCTGTGAGCGCGACGGAGGGCCGATGCTGACACTCGGAATCAACGCTGCCTTCCACGACTCCTCGGCCGCCCTGGTGGCCGACGGCGTGCTCGTCGCCGCCTCGGAGGAGGAGCGCTTCACGCGCATCAAGCACGGCAAGCGCCCGGTGCCCTTCACCGCCTGGGAGCTGCCCTTCCACGCCATCGACGATTGCCTCGCGCGCGCCGGCGTGACGCTCGCCGAGGTGGACCACGTCGCCTACAGCTACGACCCGCGCCGCTTCCTGCGCGAGCGCGTGCCGGAGGGCGTGCTGACGCTGCCGCTGGAGCCCTCGGCGCACGACAAGGGCGCGTGGGAGAGCGTCTGGGATCCGCTGTTCGCGTCCTACATCGTCAACGCGCCGCGCCAGCTCGCCTCGGGCGCGCCGCACCACTTGAAGAAGCGCTTCGCCGGCGTGCGCCCCGACGGGCCGTTCAGGTGGCACTTCGTGGATCACCACCTGAGCCACCAGGCGAGCGCCTTCCTCGCCGCGCCCTTCGAGCGCTGCGCGGTGATGACGCTCGACGGCCGCGGCGAGGAGGCGACGACGAGCTACGGCGTGTGGCGCGACCAGCGCTACCGCCCGCTCGGCGAGGTGCTGATGCCGCACTCGCTCGGCCTGCTCTACGAGCGCGTCACCTCGCACCTCGGCTTCCTGCACTCGTCGGACGAGTACAAGGTGATGGCGCTGGCCGCGCTCGGCCAGCCGCGCTGGCGCGAGCGGCTGCGCGAGCTGGTGCAGGTCGGGGAGGGCGGGCAGTACCGCGTCGAGCCGACCGGGCTCGCCGAGCTGTTCGGCCCGGCGCGCGAGCGCGGCGCGCCGCTGGAGCAGTCGCACTTCGACATCGCCGCGTCGCTGCAGCAGGTGCTCGAGGAGACCGTGCTGCGGCTCGCCGCGTGGCTGCGCGAGGCGAGCGGCGAGCGCCACCTCGCGATGGCCGGCGGCGTGGCGCTGAACTGCGTGATGAACGCGCGGCTGCGCGACGCGGGCCTGTTCGACGAGGTCTGGGTGCAGCCGGCCGCGGGCGACGCCGGCACCGCGCTCGGCGCGGCGCTGTGGGTCGATGCGCGCGAGCGCGCCCTGGCTGCCGACGCGCGCAGCGGCATGCCCGACGAGGCCGCCAACGCGCCGCAGTTCGAGCCGGCGAGCGAGGCCGACACCGGCGCGCTGCTGGCGGCGCGGCGCTGGCACATGGAGCACGCCTACTGGGGGCCGGGCTCGAGCGACGAGGAGATCGAGGCCTTCCTGCGCTGGGCCAAGCTGCCCTACCGGCGGCTCGACGACGTGGCGGCCGAGACGGCGAGGATCCTCGCCGACAACCGCATCATCGGCTGGTACCAGGGCCGCATGGAGTTCGGCCCGCGCGCGCTCGGCGCACGCTCGATCGTCGCGTCGCCGCTCGACGCGGCGATGCAGCAGCGCCTCAACGAGCTCAAGGACCGCGAGGACTTCCGCCCGGTCGCACCGGCGGTGCCCGAGGAGCGGCTCGCCGAGTGGTTCACGCCGGCCGGCGCCAACGGCGGCCGTGCGCCCTTCATGCTCTTCATCTACGACGTGATCCCGGAGCAGGCGCCGCGCATCCCCGCGGCCTGCCACGCCGACCTGACCGCGCGCGTGCAGACAGTGCGCGCCGAGGACAACCCGCGCTGGCACGCGCTGCTGAGCGCCTTCGGCGAGCTCACCGGCGTGCCGGTGCTGGTGAACACCTCGTTCAACGTGCGCGGCGAGCCGATCGTCTGCACGCCGCGCGACGCGGTCGACGCCTTCTACAGCACGCCGCTGGACGCGCTGGTGATCGGCTCCTTCCTGCTGGAGAAGAAGTGAGATGGCGGCCGAGATCCTGAAGGGAACGATGCCGGCGCGGCCGGCTCGTGCGGCGGCGAGCGAGGAGGCGATGCCCGCGCCGCGCGGTCCGGTGCCGCGGCTGAGCGTCGTGATCCCGACCTTCCGGCGCCCGGACCTGCTCGCGCGCTGCCTCGAGGCGGTGATGGCGCAGACGCTCGCGCCCGAGGCCTACGAGGTGATCGTGGTCGACGACGGGCAGACCGAGGACACGCGCGAGAAGGTCGAGTCGATCGCGCGCGCGCATCCGCAGGGGCCGCGGTTGCACTACCTGCGCCCCGACGGCACGCGCGGGCCGGCCGCCGCGCGCAACCGCGGCTGGCGCGCGGCGCGCGCGCCGTGGATCGCCTTCACCGACGACGACACCCGTCCCGAGCGCGACTGGCTCGCCGAGGCCGAGCGCGCGATCGCGGCGGCCGGCGCCGAGGTCGCGCTGCGCGGCCGCGTGGTGGTGCCGGTCGAGGGCGAGTTCACCGACCACGCGAAGATGACCAAGGGGCTGGAGACGGCCGACTTCGTCACCGCCAACGCCTTCGTCGAGCGCGCGGCGCTCGCGGCGGTCGGCGGCTTCGACGAGCGCTTCCTGCGCGCCTGGCGCGAGGACTCGGACCTGTGCTTCATGCTGCAGCAGCACTGCGGCCCGGTCGGGCGTGCGCCGGGCGCGGTCGTCGTGCATCCGGTGCGCGAGGCGCCCTGGGGCCTGAGCCTGCGCCAGCAGGCCAACGTCTACTTCGACGCGCTGCTCTACAAGAAGCACCCGCGCCGCTACCGCGCCGAGATCCGCCCGGTGCCGCCCTGGCGCTACTACGCGATCGTCGCGAGTACGCTGGCGGGCTGCGGCTCGCTGCTGTGGGGCGCCGCGGGGCCGGCGCTGCTGCTGTTCGCCTTCGCGCTGGCGGCGATCGCGGGCTTCGCGCTCGAGCGGCTGCGCGACACCTCGCGCAGCGCCCGCCACGTCGCCGAGATGGTGCTGACCTCCGCGGCGATCCCCTTCCTGTCGGTGTACTGGCGGCTCGCCGGCGCCTGGCGCTTCAGGGTGCTGTTCCTGTGAGGGCCGCACCGCGCTGGAACGATTCGGAGCAGGCGCCGCCCTGGCTGGCCGAGCCGATGCGTCGCATCGCGGTGTTCCGCGCGCTGATGCTCGGCGACCTGCTGTGCGCGACGCCGGCGCTGCGGGCGCTGAAAGGGGCCTTCCCGTCGGCCGAGATCACGCTGGTCGGCCTGCCCTGGGCGCGCGAGCTCGCCGCGCGGCTGCCGAGCGTCGACGCCTTCGAGGCCTTCCCCGGCTGGCCGGGACTGCCCGAGCAGGCCTGCGAGCTCGCCGCGCTGCCGGACTTCCTCGCGCGCATGCAGGCGCGGCGCTGGGACCTGCTGGTGCAGATGCACGGCAGCGGCGGCATCACCAACCCGCTGCTCGCGAGCTTCGGCGCGCGCCATGTCGCGTGCTTCTTCGACACCGGCGGCTTCGTGCCGGAGCCGGAGCTCGCGGTGCCCTGGCCGCGCGAGGGCCACGAGATCGAGCGGCTGCTGCAGCTCACCGACCGGCTCGGCGCGCCGCGGCTCGGCACTGCGCTCGACTTCCCGCTGTGCGATGCCGACCGCACCGAGCTCGCCGCGCTGTGGCCCGGCGCCTATGCCGGCCGGCCCTTCGTCTGCCTGCACCCGGGCGCGCAGCTGCCCTCGCGGCGCTGGCCGGTGGAGCGCTTCGCCGAGGTCGCCGAGGCGCTGCGCCGGCGCGGCTTCGAGGTGGTGCTGACCGGCACCGCGGCCGAGGCCGCGCTCGGCGCGCGGCTCGAGGCGGCGCTCGCGACGCGGCCGCACGGCCCGGTGGTCAACCTGATCGGCCGCACCAGCCTGTGGACGCTCGGCGCGCTGGTCGAGCGCGCCCGCTTCGTGGTGTGCAACGACACCGGCATCGTGCACGTCGCCGCGGCGCTCGGCACGCCCACGGTGGTCGTGAGCGCGGGCTCGGACGTGCCGCGCTGGGCGCCGCTCGACGCGCGGCGTCACCGGGTGCTGTGGCAGGCCACGCCCTGCCGGCCCTGCCAGCACCACGCCTGCCCCTACGAACATGGTTGCGCCACCGCGATCGATCCCGCTGCGGTGATCGACGAGGTGCGCGCGTTGACGATGGCCGGAGAACGACTGCATGCCTGAAACCCTGCCGCAAGGCCACAAGAAGCTGCGCATCCTCACCTGGCACGTGCACGGCAACTACCTGTATTACCTGACGCAGGTGCCGCACGACTTCTACCTCGTGACCGACGACGCGCGCTCCACCCACCACAGCGGCAGGAGCGGCACGCTGCCCTGGGGCGACAACGTGCACGAGGCGCATGTCGACGAGATCGCGAAGATGGAGTTCGACGTGATCCTCTACCAGTCGCGCGACGCCTGGGAGCGCGAGCGCGAGCGGCTGCTCAGCCCCGCGCAGCAGCGCCTGCCGCGGGTCTACCTCGAGCACGACCCGCCGCAGCAGCACCCGACCGAGACGCGCCACTGGGTGGACGACCCCGGCGCGCTGCTGGTGCACTGCACGCCCTTCAACGCGCTGATGTGGGACAGCGGCAGGACGCCGGTGCGCGTGATCGAGCACGGCGTGGTGCCGCTGTCGCCGGCCCGCTACAGCGGCGAGCGCGCCAGCGGCGTCGTCGTCGTCAACAACCTCGACCGGCGCGGCCGCCGGCTCGGCGCCGACGTCTACGCGCAGGTGGCGCGCGAGGTGCCGCTGATGCTCGTCGGCATGGGCAGCGAGCGCATGGGCGGCCACGGCGAGGTGGCCAACCACCTGCTGCCCGGCGTGATGGCGCCGTTCCGCTTCTTCTTCAACCCGATCCGCTACACGAGCCTCGGGCTGTCGATCATCGAGGCGATGATGGTGGGGCTGCCGGTCGTGGGTCTCGCGACCACCGAGCTCGTCACGGTGATCCGCAACGGCGACAACGGCTACGTCGACACGCGCGTCGAGCGGCTGGTGGAGCACATGAAGCGGCTGCTCGCCGACCCGAAGGAGGCGGCGCGCCTCGGCGCGGCGGCGCGGCAGACCGCCGAGGAGCGCTTCGACATCCGCCGCTTCGTCGCGGACTGGTGCGAGGCGCTCAGGACCGTGGCGTCCTGAGCGGAGGGCCGCGTCTCAGCGCGGCGGGACGGCGCCCGCGAACAGCGTGGCGAGCTTCTGCGCGGTGGCGCGGGTATCGAGGATCAGCTTGCCGAGGTTGATCGTGTTGGCCGCGGCAACGGTCAGCACGCCGGTGCCGCCGGCACGCGTCAGCAGCATCACGCCCTGGGCGCCGTCGAGGATGATCTGGCGCAGCTCGCCGCGGTCGACCTCCCGGGCGGCACGCGTCGCGAGCGCCAGCAGCGAAGCGCACATCGCGCCGAAGCGGTCCTCGTCGACGCCGCTGCCGAGCACCGCGGCGACGACCAGGCCGTCGCCGGAAACCAGCGCCGAGGCCTGGATGTGCTCGGAACTCGCCTGGAGGTTCCTCAGGACGCTGCGGGCGGAACTCGCCAGCGGGGAGGCGGCCGGGCCGGACGGTTCACGCATTGCTCTTTCCTTGTTGCCGGGTCGTGGCGGCAGCGACGCCGCAGGCCCGGAAGATGGGGGACGACCCCGCGGGCGGCATCGGCTGCCGCCCCGCGGGGAAAGCCTGGGGACGGGGGGCGATTAGAGCGCGACCTCGATGGTCGGCATCGCCATGCGCGACTTGGTCAGCACCATGCCGAGGTTGGCGCCCTTGCGGCAGACGAAGCACGCGACCTGCTGCTGCTTCTTGCCGCGCAGGAAGACGTGGATCAGGTTGTCGCTGTTGACGATGATCTCCTGGAAGTAGTGGTGTCCGTCCTCAGGGATGCCGCGCGACATGCGGAACATCTGCTCGATGGTCTGCACGCTCGGACCCTGGAACAGGTCGGCCGTCGCCGCGGCGACCATCTCGACCACTTGGCTGGGATGGGAGTCGACCGTCTTGATGCCGAGCAGCATGCCGGACGCGAGGTCCACATAGCCGGCCGCCACGCAATCGGGGATGCTGCTCACTGCCTTCTGCAGTGCGGTGTCCAGGGTGCTCATGATTGATCGTTCTTCAGTGGGTTCTTGATGTAATGCAGGCCGGGCCGCCGCCGGTTCAGGGATGCGGCGCCAGCCTGCGTGAAGCGCTCTCCATCACGGAGGCGTTTTTTGCGACGACTCTCGCAAATTCCTCGAGGAAGCGGACCTGGGTGTCGGACTGGACCCAGCCCGGGTGCATGCGGCGCACATGCTCGAGCGCCTGCAGCGCGCCGATGCGGCCCATGCCCTGCCAGATCCAGTAGGCCGCCAGGATCGTGCCGGTGCGTCCCAGGCCGGCCTTGCAGTGCACCGCGATCACCTCGCCGGCGCGCAGGTGGCGGTCGATGTCGGCGCAGAGCTGCCAGCCGGTGGTCAGCGTCGGCGCGGCCATGTCGTCGATCGGGCAGGGCGTGCAGCGGATGCCGAAGGGCGCCGCCAGCGCCGGGTCGAAGGGCGTCTCGGTCAGCGACACCAGCCGCGTGATTCCGACCGACTGCAGCGCGTCGAGGTCGTAGCGCACGTCGTGGAAGATGCCGGGCAGCGGCGTGCCGCCGAGGCGCCCGGGGATCAGCCAGACGAAGCCGCGCGGCCCGTAGGCGGCGCTGCGCCCGGGCGGCCGCGCGGCGACGGCGGGGGCGATGTCCGCAGGCACCGGGGGCGCTTCGTCGGTGACGGCGGGCGGAGGCGGCGCGGCGGCCCCGATCGTCTCCTCGCGGCTCGCGTCGCGCGCTTCCTCGCAGGCCCCTTCGCAGGTTTCCTCGCAGGCCTCTTCGCCGGCGTCCTGCGCCTCCTCGGGGCAGGAGCCGGTGCGCACGAAGGCCCGGGCCGCCTCGCTGCGCGGATCGGAGAAGAAGGCCTCGACACCGGCGGCTTCCTGCACGATGCCGTTGGCCAGCAGCACCACCTGGTCGGCGATCTCGCGCGTCTGCAGCTGGTGGTGCATCACGACCAGCAGCGCGCGCTCGCGGGCGAGCTGCCGCAGCAGCTCCAGCACCGGCGCGGCCTGCTCGGGCGTCAGCCCGCTGGTGGGCTCGTCGACCATCAGCACCGCCGGCTGCGCGAGCGCCATGCGCAGGATCGCGATCAGCCGCTGCTCCGTCGGCGGGCAGCCGATCACCTTGTCGTGCAGGCGCGGCTGCAGCCGCGGCTGCAGGCCGTAGCGTTCGAGCGCCTCGCGCACGAGCTCGTTCTGCTCGGTGCGCCGCAGGTCCGAGCGGTTGGGCAGCTCGCACACCAGGTTCTCCATCACGGTGGAGACGAGCAGCTGGGGCTTCTGCATCACCAGCGCCGGGCGCTGCAGCCCGTCGGCCGGCGGGGCTTCGCCGAGGCGCACCGCGCCCCAGGTGCGCAGCGAGGGGTTGGCGTCGTTGTAGCCCGCGAGCGTGCGCAGCAGCGTGGACTTGCCGGTGCCCGAGGGGCCCAGCAGCGCCGTGCATCCGCACTGCGGCACGCCGAAGCTCACCGAGCGCAGCACCGTGCGTTCGCCGAAGGCGACGCCGAAGCCGTCGAGCAGCAGGCCGAAGCGGCTCATCGGGGCATCCTCGCGCTGCGTGCGTTCCCTCCGGGAGGGGCGCAGCGCTTCCTGGGGAGGGGCCGTGCGGAAGCGCTCATGCGTGCAGACGCGAGTGCAGCGCGCGTGCCGGGAAGCGCTCGTTCATCTCCAGCATCGCGGTGAGCGTGAGCAGCAGTGCCGTGACGTCGCGGCGCTCGCGCGTGTCGACGCGGAACAGTGGCGGGCGGCACATGCTGCAGGTGCAGGAGGCGGCGGCATGCTCGTCGAGATAGTCGTCGAGCGAGGTGTCGATGGCCTCGTCGACATGGGTGATGCCGATCACGATCGGCTTGCGCAGCGGCCCGACGCGCCGGCGGATCTGCGTCAGGTAGTGCCGCATGTCGGACACCGGGTCGGGCCGGGAATGGTCGACGAGCAGCACGATGCCCTTGGACTGTTCGAGCAGGATGTCCCACATGAAGTCGAAGCGGTCCTGGCCGGGCGCGCCGTACAGGCGCAGCTTGTCGGAGGGGCCGATGCGCATCACGCCCATGTCCATCGCGACGGTGGTGTGATGCTTCAGCAGCGCGGTCTCGTCGGTCGCGACCGCCTCCGTGTCGACGACCTCGATGTCGCTGATGGTGCGGATCGCCTGGGTCTTGCCCGAGCCGACCGAGCCGAGGAAGAGGATGCTCCATTCCATGAGGGCTTCTTCCTAGCGCGACACGAGCTTCTTCCAGAGCCTTCCGAGGAAGGCGCTGGGCGGGGGCGGCGTCATCGCGAGGCCCGGGTCGCCGGCCGGCATCGGCTCGGCCGCCGCTTCGGCCAAGCCGCGTCGCTGCTGCAGCACGTCGAGGTGGCCGAAGCGGTGCAGCACCAGCAGCAGGCGGCGCGACTCCTCCTCCGGCAGCTCGAGCACGCGGCTGACGAGGAATCCGACCGTGGGCTTGTGCGACAGCAGCGCGCAGACGCGGGTGACCGGACCGGCCCATTCTTCCGGCAGATCCGGGATCGCGGGCCAGGATTTCAGGTAGACGAGGCCCAGGCGGAAGTCCTCAGCTGCCGGGCGTCCGTCGCCCGTCTCGGCCAGCGCGCGGCGCCAGGCCTCGGCCGCGGGCCGCGGCCGCTCCTGCGGCACAGGACGCAGCGCAGCTCCGGACTGCCCCAGATAGGCCGGCGCCCCCGATCCGGCGCGTGCCGGAAACTGCGACCTGGCGTCGATGGCCGGATCGAGCGAACCAAATGACGTGTTCATTTCAGCCAACCCCCTTTGAAGCATCGGCTGTCCCCCCGAATTGTTGTAACGAGTTGTATACGCATTTCTACGTCCCTGCCGGACGACTGTCAAGGCGCTCGGAGGAATGGCAAGGCGGCTTGCGTCAGGCTAAACAGTCCGCTCGTCATGCCGCCGGATTCGGTGCTATACGCGAGGGAGCGCGAGAGATGTCGCGCATCCTGAGCGGCCGCTGCGGCCCTGCGGTGTTCCGCTACCCGGGGGGCGGGTGGGGCGGCTCATGCGCGCGTCCGGGAGGAATCGGGGGGATTCTCGGCAGTGCCGGCGCGCGTTCGTCTGCGCCGGTTCAAGGGGGCATCGCAGGCGCTGGCCGGGGCAGGCGCGCTGACCCCCGCGCCGCGTCGCTCCCGGCCGTGCACGGCGCGCTGCTGGCGCTCGAGCCAGTGCAGCAGACGGAGTTCGTCGCGGTCGAGCCCGCGGCGCGGCGGCGGCTCCACCGCGGCATGCGTCTCGGGGTCGATCTCGAGGACCCCGGGGTGGACGTAGGACTTGCGGCAGACCGCCACCGTGTTGCCGAGCCGGCCGGCGACCTCGCGCAGGATCTGCATCGCCGTGGGGCGCTGCGCCCCCTCGGCGCACGGCGCGGTCATCAGCGCGAGCGCGTGCACCGTCGCGTGCCAGGTGCGGAAGTCCTTCGCGGTGAAGTCGGCCTGCGCGGCCTCGCGCAGGTAGGCGTTGACCTCGGCCGAGCCGATCGGATGCGACTGGCCGTCCTGGTCCGGGTAGTGGAACAGCTCCTGACCCGGCATCGCCTGGCAGCGCCGCACCACGCGCGCGACGCGCGGGTCCTCGAGCGCGACCTCGTGCATCACGCCGTGCTTGCCGCGAAAGCGCAGCCTGAGCACGCTGCCCTCGAGCGCGGCATGGCGCCGGCGCAGCGTCGTGAGGCCGTAGGAATGGTTCTGGCGCGCGTACTCGTCGTTGCCGATGCGCACCAGCGTCGTGTCGAGCAGTCGCACCAGCGTCGCGAGCACCGTGTTCCGGTCGGGCTTGCCGCGCCCTGCGCGCGCGAGGTCGCGCTCGACGCGGCGCCGGATGCGCGGCAGCGCGGCGCCGAAGGCACGCATGCGCTCGAACTTGTCGGCGTCGCGGTGCAGCCGCCACTGCGGGTGATAGCGGTACTGCTTGCGTCCCCGCGAGTCGCGCCCGGTGGCCTGCAGGTGGCCGCGCGGATCGGGGCAGATCCAGACCTCCTGGTAGGCCGGGGGAATGGCCAGCCGCCGGATGCGATCGAGCTCTGCCGGGTCGCTCAACCAGCGACCGTCGGGCAGGCGATAGGCGAAGCCGCGGCCGCGGCGCACGCGGCGGATGCCGGGCTGGGTGTCGGTGACGTAGACGAGGCCGGGCGGGATCTCGACGTCGGCCGACGGCGCGGGTGGCGACCCGAGGGGCGTCGAGGGGGGCGCGGGCGAGGCTCCCGCAGGCGCCGGCGTTGCCGCTGCGGCGGCGCTGCGCCCGCGTGGCGGCCGGGCGCCGGCCTTCGCTGTGGCGGGGACCTGGGCCGTCCCCACCATCAACCCGCTTTCGCCCCTGGCAGCTTCTGCGCGGCTTCCAGGTGCTGGCGCAGCATCGGCAGCGCCTTCTCGACGAGAGCCTTCACCTGCGGGTTCTGCGTCTCGCGGCTCGCGCGCTCGAACAGCGCGATGTCCTCGCGGTGGGCTTGCAGGCCGACGGTCTGCACGAAGAGCCGGTCGAACTCGTCCTGGCGCGCCTTGCTGAGCCGGTCGACGAGCGCCTGCTTGTCGGCCGGCGCGTCGGTCGGCAGCGTCACGCCCGAGGCCAGCGCGAGCCGCTGGAGCTCGCGGTTGAGTCCGGTGTGATCGTCGACCAGCATCTTCGCGTAGGCCGTCACTGTCCTGTCCTGGCCGCGCTGCGTGGCGAGCTGCGCCATCGCCAGCTCGAAGTTCCCCGAGGCGACCGCGGCGGCGAGGAACTTCTGGTCCGGGCCGGCCGCCGTGGCCGGCGAGGGCGAGCCGGCGGCATCCTGGGCGGCAGACGGCTGCGCGGCGGGCCGCTCGTCGCCGACAGTGGCCCCGGTGCCGCCGCTCATCGCGCCGCTGGCGTCGCGGCCGCTGCCGGGGGCGCCAGTGGAGCCGCTCGAGCCTCCCGGCAGGCCGGCGACGGTGCCGGAACCGGTGTGGCCGCCGGCGCCGCTGCCCGTCGATGCCGTGCCGCCGGTGTCGGCCGGGCCGGGCGGCAGGGCCAGGTCGGAGCGCGGCGAGCCGCCCGTGTCCGCGCCTCCGCCGCGCGAGGTCGCGGTGCCGCCGCTGCCGCTCGATCCGCTGCTGCCGGACGCGCTGCCCGAGCCCGGGCCGTTGCTCCCGGAGCCGCCGGCGGCGGTGCCGGTCGTCGCACCGGTGCCGGTCGTGCTGGTCACGCCGGTGCTGCCGGTCGCGCCCGAAGGGCTGCCGAGCTGCGCGCCCTCGGAGGGCGCGGCGCCGCTGACGCCGCTGCCCGCCGAGGTGGCGGTGGTGCTCCCCGAACTCGTCACCGTGTCCGTGCCGGTCGAGATCTCGGTGCCGGTGCGCTCGCCGAGCGCGGAGCCGGCGGTACTGCCGCCGGAGGTGGCCGGCGCGCTCGCCGGCTGGCCCGAGGTCGGCGTGTCGGTGGTCGGGTTCGGGGTGTTGGGGCTGCGGTCGCAGGCGGTGAGCGCCAGTGACACCACGGCGAGGGCGATCGCGGTGCGGAGGCCGCCAGAGGTCGGTTTCTTCATCGGAATCTCCTGCCAAATGTGCATCGGCGCTGCACTTCTTGCGTCACCGCGCCTCATCAGGACGAGGCCATCTTGATCCGGTTGCGCGCGGCCTTGACCATGTCGTGGTTGCGCTGCACGCCCTGGTACTGGCGCTCGACCACCGCGCGCACCGGCTCGGGCAGCGGCTTGGCCAGCGCGTTGCGGTAGCGCTCGAGCGCCGCGTCCTCGCCGCGCTCGCACTCCTCGAGCATCGCCTCGTCGCTGTGGCCGGTCAGCATGCCCTTGACCGAGACCCAGCCGCGGTGCAGCGTGCCGCTGGCGCTGCTGCCGGTGTCGGGGGTGCCACCGTACTGCGTGACGAGCGACTGCAGCTCCTGCGCACCGCGGCGGCAGGACTCGGCGCGGTCGTTGAACAGCGTGCGCAGGTCGGTCGACTTCACGTGCTCGGCGCACTGCTGGAAGCCGTACTCGCCGTCCTTGCAGGTCTCGATCAGGGTGTTGAGGGTGTCGAGGACGTCGTTCTGGTCCATGGGGAACTCCTTTGCTTGTGGGAGAGGGAAGGGGAGGAGGGCCTCACCGCAAACGCGATACACGCGGCAGCAGCGCGAGGCAGTACAGCGCGGCCAGGCCCACGAGCACGTAGACGATGCGCGAGAGCACCGACATCGGGCCGAAGATCGCGGCCACGAGATCGAAGTTGAACAGGCCCACCAGCGCCCAGTTGAGGCCGCCGATGATCAGCAGCACCATCGCGATGGTGCTCAGCACTGCCGGCGCCGCCGAGGCGCCCGAGGCGGGCATGTCGTCCGCGGGTCGGTTCATGGATCACTCCTTTCCGAACTTCCGAGAGAGTGAGGGATTGAGGCATGTCTGCTCGGCAGGTAACGTGCCTGCCAGCGCGGTCATGCCGCCCGTCCCGCCGGGGCGGAGCTCGCCGCATCCCTTCACCCCCCTGATCCGGATGTCCGGGCATGGGCGTTGCCCCCTTCTGGTGTCATGGATGTTTCCCTCTCCGCGCCGGCGACGCGCCTCCCCGCTGCGGTCCCTCGCGAGCGCGGCGGCGGGGACGCGCGGCTCCACCTGCTCGACGCGACGATGTTCTGGAGCGCCACCAGCGGCGGCGTGCGCCGCTACCTGCGCGCCAAGCGCGACTGGCTCGCGTCGCGGGACGGCTGGCGCCACACCATCATCGCGCCGGTCGTCACCGAGCCCGGCATGGTCGGCGTGCCGGGCGTGCCGCTGCCGGGTGCGCCCGACTACCGGGTGCCGCTGCGGCGCGCGGCCGGCGCGCGGCTGATGCAGGACCTGCGTCCCGACCTGATCGAGGCGGGCGATCCGTGGCGGCTCGCATGGTCCGCACGCGACGCGGCCGCGCGCCTGGGCGTGCCGGCGGTCGCGTTCTGCCACTCGAACCTCGCGGCGCTGGCCGAGCGGCTGTGCGCCCCGCTGCTCGGTGCGCGCGGCGCGCGGCTGGCCGCCGGCGCGGCGCGCCGCTACATGCGCCACGTCTACCGCGGCTTCGACCTCGTACTCGCGCCGAGCGAGGCGATGCGCCTTCAACTGCTCGAGCTCGGCCTCGAGCGGGTCGAGCGCCAGCCGCTCGGCGTCGACGTGAACACCTTCTGCCCGGCGCGGCGCGATCCGCGCTGGCGCGAGGCGCTCGGCCTGCCTCGCGATGCGCGCGTGCTGGTCTACGTGGGCCGCTTCGCCGCCGAGAAGAACCTGCCGCTGCTGGCTCGGGCGGTGAGCTGCCTGGGGCCCCGCTACTGGCTGGTGGCGATCGGCGACGGGCCGCTGCCGCCCTCGGGCGAGCGCGTGCTCGTGCGCCCCTTCGAGGCCCGGCCCGAGGGCGTCGCGCGCGCGCTCGCGAGCGCGGACGCGGCGGTGCACGCGGGCGACCAGGAGACCTTCGGCCTGGGCGTGCTGGAGGCGCTGGCCTGCGGCACGCCGGTGGTCGCGAGCGCCGCGCAGGGCCTGGCCGAGCTCGTCGACGTGCGCGTCGGCATGCCGGTGGCGCGGCAGCGGCCCGAGGCCTTCGCGGAGGCCGTCGACGCGCTGTTCGCGCGCGAGCGCGCCGCGCTGTCGCTCGCGGCGCGCGAGCGCGCCGAGGCGCATGCCTGGGACCGGGTGCTGCCGCAGCTGCAGGCGCGCTACCACCGCCTGCTCGGGCGCGAGGAGGACCGGGCGCCGCGGCCGGCGCCGCTGCTGGCGGAGATGCCCCGATGAAGCCGGGCCTGAGCGTGGTGCTGCATGACGTGGCGCCGGCCACCGCGCTGCTGTGCCGGCGGCTGATCGACGCGGTGCACGAGGTCGCGCCGCTGCCGATGACGCTGCTGGCGGTGCCGCGCTACCACCACCAGGACCCCGACGCGGGCTTCGACCACTGGCTGGGCGAGCGGCTCGATGCCGGCGACGAGCTCGCGCTGCACGGCTACACGCACTGGGACGACGGCGAGCCCGACGGCTGGATCGACCACCTGCGCCGGCGCGTCTACACCGCGAGCGAGGGCGAGTTCAGCGCGCTGAGCTGCGCGCAGGCGACGCTGCGGCTCGCGGCCGGCATGCGCTGGTTCGAGCGCAACCACTGGCCGCTGCACGGCTTCGTCGCGCCGGCCTGGCTGCTCAGCGAGGGCAGCTGGAAGGCGCTGCGCACGATGCCGCTGCGCTACACCTGCACGCTGCGCGAGCTCGTGCCGCTGCAGCGCGGCAGCGAGCCGCTGGTCAGCCAGAGCGTGGTCTACAGCACCCGCAGCGCATGGCGGCGCGCGCTGTCGCGCCTGTGGAACCCGGCGGTGGTCGCGACGCAGCGCCACCGCCCGCTGCTGCGCTTCGAGCTGCATCCGCACGACGTCGAGCACGCCACGGTGCGCCGCTCGTGGCAGCGCCTGCTCGCGCGCCACCTCGAGGCGCGCGAGCCGCTGACGCTCGCGCAGGCGACGCTCGCCTGGCAGCAGCGCGGGCGCGGTTCGCTGGCGTGCTGAGCCGGGCGGCCCACGGCCCGGCGCTGGAAAAGGAGCGGGCGGCGACGGGCTCGCCGGGCGAGCCCGCCGGCCTCAGATCACCGACAGCGCGATCGCCGCGATCAGCGCGCCGATGCCGGCGCCGGCCAGCACGTCGCTCGGGTAGTGCAGGCCGAGCACGACGCGCGACAGCGCCACCAGCGCGGTGAAGCCCCACAGCAGCGGCGCGAGCACCGGGTAGGTGTTGGCGATCACCATCGAGAAGGCCACCGCGTGCAGCGTGTGCCCGCTCGGGAAGCTGAACTGGTCGAGCGCGCGCGCGCAGGCGCGGATGTCGGGGCAGCTCATGAAGGGCCGCTCGCGCGCGATGCAGCGCTTGAGCGAGAGGTAGAGCACCAGGTTGATCAGGCCGACCAGTCCCATCTGGATGGCGCAGGTCCAGCCGCCCGGGCCGCCGAGGAAGGGCAGCAGCACCATCACCGAGTACCACAGCATGCCGTCGCCGAGCCGGCTCACGAGCACCAGCAGCAGCACCACGGCCGGGTTGGCCGCGGCGCGGTGCAGCCAGCGCGCGCCGCGGCGGTCGTGCTCGGCCCACAGCGCGCGGCGCGCCCAGGGCGGGCGTGAGGCGTCCTCGTCGGCCGCGGCAGCGGCGAGCGAGTCGGCCGGGCTCGCCGGCCGGGGAGGCGACGCCTCAGGCGAGGCAGGCGTCGGCGGAACGTGCGGCTTCCACGGCATGCGCAGTCTCCTGAAGGTGGTCCTCGAAGCGGGCGAGCACCCGGTCCCAGCTGGCCTGCAGCGCGGCCTCGCGGGCCCGCTCGCGCAGCGCCCGCAGCGTGTCGGACTGCCAGGCCAGCGAGCAGGCGGCGGCGACGAAGCCGGGCTCGTCGCCGGGCGGCACGAGCAGGCCGCTGTCGTGGTCCTCGATGTGCTCGGCGGCTGCCGCGACGTCGAAGGCCACCACCGCGAGGCCCGAGGCCATCGCCTCCAGCGTCACGTTGCCGAAGGTGTCGGACAGGCTCGGGAACAGGAACAGGTCGGCCGAGGCGTAGTGCTCGGCGAGCGCCTCGCCGCGCTGCAGCCCGGCGAAGTGGACATGCGGGTGCTGCTGCTGCCAGCGCCGGCGCATCGGGCCGTCGCCGACCACCACCATGCGCGCGCCGGGCAGCCGCTCGCGCACCGCGTCGAAGGCGGCCAGCGCGAGCGGCACGTTCTTCTCGGCCGCGAGCCGCCCGACGTAGAGCAGCACCGGGGTCGCCTCGCCCGCGCCCCAGCGCTCGCGCAGCGCGGCGCTGCGCCGCTGCGGCGAGAAGAGCCGCGCGTCGACGCCGCGGCCCACCACCGTCAGGTGAGCGAAGCCGCTGCCGGCGAGCTGCTCGCGCAGCGCGGCGGTCGGCACGAAGGTGCGGTGCGTGGCGTTGTGGAAGCGGCACAGGTAGTGGCGCACCATCGGCTCCATCCAGCCGAGCCCGTAGTAGCGGCTGTACTGGTGGAAGTTGGTGCGGAAGTCCGAGGTCACCGCGAGGCCGAGCTGCCGGGCCGCCTGCACCGCCGCGCGCCCGAGCGGCCCCTGCGTCGCGACGTGCACGAGCTGCGGCAGGCGGCGCTCGAAGCGCTCGCGCAGCGTGGCCGTCAGCGCGAGGCCGAAGCGCAGGTCGCGGTACATCGGGATCGGCAGGCTGCGCGTGCGCCACTCCTCGGCGTCGTCGCGGCGCTCCTCGCCGGGCTGGCGCGGGCGCAGCAGGCAGAGCTCGTGACCGTTCGCGCGAAGGTGGCGCACCGTGCGTTCCACGGTCAGTGCGACGCCGTTGAGTTCGGGCGGATAGGTCTCGGTGACGTAGGCGATGCGCACGGCGGATTCGGGCTCTGAGGGTGAGTGTGGCGGGGCAATCGAAGTGCCCGTACACCCGTTCGAGGGGCGTCGGCGAACGCCGGCTGAAGGCTTCCCGGGGGCCGGGCGGCGGGCGGGCTCGCGGCACCACGCATCCGCGGGGGGGGCGCTCGCCCGCGTCCCCGCGCGGGCGGCAATTCCTTCTCACCGAAGCGGCGGTGCCGGCGGCCGCGGCACGCGTTGCCGCATGCGGCGCGACGCGCGGCCGGGGCAAGGGAGGGGCAAGGGCGGGAGGCGCCCCCCGGGCGCGCCGCTGGGGCACGGGGCTTGCTGCCCGCAGGCATCACGACAACGCGGGATCGCCCATGACAACGTCCACTCGGAAGCGCGTGCTGGTCGCCGGGGGCGCCGGTTTCCTCGGCAGCCATCTCTGCGACCGCCTGCTCTCCGAGGGGCACCGCGTGCTCGCGATCGACGACCTCTCCACCGGGCGGCGCGAGAACCTCGAGCACCTGAGGCTGCACGCGCGCTTCGCCTTCCGGGAGCACGACGTGACGCGGCCGCTGCCGGCGGGGCTGGACGTGGACGGCATCTTCAACCTCGCCTGCCCGGCGAGCCCGCCGCACTACCAGCGCGAGCCGGTGCAGACCACGCTCACCTGCGTGCTCGGCGCGCACCACCTGCTCGAGCTGGCGCGGCAGTGCGGCGCGCGGCTGCTGCAGACCTCCACCAGCGAGGTCTACGGCGACCCGGCCGTGCATCCGCAGGTCGAGGACTACCGCGGCAACGTCAGCCCGACCGGCCCGCGCGCCTGCTACGACGAGGGCAAGCGCTGCGCCGAGACGCTGTGCTTCGCCTACCTGCGCCAGCACCAGACGCCGGTGCGCGTGGTGCGCATCTTCAACACCTACGGGCCGCGCATGCAGCCCGACGACGGCCGCGTCGTCAGCAACTTCATCGTGCAGGCGCTGCGCGGCGAGGACCTGACGGTCTACGGCAACGGCGAGCAGACGCGCAGCTTCTGCTACGTCGACGACCTGATCGAGGGCTTGCGCCGCATGATGGACGCCGACGCCGAGGGGCCGGTGAACCTCGGCAACCCCCAGGAGCACACCGTCGCGGAGCTCGCCGAGCGGGTGCTGGCGCTGACCGGCAGCCGCTCGCGCATCGTGCGCCGGCCGCTGCCCGCGGACGACCCGAAGCGCCGCAAGCCCGACATCGGCCAGGCGCGGCGGCTGCTCGGCTGGCAGCCGAGCGTGAGCCTCGAGGACGGGCTGCGCGAGACGATCGCGTGGTTCCGCGAGCGGCTCGGCCTGCCGCCCGAGCGCAGCATCTTCCTGCCGGCGGTCGCGGTCGCGGTCGCGGCCGAGGCGGCGACGGCGACGGCGACGGCGACGGAGGGGCCGTGCGAATCGCGGTGATCGGCACCGGCCGCGTCGGCCTGGTCTGCGCGGCCGGCCTGGCGCAGCTCGGCCACGACGTGGCCTCGGTCGATGCCGACCCGTCGCTGATCGGGCGGCTCGAGCGCGGTGCGCTGCCGCTCTACGAGCCGGGGCTCGATGCGCTGGTGGCGATCCACCGCGCGTCGGGGCGGCTCGCCTTCACCGCTGACCTGCGCGCCGCGCTCGCGCAGGCCGAGGTGGTCTTTATCGCGGTGGAGCGGCGCGAGGAGGCGGGGCCGGGCCCGGCGGCGGGCAGCGCCGTCCCCGGGCGCACCGCGCCCGAACACGCGCTCGAGGCCGAGCGCGCGTGCGTGCTCGAGGTGGCGCGCGCACTCGGCCGCTGCCTGGCGCGGCCGGCGACCGTGGTGCTGAAGTCCGCCGCCCCGGTGGGCACCTGCGAGCGCCTGCGCGAGGCCATCGACGCGGGCCTGCGCGAGCGGGGGCTGCCGTGGCGGGTGCCGGTGCTGTGCAATCCCGAGTTCCTGCGCGGCGGCAGCGCGGTGCGCGACTTCCTCGAGCCCGGCCGCATCGTGGTGGGCGCCGACGCGGCGGGCGAGGCCGGGGTGCTGCGGCGCGTCTACGCGCCGCTGCTGGAGCGCGGGGTGCGGCTGCTGTGCCTCGGTCTGCGCAGCGCCGAGCTCGGCAAGCAGGCCGTCGGCGCGATGCTCGCGGCGCGCATCAGCTTCATCAACGAGATGGCGGCGATCGCGCATGCGCTCGACGCCGACATCGCGCAGGTCTGCGAGGTGCTCGGCAGCGACCCGCGCATCGGCCCCGAGTGCCTGCGCCCCGGCATCGGCTGGGGCGGCGCGGGCTTCCCGCGCGACCTCGCGAACCTGCGCCACGCGGCGGCCGCGCAGGGCCTGCAGCCGCGGCTGATCGGCGCGGCGGAGGCGGTCAACGAGACGCAGCGGCACTGGCTCTACGAGCGCCTGTGCGACTGCTACGGCGGGCCGGCCGGGCTGCGCGGGCGGCGCATCGCGCTGTGGGGCCTGGCCTGCAAGCCCGGCAGCGACGAGATGCGCGACGCGCCCAGCCTCTGGCTGGCGCGGCGGCTGGTCGAGGCCGGCGCGCATGTCGCCGCCTACGACCCGGTGGCGCTGCGCGGCGCCGCGCGCCGGCTCGACCATCCGCCCCGGCTGCACTGGGCACGCAGCGCGCGCGCCGCGCTGCAGGGGGCGCAGGCGCTCGTGCTGGCCACCGAGTGGCCCGAGTTCCTGCGCGTCGACCCGCGCGAGATCGCGCGCGAACTCGCCGACGGTCTCGTGATCGACGGCCGCAACCTCTTCGATGCCGAGCGCTGCCGCGCAGCCGGGCTGCGGCTGCTGCAGGTCGGCCGCCCCGCGCTCGCGCCGCGCCCCGCGCTGCCCGGCGGCGTGCCCGACGCGCTGCGGCAGGTCGCGGCGGCAAACGCCGAGCATGCGCACCGCCAAGGCGGGCCGGCCGGGGGGACGTGGGGGGCCTGAAGTCCCGGGGGCAAGACCCTGCGCGGCCTGCATCCGTGCCCCGCTTGCAAGGCCCGCCGGGCCCGTCGGTGTTAAGTTCGGTGCAGTTTGCGCTGCCGAGGAGGCCTGCCATGCCGAACGATCCTGTCGCGGAGTGCGCCAATGCGCACTGGACCCAGATGGTCGACCAGTGCTGCGGTGCGCCCGCACCGTCGCGCGGACCGCGGCCGAAGACGGCCGGTCCGCCGCTGCCGGGCCGGCCGCTGCCACCCTCGCCGGACGGCGCGCAGGACGAGCGCGAGCGCCTGCGCGAGCGGCTGCCCCGCGTCGAGCGCCTGCTCGCGAGCCGGCGCGCCGACCTGCTGTCGGAGCAGGAGGTCGAGCGCTACGTCGCGCTCGACTGGCTCGAGTGGCATGGCGGCACGCTGCGTCTGACCGTCGTCGGCCGCAATCTGTGCAGCCGGCAAGGCGCGGCCCTGCGCTGAAGCCGCGCCCACCCCGCGAGCGGCTCAGAGGAAGAACTCGAAGCGGCGCGCCAGCCACTCCTGCATGCGCGGCACCCAGCCCCGCTGCTGCCAGCGCTCGGCGGTGATCTCGCTGCAGCAGCCGACGTCGCGCCAGAACACCGCCTCGAGCTCGGCCGCGAAGTCGCGGTCGAGCACCACCACGTTGGCCTCGGCGTTGTGCAGGAAGCTGCGCCAGTCGAGGTTGCTCGAGCCGACCGTGGCCCACACGCCGTCGATCACGCAGGTCTTGGCGTGCAGCATCGCGTCGTGCCGCTCGTGGATGTGCACCCCGGCCTGCAGCAGCCAGGCGTAGTGCGAGCGTCCCGCGTGCAGCGGCGCCCACACGTCGCTGATGCCGGGCAGCACCATGCGCACCTCGACGCCGCGGCGCGCCGCCGCGGCGAGCGAGCGCATCAGGCGGCGCGTCGGCACGAAGTAGGCCACCGTGATCAGCACGCGCTGCTGCGCGGCGTCGATCGCGCCGATCAGCGAGCGGTAGAAGGCGTTGCGGCGCCGTCCCGCCTCGCGCGCCGCGACGCCCACCTGCTGCGTGCCCGCGGGCGGCAGCGGCGGGTAGTAGCGCGCGCCCGGCAGCGGCTCGCAGGAGTGGCGGTGCCAGTGCGAGATGAAGAGCCGCTGCATCTCGGCCACCACCGGGCCCTCGATGCGCACGTGCGTGTCGCGCCAGCCCGACTGCAGCACCCGCGCGCGCTCGCGCCGCAGCGGCCCCGAGGGGCCCGCGGCGTAGACGCCGCTGATGTTGACGCCCCCGGTGAAGCCGATGCGGCCGTCGACGATCATCAGCTTGCGGTGGTCGCGCAGGTGCAGCGCGCGGCTGATCGTGTTGCGCAGCGGATTCAGCGGGTTGTACTCGCACACCCGCACGCCGGCCGCGCGCATCGCGTCGAAGTAGGACGCGGGCGTCTGCATCGAGCCGAAGGCGTCGAACAGCACGTTCACGCGCAGGCCGTCGCGGCGCCGCGCGATCAGCCGGCGCGCCATCTCCTCGCCGGGGCCGCTCGCCTCGAGCGTGTAGCTCTCCAGGTTGATGTGGTCGCGCGCGGCGTCGATCGCGTCGAACATCGCCGCGTAGGTGGCCGGCCCGTCGAGCAGCACCTCGACGCGGTTGCCGGGAATCACCGGCGCGTCGAGCGTGCGCGCCAGCACGCGGCCGTGGCGCTGCAGAGCGGCGGCCGGGCCGCCGTGGGGCGGAGCGGCGGAGGGGGAAGGGGAGGCGCCGCTGCCGAGGCCGGAAAGGCCGGGAACCCGCAGCGGCGCGACGGCGGTTCCGGACTGGACGGGCGGGCTCAAGGCCTGCCCCTCAGTTCCATGCGTCGCGGCCGCGGCGCGGGGCGGCGGGAGAGGGGCGGGGCGCCGGCCGGGCGGCAGGGCGGTTGCCGGGATGGGCCTCCGGCCGGGAGAGGTTGGCGTGGTCGCCGCGCTCGCGGCTCGGGTGCTCGCAGGGGAGCTTGCCGTTGATCGTCTCGGGGGATCTCATGGGGGTCTCCAGGCGACTTCGGGAGCATTTCGCACGGTCGAAGAGGCAATCGGCGTGCCCGGGGCCCGCACCGAACAAAGTGCAGTCCGCGGCAGTTTCTGCAGCGGGGCCGAGGGTCTGGCCGGCAAGGGCCTCGCACCCGCCGCCGAAGGCGGCCCGCGGGATCGGCCGGCGGAGGTTCCCCCCGGCATGCCCCTTGCCCAAGGGGGTAGCGCAGCCTGATCGTCCCGTCAATGGGGCAAGGCACCGTGTTTACACCCCCATTCAAGGAGTGACGATGAAACCTAAGAGCAGCATCTTCTCCACCGCGGTGATCGCCGCCGCGCTCGGCTCCGCGGCCTTCGCGGTCCAGGCGCAGACGAGCGGCGCCACGACCGGGACCGGGGCCACCGGCACCTCGCCGGCCATTGGCGGCACCTACGACAGCGGCGCCACCGGCAGCAGCGGCATGGGCACCGGCGCGAGCGGGACGACGGGCGCCACCGGCAGCGGCATGGGCTCCATGGGCACGACCGGCAGCGGCATGAGCGGCACCGGAACCGATGCCTCGGGCACGAGCGGAGCGACCGGCACCGGAACCGATGCCACCGGCACCACCGGGGCGACCGGCACCGGCAGCACCTACGGCACCGGCACGACCGGAACGACCGGCAGCCCTTACGGCACCGGCGCCACCGGCACGAGCGGCATGGGCGGCACCGGAACCGACGCGACGGGTTCCGGCACGACGGGCTCGACCACCGGCACCGGTAGCGGCTACGGCACCGGCAGCGACGCAATGGGCACCGGCACCGGCGGCACGACCGGCTCCGGCATGGGCGGCAGCACCGGCGGCACGACCGGATCCGGCATGGGCGGCAGCACCGGCGGCACGACCGGCAGCGACATGGGCAGCGGCATGGGCGGGGCGACCGGCGGGGGCCTGGGCACCGGCGCGGCCGGCACGACCGGCACCGGCAGCGATGCGATGGGTACCGGCACCGGCGGCACGAGCGGCTCCGGCATGGGCGGCAGCACCGGCAGCGATGCCACCGGCAGCGGCACCAGCGGCTCTGGCATGGGCAGCCCGCGCAGCTCCACGATGGGCACCTCCGGCATGGGCAGCGACGCCACCGCCCGCGGCGGCATGATGGGGATGGGGGCCGGCCAGTCCTGGCTGCCCTACACCACGCAGGGCTACGTGGGCGCCAGCATCGGCCGCGCCGACTTCGACGACGCCTGCGGTGGCCTCGTCGGCTGCGACAACCCCGACGTCTCCGGCAAGATCTTCACCGGCGGGCGGGTCAACGAGTGGCTCGGCGCCGAGGTCAGCCTGATCCACTTCGGCCGCGCGGACGTCGCCGCCGGCGCGGGTGGACGCGCGCGTGCCTACGGCATCAACCTGAGCGCGGTCGGCACGATGCCCGTGAGCCCCACCTTCGACCTCGTCGGCAAGCTCGGCACCACCTACGGCTGGACCCGCACGCCGGCGGTGGGCGGCGTCGCCGGCGGCGACGAGAACGGCTTCGGCTTCACCTGGGGCCTCGGCGCCAACCTGAACGTCGCGCCGAACTGGGCGGTGACGCTGGACTGGGAGCGCCACCGCATGAAGTTCGTCGGCGGCCGCGAGGAGGTGGACCTGGCGACGATCGGCGTCAAGTACAAGTTCTGAACGTCGGCCCTGTCGGGCCGTGACGCACGAAGGGCGCCCCGCGGGGCGCCCTTCCTTTCATGCGGGCCTCGCGGCCGCACGGTGCATGACGCCGCCTCAGGCGCCCGCGGTCTCGCGCACCGGCTGCGGCGCCGGCAGGGCCGCCGCCTCGCCGGGGCCGTGCACCATCTCGCGGAAGATCGGCTGGCGCTCCATCAGCTCGGGCACGCTGCCCACGTCGAGCACCCGGCCCGCCACCATCAGTACCACCTTGTCGAAGTGCTCGAGCAGGCTCATGCGGTGCACCGACGAGACGATGCAGGCCTGCGGGAAGCATTCGCCCAGCCGGCGGAACACGAGCGCCTCGGTCACCGGGTCGAGCGCGCTGGTGGGCTCGTCGAGCATCAGCACTGAGCTGCCCTGCGCGGCAAGCGCGCCGCGCGCCAGGCACAGCCGCTGGCGCTGGCCGCCCGACATGTTGACGCCGCGCTCGGTGATCGGCGTGTCGAGCCCCTGCGGCATCGTCGCGAGCACCGTGTCGAAGGCGCTGACGTGCGCGGCCTCCACGATCGCGCTGTCGTCGTAGCGCTCGCCGAAGGTCAGGTTCTCGCGCACCGTGCACTCGAACACCTCCGCCTCCTGCGGGATCAGCGTCGTGACGCTGCCGAGGTGCTTCAGGCCGGGCCGGGCGCTGCCGTCCACGCTGAAGTGGCCGTGGTCGGGCTGGTAGAGGCCGGCGAGCACCTTCATCAGCGTGCTCTTGCCCGAGCCGCTCGGGCCCACCAGCGCCACGCGCTCGCCGCGGTAGAGCGTGAGCGACACGCCGTGCAGGCCGCCGCGCTGCGCCGCCTCGCCGTCCGCCGCGCCCGCCTCGGGGGCGCCGTCGCGCGAGAAGTGCAGGTCGCGCACGTCGATGCGGCGCCATTCCTCGCCCACCGCGGCGGTCGCCTCGGGGTGCTCCGGCGCGTTCCAGACCGGGTCGGCGCTCGAGTAGTCGGTGCGCATGCGCGCGAAGTTCTGGAAGTTCGTCGCCATCGAGCCGATCACGCCGCCGGCCTGGTTGGCGTACTGGTAGATCATGAACAGGCTGCCGATCATCAGCGTGCCGCCCGCGTTCTGCGACTGCCAGGCGTAGACGACCACCAGGCTCCAGGTCAGCGTGATCGTCAGCAGGTCCACCGCACACCACTTGGCCTCGGTCAGCACGATCGAGCGCTTGAGCGGCTCGAACACCGCGTCGAGGCGCTGGCCGACGAGGCGGCGCGTGGCCTTGTGCAGCCGCAGGCTCATCACGGTGGAGATGTTGCCGATGAAGTCCAGCAGCCCGGCGCCGTAGCGGCGGTTGGCGTCGTTCTCGCGCCGCGCCAGGCGCATCAGCGCGCGGTCGAAGCGGATGATCACGAAGGCCACCGCCAGGTAGCCGGCGAGCGCCATGCCGCCGGCGAGCTGCGACAGCAGCGTCAGCGCCACCACCGGCCCGATCAGGTTGACGATGTTCTGCAGGTAGATGAACTGCGTCTGCGCGAAGTTGCCGAGCGCGTTGCTCGCCTGGTCCACGCGCTGCTGCAGCTCGCCCGAGTGGTGCCGGTCGTGCCACACCAGCGGCACGCGGGTGAGCTTGCCGTAGAGCGCGTCGGACACGCCCTGGCGCACCTTCACGCCCACCGAGCGCTCCAGGATGCGGCCCGGGCCGTGCATGCTCCACGACACCACCACCGCCAGCACGATCGCGGCGATCCACAGCGCCGCCTGCGTCGAGGCGTCGGCGCCGCCGGCCTGCAGCGTGTTGATCGCCTGCGCGGCCATCCACGGCATCGACAGCTTCACGAGCGTCGAGCTCACGAGCAGCGCAGTGGCCAGCAGCCAGCGCGCGCGCACGCCGTCGGCGAAGCGCCACACGCTGCGGTAGAGGCCGAGCACGCCGGCCGGGGCGGGCGTTGCCAAAGAATTCGTCGTTTTCACAAGCTTCTCTTTCCCTGTCTGGGCGCCGCCGCGACGGCGCCGATGGCTTGTCCGCCGCCGGCTCCGTTCCAGAGGACGGCCGGCGACTCAGGCTCGCTTAAACGACAGGGAAAACCCGGGCTTGAGGGTGCGGGATGCGATCGGACGCATCCGGTGCCCCGAACCCTCGATTATTCACGGCGGGCTTGTAGAAGCTGGAGCGCAGGCGCTTGCGCGCGGAAGGAAGTTGTTGCAGGCGGAACGGCTGCTTACGTTCCGCGCGCCCCCGCGCTCCTGCGCTTGGCGCGCAGCAGCGACTTCAGCGAGGGCGCCTCGTTGCGGTCGCCCTCGAGGTAGACGCAGAGCAACTTGAGGCGGCGCCAGTAGCGGCAGACCGCGCGCAGGCCGAGCAGCAGCGGCACCGCGATCAGCGCACCGGCGATGCCCCACAGCCAGCCCCACACCATCACCGACAGGAACACCGACAGCGGGCTGAGCGAGAGCCGGCGGCCGAGGATCATCGGCGTCACGAAGTTGGCCTCGATCACGTTGATCAGCAGGAAGGCGGCGGCCGGCGCGACCATCATCCCGAAGCTGCCGAAGGTCAGCACGCCGGCGAGCAGCAGCAGCACCAGCACGATCAGCGGCCCGAGGTAGGGCACGAAGTTCATCACGCCGGCCATCGCCGCCCACAAGCCCGGGTTCGGCAGCCCGAGGCTCATCATCACGACGCCGGTGGCGGCTCCGACGCCCAGGTTGATCAGGCTCATCGTCGCGAGGAAGGTGCCGATCTCGCGCTGCGCGCGCCGCACGCCGGCGAGCACGATGCCGCGCGTTCGTCGCCGCGGGATCGCCTCCACCGTGCGCGACAGCAGCCAGTGCTCCGACGCGAGCAGGAAGTAGAGCAGGATCACGGTGGCCGCGGCCGAGATCGCGAAGGTCACCACCTGGGTCATCACGGTGCGGGTGAGGGCGAAGCCCTCGCTCGCGAGCTTCTCCTTCACCGGGTCGGGCGGCGGCGTGGCGCTGCGGGGATTCTTGCGCGGCGGCGCGAGCAGCGGCAGCTCGGCCCGCACCCGGTCGAAGGTCTCGACCAGCTGGCGCAGGTTGCTCGGCGCGCGCTGCCACCAGTCGGCGGCGGGGCCGGCGAGCGCGCTGCCCGCCAGGCCGACCACGCCGAGCAGCGCGGCGACGACCAGCCCGGCGCCCACCATCTCCGGGATGCCGAGCCGCCGCAGCCGCCGCACCGGCTCGGACAGCACGAAGGTCAGGATCACCGCCACCACCAGCGGCAGCAGCAGCGACTGCGCGAACTGCAGCAGGAAGATCATGGCGATCAGCAGCAGGCCCCGGGCGGCCCACAGGGCGGGCGCCGGCACCGCCGCGAAGGGGGAGCGGGTGCCGGTGGCGGGCGGGAGGGGGTCGTGCGGTGCGTTCAGGGGCGTGCCTCGGGCGATGGACGGGATGCAGGGCCGGCTCCGGCTTCGCGGGCGCGCCCGGTTGCCGTGAAGCCGGGAGGCCGGGACGTGCGGGCGAAGGGAAAGTCCTCCACCTGTGCGGCAGCCGGCGTGCCCCCACCCCGGAACGGAGGTCCTCGCACTGCTTGCAGGCCGTTTCGGGCACGCGATCTGCCGGGAGCGGCCTGACCCGAGATTTCTCTGCTGCAGGAGGCGAGGCGATGAACGGCAAGGCCCTGGAGGAGCGTCTGTGGCGCTTCGTGCCCGCGTCGCTGCGGCCCCCGGCGCAACTGACGGCGCGGGCCCTGACGCGCTGGGTGTCCGAGGGCGGGCCGCTGTACGGGGCGGCGATCGCCTTCTACACGATGTTCGCGCTCGCGCCGCTGCTGGTGCTCGCGATCTGGGTGACGGGCGCGGTGTTCGGCGCCGAGGCCGCGCGCGGGCAGATCGTCGGGCGCATCGAGAGCCTGGTGGGCTCCACCGCGGCGCAGAGCATCCAGTCGATGATCGAGTCGGCCTGGCGCGAGCCGGTCGGCAACTTCGCGGGGCTGCTCGCGCTGCTCACGCTGCTCGTCGGCGCGAGCGGCGTGTTCGCGCAGCTGCAGCGCGCGCTCAATGCGATGGCGCGCGTGCGGCCGTCCGAGTCGCCGCTCGGCGGCTTCCTGCGCACCCGGCTGGTCGCCTTCGCGCTGGTGCTCGGCTTCGGGCTGCTCGCGATGACGCTGCTGCTGGCGAGCACCGCGGTGGCGGCGCTCGGCGCCTGGCTGTCCTCGCGCGTGCCCGTCGCCGGCTTGCCCGCGCTGCTGGCGCTGGCGGACGTGGGGCTGTCCACCGCGGCGATCGCCGTCGGCTTCGCCGCGCTGATGCGCTGGCTGCCGGAGCGCCCCGCGAGCCGCCATGCGGTCTGGGTCGGCGCGATCGTCGGCGCGCTGCTGTTCTCGGTGGGCAAGCACCTGATCGGCCTGTACCTCGCACGCGCGAGCGTCGCGTCGAGCTACGGCGCGGCGGGCTCCTTCGTCGTCGCGATGATGTGGATGTACTACTCGGCGCAGATCCTGCTGTTCGGCGCCTCGCTCGGCCATGCCCTCGACGAGCGCCAGGGGCTCGCCCCGGGCGGCGCGCCGCGACAGGCGGGCGTCCCGGCCGGCCCGGGAGCCGCCCCCGGCTCGCCTGCCTCCGCGGGACGCGAGCCGGAGATGGGGCCGGAGCAGCAGCAGCGAGGACGCTCCGGTCCCTCCTCGTCGCAGCAGCCGCAGCAGCTCCCGCAGCCGCCGGGCGGCGCCGCAAGCGGCACCTCGGGCGGGGGCGCGAAGATCCTGCCCTTCACGCCGGCGGCGCGCTCGCGCAGCGATCTGCGGCGGCCGGGCGGCGGCGGCTGAACACGGGCGCCTTCGTCCTTTTCCTGTCTTTTCCTCGAGCTTCCCGCTCGCCTGGTCTGCTCCGGCTCGGAGCTTTTGCGAGCCGCGCGCCGGCGGGAGGAGGCCGGCCAGGCGGAACGGGCGCGGCGCCGACGGGGCAGCCTGCCTGCTGCAGGGGGCAGCGGCCCTCAGCGGCTCACGCGCCCCCCGCTGCCTCGCCTCAGCTCGCGCGCCGCAAAGGAATGGCTGCCGTCGCCTCGTCGCCCGCCGGGCCTTCGCTCTCCGCAGCGCCGTTGCGCGCGCCCTGGCCGCCGCCCTGGCCCTTGAGCGCATAGACCTCGAGCCGGTTGTAGAGCGTCTTCAGGCTGATGCCCAGCACCTGCGCGGCGGTGCGCTTGACGTTGCCGCAGCGCTCGAGCGTCGCCATCGTGACGCGGCGCTCGACCTCGTCGAGCGGCGTGCCGATGCGGATCGTGAGCAGGCCGCTGTCCTCCTCGTGGCGCGCCGGCATGTGCTGCGGCGGCTCCAGCCCCTCCACCACATCGTCGGCGAGGATGTACATGCGCTGTACATAGTTTTTCAACTCGCGCACGTTGCCGGGCCACGGCATTTCGTACAGGCGGGCCAGCGCGCTGGACGAGAAGGTCTTGCGCGTGCCCTCGGTGCGGTTGAGCTCGTCGAGGAAGTGCTGCGCCAGCATCTCGATGTCGCTGCCGCGGTCGCGCAGGGGTGGCAATTGCACCGGAAAAACATTCAGGCGGTGGTAAAGATCTTCACGGAACTTGCCCTCCGCGACGACCTTCTCGGGCTGCCGGTTGGTGGCCGCGACGATGCGCACATCGGTGGAGATCGGCTGCGTGGTGCCCACGCGCACGAAGGTGCCGGTCTCGAGCACGCGCAGCAGCTTGACCTGCAGCTCCAGCGGCATCTCGGTGACCTCGTCGAGGAAGATCGTGCCGCCGTTGGCGCGCTCGAAGAAGCCGCGATGCTGGCGGTCGGCGCCGGTGAAGCTGCCCTTCTCGTGGCCGAACAGCTCGCTCTCGATCAGCTGCGGCGAGATCGCGCCGCAGTTGATCGCGAGGAAGGGCGCGCGGCGGCGCCGGCTCAGGTCGTGGATGGTCTTGGCCGCGAGCTCCTTGCCGGTGCCGCTCTCGCCCACCAGCATCACGGTGGCCGAGGTCGGCGCGACGCGGCCGAGCTGGTCGTAGAGCCGCTGCATCGCAGGCGAGCTGCCGAGCAGGTGGCCGAAGCGGCCGGCACGGCGCAGCTCCTCGCGCAGCTCGCCGATCTCGTGGCGCAGCTCGGTGGGCTTGGGCTGACGGCGCAGGATCGCCAGCAGCCGGTCGATGTCCACCGGCTTGACCAGGTAGTCGGTGGCGCCGATGCGCACCGCGTTGATCGCGCTGTCCATCGAGGCATGGCCGGTGATCACGACCACCTCGGTCTGGTTCGGGGTCTCGAGGTCGGCGACGAGCTCGGCCCCGTTGCCGTCGGGCAACTGCAGGTCGGTCAGCAGCACCTCCGGCTGCTGGCGCACCAGTTGCGCCCGCGCGTTGCGCAGCGAGTCGGCGGTGGCGACGCTGAATCCTTCGGCACGGACCACTTCCGACATCCACTCCAGCACATCGGGTTCGTCGTCGACGATCAGGGCATGAGGCATGCGTTCTTTCTCCAGGCTGCAAGGTTCAGTTGGAACGCAGGCAGGAATCGAACGCAGCAATACCCCAGGCATGGGGTTTCAGATGGTTTCGCCGGCAGGCATGCCAGGGCGGCCGCGATGGAAGGCGGCGAGGCAGGGGGGCTGCTCCTCCCGATATTGCCGCGCCGCCACGGGCCGGGACGCAGCACCGCCGCGGGAGTGGGGATATTTCCCAGCAAAAACCTGCAGTCGCGGGGGTGGGTGTCGCGCCGGTGCGACGGTCCGCGGGCCGGCAGGGGAGGGGGCGATCCGGGACGGGAACGAAAAAAGGGCGGCGCGCAAGGCGCCGCCCCGGTGGAGGACCGCTTCGCCGGGAAGCGGCCTCGGCCGCCTTATTGCGGCGCCCGTACCACGATGTCGTTGCGCACCTGGCGCACGTCCGGGACCCCGCTCGCGACCTGCTCGGCGCGCTGCTTCTCGGCCTGCGAGGCCGCGAAGCCCGACAGCTGCACCACGCCCTTGAGCGTCTCGACGTTCAGCCGCATCGCGCTGACCTGCGGGTCCTGCGCGAAGCGGGCCTTGACGCGGGTGGTGATGGTGGCGTCGTCGACGTACTGGCCGACCGTGCTCTGGCCGCTGGTGACCGCGCAGCCGGAGAGGCCGAGCACGCCGGTGAGTGCGATGGTGCTTGCAAGGATCAGGTGTTTCATTGATTTCTCCCTTGGATAGGTCGTGCGGGCCGGGGGCGGGCGGCCTGCCCGCCGAGGGGCGGAGCGGCCTGCCGGTCCCTGGTTCCGCGAGGCGGGTTGCCCGACTCTGGGTTCGGCAAAACCCATGCCAGAGGGGCTGCGCGGCGCCCGTTCAGGCCTCGGCGGACCTGCCGGGGGAAGGGGGCGCAGGGATTGGGGGATGGGCGGTGCGCGCTTCGCACCCGGGGGCGTGGAGGCCCGGCAGGCCGCTGCGCGTGCCGGCCAGCCGCTCGAGCAGGGCGGCGGCGCGCCGCACGCCGTGCTCCAGCGCGAAATGCCCGAGCGCGCGCTGGCGGGCCTGCGCGCCCATCGCCGCGAGCGCGTGCGGCGCGCGCAGGCCCTCGCCGAGCCGTGCCGCGAGGGCCGGGAGCTCGCCCGGCTCGACCAGCCAGCCGGTGGCGCCCGGCACGATCAGCTCGGGCAGCGCGCCCACGCCGATGCCGAGCACCGGCAGCCCGCAGGCCATCGCCTCGAGCACCGCGAGCGGCATCGCCTCGGAGCGCGAGGTGGAGGCGAGCAGGTCGAGCTCGGCGTAAACGGCGGGCATGTCCGACTGCAGGCCGGCGAGGTGCGTGCAGTCGGCCAGCCCGCCGCGCTCGATCGCGGCCTGCAACTCCTGCCGCATCGGCCCCTCGCCGACCAGCACGAAATGCGCGTGCGGCGCGTCGCGGCGCGCGGCGCGCACCGCGTGCAGGAACAGGTCCGGCCCCTTCTCCCAGGACAGCCGGCCGACGAACCCGGCCAGCGGCGCCTCGGGGGGGATGCCCAGGCGCCGGCGCAGCGGCCCGGCACGGCTGCGCGCGGGCCGGAACACCGCGCCGTCCACGCCGTTGGGCAGCAGGTGCAGCCGCGCCGGGTGCGCGCCGCGTCCGAGCGCGTGGCGATAGCTCGGCCGGCACACCACCGCCAGGTGGGTGCCGGCGCCGCGGTGCAGCGCCAGGTCGACCGGGTCGGGCTCGAGGCTGTGCACCGTCGCGAGCACCGGACGCCCCGCGAGCCGGCCGGCAAGGGCGGCGAGCCGGTGGGCGTTGGGCAGGTGCGAGTGCACCACGTCGACGGCGCGGCGGCGCATCAGCGTCGCGGCCAGCCGCACCGAGGCCGCCGGCGGCGGTCCGGGCGGCATCGCCACCGGCAGCACCTCGATGCCGAGCGCGCGCAGGCGCGCGCTGAACTCGCCCTCGAAGGGGCAGAGCACGGTGCACTCGAAGCGCTCGCGCGGCAGGCGCTCGAGCAGCCGCAGCACGCAATGCTCCGTGCCGCCGACGATGGCGTTGCCGACGAGCTGCAGCACGCGCGTGCGTGGGCCCGGAGCGGGCGGTACGGCCATCGGGCGCGCTCAGCAGCAGCGCGGCGTCATGCGCACCCGGCTCCAGAAAGACAGCGGCGAGAACGGGTCGGGCAGCGTGCGCGCGGCGCGCGTGCAGTCGGCGATCGGGTGGAGCTGGCGGTGCGGGGAGCGGCCGGGCGGCGGCGCGCGCCGCGACGGGTCGATCCCGAGCCAGGCCGCGGCGGTGCCGCTCCAGACCTGCTCGCGCGCGTCCTGCGGCACCTCCAGCTCGTCGAGCAGCTCGCGCACCCAGCGCACGCGCTCGGCGAGGTGGGCGCCGCTGCAGGGCAGGAAGCAGTCGCTGCCGAACTGCAGCAGCCCCGGCCCCAGCACCTCCAGCGCCTTGTGCAGCACCTCGCGCCGGTAGGGCGGCGGCGCGCCGAAGGAGATGTCGAAGCGGAACATGCACTGCGCAGGCGCCACCTCGTTGAGCAGGTCGATCAGGCCGACCGCGATCGCCTCGTCGGTCCAGGGCCAGCCCAGGTGCGCCAGCGTCACCTTCAGCCCCGGGTGCGCGCGCAGCGCCTCGAAGAAGGTCGGGCGGCAGAAGCGCCCCGAGCGGCCGTCGATGAAGATGCCGCTGTGGAACAGCAGCGGGATGCCGAGCTCGCGCGCGGTGGCGAACACCGGCTGCACCGCGTCGTCGTACGGGTACCAGCCGGTGGGCACCATCTTGCAGCCGCGCAGGCCCAGCGTCTCCACGGCGCGGCGCAGCTCCTGCGGCGCGCCGGGGTCGCGCGGGTCGACCACCGCGAAGCCCACCAGCCGGTCGGCGTGGCCCTGGACGAGCCGGGCGAGGTGCTCGTTGGCGCGCCGCAGCGACGCGGGGTCGTCGAGCGAGTAGCCCTCGCTCAGGAAGGGCGCGAGCAGCACCCCGATGTCGACCCCGGCCTCGTCGAAGGCGTGCAGCACCTCGTCGGCGCGCTCGCGCCCCGTGGTGTGCAGGTGGGCGTCGATGATCATCTGCGGCGCCCGGCCTCCGCCACCGCCGGCAGCGGCGCGGCGGCCTGCACGGCCGCCGCATCGGTGGCGGCTTCCTGCGGCGCGGCGGCGCGCTGCGCGGTGGGCGCGAGCACCACGTTGGGCGGCAGCACGTCGGCCGTGAGCGCCTGCATCCCGGGGTGCGGCATCGCCGCCGGGCGCTTCGCGAGCACTTCCTCGATCAGCTCTCGCATCACCGTGGCGGTGCCGTCCCACGAGAAGCGCGAGACGCTCGCGAGCATCGCGCCCAGGCGCTCGGTGCGGCGGTGGCCGGTCTCGGCGAGCGCCTCCTCGCAGGCCGCGATGAACTCCGCCGGATCGTGCGCGATGCGCACCACGTCGCCGTACAGGCCCACCACGTCGCGCACCGGCGTGCTGACCACCGGCTTCTCGGCGGCCATGTACTCCAGCGTCTTGGTCGGGCTGATGAAGCGCGTCGCCTCGTTGATCGCGAAGGGCATCAGGCACAGGTCCCAGCCGGCGACGAGCTGCGGCAGGCGCTTGTAGTCCTGCTGGCCGAGCCAGTGGATGTTCGGCCGCTGCGGCAGCCGCGCCGGGTCGATCTTCACCACGGGGCCGACCATCACGACCTGCCACTCGGGATGCGCGTCGGCGAGCCGGCCGATGAGCTCCGGGTCGAGCCGCTCGTCGATCACGCCGAAGAAGCCCAGGCGCGGGCCGGGGATGTGCGCCTGCAGCGCCTCGGTCTCGGGGTCGTGGACGATGTTGGCCGGCGCGTAGTGCCCGACGTCCACCGCGCTCGGCAGGCAGTGCACGCTCGGGTGCAGGTCGCGCTTGGCCTCGTACAGGCTCGGGCCTCCGGTGAAGACGAGGTCGGCCATCTTCAGCAGCGCGGTCTCGCGCTGGCGCATCTGGCGCGGCGCGTTCTTGAAGGAGGCCAGCTCGTCCATGCAGTCGTAGACGATCGCGCGCGGGCTCAGCTGCGACAGCAGCGGCAGCGCCATCGGCGTGTAGAACCACACCAGGTAGTCCTCGATGCCCTCGCGCCGCAGGTGCTCCACGAGCAGCGGCTGCAGCACCGAGAGCTGGTCGTCGTGGAAGCCGCCGGCCTCGACCGGCGTGACCGGGCGCAGCACCTCGATGTTCTGCTGTGGCGTCGAGCGGCGGAAGTGCGGCAGGCCCTCGCCCCGCTCCGGCTCCTCGACGACGATGACGCGGAAATGCTGCGCCAGGCGCGACAGCAGGTGCTGCGGTCGCTGGAAGACGAAGTCCCAGCGCAGATGGGAGAAGACGATCAGGTCGGGCATGGTGCTTCCTTGTCGGAGGGTGAGGCGGGCAGGCGGGGCTGCCGGCCGGGGGGGAGGCGCTCTGGCGCGCCGCGCGCAACGCGATGCGTCGGCGCGGCGGCGGCGAGGCCCTGCGGGTGAGGCTCCACGCCCGGCGCCGGCGGGGACGCAGGGCTCGGGGCGGGAGAGGGAACGGGGGCCGGGGGCGGCGGCGGGTCCGGGTGCTCGGGCGGCGGGATCTCGGGACGGCCCGGCGTCGGAACCTCGGCCGGCGCGGGGGGCATCGGCGCGTGCAGCGAGAGCGCGCAGCGCGCGGCGCGGCCTGCCTGCAGGCCGGGGCGGCCGGCTCGGCGGTTGCTCGCGGCCGGCGCGGCCGCGTCGCGTGCGGCAGGCGGGCTCATGCCCGCGCGGCGGAGCGGGCGGCAGCGCCGCCGTCCTCCGCCGGCTCGGCCTGCGGGGCGGCGAGGCCCATCTCCTCCATCAGCTCGGTGCGCCGCTGCTGCATCTCCTCGAGCAGCGAGGGCCAGTCGATCCTGGCGCGCATCAGCTGCTCGAACAGCTCCTTCTCCTCCTCCTTCACGTGGTGCTTCACGTACTCGCCGAGCACGGTGAAGGTGGCGGCGAACTTCTCGTCGTCGGCGCCCATGCCCTTGAGCTGCCCGATCAGCATCTTCGCCGTCATGTGCTCGACCTCGGCCTCGTCGAGCAGGTCCTCCTCGCGCATCGCGTCGCGGGCGGCGGGGTAGAAGAGCTCCTCTTCCAGCGCCGCGTGCAGCTCGAGCTCGCTGCAGGCCCGCTGCACCAGCGCCTCGACCGCCTCCGCGTCCTCGTGCACGTCGAGCTTCTCGAAGTCGCGAAAGGCCTTCCTCACTCGCTTGTGATCGTCCTTGAGCATCGCGAGGATCTCGTCACGGGCTCGGGTGCTGTTGCGGCTGCTGGAACGGGTGGCCATGCGGGCATCTCCTGTGGGCGGGTATCCGGGGATCGGCGGCGGCGCGGCTCGCGTCGCCCCGCGCTTTCAGGCAATCCGCGTACCCCTCGGCTGCCTGCACAGGCGGCGGGCACACGGGGTGCAAGGTGGAGCGGGTGCCAAGATTCCCCTCGCGCCGGCACCGCGCCTGCAGGTATGGCGCTTGCCGGACCCACGAACCCCTCCACCCCTTTCCTGCGAGAGCCTGCGCCATGCCACAACAACCCCAGAAACGACGCATCTGCTGGCCCCCCCGTCCGCGCAGCCGCCGGCCGGGCTACACCACCACTTCGGTCGATCGCACCGGCGTGCCGGGCCCGCGCCTGCCGCACGAGCGCGACGAGTCCTCGGACAGCGCGGGGGGCTCGCGCTACGGCGTGATCGAGCAGGCCAAGGAGGATCTGGACCGCGGCCTGGTCGACACCGACCGCGGCGAGGCGGTGGACCGCCTCTACCGCGACACGCTGAAGGACGATTCCCGCTAGACCCCGCTCCTTCTTCTCTCGCCGCCTCCTGCGGGCGCCGTCGCGCATGCGCGCCGCGGCGCCCGCACGCTTTCCGGCCCCCCCCTGGCACGAGCCCCCGGGCGATTCCGGAGGGACAGGCGTGGTGCCTGCAGTGCCAGCCCGCCTCGTTCCGGGGGGAGGGGTGCGAAAAGGACTTGCGCTGCGACAGTCCGGCACTTGTTGCCGCAAGGCGGGTGGGCGGCGGGTATTTCCTCTATGCCCGCAATTTCTGCAGGTCTACCACCCCCGGATTGCAGCAGGACCTTCCCTTCGCAGCCCCTGGCATGGCCCGGGAACCCCGTTTGCCGCGATCTACGGCAAGCCTGCGGGAAACAGGCATAAATTTCCCGCAACCGCCTCTATCTCCAGTGAACCCTCTCGCGCCCCGCATGCCGGGTCCTTGCGTTTTCGAGACGGAATCCGTAGCGATTTCCGGTTCTTTGTAAATCCCACCTGCAGTTGTTGCCGGTTCTTCCACCAGGCACAGCCATTGCAATCGGCTGCTGGCATCGCAAGGACGCCCGGTGCGGCCGTACTCGGGACCCCCGAGTCAGCGTCCTTGTTCCCCGCCCGCCGTCCTCCCGGAATCCGCAGACGGCGCCGGAGCAACGAACGATGAAACAAAGAGGATTTGAATGAATTCACCGGCAATCCGACTTGAACATCGGCAACACCAGACCCTGACGCCGAGGCTGCAGCAGGCGGTGCGCCTGCTGCAACTCTCCTCGCTGGAGTTCGCGCAGGAAGTGCAGGAGGCGATGGGCAAGAACCCCTTCCTCGAGCACGAGGACGGGCCGGTCGAGGACCCGAGCGGCTTCGGCGACGGCAACGCGGCCGAGCCGATGGCGTCGACCGCGACCCCGGCTTCCGCCTCCTCCGAAGGCGAGTCGGACGCGTCGGCCGCCAACGACACGAGCTGGGAACGCGAGAACTGGCAGCAGGGCGGCGGCACCGGCACGCGCCAGAGCAGCGGCGACTCCGACGTCAGCATGATGGAGATGGTCGCGGCGGACGTCTCGCTGCGCGAGCACCTGCACGGCCAGCTCAACGTGATGCCGCTGTCGGCACGCGACCGCATGCTCTGCGCGACGATCGTCGAGGGCCTCGACGACGACGGCTACCTGCGCATGGGGCTCGAGGAGATCGCGCCGCTGGCCGGTCTCGACCCGGCGCCGGACGACAGCGAGCTGCAGATCGCGCTGCGCATGGTGCAGTCGCTCGACCCCTGCGGCGTCGCGGCGCGCTCGGTGTCCGAGTGCCTGCTGCTGCAGCTCGGCACCATCAAGCACGCCACCGACCGCGAGATCGCCCGCACGATCATCACCGAGCACCTGGAGCGGCTCGCGCAGCGCGACGTCAACGGCCTGTCGCGCGTGCTGGGCCGCCCGCCGGCGGAGGTCGAGCTGGTGTGCGACCGCATCCGCCACCTCGATCCGCGTCCGGGCTGGCGCTTCGGTTCCGCCCATGTCCATTTCGTCACTCCCGACGTGATCGTCAAGAAGGTGCGCGGCGTCTGGACCGCCACCCTCAACCCCGCAGTGATTCCGCGCGTACGGCTCAACCAGGTCTATGCCGAGCTGTTCCAGCGCCACCGAGATTCGAAGCATGCCGAGCTTGCCGCGCACCTGCAGGAAGCGCGCTGGACCGTGCGCAACGTGGAGCAGCGCTTCGCCACCATCCTGAGCGTCGCTCAGGCCATTCTGAAACGTCAGCGTCATTTCCTCGAATACGGAGCCCTAGCGATGAAACCCCTTGGTCTGCGAGACATTGCCGAAGAAGTCGGTCTGCACGAGTCCACCGTGTCGCGTGTGACGAACAACAAGTACATGGCCACCCCGGGCGGCGTGTACGAGCTCAAATACTTCTTCTCCCGCGCGATGCCTACCGCGAGCGGCGGTGCCTGCTCGGCCACCGCGATCCGCGGCGTGATCAAGGACATGATCGAGGCCGAGGACGCGACCGATCCGCTGTCGGACGCCGAGATCGCCCGCCAGCTCGCCCGCCAGGGCCTGAACGTCGCGCGCCGCACGGTCACGAAGTACCGCCAGATGCTGCGCGTGCCGGCAGTGGAGCGCCGTCGCAAGCATGTCTGAGCCTCGCTGAGGTTTCTCGGGCCGCCTGCCGTTTCCGCGAGACCGCAAGCACGCTTCCTGCGGTCCGCACGGCGGGCGAGAGACACGAAGAGGGGCCGGAAAAGGGCCTTCGGCAGCAGATGCCGAAGGCCCTTTTTCTATCGGAGGGCCCGTCGCCTCACCTCACCGGCCCTTGGACGCGGAGGTGGAGGAGGAGCTGCCGCCGCTGCCCGACGACGACGCGCCGCCTGCGCTGCTGCTGCCCAGGCCGCCGCCGAGCGCCTGGCTGCCCGGCACGTTGCTGCTCAGCGCCGAGCCGCTCGCCATGCCGGCGGTCGAGCTCGGGCCCTCGTTGCCGCTGCTGCCGGACTGCGCTCCCTGCAGCGCGCTGCCGCTGGTCGTGCCCGATCCGCCGCCGAGCGAGGAGCCGCTGGTGTTCGAGCTGCCGGTGATCGTCGAGCCCCCGGGGCTCGAGCCGCTGCCGAGCGAGGAGCCGTGCGGCGTCGCGCTGCTGCTGCCGAGCGAGGCGCTGCCGCCGCTCATCGGCGAGCCGCCACCACCGGCCCCGCCGCCGAGCGAGGAGCCGGTGCCGCCCACGCTCGTGCTGCCCGAGCCCGATTCGCCGGAGAGGGTGGAGCCGCCGCCCGCGTGCATGCCGCCGTGGCCGCTGTCCTGCCGCGAGCCGCCGCCCGAGGACTGGCGGCGCCACTGGTCGAACTCCTCGGAGAACTTGCGGTAGCGCTCCTGGCGCCAGGTGCGGTAGTCGTTGTCGAAGTTGCGCATCTGCTCGGTGCGCCACTGCTGGTAGTCGGGGTCGTAGTGCTCGTCCCCGTGGTGGGCCCCTTGGTGCGACATGTGCTGCTGCCCGCCGCTGCCGCCCATCATGCCGCCCTGGTGGCTGCCCATGTGGCCGCCGCCCATCTGGCCGCCGCCCGGCTGCCCGCCCGGGTGCGACTGCTGGTGCGACCAGTCGTAGCGGCCGCGCTGGTGCTCCTGCATGCCGTGCTGCTGGCCGCCGCCCTGAGGGCCCTGCCAGCCCTGCGCGCCGTAGGCACCGCTGCCGCCGCTCTGCTGGTAGCCGGTGCCGGCCAGGTGGCTGCTCGGTCCGCCGCCGTAGGCGCCCATGTGGGTGCCGTAGTCGTGCTCCGAGCCGCCATGCATGCCGCCCGTGCCCTGCACATGCTGCTGGCCGCCGCCCTGGTGGAGGCCGCCGTACGCGCCGCCGTGGGTGCCGCCGCCCGGGCCGCCGAAGTGCTGGCTGCCGCCGCCGTGGCCGCCGTGGGAGGGGCCGCTGTAGCCGCCGCTCATGCCGCCTTGCGAGCCGCCGTAGCCGCCATAACCTCCCTGCAGCCCGCCGAAGCCGCCGCCCTGCTGGCCGCCCTGGCCGTGCATGCCGTGGCCGCCCTGGGGCTGACCGGCGAAGCTGCCCTGCGCGCCGTGCATGCCGCCGCCCTGCGCGCCGTGCATGCCGCCGCCTTGGCCCCCTTGCAGCCCGAACGCGCCGCTGCCGCCGCCTTGCGGGCCGCCGTGCTGCGTGCCGCCCCAGCCTCCGGGGGTGCCGCCGAAGTCTTGCGTGCTGCCCCAGCCGCTGCCGCTCATCTGGCCTTCCTGCTGGTGGCCGAAGCCGCGCCCGCCACCGGTGTAGTAGGCGCCGGTGCCGCCGGTGCCGCCGGTGTCGGCATCGCCGTAGCTGCCGTAGCCGCCGTAGCCGCCCGGCTGGTTCTGCTGCGACCCGCGGTTGCCGCCGTAGTCGCCGTAGGTGCTGCCCGCCTGGCTGCGCACCGCCTCGTGTTCTCGCCCGCCACTCTCCGAGCCCCAGCGGTCGCGGGCGCCGAAGCGTTCGCTG
Organism: Caldimonas tepidiphila; assembly: GCF_003569765.1. GTDB lineage: Bacteria > Pseudomonadota > Gammaproteobacteria > Burkholderiales > Burkholderiaceae_C > Caldimonas > Caldimonas tepidiphila. Next base: position 23,720 of record NZ_QXMG01000012.1, on the reverse strand, counting down.
CCCTGGCCGTAGGAGCGGTTGTCGTCGCCGTAGTCGTTCGGCCGGTAGGGGTTGTTCGGGTTGCGATGCTGATCCATGTGACTTCCTTTCGATCGTTTCGGAAGACGACGGGTCGCCCTGTCGCCCGGATCACCGCGGGGCGGGCCGGTCTCCGGCAGAAGCGCCTTCGTCCCCTGCGCCAGCCTCCTCCGGGAGGGGCGCGGCGAGGGCGGGCGCATCGGGCCTGCGGGATGCCGGCGTGCCGCGCGTTGCTGGCTGTCGTGAGCCTGCAAAAAGTTCAGCAATCGATGTTCCTGTGCGCCGGCGCCGGCCCTCACGCGGCGGGCTGCCGGGGCCCCGCCTTGCGCAGCCGGTCGCGGCGGCGGTTGCGCCAGAAGATCGCCTGGCCGGCCATCGCGCTCAGCAGCAGCGCGACGTTGACGACCAGGAAGACCCGGTCGCCGGTCAGCGCGCTGTAGACCGCGAAACCGCCCGAGGCGGCGGTCTGGCCGAGGAAGAGCCACGGGGACACGCCGGCGGTGCTGCCGCTGACCCACTGCTGCCGCACCTGGTTGAGGATGGTGGCCAGCAGCACGGCGGCGCTGGCCCATCCGATGAGGTCCACACCCATGGGAAGAGGGCTCCTGAAGATTGCATGGAAAAAGGGGGGAGGGGAAGAAGAGAAGGGCCGCGGGCTCGCATGCCTGTCACGAACTTTCGCCACCATCCGGCCACCCCTCCAGGAAATGCCGGCCGGGCTCGGCGATCCAGGGGTGCTGCGGCCGTCAGAGGTGGACCGGTCCCGGCAATCCCTGTGCCGGGCGCAGGGTCTTGCCGCGTGAGCTTCGGGCATGCCGATTGCTCGACAGCGCTGTACACCGTGCAAATCCTGCAACGGGACGTGCCCGTCCTTTTCGAAGAGGAGACCCGAGATGTGGAGTTCAGTGCTCGTGCCGCTGCCGATGGAAGCGGAAAACCGGCCGGTCGCGTCGCAGGAGGCCGACGGGGGCGCGCCTCCCGAGGGCGCCGTCGCCTCCCCGGTCGATACCGGTCAGGAGCAGTCGCCCGTGCGCGCCTCGGGCTGGCGACGCTGGCTCGGCGGCTGGGGCTCGCGCAGCGGCGAGGAGCCCGGGCGGGAGTGAGGCGGCGGCGCGGCCTGCGGGCCGTGGCGGACGGGGCAGGCCGCAGGGCATGAGGCTTGCCGCGCCGCGGGGATTCCTTCCTCCGAACCCCCGGGAGCCCCCATGACCTCCTCCTCCGACGATTCCAGGACCCTGCCGCCGCAGCACCAGGACCGCCAGCCCGGGCTGCAGGCACCGATGGACCCGCAGCCGCGCGCCGACGCGGCCGACTACCGTGGCAGCGGCAAGCTCGCCGGCAAGGTCGCGCTCGTGACCGGGGGCGACAGCGGCATCGGCCGCGCGGTGGCGGCCTGCTTCGCCAAGGAGGGCGCCGACGTGCTGATCGCCTACCTCGACGAGCACGAGGACGCCCAGCACACGCGCCGCCTCGTCGAGGCCGAGCAGCGGCGCTGCGTCGCGGTGCCCGGCGACATCGGCGATCCCGCCTTCTGCCAGTCGCTGATCGACACGCTGCGGCGCGAGTTCGGCCGGCTCGACGTGCTGGTCAACAACGCCGCCGAGCAGCATCCGCAGGAGCGCATCGAGGACATCTCCTTCGCGCAGCTCGAGCGCACCTTCCGCACCAACTTCTTCGGCATGTTCGAGCTGACGCGGCTCGCGGTGCCGCTGCTGGGCGAGGGCGGCTGCATCATCAACACCACCTCCGTCACCGCCTACCGCGGCAGCTCCCACCTGCTCGACTACTCCTCGACCAAGGGCGCGATCGTGTCCTTCACGCGCTCGCTGTCGCAGCAGCTCGCCGAGCGCGGCATCCGCGTCAACGCGGTCGCGCCGGGCCCGGTCTGGACGCCGCTGATCCCGGCCACCTTCAGCGCCGAGGAGGTCGAGAAGTTCGGCGCCAAGGTGCCGATGCAGCGCCCCGGCCAGCCCGACGAGATCGCGCCCAGCTACGTCTTCCTCGCCAGCCGCGACTCGGCCTACATGACCGGGCAGGTACTGCACCCCAACGGGGGCGAGGTGGTCAACGCATGAGCCGGCGCCCCCCGGGGCGCGGGGAGTGCCTACACTGGCCGGTTTTTCCCCCGGAAGGATTCCCGTGAAGCCACTGCCCCTGGCCCCCGCCGCGCGCGGCTCCCTGGTCCCCGCACGCGGGCGGCGGACGTGAGCGAGCCCGTCCTGATCCGCTGGAGCGAGGACGGCGCCGAGCGCGTTGCGCGCTGGCGCTCCGAGGCCGGCGCGCCGCCCCCGAAGCGCGTCGTGGTCGCCGACGACCGCCTCACCGCCGACGCGGCCTACCGCCTCGCCAGCGAGGGCACCGCGATGCTGTGGCGCGGCGACTACCAGAACGCGCGCCAGCTGCTGCAGGCGATGGCGCGCCGCGCCGACCGCAAGCCGCGCAAGCCCGCCGCGACGCCGACCGAGGCCTTCCACCTGCACCGCCTCGCGCAGTCGCAGCGCGCGCGCACGCTCGGCATGCTGCTGCTGCCCTTCGAGGCGGAGCACCGCATCCCGCTGCGCCGCGCGCCGGACGTGCGCCGCGCCTGCGAGGAGGCCTGGGGTCCGGGCGAGGGGCCGGCGGTCGCCTCGGTGCGCGAGCTGCTCGGCCTGATCGGCGCGCACGAGTGGCGCAAGAAGGGCGTCGAGGTGCCGGCCACGGGCGGGCGCATCCACCCGCACTACGGCGTGTTCTCGCCGGTGCGCGGCGAGTACGTGCGGCTCGTCGCCGAGGCACCGCTGCCGGCCAAGGCGCTCGCCTTCGACATCGGCACCGGCACCGGCGTGCTCGCCGCGGTGCTGGCGCGCCGCGGCGTGCAGCGCGTCGTCGCGACCGACATGGAGCCGAGGGCGCTGGCCTGCGCGGCCGACAACGTCGCGCGGCTCGGCCTCGGCGCGCACATCGAGCTGCGGCAGGCCGACCTGTTCCCCGAGGGCCGCGCGCCGCTGGTGGTCTGCAACCCGCCCTGGGTGCCGGGGCGGCCGAGCTCGCCGCTCGAGCACGCGGTCTACGACCCGGACAGCCGCATGCTGCGCGGCTTCCTCGCGGGGCTCGCGGCGCACCTGGCGCCGGGCGGCGAGGGCTGGCTGATCCTGTCGGACCTCGCCGAGCACCTCGGCCTGCGCTCGCGCGAGGAGCTGCTCGGCTGGATCGAGGCCGCCGGGCTGCAGGTGCTCGGCCGCCGCGACACGCGGCCGCAGCACCCCAAGGCCTTCGACCCCGCCGACCCGCTGCACGCGGCGCGCGCGGCGGAGGTCACGTCGCTGTGGCGGCTGGGGGCGCGCTGAGCGGGCTCGAGGTGCGGCCGCCTCAGACCACGCCCTTGGCCTTCAGGAAGGGCACGTAGGCGCGGTCCACCTCGCAGATGTGGTGGCGCAGCCATTCCTTGAGGAACTCCAGCGCCTCGAGGCTGGCCGCCTCGCCGTCCTCGAAGCGCATCAGCAACTCCATCGCCTTGCCGGTGAAGCCGTCGTGCTCGTCCTTGTGCGCGGGCGTCCCGGGATAGCCGTGCTGCTGGAACAGCACCTCCTCGATGATGAAGTGGTTGTGGGTGTAGTCCACCAGGCCTTCGAGGATCTGTCCGATCACCTCGCGCCGCGGCTCGGGCAGCGAGACCTCGTCGTGCAGGGCGTTGGTCTGATCCACCAGCCAGCGGTGCTGCTGGTCGATTTCGGCAAGACCGAGTTCGAGTTCGCGGGACCAGGGCATGAAGGTCATAAGGCGTCTTTCTCGTTGCGTGGGTGCGTGGGCGGGACGAGGCGAACGCAGGCGCCGCGCACGACCGGGACGGGTTGGCAGCGGCCTGCACGTAACGTTTTGTAATGGCGTCGCGGGGATCGTCGGCGCCGTGCCGGAAGGTGTCAATCCGTGCCGCGCGGTGCCCTGGGATATGGCCGCAGGAAAGTTGAGCTTGCTCAAACAGGAGTCATGCCCGGCCCTTCGGACCCTCCCCATCCACCTCGGCGCGTGACGCCGCCACCGGGCCCGCCACGGGGGCTGCGGCGCGTCGGCTTCCTGCCCCCGGGACCGCTTCGGCATGCGCGGCCGGGCGCACGGAGGGCGAAAGCTAAAATTCGCGTTTATTCAAGAACTTCCCACCAACCCGAGACGCCCGCCGGCCCCGCGCCGCGCCCGGGCGTGCACCAGGAGCTCTCCTTCATGGCCGGACATTCCAAATGGGCCAACATCCAGCACCGCAAGGGCCGCCAGGACGAAAAGCGCGGCCGGGTCTGGACCCGCCTCATCCGCGAGATCATGGTGGCGGCGCGGCAGGGGGGCGGTGACGTGGCCGTCAACCCGCGCCTGCGCCTGGCGATCGACAAGGCCAAGGCCGCCAACATGCCGGCCGACACGATCAAGAAGAACATCGACAAGGCCACCGGCAACCTCGAGGGCGTGAGCTACGAGGAGATCCGCTACGAGGGCTACGGCATCGGCGGGGCGGCGATCATCGTCGACTGCATGACCGACAACCGCGTGCGCACCGTGGCCGAGGTGCGCCACGCCTTCAGCAAGTACGGCGGCAACCTCGGCACCGAGGGCTCGGTGGCCTTCCAGTTCAAGCACTGCGGCCAGCTCGTGTTCGGCCCCGGCACGAACGAGGACAAGGTGATGGAAGTGGCACTCGAGGCCGGCGCCGAGGACGTCGTCACCGACGAGGACGGCGCGATCGAGGTGCTGACCGCGCCGGCCGACTTCGAGGCGGTGAAGAACGCGCTCGAGGCCGCGGGCCTCAAGCCCGAGATCGCCGAGGTGACGATGCGCGCCGAGAACACGATCGAGCTCGCCGGCGACGACGCCGCGCGCATGCAGAAGCTGCTGGACGTCATCGAGGATCTCGACGACGTGCAGGAGGTCTACCACAACGCGGAGCTGGCCGAATGAAGGTCCTCGTCATCGGCGGCGGCGGCCGCGAACACGCCATCGCCTGGAAGCTGGCGCAGTCGCCGCGCGTCACGCGCGTCTTCGTCGCGCCCGGCAACGGCGGCACCGCGCTGCACCCGCGCATGGAGAACCTCGCGATCACCGATCCGGCCGCGCTGGCCGACTTCGCGGAGATCGAGAAGGTCGGCGTCACGGTGGTCGGCCCCGAGGCGCCGCTGGCCGCGGGCGTCGTGGACCTGTTCCGCGCGCGCGGCCTGCGCATCTTCGGGCCCACCAAGGCCGCGGCGCAGCTCGAGAGCTCCAAGGCCTTCGCCAAGGACTTCATGAAGCGCCATGGCATCCCGACCGCGGCCTACGAGACCTTCTCGGACGCTGCCGCGGCGCACGCCTACGTGGACCGCATCGGCGCGCCGATCGTCGTCAAGGCCGACGGCCTGGCCGCCGGCAAGGGCGTGGTGGTCGCGATGACGCTCGAGGAGGCGCACGAGGCCGTCGACTGGATGCTGCTCGACAACAAGCTCGGCGTGCAGCACAACGCCGGCGGCGCGCGCGTCGTGGTCGAGGAGTTCCTGCAGGGCGAGGAGGCGAGCTTCATCGTGATGTGCGACGGCCGCCACGTGCTGCCGCTGGCCACCAGCCAGGACCACAAGCGGCTGCTCGACGGCGACGAGGGCCCGAACACCGGCGGCATGGGCGCCTACTCGCCCGCGCCGGTGGTCACGCCCAACGTCCACGCCCGCGCGATGCACGAGATCATCCTGCCGACGATCCAGGGCATGGCCAAGGACGGCATCCCCTTCACCGGCTTCCTCTACGCCGGCCTGATGATCGACGCCAACGGCCAGCCCAAGACGCTCGAGTTCAACACCCGCATGGGCGACCCCGAGACGCAGCCGATCATGATGCGGCTGAAGACCGACCTGCTCGAGGTGATGCTCGCCGCCACCGACGGCACGCTCGACAAGGTCAACCTCGACTGGGACCGCCGCGTCGCGCTCGGCGTCGTGATGGCCGCCGCCGGCTACCCGCTCGACCCGCGCAAGGGCGACGCGATCACCGGGCTGCCGCCCGAGTACCCGGACGCGATGGTCTTCCACGCCGGCACGGTGCGCGAGGACGAGCGCACGCTGACCTCGGGCGGGCGCGTGCTGTGCGTCACCGCGCTCGGCGACTCGGTGCGCGGCGCGCAGCAGCGCGCCTACGACGTGCTGCAGGGCATCCACTTCGAAGGCATGCAGTGCCGCCGCGACATCGGCCACCGGGCGATCACCCGCCGCTGAGCCTCGTTCCCCCGCTTTCGAGCGCTTCCGCCGGGCAAGCCGTTTGCCCGGCTTTTTTCTTGAAAAGCCGCACCCGCATGAGCGCGAACTTCTCGACCGACGCCGCCCGCCACTACCTGCTCGAGCTGCAGGAGCGCATCGTGCGCACGATGGAGGCCGAGGACGGCCACGACTTCCGCCGCGACGCCTGGGTGCGCCCGGTGGGCGGCCGGCTGGAAGGCGACGGCCTGTCGCGCCTGGTGGAGGAGGGCGGCCTGCTCGAGCGCGGCGGCTGCAATTTCTCCCATGTGAAGGGCCGGCAGCTGCCGCCCTCGGCCACCGCGCACCGCCCGGAGCTCGCCGGCGCGCCCTTCGAGGCGATGGGCGTGTCGCTGGTCTTCCACCCGCGCAACCCCTATGTGCCGACGGTGCACATGAACGTGCGCATGTTCGCGGCGCTGCCCGAGGGGCGCGAGCCGGTGGTGTGGTTCGGCGGCGGCATGGACCTCACGCCCTACTACGGCTTCGAGGAGGACGCGCGGCACTTCCACGCCAGCTGCAAGGCGGCGCTCGCGCCCTACGGCGACGACAAGTACCCGCGCTTCAAGACCTGGTGCGACGAGTACTTCTTCCTGAAGCACCGCGACGAGCCGCGCGGCGTGGGCGGCGTGTTCTTCGACGACTTCTCCGAGCTCGGCCTCGACGGCAGCTTCGCGATGACGCGCGCGGTCGGCGACGCCTTCCTGGACGCCTACCTTCCGATCGTGCAGCGGCGCCGCAGCCTGGAGTACGGCGAGCGCGAGCGCGACTTCCAGGCCTACCGGCGCGGGCGCTACGTCGAGTTCAACCTCGTGTTCGACCGCGGCACGCTCTTCGGGCTGCAGTCGGGCGGCCGCACCGAGAGCATCCTGATGTCGATGCCGCCGATCGTGAAGTGGCGCTACGACTGGCATCCCGAGCCGGGCACGCCCGAGGCGCGGCTCTACAGCGACTTCCTGCGGCCGCGCGACTGGGCCTGAACGCTGCCGCGCGACCGACTTGCCGAACGCCGTGAACGCCCCCGCCCCCCGCCTTCCGCGCATCGGCCTGCTCGGCGGCAGCTTCGATCCTGTACATTGCGCGCATCTCGCGCTGGCGCGGCTGGCGCTCGCGCGGCTCGAACTCGACGAGCTGCGCTGGCTGCCGGTCGGGCACGCGTGGCAGAAGGCGCGCGTGCTGACGGCGGCCGTGCACCGCTGCGCGATGGTCGGGCTCGCGATCGCGGACGAGCCGCGCTTCGTGATCGACCGCCGCGAGGTCGAGCGCGATGGCCCGACCTACACGATCGACACGCTGCGCGAGCTGCAGGACCGCACCGAGGCCGACTGGTTCCTCGTCATCGGCCAGGACCAGTACGGCGCGCTCGACAGCTGGCGCGACTGGCAGGCGGTGGTGCGGCGCGTGACGCTCGCGGTGGCGGGACGCGCCGGCTCCGTGCCGTCGCCCGCGCCGGCGCTCGCGGCGCTGCCGCATCGCGTCGTCGAGCTGCCGCTGCCGCCGATGCCGCTGTCATCCACCGAAATCCGTGCTCGCGCCGCGCGCGGCGAGCCGCTGGACGGCCTCGTTCCGCCCGCGGTCGCGCGCTATATTGCGCAGCATCACCTCTACACCTCTTGAACCTGGAGACGCCCCCCTCAATGGACATCCGCAAACTGCAACGCGCCATCGTCGATGGCCTGGAAGACGTGAAGGCGCAGGACATCGCCGTCTTCAACACCGAGCACCTCTCGCCGCTGTTCGAGCGCGTGATCATCGCCTCGGGGACGTCGAACCGGCAGACCAAGGCCCTGGCCGCCAGCGTGCGTGACGCAGTCAAATCCAGCGGCTTCCCGGTCATCCGCACCGAGGGCGAGGAAAACGGCGAGTGGATCATCGTCGACTGCGGCGCGGCGGTCGCGCACATCATGCAGCCCACCATCCGCCAGTACTACCACCTCGAGGAGATCTGGGGCGGCAAGCCGGTGAAGATGAAGACCGGCCCGGTGCGCGGCCTGCCCAAGGCGAGCGAGCCCGAGGACGCCGACGGGGACGGGGAGGCGCCCGCCGCCCGCAAGCCCGCGGCGAAGAAGGCCGCGCGCAAGACCGCGGCGCGCACCACGGTGGCCGATGCCGACGAGGCACCGGCCCGGCCGGCGGCGCGCAAGACCGCCGCCGCGAAGAAGGCCCCCGCCAAGAAGGCCGCAGCGAAGAAGACCGCCGCGCGCAAGACCGCGGCGGGCGCCGAGCCGGTGGCGCAGACGCTGGTCGTGAAGGCGCCGGTCGCGCGCAAGGCGGCGGCGAAGAAGACCACCGCCGCGAAGGCCCCGGCGGCGAAGAAGGCCGCCGCCAGGAAGGCCCCGGCGCGCAAGGCCGCGACCCGCGAGGCATGAAGCTCGTCGTCGTCGCGGTGGGCCAGCGCATGCCGGGCTGGGCCGAGACCGCGTACGAGGACTACGCGAAGCGCTTCCCGCCCGAGCTGCGGCTGGAGGTGCGCGCGGTCAAGACCGAGCCGCGCGGCAGCAAGACCACCGAGACGCTGCTCGCCGCCGAGCGCGCGCGCATCGAGGCCGCGATCCCGAAGGGCGCGCGCCGCGTCGTGCTCGACGAGCGCGGCACGCGCCACACCACGGTGCAGCTCGCCGAGCGGCTGAAGGCCTGGATGCCCGAGGGCCGCGACGTGGCGCTGCTGATCGGCGGTCCCGACGGGCTCGACCCGGCGCTGAAGGCCTCGGCCGACGAGACGCTGCGCCTGTCGGACCTGACGCTGCCGCACGCGATGGTGCGGGTGATGCTCGCCGAGCAGCTCTACCGCGCCTGGTCGGTGATGGTGGGCCATCCCTACCATCGCGAGTAGGGCGGACCGGCCTGCCGCTGCAGCGCAGCGCCGCCCGGGCGGGCGGCGCGCGTGCTGCGCGCCGTCTTCGCGCGCCCCCCGATCCTTTCCATCCCCCATTCCATTCCGCACCGCCGCCATGCCCGACTTCATCTACCTTGCCTCGCAGAGCCCGCGCCGCCGCCAGCTGCTCGGGCAGATCGGCGTGCGCCACGAGCTGCTGCTGCCGGGCGAGCACGAGGACGCCGAGGCGCTCGAGGCGGTGCGTCGCGGCGAGGCGCCGCAGGCCTACGTCGAGCGCGTGACGCGCGCCAAGCTCGACGCGGCGCGGCGCCGGCTGCGCGAGCGCGGCCTGCCCGTCGCGCCGATCCTGTGCTCGGACACCACGGTCGCGCTCGGGCGGCGCATCCTCGGCAAGCCCGCCGACGCGGCCGAGGCGCGCGGGATGCTCGCCGCGCTCGCCGGCCGCGAGCACCGCGTGCTGACCGCGGTCGCGGTCGGAGATGCGGGGCGCGAGGAGCTCGCCCTCAGCGTCTCGCGGGTGCGCTTCGCGCCGCTGGACGCGGCCGAGATCGACGCCTACGTCGCCAGCGGCGAGCCGATGGGCAAGGCCGGCGCCTACGCGATCCAGAGCCAGGCCGCGGCCTGGGTGTCGCACATTGCCGGCAGCTACTCGGGCATCATGGGCTTGCCGCTGTACGAGACGGCGCGGCTGCTGCGCGACTTCGAGGTGCGCGGCACGACGGCCGGGCGTCCCGCACAATAGCCCGCATGGAAGACATCCTGATCAACTGGTCGCCGCAGGAAACGCGCGTGGCCCTCGTCGAGAACGGCGCGGTGCAGGAGCTGCACGTCGAGCGCACGCTCGAGCGCGGCTTGGTGGGCAACATCTACTCCGGCCGCGTCGCGCGCGTGCTGCCGGGCATGCAGTCCGCGTTCATCGACATCGGGCTCGAGCGCGCCGCCTTCCTGCATGTCGCCGACCTGCACACGCGCGGCGTGCCGGCGCGCGGCCCCGGCAGCGAGGCGGCGGCCGCGGTGCCGATCGAGAAGCGCGTCTTCGAGGGCCAGACGCTCACCGTGCAGGTGATCAAGGACCCGATCGGCACCAAGGGCGCGCGGCTGTCGACGCAGATCAGCATCGCCGGGCGGCTGCTCGTCTTCCTGCCCTACGACGAGCACATCGGCATCTCGCAGAAGATCGGCTCGCACGAGCTGCGCGAGCAGCTGCGCGCGCGCATGACGGCGCTGGCGGGCGAGGGCGGCGGCGGCTTCATTTTGCGCACCAACGCCGAGGAGGCGAGCGACGCGGAGCTCGGCGCCGACATCGCCTACCTGCGCAAGACCTGGGCGCTGATCCGCAGCAAGAGCCTCAAGGCGCCGCCCGGCACGCTGCTGCACGAGGACCTGAGCCTGGCGCAGCGCGTGCTGCGCGACCTCGCGAGCGAGGCCACGCACTCGATCCGCATCGACTCGCAGCTGCAGTACGAGGCGCTCAAGGCCTTCGGCGCGGAGTTCACCCCGACCTCGGTCGGCAAGCTCGCGCTCTACCGCGGCGAGCGGCCGATCTTCGACCTCTACAACATCGACCAGGAGGTCGAGCGCGCGCTGGCGCGCCGCGTCGACCTGAAGTCCGGCGGCTACCTGATCGTCGACCAGACCGAGGCGCTGACCACGGTGGACGTCAACACCGGCGGCTATGTCGGTGCGCGCAACTTCGACGACACGATCTTCAAGACCAACCTCGAGGCCGCGCAGGCGATCGCGCGGCAACTGCGGCTGCGCAACCTCGGCGGCATCATCATCATCGACTTCATCGACATGGTGCGCGAGGACCACCAGGGCACGGTGCTCGCCGAGCTGCGCCGCCAGCTCGCGCGCGACCGCGTCAAGATGACGGTCAGCGGCTTCACGCAGCTCGGTCTCGTCGAGATGACGCGCAAGCGCACGCGCGAGTCGCTCGCGCACATGCTGTGCGAGCCCTGTCCGACCTGCGGCGGCAAGGGCGAGGTCAAGACCCCGCGCAGCGTCTGCTACGACATCCTGCGCGAGATCCTGCGCGAGGCGCGCCAGTTCAACCCCAAGGAGTTCCGCGTCATCGCCTCGGCGGCGGTGGTCGAGATGCTGCTCGACGAGGAAAGCCAGCACCTCGCCGGGCTGTCGGACTTCATCGGCAAGCCGATCTCGCTGCAGAGCGAGGCCACGATGTCGCAGGAACAATACGACATCGTGCTGCTGTAGCGTTGCGCGCGCGGGAACTTCCCCCGCGCCAGCGCTGTCCCTGCCGGGGCGGCGCAGCCCGGGCACCGCGGCGGTCGCCCGCCCTCCAACCTTCCGAATGCAAGCCATGTGGACCCGACGTTCCTTCATGACCCTTCCCGCGCTGGCCGTCGCGCCGCTTGCGCAGGCGCAGTTCCGCGTCGACATCTCCGGCGTCGGCGCGCGGCAGTTCCCGATCGCGATCGCGCCCTTCCGTGACGAGGCCGGCCGCACGCAGCAGGTGTCGGCGATCGTGCGCGCGGACCTGGAGCGCAGCGGGCAGTTCCGCGGCGTGGACGCGGGGAGCGCTGCGCTCGACGAGAGCGCGCGCCCGGCCTTCACCGACTGGCGCGGCCGCGGCGCCGACGCGCTCGTCACCGGCAGCCTGATGCGGCTGGCCGACGGCCGCGTCGACGTGCGCTTCCGGCTGTGGGACACGGTCAAGGGGCAGGACCTCGGTGGCGAGGCCGCGGCGGTGGCCGAGGCCGACCTGCGGCTCGCCGCGCATCGCATCGCCGACTTCGTCTACGAGAAGCTCACCGGCGAGCGTGGCGTGTTCGCGACCCGCATCGCCTACGTCACCAAGGTCGGGCCGCGCTACACGCTGTGGGTGGCGGACTCCGACGGCGAGGGCGCGCAGGTCGCGCTCGCCAGCCCCGAGCCGATCATCTCGCCGGCCTGGGCGCCCGACGGCAACGAGCTGGCCTACGTGTCCTTCGAGACGCGCAAGCCGGTGGTCTACTCGCAGGACATCCTCAGCGGCCGGCGCCGGCCGATCGCGAGCTTCAAGGGCTCCAACAGCGCGCCCGCCTGGTCGCCCGACGGGCGGCAGCTGGCGGTGGTGCTGACGCGCGAGGGCCTGTCGCAGATCTACCTGATGAACCGCAACGGCGAGAACCTGCGCCGCGTCACCACCAGCAGCGCGATCGACACCGAGCCGGCCTTCTCGCCGGACGGCAGCACGCTGTACTTCGTCAGCGACCGCGGCGGCTCGCCGCAGATCTACCGCATGTCGGCCGCCGGCGGCAACCCCGAGCGCGTCACCTTCAACGGCAGCTACAACATCAGCCCGGCGATCAGCCCCGACGGCCGCTGGATGGCCTTCGTCGGCCGCGACGGCGGCGCCTTCCGGCTGAAGGTGATGGAGCTCGCCGGCGGCGCCGTCACCTCGCTCACCGACACGCAGGACGACGAGAGCCCGTCCTTCGCGCCCAACAGCCGCCTGATCGTCTATGCCACCCGTGCGGGCGGGCGCAACGTGCTGATGACCACGACGCTCGACGGCAAGATCAAGGCGACGCTCGCCTCGAGCCGCGGCGACGTGAGGGAACCGGTCTGGGGCCCTTACACTTCCTGACTCGTTGCAGGCCCTTGATGCCTCGCAATGCATTGCGTTTCCAGCCCTTTTCCGTTTTTCGAAGCTTCCTGCTACAGGAGAGAACACAGATGAAGTTCCGTACCGCTGCCCTCCTCGGCCCGATGGCCGCAGCCATCGTCATGCTGGGCGGTTGTGCATCCGGCGTGCGCCTGGACGACCCCGCTCCCGTCGAGAACCGTGCCGTCGACCCCGGCCAAGGCGGCACCGCCGGCGCGACGCCGCAGTCGCAGGTCGCGACCGTCGACCTGTCCGCCGGCCAGCAGGGCCAGCAGGCGCTGTCGCAGCAGCAGCGCGTGGTCTACTTCGACTACGACAGCTTCATCGTCCGCGAGGACTCGAAGCCGGCCGTGACGGCCAACGCCAAGCACCTGACGGCCGACCCGACCCGCCGCGTCACGATCGAGGGCCACACCGACGAGCGCGGTGGCCGCGAGTACAACTTGGCGCTCGGCCAGAAGCGCGCCGAGTCGGTGCGCCGCTCGCTCGAGCTGCTCGGCGTGCGCGAGAACCAGATGGAAGCCGTCAGCTACGGCGAGGAGCGCCCCGCGGTGCAGGGCCAGAGCGAGGAAGCCTGGGCCCGCAACCGCCGTGCCGAGCTGAACTACCGCTGAGCCGGCCCGGCCCGCGGGCTGCGTCCGGTTTCCTCCATCCTCCCTGACCGTCCTTCACGATGAATCGACGTTTTTCCCTGAAGGCGGGCCGGCCGGCGGCCGGCGCCTTCGTGCTCGCGCTCGGCGTGCTCAGCGGTGCCGCGCAGGCGGCGCTGTTCGGCGACGACGAGGCGCGCCGCGCGATCCTGGAGCTGCGCCAGAAGCAGGAGCAGGCGCGCACCGAGAATGCCGAGCGCGGCAACCGGCTCGCCGAGCAGATGGAGCAGATGCGCCGCAGCCTGCTGGAGCTCAACAACCAGCTCGAGCTCACGCGCGGCGAGATCGCGCGCCTGCGCGGCCAGAACGAGCAGCTCGCACGCGACCTCAGCGAGGTGCAGCGCCGCCAGACCGACCTCGCGCGCGGCATGGACGACCGGCTGCAGAAGATCGAGCCGCAGCGCGTGAGCGTCGACGGCCGCGAGATCCTCGTGATGCCGGACGAGCGCCGCGAGTACGAGACCGCGCTGGAGACCTTCCGCAAGGGCGACTTCACCAACGCGGCGGCCGCCTTCGCCGCCTTCCAGCGGCGCTTCCCGAACAGCGGCTACGCGCCGTCGGTGTCCTACTGGCTCGGCAACGCGTTCTACGGCAAGCGCGACTACCGCGAGGCGCTTGCCGAGTTCCGCAACCTCGTTGCCGTGGCGCCGAACCACCCGCGGGTGCCCGAGGCGCTGCTGTCGATCGCGATGTGCCAGATCGAGCTGAAGGACCGGCCCGCCGCGCGCAAGACGCTCGACGACCTGATCAAGGCGCATCCGCAGTCCGAGGCAGCCAAGGAAGCCAAGGACCGGCTGGTGTCGCTGCGCTGAGCATGGACGCGGCCGAGCTCCCCGCAATGGTGGACGACGGCCTCGAGCGCCGTTTCGGCGGCCTGCGCCGCCTCTACGGCGACGCCGGCTACCGCCGCATCCGCGCGGCACGCGTCGCCGTGGTCGGGCTCGGCGGCGTCGGCTCGTGGGCGGCCGAGGCGCTCGCGCGCAGCGGCGTCGCGTCGCTGACGCTGATCGATCTCGACCATGTCGCCGAATCGAACGTCAACCGCCAGGTGCAGGCGCTCGAGCCGACGCTTGGCCAGGCCAAGGTCGAGGCGCTGCGCGAGCGCATCGCGCTGATCCATCCCGGCTGCGAGGTGCTGCCGGTCGAGGAGTTCGTCGAGCCGGACAACTGGCCGCAGCTGCTGCCGGCGCCGGTGGACGCGCTGATCGACTGCTGCGACCAGGTCAAGGCCAAGGCGGCGCTCGCGGCCTGGGCGGCCAGGAGCGGCGTGCTGCTCGTGAGCGTGGGCGCGGCCGGCGGCAAGCGCCTGGCGCAGCAGGTCGAGGTCGGCGACCTCGCCGAGACCACGCATGACCCGCTGCTCGCGTCGCTGCGCCAGCGGCTGCGCAAGTTCCACGGCGCGCCGCGCCAGGGCCGCATCGACGTGCGCTGCGTGTTCTCGCGCGAGAACGTCAGCCCGCCCGCGGACGCCGCCTGCGAAGTCGACGGCAGCCTGAACTGCCACGGCTACGGCTCGGTCGTCACCGTGACAGCGACCTTCGGTCTGGTGGCCGCCGGCGAGGTGTTGCAACAAATTTCGAGCGGCACGCGAAAAGTGCTTGCGGAGCCGGAAAAAACCGGTATAGAATCTAAGTCTTCGGCGGGTCGTTAGCTCAGTCGGTAGAGCAGCGGACTTTTAATCCGTTGGTCGCGTGTTCGAGTCACGCACGACCCACCACCGAAATCCTTGAAAAGATTTCGGGCTCTTAGCTCAGTTGGTAGAGCAGCGGACTCTTAATCCGTAGGTCGAGTGTTCGAGTCACTCAGGGCCCACCAGGAAAAGCAAGAAAAACACCAAGTGCGGCAAGCACTTGGACGCAAGACTCAAAGCCCGGCCTGTCCGGGCTTTTTTCTTTTCCGGTCCATCTCTGGTTCTCTGCGGGCGCTGCCCCTCCGTCCCAAAGCGGCCTCGCGGGCCCCTCGCCCGGGGCTTCTGCCTGCCCCTAGGGATAGTCTGGATGGGGCAGGGCCGTCTTCGGGCGTTCAATGAAGTGGCACACGTCTGTCCTCTTCGCCCGGCTCGTTCCCCTTCCCACCCCCTCGCGAATCCGCCTCCCAGGAAGCCTTCCGGAGGTCGAGATGCTGCCTGCGCCCGCACCCCTCTCTCCATCTCCCTCGTCCGCCCCGGCGGCGCAGGGGCGCGCATCGCGCGAGGCAGCCGTTTGTCCGGGTTCCGAGACCCGGATCCCGCCGCAATCGGTGCGGCACCGGTCCTCAAGGAGAAGCAAATGAACCTGCGTATCGCTGCCCTCACGCTGGCACTCGCATGCGGTTCCGCCGCTTTCGTCAGCACCGTCCAGGCGCAGCCCGCTCCTGCCCATGGTGGCGGCCACCTGATGGTCAAGCCCGGAGAGCTGACGTGGAAACCCCTGCCCTCGATCGCCGGCGCCGATATCGCCGTCATCGAGGGGCCGATGTCGCAGCCCGGCCCCTTCACCGTGCGCCTGAGGCTGCCCGCGAACTCGCGCATCCCGCCGCACTGGCATCCCGGCATCGAGCACATGACGGTGATGTCCGGCACCTTCTACATCGGCCACGGCGAGAAGTTCGAGGAAGGCAAGCTCATGGCCCTGCCGCCGGGGAGCGTCGCCATCATGCAGCCGAAAAGCCCGCACTTCGTGCTGGCGAAAGAGGAAACCATCGTCCAGCTGCACGGCATGGGGCCCTGGTCGGTGAACTACATCAATCCGGCGGACGACCCTTCCAAGAAGTGAGCTCAGGCCCCGCTGACGGATGAGCCGGCAGGTGCGCGATCTTGCCCGACGCCCGCTCTGAAGCGCCGGGGCCGCGATGCACCGAAACGGAGGGGCAAGCCGCCGAGGACTTTCCGGGGGGGGCGCGAACGTGCGCGTCAACGGGAGCCGCATGCATGAGTTGCGCAGGCAGGACTGTCCGAGGAGGCGCGCCGGCCAAGTTGCGGAATCGAGGGCTGAACCTGGATTGGCATTGCCGGATGAGCGGAAACAAGGGAATTTTATGGCTGGGCTGGCGACGATCAGTCATCTCTTTCTGAAATGAGAGTTGCGCCGCCTTTCATTTTCTCGGTCGAGACAGTTCGATAATTTGTTTTCGTGCATGCCTCTCCTTTGCCAGCAAAAGGGCTGAATTTCCATCCGCTTTCGCTCCGCAAAGGTTTTTCTTCGCTTCCTGCTACGGTCCGAAGGAGTTGCTAATGTTGCGCAAATTGATAGCCGGGGTGGTCGTGCCCCTCGCGATGCTCGCAGGCCCTGGGGTGCCGCCCGCCGCAGCTCATTCCTCCACCTACGAAGGCAAGGACGGCAAGGAGGACAAAGTGAACGACGCGCTTGGCGGGCACGCGGAGCAGGCCCGCGAGTTGCTAAGGATCCGCCAGGCAACCAAACGCTTCCGGGACATCAACGTCGCGCTCGCTGAAGGCTACGTGATTCCGCCCTCCGCGGAATGTGTGACGGCGGAGATGGAGGGTCTGCCGCGGCAACTCGGCGCGATGGGCGTGCATGTCATCCGGCCGGACCTGCTCGGGATCACCGGCGTTTCGCCGCGCGTTGACGGTACCGGGACCCACACCGATTTCACCCGCCCGGGAGTGCTGGTCTACGAGCCGCAGGCCGACGGCAGCTATGAATTGGTGGCGGTGGAGAATCTGGTGTTTGCTCAGGCCTGGCAGGCTGCCGGCAATACCGAGCCGCCGACTTTTGGCGAGAACCAGTACTACTACATGGTCGACAACCCCCTCACCGAGATCGATGAGGCGCACGGTTTCACGCCTCACTACGAATTGCATGTCTGGCTCTACCGGTACAACCCGGCAGGCACATTCATGCAGTTCAATGCCCGGGTGAGCTGCCCCGGAACGCGTTGACCTTCCCGGGGGCGCTATGCCGGCGATTTCGCGCCTCCCCGTTTCCCTCTCAGGGCTGTTCACTACGGCTTGGGATGGTAGCGGCTGAATGAGTTGGAGGAGTTACGCCTTGTTGCGGAAGCTGGAACATTTAAAACCGGCTGCACCCTGTGCTCGACGCCCCCTTGGCCAAGGAGGTCAAGCGCATCCGCCGCAATCCCGGTGTCTTTGGTCCCCTGCGCCGGCTCGCTCGGACCGAATCTCTGTCGCTCCAACGGCGAGAACAACATCACCCTGGCCTTCTAACGCAACTCCTTCGGCGCCGATGATTGCGTCCTTCACTGCGTCGGCCTCCGGAAGCAGCGAACCGACTTCGGTCCCACCGCTCCCGTTCCGGTGGTTTGTGCAGCGTCTGGTCACTTCCCGGGCCTGTCGGTAGCAGGTCATCGGCTCCTGGGGTTGAAGCTAAGTGATTGATTTTGATAAGATCTTTCCTGGAGGCCGGCGCCGGAAATACCCTGCTCAAGGATCTCTTGATCCGTAGATCGAGTGTTCGAGCCACACAGGAACCACCAGAAAAGGCAAGAAAAACACGGGGTGCGAGAAAGCCCCCAGGTTCAAAACTCGGCTCGTCCGGGCTTCTTTCTTTCCCGCCCGGCATGCGACGCCGCTGCTTCGGGCAGCCTTCCTGCCGGCAAGCACAACCATGAAGACTCTCGCTGTCCGTCTGGCCGGACCCCATGCCGCGCGCTTCTGGCGCTGCACGCTGGTGCTGCTGCTCTGCGTCGTGACCTGGCTCGCGCTGGCACCCGGCGCGCCCCAGGTTCCGGGCAGCCTGCTCGGATGGGACAAGCTCCACCATCTGGCCGCCTTCGCCGTGCTGGCGGTCGTCGCGGGCCTGGGGTTCCCGGCGGCAAGTGCACCGGTGCTGGCCGGCCTGCTCGCCTTCGGCGCGCTGATCGAGATGCTGCAGTCGCTCACGCCCAACCGTCATGCGAGCTGGGCCGACCTGGTGGCCGACCTGCTGGGCATCGTCCTCGGCGTCATGATCGCCCGCGGCCTCGTCGCCCGGGCGGCCTCCGCAGCCGCCCCCGTCAGGCGGTGAGTTGCCGCGGCACCGTGTCGCGGCCTACCTCATCGGCGGCATGGCGAGCAGAAGTTTCCGGTAGGCCTTCAAGCTTTTCAGCACCGCCTCCTCGGCCTGGAGCACGGCGGTGGCCATCGTCGTGCTCAGCCCGTCCTCCGACAACTGGTGGATGCGCCTGCGCTGCCCGGTAAGGGCGATCTCCAGCAGGGCGATGCGGTAGTCGGTACCGAGCAGGGTGTTGGGCTTGCTGTCGGGGTTCATGTGGAGGGCCTCCTGTGCGCAGGAACCGAAGCAAGACAGGCTCCGCGAGGGCCTGCGCCGACCTCCGCGATCGAGGGGGTGTGCATCCGTACAGGCGCCGCCACCGCGTCTTCGCGCGGCCGCTGTCTCATGAACCAGGGGCTCGCCGAGGGGCGAGGCGAGCGTGGGGAAGGGGGATGCGATGAGGAAGCCGGCCTGGCTTTTCCTGCTGCGGCTCCGGCTCGCCGTCGCCGACGCGGGCTGGCTGATGTCCGGCGGCCGGATGCTTTTCTTCGCCGCGATGGCCGTGCTGTGGCAGGTCGCGAAGTTCATCGCGAGGAAGGAGGCGCAGAGGAGGGCGGCTGACTCGAAGCCCGAATCCTGATGCCGCGCGCCAGCGAGGTCGGGGGCGAATCGCCCCGGATCGGCGCAGGCAGCCTTTTCCGGATTCGAGAGCATGAGCGCCCAGGAGTCCGACGAGCGGCCGCATCCGCGATGGCCGATTCGCTGCGCCCGGAAGGCAGGGCGAGGTGGATCGACCGGGTAGGGGCCAGCAAGGCGCAGCGCAACCGCTCCTCCATGCCGGGTGTCGAAGGAATTCGTCCCCTCGAATCCGCGTGGCGTGAGCGGGGCGGGCAGATTTATCTTTCAGCCGTAGTGTTCGCCAACCTTCGGCCGTCCACCGGCTATGAAAGGGTTGAAATGGATGCTGTCGCTGGCTTTCTCGCCGACATCACCGGCATCCCCCGCTACGTGCTGGAAGCGGAACTGCCGGGCTTGTCGCTCTACGTCCTCGGCCTGTGCCTCGTCCTCTATCTGGTGGGCCGATTGCTGCGCTCGAAGTGATCGGGAACGACGGGCGGGGCCGGGACCGTACGCGCTTGCGCTCGACGTCGTAGACGAAGGCCCTGAGCGGCGAGCGCTCATGCTGAAGGGATAGAGACCGGCGCCGTTGCGGTTGCACGTTGCCGACCTTCGTCTTCCCCGTGCTGCCAAAGCTTGCACATTCATAGGGGATGTTACGTCGTTCCGGTTGTGTGCCTGCAAGAGTTGCGGGTACAGTGGTTCGCTCCCAGACCAGCAGTTCCCATCCATGACCGGCGCCGCACGATTCTCCAACCCCGTCCTCGTCCAGGAGGGGGTGGCTTTCTGCGTGTCGATCGAGGGACGCAGGAAGGTGGTGGCGATCGCGACCACGGCCCTGCTGCGCCCTGCCGAGGGGCAGAGCGCGCTCGACGCCTTCCGCAGGTCGGCGGCCGAGATCCAGGAGGTCGCCTGCCGGCTCATCCTCGACGGTGCAAGCTCCCCCGTTTTCATCGAGCCGAACGATCTGCGCGCGCGGATGTACCGCGCGCAGCTGGAGCGCCAGACGGCCCCTGCCTGAGCGGCACGGGTGCTTCCGTCGCAATCGGCCGTCGTCGCGCCCCGCCCCTTGCCGGTCCGCCGACCGGGGTTCAGTGGAAGCGCACCCAGACCCCGCCGTCCTCCAGGGAGGCGCGCAGCAGCTCGGTGATGAACAGGCGTTCGCCCGTGTGATCCTTGTCCGGTGCCAGCAGCTCGAGCGCGGTTCGCATCTGCGCCGTCGTCCGCCACACCAGCGCGCCGTTCCCCTCCGCCGGCTCCTCGGCTTCCGTCGGAGCGAGCGGCACGTAGGTCGGGCTGGCGCCGGGCTTGCGCGTGAGGACGGCAAACGGTTTGCCCTTGCGGTAGCCGTAAACGTCATGCGTCATGAAGTCCTCCCTTCCTGTGAGAAAGATCATCACCCGCGTTGAACACGGCCCGGTATCCGGGTTAACCCATGTGCATCGGTGTCGCTGCCGCTAGGCGTCGCCCGCCATCGCGTCGCGCTTGCGGCTGACGTGATAGGCCGTCAGCACCTGGGACGCGACCATGTCCAGTGCCGGGCGGGCAGTGCCCTCGCGGTCGGTCCAGACCTTCGGCGTGAGGCTGCCGGCGAGCGCAGCCACGTCGCCGTCCTCCAGCGCCAGCAGGGCGGTGCGGGCGGCCTCCGCGAAGGCCACCACGTTGACGAACAGGCTCTCGCCGTCGCCCCCGGCCGGCGCGGTCCGCATCTTCGCCACCACGAAGGGCTGGCCGTTCCTGTCGCTGCGCTGCTCGGGCCGGCCCTGCAGCCGCCCGCTCACCAGTCCCTCGATCATGTCCGCTCCTTCTCCCCCGTCCCTTCGCCCCGGGACGGGGCGGCGGGCGGGATCATCGCAAACGTAGCGCACATTCGTACCGCCGGGACTTTCCCCTGCTGTCTGCCGGGGCCGGCGGGGCGCGATGGCCCTCGCTGCGGTGCGGGTGCGTGCGGCGGCCGCGAGGCGGGCGCCGCGGATAATCCGGCATGAGCCAAGACCTTTCCCGAGATCCTTCCGCCGGCGACACGCCGGCCGCCGCCCCCGCGGCGCTGTCCTTCTCCCGCCTGCCGCTCGCGCCCGCGACGCTCGCCAACCTGCAGCAGCTGGGCTACGAGGAAATGACGCCGATCCAGGCCGCGAGCCTGCCGCTCGCGCTCGCCGGCCATGACCTGATCGCGCAGGCCAAGACGGGCAGCGGCAAGACCGCGGCCTTCTCGCTCGCCCTGCTCTCGCGGCTCGACGCGCGGCGGCTCAGCCCGCAGGCGCTGGTGCTGTGCCCGACGCGCGAGCTCGCCGAGCAGGTGACGCAGGAGATCCGGCGTCTCGCGCGCGCGCAGGAGAACGTCAAGGTGCTCGCGCTGTGCGGTGGCGCGCCGATCCGGCCGCAGGTCGCCAGCCTGGAGCACGGCGCGCACATCGTCGTCGGCACGCCCGGGCGGCTGCTCGACCACATTGAGCGCGGCAGTCTGGCGCTCGACACGATCGGCACGCTGGTGCTCGACGAGGCCGACCGCATGCTGGACATGGGCTTCTTCGAGGACATCGTCGCGGTCGCGCGCCAGTGCCCGAAGGAGCGCCAGACGCTGCTGTTCTCCGCCACCTACCCGGAGGGCATCGAGAAGCTGAGCCGGCAGTTCCTGCGCGAGCCGAAGCAGGTGAAGCTCGTCGAGCGCCATGCGCCGCTGACGATCCGCCAGCGCTGGTACGAGGTGCGCGAGGAGGAGCGGCTGCACGCGGTGTCGCTGCTGCTGAAGGCCTACCGGCCGGCCAGCACGATCGCCTTCTGCAACACCAAGCAGCAGTGCCGCGACCTGGTGGACGTGCTCTCGGCGCAGGGCTTCGCGGCACTGGCGCTGCACGGCGACCTGGAGCAGCGCGAGCGCGACCAGGTGCTGATCCAGTTCGCCAACCGCAGCTGCTCGGTGCTCGTCGCGACCGACGTGGCGGCGCGCGGGCTCGACATCGCGCAGCTCGAGGCGGTCATCAACGTGGACGTGACGCCCGAGCCGGACGTGCACGTCCACCGCATCGGTCGCACCGGCCGCGCGGGCGAGGAGGGCTGGGCGCTCAACCTCGCGAGCCTCGACGAGATGGGCCGCGTCGGCGCGATCGAGCAGGTGCAGGGCCGCGAGTCGGAGTGGCATCCCTTGAGCGAGCTGAAGGCCGCGAGCGACGAGCCGCTGCTGCCGCCGATGGTCACGCTGCAGATCCTCGGCGGGCGCAAGGAGAAGATCCGGCCCGGCGACGTGCTGGGCGCGCTGACCAAGGACGCGGGCTTCGCCGGCGCGCAGATCGGCAAGATCAATGTGACTGACTTCCACACCTACGTGGCGGTCGAGCGCGGGATCGCGAAGGACGTGGTGCGCAAGCTCTCGGCTGGCACGGTCAAGGGCAAGCGCGTGAAGGTGCGCTTCCTCGACGAGGTGACGCAGCGCTGAGGGCGCGGGCAAAGGGGCCGGCGCGTCCGGGGGCGCGCAGCCTCTCCTCGTCCCGGGCGGGCCGGCGGCGACGCTTCAGGCGGCGACGACGATCGGGAAGCGCGCCCGCAGTGCGTCGCCCCCCGTCCCCGCTCGGAAGGGCACCGTGAGCGCCGCGCGCCCGGCCGCATCGAGTCGGCGCCACAGGCCGTCGCGCTCGTTGAGCGGTTCGCCCTCGACGTAGAGCTGCGTCGTCAGCAGCTCGCGGCTGCCGAGCCGCACCTTGACGTGGATGTGCGGCGTGCGGCCGCTGTAGGCCACCGGCCGCATCGTGCGGAAGCGGTAGCTGCCGTCGGCGGCGACGCTCGTGCGGCCGAAACCCTGGAAGGCCGGGTCGGCGCGGCCGCCGTCGCCGGGGTGGTGGTAGTGCCCGTCGGCGTCGCACTGCCAGATCTCGACCACCGCGCCGCGCACCGGGCGGCCGGCCGCATCGGTCACGACGCCGTCGAGCCAGGCCGGGCGGCCCTTCGCATAGCGCTGCGCGCCCTGCACCAGCAGGTCGGCGTCGCTGTCGGCGGGCAGCTCCACCGGGTAGAACGGGCCCTCGGTCTGCGCGGGCGTGAGCGCGAGCCGCGACTGCGCGCGCGCGTCGCGCAGGAACGGGGGCGCCGCGAGCAGCGCGGCGGAGCCGAGCAGCAGTCGGCGGCGCGGCAGGTCGGGGAGGGCGGGGATGGGCGTCAGCGGGTCCATGGGGCGGGATCTCCGAAGGAGCCTCCAGTGTGACCGGGCGGCAATGGCCACGACGACCTCCACTGCATCGCCCCGCATGCTGGGGGGCGGGACTACTCGGTGCCGACGCGCCCGCGCAGCGCCTTGATCTGCCCGCGCTGCACCTTGCCCTCGACGCGGCGGCGCTGCGAGGCGCGCGTCGGCCGGGTGGGGCGCCGGGGCTTGGGCACCTCGGCGGCGCGCGCGATCAACTCGTGCAGCCGCGCGAGCGCGTCGGCGCGGTTGAGCTCCAGGCTGCGGTGGCGCTGCGCCTTGATGACGACGACGCCGTCGGCACTGACGCGCTGGTCGCGCAGCGCCAGCAGCCGCGCCTTCAGCGCCTCGGGCAGCGAGGACGCGCCGATGTCGAAGCGCAGGTGCACCGCGTTCGAGACCTTGTTGAAGGTCTAAACGATAACACCAACGTTGGCGCTGCTGTCCGAAAGGCGTACCAACTTAGATATTTCACCGGCTTGGCAGCACGAGGATCCCCTCCTTCCCCTTGCTCAGTAGCGCACTCTCACAAGTTCCAGCAGCCGGAAAATCCTTGTTGGTTAAGCAGATGTGCGCGTTAAAGTGAATTTCTGCGCCAGCGCCTGATTAGTCATGATCCTCAGCCACGCCCCGGATATGACGCTCGCGCATAGGCGAGC
>NZ_QXMG01000011.1 GCF_003569765.1 Caldimonas tepidiphila | reverse complement strand
ATAACTCCGCCCGGGGTCAGGGGAAGCTCCCCCTCAATTCATTTGTGCAACAGAGCCGTGCGACGATCAAAGTCAACCTGATTCCAAGTCGCTTCCATGATTTCGCTGACACGAGCCCCTGTATGGATCAGACACACGAACAAATCAGCGTTTTCGGCCCGCTGCGCATCCTTGATGGGATTGCGGCCGGGGTAGTTGCCGCCGGGGTTAATAGCATGCAGGATGCGCTCCTCCTCTTCGATGCTTAGAAAGCGAAGCTTGGTGCGCTCCTGCTTCATAGCTGGGAGCTTGATCGGAACAGTCCACCCCTGCGCCTTGGCAAAGCCTACCAGCGCATTCCAGTAGCCCACCGTAGTGGCGATCGTGTTGTGCGCCGCTCCGGCTGCACGCCGCGCCTGAATGATGTCCTGCAGTTCGTGCAGAGTCACCTCCTTCAGCGGCTTGTTGGGCAGCTTGCGCCAATGCTTGAAATGTGTAGTGGCGTTCTCGTGTCCTCCACTGCCGATGCGTGCCGTCAGGAATGCATCGATGGCCGCATGCACCGTGACCGGCTTGGTGCCTTGGACGATGATCTCCCTCAGGAAGTCGGCCTCCATCTTGGCTGCGAGTTGCTCTGCCAACTTCTTGTCGCCGGTCTTGGTGGAGCGGGCGAGGATGTGCCCATCGACCATCTTGCGGACGTGCCACACGTCCCCTCTCTTGATCAGTGCCATAGCCGTTCTTCTTCCTCTTGACCACTGGCAACGACCCCGGTGCGTGGGAGGCCACGCAGTAGAATCTTCTGTTGCCGTGGCGCCACGGCGTGGTCATCCGACGGGTCGCAGGAGGGCCACCTCCCTGCGACAAATTTGTTTAAACGGTGCGTAAAACGAGCCCGTCTCAGCACCTCAAGCAGGCGTTCGAAGACCGTTGCCCCGCTTGTGCCCAACAATCCGCCAAGCCCTGACCACTACGCTAAGTTGTTGATTTTCTTGGGAAAAAGATGACCACCACGATCAAGCACGACGACCTCGTCGAAAGCGTCGCAGCCGCGCTGCAGTACATCTCCTACTACCACCCGGCCGACTTCATCGCCCACCTCGCCCGCGCCTACGAGCGCGAGGAGAGCCCGGCCGCGAAGGACGCGATCGCGCAGATCCTGACCAACTCGAAGATGTGCGCCGAGGGGCGCCGCCCGATCTGCCAGGACACCGGCATCGTCAACGTGTTCCTGAAGATCGGCATGGACGTGAAGTGGGAGGGCTTCAAGGGCTCGATCGCCGACGCCGTCAACGAGGGCGTGCGCCGCGGCTACCTGAACCCGGACAACACGCTGCGCGCCTCGGTCCTCTCCGACCCGATCTTCGAGCGCAAGAACACCAAGGACAACACGCCCGCGGTGATCCACATGGAAGTGGTGCCGGGCAACACCGTCGACGTGATCGTCGCGGCCAAGGGCGGCGGCTCGGAGAACAAGAGCAAGGTCGTGATGATGAACCCGAGCGACAACCTCGTCGACTGGGTGCTCAAGACCGTGCCGGAGATGGGCGCCGGCTGGTGCCCGCCGGGCATGCTCGGCATCGGCGTGGGCGGCACGGCCGAGAAGGCCGTCATGCTGGCCAAGGAGTCGCTGATGGAGGACATCGACATGTACGAGCTCCTCGAGCGCGGCCCGAGCAACAAGCTGGAGGAGCTGCGCATCGAGCTCTATGAAAAGGTCAACGCCCTGGGCATCGGCGCGCAGGGCCTGGGCGGCCTGACCACCGTGCTCGACGTGAAGATCAAGACCTTCCCGACGCACGCGGCCTCGAAGCCCGTCGCGATGATTCCGAACTGCGCCGCCACGCGCCACGCGCACTTCGTGATGGACGGCTCGGGCCCGGTGTACCTGACGCCGCCGAGCCTGGACCTGTGGCCGGACGTGAAGTGGGCGCCCGACTACAACAAGAGCAAGCGCGTCGACCTGAACACGCTGACCAAGGAAGAGGTCGCGAGCTGGAAGCCGGGCCAGACCCTGCTGCTCAACGGCAGGATGCTCACCGGCCGCGACGCCGCGCACAAGCGCATCCAGGACATGCTCGCCAAGGGCGAGAAGCTGCCGGTGGACTTCACCAACCGCGTGATCTACTACGTCGGCCCGGTCGATCCGGTGCGCGACGAGGTGGTCGGCCCGGCGGGTCCGACGACCGCCACGCGCATGGACAAGTTCACGCGCATGATGCTGGAGCAGACCGGCCTGATCGCGATGGTCGGCAAGTCCGAGCGCGGCCCGGTCGCCATCCAGGCGATCAAGGACAACCAGTCCGCCTACCTGATGGCGGTGGGTGGCAGCGCCTACCTCGTCTCCAAGGCGATCAAGGCGGCCAAGGTGGTCGGCTTCGAGGACCTGGGCATGGAAGCGATCTACGAGTTCGAGGTGGTGGACATGCCGGTGACGGTGGCGGTGGACGCCGGCGGCACCAGCGCCCACATCGAGGGCCCGAAGGAGTGGAAGGCGAAGATCGGCAAGATCCCGGTCGCGGTGGCCTGATCCCGGCCCACCCTTTGCGGGGCGCCCTGCCCCGCCACGAAGGAAAGAGGCCCCTCGCGAGGGGCCTCTTTTTTCATTGCAGCACCGGCGACTCGGGGACTCAGGCCACCGGGGCGGTGCGCGGCGCGTCCTGCGCCGTCGCCTGGCCGTCCACCTTCGGCAGCGGCAGCCCCGTCTGCTGCAGCGCCTCGGCCGTCCGTGCGCCTGCGGCGGGGATGTGCAGCACCCGCTGCGGGAAGGGGATCTCGACGCCGGCCGCATTGATCGTCGCGAGGATCGCGAGGTTGACGTTGGAGCGCACCACGCCCGTGCCGTTCTCCGGGTCGCCGATCCAGAAGTTCACCGTCAGCTCCAGCCCGTCGGCGGCGAAGTTGGTCAGCAGCACCGCGGGACCAGGGTCGGCCAGCACGCGCGGCACCCGGCCCACCGCCTCCGCCATCGCCGGGCGCAGCGCATCCAGATCCGTGCCGTAGGCAACCTGCACGATGGTGTTGAGCAGCACCTTGCGGTCGGCGAGCGAGGAGTTCTCGATGCGCTGCGTGATCAGCATCTCGTTGGGCACGATCGCCTCGCGCCCGCTCAGCGCCCGGATCACCGTGTAGCGCGTCTTGATGTCGGTGATGCTGCCCTCGAAGGTGTCGATGCGCACCACGTCGCCGATGCGCAAGGACCGCTCGGCGAGGATCACGAAGCCGCTGACGTAGTTGGCCGCGAGCTTCTGCAGCCCGAAACCGAGACCGACGCCGATCGCGCCGCCGAACACCGACAGCGCCGTCAGATCGATCCCGACCGAGGACAGCGCCAGCATCAGCCCGGCGAACAGCAGCAGCGAGCGCACGATGTTGCGCCGCCATCTTGCGCAGCGAGAGGTTGTCGCCGGTGCCGTGCAGCAGCCGCTTCTCGAGCGCGGCCGAGACCCACAGCGCGAGCATCATCACGACGATCGCCGTCAGGCCGCCCTCGATCAGCGCGCGCAGCGTCAGCCGGGTGGTGCCGGCGCCGATGCTGATGCGGTCGAGCTCGGCCAGCAGCAGCGGCAGCAGGCCGGTCATCCATAGCGCCGCGGCGGCCCAGGCGCCCCAGGACACGGTGCGCTCGATGCGCGTCGCCCACGCCGAGGTCGGAAAGGCCGCGCGCAGCACCCGCACCGACAGGCGGATCGCCGCCAGCGACACGAGCAGCGGGACCGCGATGTGGAACACCGTGACCGGCAGCCACACCTGCCAGAGCAGGCGCGCGCTGAAGGCCAGCGCCAGCGCCAGGGCGGGGAAGAGCACGCCGTCGAAGAGCCGCTCGCCGAACCAGATCGAGTCGGGGCGGGGCTCGCTGCCGCGCAGCAGCCGCACCACGAGCGCGGCGAGCACGAGGCAGCCGATCAGCGCCCCCAGCTCGAGCAAGGCGGTCGGCTGCAGCAGGTGGTGGAGGAAGCGGGCCAGGTCGGCGGAGGTCATGGCTTGCGTCATGCCGCCTGCGGCCCGGCGAGGCGGGAGGAAAGGAGGTTCAAGATCAGCGCCTTAAAAAGCGGCACCCGGCCGCGACAAGGCGCGGACTTTACACGCCGGCCAGAACCCTGAGGTGAGCCGTGACACTGCGGCCGAGCGCGCTCAGGCTGTAGCCGCCCTCGAGGCAGGAAACGAGGCGCCCCTGCGCGTGGCGGGCGGCCACCTCCATCAGCCGGTGCGTGATCCACTCGTAGTCGGCCTCCACCAGACCGAGCTGGCCGAGCTCGTCCTCGCGGTGCGCGTCGAAGCCGGCCGAGACGAAGATCATCTCCGGCCTGAAGGCCTCGAGGCGCGGCATCCAGTGCACCTCGATCAGCTCGCGGATCTCCATCCCCTTGGTGTAGGCCGGCACCGGTACGTTCACCATGTTGTCGGCCGGCGACTCGGAGCCGCTGAAGGGATAGAGCGGGTGCTGGAAGAAGCTGCACATCAGCACGCGCTCGTCGCCCTGGAGGATGTCCTCGGTGCCGTTGCCGTGGTGCACGTCGAAGTCGATCACCGCGACGCGCCTGAGCCCGCGCACGTCGAGCGCGTGGCGCGCCGCGATCGCGACGTTGTTGAAGAAGCAGAAGCCCATCGCCTGGCCGCGCTCGGCATGGTGTCCGGGCGGGCGGATCGCGCAGAAGGCGTTCTCGAGCTCGCCGTCGATCACCGCGTCGGTGGCGGCGACCGCCGCGCCGACCGCGCGCAGCGCCGCGTTCCAGGTGCCGGGGCCGACGACGGTGTCGATGTCGATGGCGCGCGGCTCGCCGGCCGCCGCCACCTGCTCCATGAAGTCCTTCAGATTGGCGACGTAGGCCGCGGCGTGCGCCAGGTGCAGGTCGGAGACCCGGCCGAGCGGCGCCTCGCGGCGCTCCAGCGCGATGTCGATGCCGCTGGCCAGCAGCCGGTCCTCGATCGCGTCGAGCCGCTCCGGACATTCGGGATGCCCCTTGCCCATGTCGTGCCGCCGGCAGTCCGGGTGGCTGAAGTAGCCAGTCGCCATGTCTCTTCGTCGTCTTCTGACGAATCTCAACCACCGATGCAGGACCATCTCGTGCAGGCAGGCCGGACCGATGCGGGATTCGTTTCTTTTTACGGTATCGTGCGTCGCATGAGCACCGAACTGCATGCCCGGCTGACGCGGCTGGTGGACCAGATTAACACGATCATCGTGGGAAAACATACGCAGGTGAGCGACAGCGTCGCCTGCCTGCTCGCCGGCGGACACCTGCTGATCGAGGACGTGCCGGGGGTGGGCAAGACGACGCTGGCGCAGGCGCTGTCGGTCTCGCTCGGCATGCGCTTCTCGCGCGTGCAGTTCACCGCCGACCTGATGCCCTCGGACCTGACCGGCGTGAGCGTCTACGAGCGCTCGCGCGAGGCCTTCGTGTTCCATCCCGGCCCGGTGTTCGCGCAGGTTCTGCTCGCCGACGAGATCAACCGCGCCGGGCCGAAGACGCAGAGCGCGCTGCTCGAGGCGATGGAGGAGCACCAGGTGACGGTCGAGGGCGAGACGCGCGCGCTGCCCTCGCCCTTCTTCGTGATCGCGACCCAGAACCCGAGCGACCAGCTCGGCACCTACCCGCTGCCCGAGTCGCAGCTCGACCGCTTCCTGATGTGCATCACGCTCGGCTATCCCGACCGGGCCTCCGAGCGCTCGCTGCTCTCGGGCCGGGACCGGCGCGAGGCGATCGAGACGCTGGAGCCGGTGATGAAGCCGGCCGAGCTGCTCGCGGCGCAGGCCGCGGTGCGCCAGGTGCATGCCGCCGAGCCGCTGCTGGACTACCTGCAGGACCTGATCGCCGCGACCCGTTCGGGGCGCTGGTTCGTCGAGGGACTGAGCCCGCGCGCCGGCATCGCGGTGCTGCGCGCGGCCAAGGCGCGCGCGCTGCTCGCGCGGCGCGACTACGTGGCGCCCGACGACATCCAGGCCATCCTGCCGCAGGCGATCGCGCACCGGCTGGTGCCGGTGGCCGGCAGCGGGCGCGGGCGGCTCGAGCAGGTGCGCGCGATGATCGACTCGGTGCCGCTGCCTTGAGCACGGTGATCGAGCCGCCGGCCGCGATGCCCGCCCCCGCAGGCGGACGGGGACCGGGGGGCCTGCTGCGGCGCTGGCATGCCTGGTGGCTGGCGCGGCTGGCGCCCACCGACACGCTGACGCTGACGCAGCGCAACGTCTACATCCTGCCCACCGCGCCCGGGCTGCTGTTCGGGCTGACGCTGGCGGTGCTGCTGGTGGCCTCGATCAACTACCAGCTCAGCCTCGGCTACCTGCTGACCTTCCTGCTCGCCGGCTGCGCCGTCGCCGGCATGCACCTGACGCACGCCACGCTGCGCGGCCTGACGCTGCACCTGAAGGCGCCCGCCGCGGTGTTCGCCGGCGAGGCGGCGGTGCTCGAGGTGACGCTGACCAGCACGGCCCGGCGCACCCGCCACGGCATCGGGCTGCGCGTGCAGGGCCGCCCCGGCGCGCCGGCCGCCTGGACCTGGACCGACGTGCCGGCGCAGGCCCGGGCGAGCGCGCATGTCAGCGTGCAGGCGCCGCGGCGCGGCTGGATGCGGCTGCCGCCGCTGAACGCCGAGACGCGCTTCCCGCTCGGCATCTTCCGCGTCTGGTGCGTCTGGCAGCCGGCCGCGCGCGTGCTGGTCTACCCACGTCCCGAGCCCGGCGCGCCGCCGCTGCCCGCCGACGGCGTGCTGCCGGGCGGCGCGGCGGCGCGGCGCGGCGACGCGGGCGACACCGAGGGCGTGCGCGCCTACCGCCGCGGCGACCCGCTGCGGCACGTGGTGTGGAAGAAGGCGGCGAAGACCGGCGAGCTCGTCAGCCGCGACACCGCGCCGGCCGGCCGCCAGCAGCTGTGGCTGGACTGGCAGGCCACGGTCGGGCTCGCCGCCGAGGCCCGGCTCGAGCGCCTCGCCGCCTGGGTGCTCGCGGCGGAGGCCGCCGGGCTGCGCTACGGCCTGCGCCTGCCCGGGCTCGAGCTGCCCCCCGGGCACGGCGAGGCTCAGCTGCGCGAATGCCTGCAGGCGCTCGCGCTGTGGGGGAACGCGGCATGAACGCACCGGCGACCGCCCGCCGCTGGCTGCCCTGGCCGGGCATGCGCAACCTGCCGCGCGAGACGCGCGACACCCTGTTCCTGCTCGGCGTGATCGCCTGGGTGATCGCGCCGCACACCGGCCAGCTGCCGCTGTGGTGCAGCCTGCTCGCCGGCGTGGTGCTGCTGGCGCGGGCGCGCCTAGCGCTGACCGGCGCGGCGCTGCCCGGCGGCTGGGTGCTCGCCGGGCTGCTGCTGGTGGCCGTCGGCGCCACCTGGCTGAGCCACCGCACCCTGCTCGGCAAGGAGGCCGGCGTCACGCTGGTGGTGGTGCTGATCACGCTGAAGACGCTGGAGCTGCGCGCGCGGCGCGATGCGTTCGTGATCTTCTTCCTCGGCTTCTTCCTGGTGCTGACGCACTTCCTCTATTCGCAGTCCCTGCTCGTCGCGCTCGGCATGCTGGTCGCGGTCTGGGGGCTGCTCACCGCGCTGGTGCTCGCGCACATGCCGGTCGGGCAGCCCACGCTCGCCGCCGCCGGCGGCATCGCCGCGCGCATGACGGCCTTCGGCGCGCCGGTGATGGCGGCGCTCTTCCTGCTGTTCCCGCGCGTCGGCCCGCTGTGGGGGCTGCCGCAGGACGCGACGGCCGGGCGCACCGGGCTGTCCAACAGCATGGCGCTCGGCGACGTCGCCGAGCTCGCGCTCGACGACCGCATCGCGATGCGCCTGCGCTTCGACGGCCCGCCGCCGGCCCCGTCGACACTGTACTTCCGTGGCCCGGTGCTCAGCCGCTTCGACGGCCGGGAATGGCGCCCCTCGCCGGGCGGCTTCCGCGCCTCGCCGCCCGCGGACGAGGCCCCGCGCGTGGAAGGACCGGGATTCGCCTACGAACTCACGCTCGAGCCCTCGTCGCTGCCGGTGCTGCCGCTGCTCGAGATGACGGCCGAGGCGCCCGCGGTCGAGGAGCTGCCGCTGTGGCGGGGACGCGATCTCACATGGCGCGCCTTGCGGCCGCCGATGGAGCGCGTGCGGCTGCGCGCGCGCGCCCACCCCCGCTTCTCGCACGGCCCGCTGCAGCCGGTGCACGAACTGCAGGAACACCTCGACCTGCCACCGGGCTTCAACCCGCGCACGCTGGCCTGGGCCGCGCAGATGCGGCGCGAGCCTCGCTTCGCGACCGCCGATGCCGACACGCTGGCCGACGCGCTGCTGAGCCACGTCCGCAGCCAGCC
The DNA here is from genome assembly GCF_003569765.1 of Caldimonas tepidiphila. Taxonomy (GTDB): domain Bacteria; phylum Pseudomonadota; class Gammaproteobacteria; order Burkholderiales; family Burkholderiaceae_C; genus Caldimonas; species Caldimonas tepidiphila. The sequence continues at coordinate 111,769 of NZ_QXMG01000011.1, read as the reverse complement.
CTACCGCTACACGCTGAGCCCCGGGATCTACGGCGACGAGCGCGGCCGCCACGCCATCGACGAGTTCTGGCTCGACCGGCGCGAGGGTTTCTGCGAGCACTACGCCGCCGCCTTCGTCGTCGTGATGCGCGCGCTCGGCGTGCCGGCGCGCGTCGTCACCGGCTACCAGGGGGCCGAGTTCAACCCCGTGGACGGCTACTGGCTGGTGCGGCAGAGCCATGCCCATGCCTGGGCCGAGTACTGGCAGCCCGGCCGAGGCTGGGTGCGCGCGGACCCGACCGCCGCCGTCGCCCCTGACCGGATCGAGCACGTGCGCGCCCTCTCGCCGCCGCCCGGCATGCTCACCCGCACCTTGGGCTTCGACCCCTCGCTGCTGCAGCGCCTGCGCCACACCTTCGACGCGATCGACAACGGCTGGAACCAGTGGGTGCTCAACTACTCGCGCGGGCAGCAGCTCGAGCTGCTCAAGGGGCTGGGCTTCCGCTCCCGGGGCTGGGAGCACCTCGGTCTGCTGCTCGCCGGCCTGACGGGCGGCACCGCGCTGCTCGGCGTGGCCTGGGCGCTGTGGGACCGGCATCGCCAGGACCCCTGGCTGCGCGCGCTCGGGCACATGCAGCGCGCGCTGCAGGGCGCGGGCCTCGAGGTCCGCGGACCGCTCACGCCGCGGCGGCTCGCCGAGCAGGCGCTGGCGCGCTGGGGCACGGCGGCGCAGCCGGCGGCTGCGGCATTGTTCGCGCTGGAGGCGCTGCGTTACGCCCCGGACGGCCCCGGCAGCGCGGCAGCGGGCCGGCGCGCCGCTACACTGGTCCGCGAATTCCGCCGCGCGCTGCAGCAGGTGCGTGCGCCCGCTCTGCCCTCCCGATCCTGAACCTCGCCGATGCCTGCCTTCCTCACTCCGGCCCTGCGCCGCAGCCTGTCGGGCCTGATCGCCCTTCCCCTGCTGAGCGCCCTGGCGCTGCCGGCCGAGGCCGCCGGCGACCGGCCCGCGTCCCGCTCCGCCATGCAGTCCAAGGCTGCCGCCGCGCAGAAGAGCCGCGCCAAGAAGCCCCACCGCGCGAAAGCGGCGGCGCTGGCGGCCGCGGCCGCCGCGCCGCTGGCGGTGCGTGCCGACGAGGCGCCGGACACGGTCACCTACGGCGGCCGCGAGGACGTGATGCAGTTCGCGCAGCAGGTCGCCGAGCGTCACAAGCTCGACGCCGAGTGGGTGCGCAGCGTGCTCGCGCAGTCGCGCTACCTGCCGAGCGTCGCGCGCCTGATCATGCCGCCGCCGGCCGGCACGCCGAAGAACTGGACCGCCTACCGCGCGCGCTTCGTCGAGCCGCGCCGCATCCGCGCCGGCACCGAGTTCTGGCGCAGCCACGCCCGTTGGTTGCGCCAGGCCGAGGAGGCCTACGGGGTGCCCGCCGAGATCGTCGTCGGCATCATCGGCGTGGAGACGCTGTACGGCCAGCACACCGGCAGCTTCCGCGTCGTCGACGCGCTGGCGACGCTGAGCTTCGACTTCCCCGCCGGCCGCCGCGACCGCAGCAACTTCTTCCGCGGCGAGCTCGAGCAGCTCTTCGTGCTCGCGCAGGCCGAGCGCCTCGACGTCAACGCGCTGCGCGGCAGCTATGCCGGCGCGCTGGGCCTGCCGCAGTTCATGCCGAGCAGCTGGACGCGCTACGCGGTGGACTTCGACGGCGACGGCCGCGCCGACCTGCAGGGCAGCGCGGCCGACGCGATCGGCAGCGTCGCGAACTACCTGGCGCAGTTCGGCTGGCAGACGGGCATGCCGACGCACTTCGCGGTCGCGCCGCCCCAGGACCCCGCCGACCGCGCCGTGCTGCTGGGCCCGGACATCCTGCCGAGCTTCACGGCCGCGGAGTTCGCGGCGCGCGGCGCGGCGCTCGATGCGCAGGGGCAGCGCTTCGGCGCCCACCTGGCGCTGGTCGAGCTGCAGAACGGCGCCGCGTCGCCGAGCTACATCGCCGGCACCCCCAACTTCTACGCGATCACGCGCTACAACTGGTCGTCCTACTACGCCGCGGCCGTGATCGAGCTCGGCCGGGAAGTTCGCGCCGCGCTCGCCCAGCCCGGCTGAGCGGCGGGCGCCGGGGGGCTGCGGCGGCATGTCGATTGCCTGCAGAAGGGAACTCAAACCCGGGAAGCAGGAGCCCAGACATGCAGATCCAGTTGAACACCGACAACAACATCGTCGGCCGCGACGAGCTCGCCGGCCGCGTCGAGGCGAGCGTCGGCGACGCGCTCGGCCGCTTCAGCGACCAGATCACCCGCGTCGAGGTGCACCTCGGCGACGTCAACAGTCACAAGGGCGGCGGCGACGACATCCGCTGCATGATCGAGGCACGCCTGGCCGGGCACGATCCGGTCGCCGTGACGCACCAGGCGGCCGACATCGAGCTCGCGCTCAACGGCGCGATCGGCAAGGTCCGGCGCGCGCTCGACACGGTGGTCGGCAAGCAGAACGACCATCAGGCCGCGGCGAAGCGCGACCAGTCCGGCCTCCCCGGCATCTGAGCGACCGTCTCCCTCGCGCGCCGCCCGGCGGCATGCGCCGCCGGCCCCCTCTCAATTCTGTCCCACCAGGAAGTCGCGGCTGATGCCGGCGCCCACGTCGTTGATGCGGTCGAGGAACTGCGTCAGGTAGGCGTGCAGCCCGGTGGCGAGGATCTCGTCGATGCTGCCGTACTGCAGGTCGGCGCGCAGGCGGCCCGCGCGCCGCACCGTCTCGCGCGACTGCTCGTTGGCGACCCGCCTCAGGTTCTCCAGCACCTCCTCGACGCAGGCCGCCAGCGAGCGCGGCATGTCCGAGCGCAGGATCAGCAACTCGGCCACCTTCTCCGGCTCGACCACCGAGCGGTAGACCTTGCGGTAGACCTCGAAGGCGGACACCGAGCGCAGGATCGCCGACCAGTGATAGAAGTCGTACTCGAGGTCCTTCTCGCTCGCGGCGCCGTAGAAGTCGGTCTGCAGCGCGTGGAACTTCACGTCGAGCAGCCGCGCGGTGTTGTCCGCGCGCTCGAGGAAGGTGCCCAGGCGCAGGAAGTGGAAGGACTCGTCCTGCAGCATCGTGCCGAGCGTGACGCCGCGCGACATGTGCGAGCGGAACTTCACCCACTCGAAGAATTCCGCCGGATCGCGCTGCAGGCTGCCGGAAGCGAGGCGGCGCCGGAAGTCGAGCCAGGTGTGGTTCTGCGTCTCCCAGACCTCGGTGGTGAGCGTGCCGCGCACCGCGCGGGCGTTCTCGCGCGCATGGCGCAGGCAGTTGTAGATGCTCGAGGGGTTGCGCTCGTCGCGCACCATGTAGTCCATCACGCCGCGCGCGCTCACCGCGCCGTAGCGCGAGGCGTAGTCGCCGCTGAGCTCGGAGATGCTCAGCAGCCCCTTCCAGCCGGCCTCGGCCACCGCGGCCGACTGCGGCAGCAGCGCGGTCTGGTAGTTGACGTCGAGCATGCGCGCGGTGTTCTCCGCCCGCTCCATGTAGCGGGCCATCCAGAACAGGTGGTCCGCGGTTCGTGAAAGCATTCAGGTCTCCGTGCAGCGTTCTCAGGCCTCGAGCACCCAGGTGTCCTTGGTGCCGCCGCCCTGCGAGGAATTGACCACCAGCGAACCCTCCTTGAGCGCGACGCGGGTCAGGCCGCCCGGCACCATCTGCACCTTGTCGCGGCCCGACAGCACGAAGGGCCGCAGGTCGATGTGGCGCGGCGCGATGCCGGACTCGACGAAGGTCGGGCAGCTGGAGAGCGCGAGCGTGGGCTGCGCGATGTAGCCGCCCGGGTTGCTCATCAGCTGCTCGCGGAAGCGGTCGATCTCGGCACGCGTCGCGGCCGGGCCGACCAGCATCCCGTAGCCGCCCGCGCCGTGCACCTCCTTGACCACCAGGTCCGGCAGGTGGTCGAGCACGTACCTCAGGTCCTCCGGTTCCCGGCACAGGTAGGTCGGCACGTTCTCGAGGATCGGCTTCTCGCCGAGGTAGAACTCGATCATCCTGGGCACGTAGGGGTAGATCGACTTGTCGTCGGCAATCCCGGTGCCGATCGCGTTGCACAGCGCGATGTTGCCGCCGCGGTAGGCGTCGAGCAGCCCGGCGCAGCCGAGCGTCGAGTCGGGCCGGAAGGCCTTCGGGTCGAGGAAGTCGTCGTCGACGCGGCGGTAGATCACGTCCACGCGCTTCGGGCCCTGCGTGGTGCGCATGTAGACGAAGCCGTCCCGCACGAACAGGTCCTGGCCCTCGACCAGCTCGACGCCCATCTGCTGCGCGAGGAAGGCGTGCTCGAAGTAGGCCGAGTTGTACATGCCGGGCGTGAGCACGACCACGGTCGGCTCGTTGACGCCGGCCGGCGCGACCGAGCGCAGTGTGTCGAGCAACAGGTCCGGGTAGTGGGCCACCGGCGCGACGCGGTGCTCGCCGAACAGCTCGGGAAAGAGTCGCATCATCATCTTGCGGTTCTCGAGCATGTAGCTCACGCCGCTCGGCACGCGCAGGTTGTCCTCCAGCACGTAATAGCTGCCGCTGCCGTCGGCGTTGGCCGCGCGCACGATGTCGATGCCGGCGATGTGCGAGTAGACGCCCCCGGGCACGTCCACGCCCATCATCTCGGGCCGGAACTGCGCGTTCTTCAGCACCTGCTCGGCCGGCACGATCCCGGCCTTGAGGATCTCCTGCCCGTGGTAGATGTCGTGCAGGAAGCGGTTGAGCGCGGTGACGCGCTGGCGCAGGCCCCTCTCCATCTCCCGCCACTCCTGCGCCGGGATGATGCGCGGGATCAGGTCGAAGGGGATGAGCCGCTCGGTGCCGGCCTCGTCGCCGTACACCGCGAAGGTGATGCCGACGCGACGGAAGATCATCTCGGCCTCGTCGCGTCGCGCCTGCATCAGCTCGCGCGGCTGTCGGCCCAGCCACTGGTCGTAGGTCTGGTAATGGTCGCGCACCGCGGTGCTGCTGGCCTGCATCTCGTCGAAGCTCTGTTTCATGGTTCGCTCTCCACGCCTGCCTGAAGAGCAACTTCCAGGCCAGTGCCACCGGTCGCCGGAACGGCCGCACCGGAGTGGTGCCAGTAGCGGCGCGCGCGCTCGCGCTCGCAGCGCCCCTGCCCGGCCGACCAGCGGTAGGCGCCGCAGCTGCTCGTCTCGACCACCGGCACGCCGCGCGCGCGCAGCCGCTCGAGCACCTCGCGGCTCGGGTGGCCGAAGCGGTTGCGGTAGCCGGCCTGCACCACCGCGACGCGCGGCCGCACCGCGTCGAGCCAGGCGGCGCTGCTCGACGTGCGGCTGCCATGGTGCGCGAGCAGCAGCCAGTCCGCGCGCAGGCTCGGCGCCGCGGAACGCACCAGCGCCAGCTCCTGCGCCGCCTCGATGTCGCCTGGCAGCAGCGCCGCGTGGCGTTCGTTGCTCACGCGCAGCACGCACGAGACCTGGTTCGGCGCGAGCGGCGGGCTGCGCTGCCCCTCGGCCGGGTGCAGCAGCTCGAAGCGCACGCCGTCCCACTCCCAGTGCCGGCCGGCGACGCAGGGCTGCTGGACGCGGCCGTCGAGCAGCGGGTGCCGGGGCTCCAGCGTGCCGTGCAGCGCCGCATGCGGCCAGGCGGCGAGGACGGCCGCGGCGCCGCCCGCATGGTCGCTGTCGCGGTGCGAGAGCATCAGCACGTCGAGCCGGCGCTCGCCGAGCGCGCGCAGCAGCGGCACCAGCACGCGCTGCCCCGCGTCGCTGCCGGGAGAGTAGCGCGGGCCGGCATCGAACAGCAGCGTGTGGCGCGCGGTGCGCACCAGCACCGCCGAGCCCTGCCCCACGTCGGCGGCGAGCAGCTCGAACTCGCCGGGCGCGGGCCGCGGCACCGGCGGCCACAGCAACGGCAGCATCAGGGGCAGCGCCAGCAGCCGCAGGCGCTGCGGCAGCGGCAGCACCGCGAGCGCGCCGCCGGCGAGCCCCGCGAGCACCGCCCACGGCGGCGCGGCGGCGGTGAGCCACTGCGCCATCGGCCAGCCCGCGAGCAGCTCCAGCCCCGCGGTGAGCGCCTCCACGCCGAGCGCCGCCACGTTCCACAGCGGCGGCAGCAGCACGCCGAGCAGCGCCAGCGGCGTGACCAGCAGCGTCACGACGGGAATCGCGACCAGGTTGGCGAGCAGCCCGACCAGCGAGACCTGGCGGAAGAACAGCAGCGTCAGCGGCGCGAGCCCGAGGGTGGCGCGCCACTGCGTGTGCAGGCCGCTGGCGGCGAGCGCGAGCAGCCGCGCACCCGCCTGGTGCAGCCGCGTGTCAGCAGGGCCGCCGGGCAAGACGGCGCCGACTGCGGCGCCCCAGTCCTGTGCGCCGTCCGAGGCCATCAGCAGCGCCACCGCCACGAAGGACAGCCAGAAACCGGGCTGCAGCAGCGCCCAGGGATCGAAGGCGAGCACGCAGGCAGCGGCGAGCAGCAGCGCCAGCGGCCAGGGCCAACGGCGGCCGAGCTGCGCGACCGCGGTGACGACGGCGAGCATCGCGACGGTGCGCTGCGCGGGCACGCCCCATCCGGCGAGCAGCGCATAGCCCGCGGCCAGCAGCAGCCCGCCCCAGCGCGCCGCCACCGGCGCCGGCAGCGCGAGCATCAGCCGCGCGTCGAGCCGCCACAGCCGGCGCAGCAGCGCCGCGCCGAGCCAGGCGAACATCGTCACGTGCAGCCCGCTGATCGCCATCAGGTGCGCGACGCCGGTGACGCGGAACACCTCCCAGTCCTCGCGCTCGATCGCTCCCTGGTCGCCGACCGCGAGCGCCGCGAGCACGCCCGCCGCGCGGGACTGCGGCACCTGCGCGAAGATCGCGTCGCGCACCTGCTGCCGCAGGCGGTCCACCGGCTGGCCGGCCCGATCGGACAGCCGCTGCGCCGGGCTGCGGGGCGAGGCGCGCACGTAGCCGCTCGCGCGCAGCCCCTGCTCGAACAGCCACAGCTCGTGATCGAAGCCGTGCGGGTTGAACAGCCCCTGCGGTCGGCGCAGCCGCACCGTGAAGCGCCAGCGCTCCCCCGCCCGCAGCGCGTCCATCGGCCCGGCCGCGCCCGCGTCCTCCCCCCAGCCCCGGTACCAACCGAGCGATACGCGCGGCGGCACCCGCACCGCGGCGCCCGCGCGCTGCGCCGACTCGACCTCGAAGTGGAAGCGCACGCCCGAGGGGCCCGGCTGCGGCAGGCTCGCGACGACGCCGGTGAGCTGAAGGTCCACGCCCTCCAGCGCCGGGTCGAGCGCCTGCGCGAGGCGCTCGCCGGCCCGCCAGCCGGTGAGCGCCCAGGCCGACAGGGCGGCCGCGGCGAACAGCAGCGCCGTCCCCGCCGCGCTGCGGCGCGCCCGGCGCCCCCCCGCCAGCAGGCCGAGCAGCAGCAGCGCGAGCGCGGCCGCCGCGGCATGCGCGAGCGGCGGCGGCAGCTCGCGCTGCTGCAGTTGCAGCGCGACGCCCGCGAGCCAGCCGAGCAGCCCCCAGAGCCACCATCCGCCCATCCCATCCCCCCGGACGCGTGTAGGATCGGCCGCGCCAGGCCGCCCCCGGCGGCCGGCCCGAACCCTCACGCAACTTTCCAGGAGAAGCCCGCATGTCCGTCTACGACCGGCTCAAGGAACTCGCCATCGAACTGCCGCCGGTGGCCACGCCCGCCGCCGCCTACCTGCCCTTCGTGCGCACCGGCAACCTCGTCTTCCTGTCCGGCCACATCGCGAAGAAGGACGGCAAGCCCTGGGTCGGCCAGCTCGGGCTGACGATGGACACCGCCGAGGGCCAGACGGCCGCGCGCGCGGTGGCGATCGACCTGATGGGGACGCTGCACGCCGCCGTCGGCGACCTGAACTGCGTGCGCCGCATCGTCAAGCTGATGAGCCTCGTCAACAGCACCGGCACCTTCACCGAGCAGCACCTGGTGACCAACGGTGCGTCCGAGCTGATCGGCCAGGTGTTCGGCGAGCGCGGCACGCACGCGCGCAGCGCCTTCGGCGTCGCGCAGATCCCGCTGGGCGCCTGCGTCGAGATCGAGCTGATCGCCGAGGTCGACTGACCCCCTCGTTCCGGGGTGCGGCAGGGCGCGCTGTGCCCGGCTGTTTCTGAAGTTCACACCCTCGGTCGCGCGCGCTGACATGATGGAGCGATGACCCTCCATGCTCCGTCGCGCACAGCCTCGCCGGACCGAGACCGCGCCGGGCCGCTGCGCGAGGCGCTCGCGGGGCGCTACCGGGCCTGCCGCGCGCTGACCGAGCGGCTGAGCGCGCCGCTCGGCGCCGAGGACCAGCAGCTGCAGTCGATGCCCGAGTGCAGCCCGACCAAGTGGCACCGGGCGCACACCACCTGGTTCTTCGAGACCTTCGTGCTCGCGCCGCAGGGCGTCGCGCCCTGGCACGAGGCCTTCGGCTTCCTGTTCAACTCCTACTACGAGGCGGCGGGCCCGCGCCACGAGCGGCCGCGCCGCGGCCTCGTGTCGCGGCCGGACGTGCAGACGGTCGGCGCCTACCGCCGGGCGGTCGACGAGCGCCTGCTCGAGCTGCTCGAGCGTTGCAGCGACGCCACGCTCGCCGACCTCGCGCCGGTGATCGAGCTCGGCATCGCGCACGAGCAGCAGCATCAGGAGCTGATCCTCTCCGACATCCTGCACGCCTTCTCGCTGAACCCGCTGCAGCCCGCCTACCGCGGTGCGGCGCTGCTGCCGGAGGCGGGCGACACGCCGGGGCCGCTGCAATGGACCGGGCATCTCGGCGGCGCGGTCGAGATCGGGCATGCCGGCGAGGGCTTCGCCTTCGACAACGAGGGGCCGCGCCACTGCGTCTGGCTGCAGCCCTTCGCGCTCGCGAACCGGCTCATCACCGTGGGCGAGCTCAAGGCCTTCATCAACGACGGCGGCTACCGCACGCCCTCGCTGTGGCTGTCCGACGGCATCGACTGGGTGCGCCGCGAGGGCATCGAGGCGCCGGGCCATGCGCGGCTCGACGGCGGGGAGCTGTTGGTGTTCGGCCTGGAGGGGCCGCGCGTGGCGTCCGACGACGAGCCCGCCGCGCACCTGAGCTTCTACGAGGCCGACGCGATCGCCACCTGGATGGACGCACGGCTGCCGACCGAGGCCGAGTGGGAGGTGGTCGCCGCCCGCGCCGACCCCGGCGCCCCGGGCCTCGACGACCCGGGCGGCGACCCGCTGCATCCGCTGCCCGCGCAAGGCAGCGCGCTGCAGCAGCTCCAGGGCTGCCTGTGGCAGTGGACGCGCTCGGCCTACGCGCCCTATCCCGGCTACCGGCCCGCGGCCGGCGCGCTGGGCGAATACAACGGCAAGTTCATGGCCAACCAGTTCGTGCTGCGCGGCGGCTCCTTCGCGACGCCGGCGGGGCACGTGCGCATCGGCTACCGCAACTTCTGGGCGCCGGCGACGCGCTTCCAGTTCAGCGGGCTGCGGCTGGCGAAGGACCTGTGAACGGCCCGCATCCCCACAACGAACCACGAACCAGGAACCGGAGGACCCGCGATGAATGCAGCCGCACTGAAGGCCGGCGCGGAGGCGGGGGCATGAGGGCCCCGCTGCGCGTCGACACGCAGCCGCTGTGGGACCCGGCGGTGATCGAGGCGGCGCGCCGCCTGCTGCACGAGCCCAAGTCGCTGCCCGCCTGGCTGTTCTACGACGCCGCGGGCTCGGCGCTGTTCGAGCGCATCACCGAGCTGCCCGAGTACTACCTGACGCGCACCGAGGAGGCGCTGCTGGAGGCCGAGGCCGAGGACATCCTCGCGCGCGCCTTCGCCGGGCCCGACCCGGGGCGCTATCCGCGCGCGTGGCCCGAGCGCGCGCCGGTGATCGCCGAGCTCGGCGCGGGCACCGCGCGCAAGACCGAGCGGCTGCTGCGCGCGGCGCTGCGCCGCGAGCCGGCGCCCGCCTACCTGCCCGGCGACGTGTCGGGCTCGGCGCTGCGCGCCGCGTGGGAGCGGCTCGCGGCGGGCTGCCCGGCGCTGCGCGTCGCGCCGGTGTGCGGGCCGCACGAGGCGCTGTTCGCCGCGCTCGCGCGGCTGCCGCAGCGCAAGCTGGTGCTGTTCATCGGCAGCTCGATCGGCAACTACGAGCCCGACGAGGCGCAGGCGCTGCTGCGCCGCCTGCACGAGGTGCTGCAGCCGGGCGACGCGCTGCTGCTCGGCACCGACATGTGCAAGCCGCTGGAGGTGCTGCTGCCGGCCTACGACGACGCGGCCCAGGTCACGGCGCAGTTCAACCTCAACATGCTCGCGCGGCTCAACCGCGAGGCCGGCGCCCGCTTCGACCCGGGCCGCTTCCGGCACATCGCCTTGTGGAACGCCGCGGCCTCGCGCATCGAGATGCATCTGGAGAGCCGCTGCTCGCAGCAGGTGCCGGTCGCGGCGCTCGGCATCGCGCTGCGCTTCCGCGAGGGCGAGCGCATCCACACCGAGAACAGCCACAAGTACGACGCCGCGTCCGTCGACCGGCTGCTCCACGGCGCCGGCTTCCGGCGCGAGCACAGCTGGCATGACGCGAAGCAGTGGTTCGGCCTGCACCTGGCGCGCGCCTGAGCCGCGTGCCGCGCAAGGAAGGCTGAAGGGGTCCGGGTCCGCCCGGCACTTCGGCCATACTTGCGCGCGATGAATCCGACCGCCCCGTCCTTCCTGAGCGCGCCGCGCCTGCTCGGCGCCGCCGCGCTGCTGAGCCTCGCCGCCGTCGGCGCCGCCCTCGTGACGCAGCACGCCTTCGGCATGCTGCCCTGCCCCTGGTGCATCCTGCAGCGCCTGATCTTCCTGCTGATCGCCGCGGTCTGCGGCCTCGCGCTGGCGTGGCGCGCGCCGTTGCCGCGCGCACTGCTTGCCGGCCTCGGCACGCTGCTCGCGCTCGGCGGCCTGGCGGCGGCCCTCTACCAGAATCGCGTCGCGTCGCAGTCCTCCTCCTGCGCGCTGACGCTGGCCGACCGCATCGTCGGCGCGCTCGGGCTGGAGTCGGCCGTGCCCTTCGTGTTCCGCATCGAGGCCTCCTGCGCGGACGCGGCGGTGGACCTGTTCGGGCTGCCCTACGAGGCCTGGAGCGGGGCGCTCTACCTGCTGCTCGCGCTGGCCTGCAGCGCCGCAGCGGTGCGCGCGCTGAAGCGCTGATCCGGAAATACCCGGGTTCCGCACGGCTGCCCGCCAAGTGCCCGCCCCTCCGGCGGGCATGCCCCCCGGGCGAACAGGGGGTCCTCGCTAAGCTCGTCCGCGCCGACTGCCACCTCATGTCGCAGCGGATCCACGCATGGCACCCACTCTGGACGTCCTCTTCTCCCCCTGGATCGATTTCTGGAACCGCTCGGCGCAACTCGCCGCGGTGCCGGCCCGGGTCGCAGGTCCCGGGCCGGATGCCTGCTTCATGCCCTGGGGCTGGGCGCCCTCGGACCTGCTCGAGTCGCAGCAGCAGCTGTGGGAGAAGACCTTCACGGCGAGCGAGATGTGGTGGACGCTGTGGATGAACACCTGCTCGCCGACGCTGCTGCTGAGCACGCGCGGCTGGGACGGCGAGGAAAGCCCGGCGCTGCGCCTCGTGCCGAAGACGGCAGAGACGGCGCAGGGCTCGAGCGGGACGCCGCTTCCGAAGCGGCTGCGCCAGGGCTGAGCCGGGCCGCCCTCCCATCCGGGCGCGGGCCACGGGGAGTCTTCAGGCGAGCGGGACCACCCGCTGCGCCTTGATCGGCAGCTCGACCGGCCGGCCCTTGCGGGCACGCTTGCCCACGTAGGACGCGAGCGCCGCGCCCTTGAGGTCCTCCTCCTTCGCCTTGCCGCCGCGCCCGGTGCCGAGCAGCTTCAGGCCCTGCGCGAACGAGGCGGCCGACAGCAGCGGGTCCTTGTCGTCGACCTCCATCAGCGTCAGGCCGCGCCCGCCCTTGGGCTGGTGCTTCAGCTCGGCGAGCTCGAACACCAGCAGCCGTCCGGCGAGGCTCAGGCACGCGACGCGCTGGTGCGAGGGCAGCACCGCCACCGGCGGCAGCAGCCGCTCGCCGGCTTCCAGGCTCAGGAAGGCCTTGCCGCCCTTCTGCCGCGCCACCAGGTCGCCGAGGCGCGCGAGCAGCCCGAAGCCGCCGGTGTTCGCCAGCAGCAGCATCGTGTCGGCCGCACCGGCGAGGTAGTGCTGCGGCTGCGTGCCGGACTCGAGGTCGATCAGCGTCGTGATCGGCTGGCCGTCGCCGCGCCCGCCCGGCAGCGCCGCCACGGGCACGCTGTAGCTGCGGCCGTTGCTGCCGAGCACGATCAACGCGTCCACCGTGCGGCACTCGAAGGTGCCGTGCAGCGCGTCGCCGGCCTTGAAGCCGAAGCTCGCCGGATCGTGGCCGTGGCCCTGGCGCGAGCGCACCCAGCCCTTCTGGCTGACGACCACCGTCACCGGCTCGTCGACCACGCGCACCTCGGCCACGGCGCGCTTGTCCTCCTGGATCAGCGTGCGGCGATCGTCGCCGAACTGCTTCGCGTCGGCCTCGATCTCCTTGACCACCGTGCGGCGCAGCACCGACGGGTTGGCGAGGATGTCCTCGAGCTTCTTCTGCTCGGTGCGCAGGGTGGCGAGCTCCTGCTCGATCTTGATCGCCTCGAGCCGCGCGAGCTGGCGCAGCCGGATCTCGAGGATGTCGTCCGCCTGGCGTTCGGAGAGCCGGAAGCGCTCGATCAGCGCCGCCTTGGGCTCGTCCGAGTGGCGGATGATGCGGATCACCTCGTCGATGTTGAGCAGCACCAGCTGCCGGCCCTCGAGCACGTGGATGCGGTCGAGCACCTTGCCGAGCCGGTGGCGCGTGCGGCGCTCGACGGTGCGCAGCCGGAACGCGAGCCACTCGGTCAGGACCTGGCGCAGCCCCTTCTGCGTCGGGCGGCCGTCGCCGCCGATCATCGTCAGGTTGATCGGCGCCGAGCCCTCGAGGCTCGTGTTCGCGAGCAGCGTCGTGACGAGCTCCTGCTGCGGGATGCGGCTGGTCTTGGGCTCGAAGACGAGCCGCACCGGCGCGTCCTTGCTCGACTCGTCGCGCACCGTGTCGAGCACGTTGAGCACGTTGGCCTTGAGCTGCTGCTGCTCGGCGGTCAGCGCCTTCTTGCCGGCCTTGACCTTCGGGTTGGTCAGCTCCTCGATCTCTTCCAGCACGCGCTGGCTGCTCGCGCCGGGCGGCAGCTCCGTGACGACGAGCTGCCACTGGCCGCGCGCGAGCTCCTCGATCTTCCAGCGCGCGCGCACCTTCAGGCTCCCGCGCCCGGTGCGGTAGGCCTCGCGGATGTCGGCCGCGCTGCTGATGATCTGGCCGCCGCCGGGATAGTCGGGGCCGGGCAGCAGCGCGTGCAGCTCGTCGTCGGTGAGCTTGTCGTTCTTCAGCAGCGCCACTGCCGCCGAAGCGACCTCGCGCAGGTTGTGGCTCGGCACCTCGGTGGCCAGGCCCACGGCGATGCCGCTGGCGCCGTTGAGCAGCACGAAGGGCAGCCGCGCCGGCAGCTGCCGCGGCTCCTCGGTCGAGCCGTCGTAGTTGGGCACGAACTCGACCGTGCCCTCGTCGATCTCGTCGAGCAGCAGCCGCGTGATCGGCGCCAGGCGCGCCTCGGTGTAGCGCATCGCCGCCGCGCCGTCGCCGTCGCGGCTGCCGAAGTTGCCCTGGCCGTCGACGAGCGGGTAGCGCTGCGAGAAGTCCTGCGCCATGCGCACCATCGCGTCGTACGCGGCGGTGTCGCCGTGCGGGTGGTAGCGGCCGAGCACGTCGCCGACGACGCGCGCGCTCTTGACCGGCTTCGGGCCGCCGGGCGTGGTGAAGGCCAGGCCCATGCGCTGCATCGCGTAGAGGATGCGGCGCTGCACCGGCTTCTGGCCGTCGCACACGTCGGGCAGCGCGCGGCCCTTGACGACGCTCAGCGCGTATTCGAGATAGGCACGCTCGGCGTAGTTCGCGAGCGTGAGCGAGTCGCCGGCCTCGTCGGCCGGCGCGGAGAAGTCGATCGTGGTCTGTGTCATGACAGGTCAGGCCGGTGCAGCGTCATTCCGCGCGGAAGACGGCGCACCGGCACGAAACGGGGAAGGCCGGACGGGCAGCGCGGCGCTCCCGGGCGCCGCGTGCGGCCCGCCGGCCGGAAACGGATCATCAGGCGGCGGCATTTTCCTGGCCGGCCGCGCTGCGCGCGTGGTACTCGGCCTGCAGCATCGACATCACGCGCAGCGACTCCCAGCCCTCGTCGGTCTTCACGCACTCGCGCAGCAGCCCCTCCTCGACGAAGCCCTCGCTGTCGTACAGAGCCTGCGCGCGGGTGTTGTGGAGGCGCACGTCGAGCCAGAAACGGTGCGCGCCGAGGTCCTCGAAGGCGACGCGCTTGAGCAGGCGCACGCAGGCGCGCCCGAGCCCGCGGCCCTTGGACTGGATCACCAGGCGCTTGAGCTCGATCGAGCGGTTCGGGTTGCGGCAGCCGATCAGGATCACGAAGCCGACCGGCTCGCTGCGCCCGGCATCGGTCGCCTCGACGACGAAGTGGCGGAAGTCGGGGAAGCGCACCGCGGCCTCGTGCTGCGTGCGCTCCCAGGGCGTGATCCAGGGCCGGTTGGCCTCGTCCTGCTCGATGCCGACGACGAAGTCCAGGTCGTCGATCAGCGTCGGGCGCAGACGGATGCGGGCATTGCCGATCATTCGGGGCTTTCAGTGAAGGAGGGGCGCGGCGCCGAGGCGGGCCTCAGACATCGATCTCGACCTCGTTGCCGTGCAATTCCATCAGCTCGCGGCGTGCCTGCGCCTCGCCCTTGCCCATCAGCTTCGTGAAGGAGCCCTCGGTGGCCCGGAAGTCGAAGGCGCCGTAGGCGACCTGCATCAGCCGGCGCGTGTCCGGGTTCAGCGTCGTCTCCCACAGCTGCTCGGCGTTCATCTCGCCGAGGCCCTTGAAGCGGCCGATCGACCAGCTGCCCTCGCGCGCGCCCTCCTTGCGCAGCTTGTCGAGGATCGCGGTGAGCTCGCCGTCGTCGAGCGCGTAGAGCTTCACGGCCGGCTTCTTGCCACGCGCCGGCGCGTCCACGCGGTACAGCGGCGGGCGCGCGACGTAGACGTGGCCGGTCTCGATCAGCTTCGGGAAGTGGCGGAAGAAGAGCGTGAGCAGCAGCACCTGGATGTGCGAGCCGTCGACGTCGGCGTCCGACAGGATGCAGATCTTGCCGTAGCGCAGGCCGGAGAGGTCGGGTGTGTCGGACGCGCCGTGCGGATCGACACCGATCGCGACCGCGATGTCGTGGATCTCGTTGTTGGCGAAGAGGCGATCGCGCTCGACCTCCCAGGAGTTCAGCACCTTGCCCCGCAGCGGCAGGACGGCCTGGAACTCCTTGTCGCGCCCCATCTTGGCGCTGCCGCCGGCGCTGTCGCCCTCGACCAGGAAGAGCTCGTTGTGCGAGAGGTCGCGGCTCTCGCAGTCGGTCAGCTTGCCCGGCAGCACCGCGACGCCCGAGCCCTTCTTCTTCTCGACCTTCTGGCTCGCGCGCTGGCGCGTCTGCGCCTGCTTGATGACCAGCTCGGCCAGCTTCCTGCCGTAGTCGACATGCTGGTGCAGCCACAGGTCGAGCGCCGGGCGCACGCAGAAGGACACCAGCCGCACCGCGTCGCGGCTGTTGAGCCGCTCCTTGGTCTGGCCCTGGAACTGCGGGTCGAGCACCTTGGCCGAGAGCACGAAGCTCGCGCGCGAGAACACGTCCTCGGGCAGCAGCTTCACGCCCTTCGGGAGCAGCGCGTGCATCTCGATGAAGCCCTTGACGGCCTGGAACAGGCCGTCGCGCAGGCCGCTCTCGTGCGTGCCGCCCGCCACCGTCGGGATCAGGTTGACGTAGCTCTCGCGCACCGGCGCGCCTTCCTCGGTGAAGGCCACGCACCAGGCCGCGCCCTCGCCCTCGGCGAAGTTCTCGACCTCGCCGGCGCCGGCGTAGTGCTCGCCCTCGAACAGCGGGATCAGCGGCTCGGTGGAGAGCGTCTGCTGCAGGTAGTCGCGCAGCCCGCCCTTGTAGGCCCAGGTCTGCACGTCGCCGGTCTTCTCGTTCGTGAGCGTCACCGTCACGCCCGGCATCAGCACCGCCTTGCTGCGCAGCAGGTGCACGAGCTCGTTCTTCGGCAGCTCGGCGCTCTCGAAGTACTTCGGGTCGGGCCAGACGCGCACGCTGGTGCCCTGCTTGCGCTCGCCCCGCGCCGCATCGCGCGTGGCGAGCGGCTCGATCACGTCGCCACCGCCGAAGGCGAGCGTCGCGACCTTGCCCTCGCGGTGCACGGTCACCTGCAGCCGGGTGGACAGCGCGTTGGTCACGCTCACGCCCACGCCGTGCAGGCCGCCCGAGAAGCTGTAGGCGCCGCCCGAGCCCTTGTCGAACTTGCCGCCGGCGTGCAGCCGCGTGAAGACGATCTCGACCACCGGCACCTTTTCCTCGGGGTGCAGGCCGAAGGGGATGCCGCGGCCGTCGTCGTCGACGCCGATCGAGCCGTCGGCGTGCAGCGTGACGGCGATGCGCCGGCCGTGCCCGGCCAGGGCCTCGTCGGCCGCGTTGTCGATCACCTCCTGCACGATGTGCAGCGGGTTGTCGGTTCGGGTGTACATGCCCGGTCGCTGCTTGACCGGCTCCAGGCCTTTCAGGACCCGGATCGATGCCTCGCCGTAGGCGGCGGAAGGCTTGCTGGAACTCGCTTTGGTAGCCATGGCGGGCGATTCTAGGGGCCCGCGCCCGCCCGTTTCGGCGCCGGGACAAGCCGCCGGGCCTGCCCCCGCCGCCCGGCAGGGACAGGGGCTTTCCGTTACAGTCCCCGCACCATGTCGCAAGCGCCCGCCTCCCCCGCCCCGACCCTCTCGATGACGCAGGTGCTGCTGTGCGGCGCGCTGATCGTCACGCTGTCGATGGGCATCCGCCACGGCTTCGGCCTGTGGCTGCAGCCGGTCACGATGGACCGGGGCTGGTCGCGCGAGACCTTCGCCTTCGCGATCGCGGTGCAGAACCTGATGTGGGGCGCGACCGGGCCGTTCGCCGGCATGCTCGCCGACCGCTTCGGCGCCTTCCGCGTGCTGATCGCCGGCAGCCTCCTCTACGCGCTCGGCCTGGTGCTGATGGGCCTCGCCACCTCGGGCCTGGCCTTCACCGGCAGCGCGGGCCTGCTGCTCGGCATGGCCCAGGCCGGCACCACCTACGCGATCGTCTACGGCGTCATAGGCCGCAACGTCGCGCCCGAGAAGCGCTCTTGGGCGATGGGCGTCGCCGCCGCGGCCGGCTCCTTCGGCCAGTTCCTGATGGTGCCGGTCGAGAACTGGCTGATCGCGGCCTTCGGCTGGCAGGAGGCACTGTTCGTGCTCGGCTGCGCGGCGCTCGCGATCATGCCGCTGGCCTTCGGGCTCAAGGAGCCGAAGGCGTCGGGCAACGCCGGGTCGCAGCAGAGCATCGGCCAGGCGCTGCGCGAGGCCTTCGGCTACCGCAGTTTTCAATTGCTGATGGCCGGCTACTTCGTCTGCGGCTTCCAGGTGGTGTTCATCGGCGTGCACATGCCGAGCTACCTGAAGGACCACGGCCTCGCGCCCCAGGTCGCGACCTACGCGCTGGCGCTGATCGGCCTGTTCAACGTCTTCGGCACCTACACCGCCGGCGTGCTCGGCCAGAAGATGGCAAAGCGCCACATCCTCGCCGCGATCTACGCGCTGCGCTCGGTCGCGATCGTCGCCTTCCTCGCGGTGCCGCTCACGCCCATGAGCGTCTACGTGTTCTCGGCCGTGATGGGCTTCCTGTGGCTGTCGACCGTGCCGCCGACCAACGCGACCGTGGCGCAGATCTTCGGCGTGCAGTACTTGTCGATGCTCGGCGGCTTCGTCTTCTTCAGCCACCAGATCGGCTCCTTCCTCGGCGTGTGGCTGGGCGGGCGTCTCTACGACATGACCGGCAGCTACGACATCGTCTGGTGGCTCGCGGTCGCGCTCGGCGTCGCCGCGGCGCTCGTGAACCTGCCGATCCGCGAGCAGGCGATCCAGCGCGCGCCGCTGGCGGCGACCGCCTGACGGGGATGCGGCATGCGCGGGCACTGGCGCACGGCGCTGATCTGGACGGCGGTCGCGCTCGCGCTCGCCGCGGTCTTCGCGCTCTACGCCGCGCCGGAGCTGGCGCGCGAGCTCGCCGACCAGGTCTGGGCCTGCTTCTGAACTCCTTCCATCTCCTGCCATGACGCACGGTCACGAAGACGTCTCCCCCTGGGTGCGGCGCTGGTCGCACCTCGTCCCCGAGCGCGCCGCGCTGCTCGACGTGGCCTGCGGCGGCGGGCGCCACCTGCGCTGGTTCGCGGAACGCGGCGCGAACGTCAGCGGCGTGGACCGCGACGCGGCGGCGGTCGAGCCGCTGCGCGCGCTCGGCGAGATCGTCGTCGCCGACATCGAGGCCGGCCCCTGGCCCTTCGCCGGGCGGCGCTTCGACGCGGTGGTGGTGACGAACTACCTGTGGCGCGCACGGCTGCCCGACATCGTCGCCGCCGTCGCCGAGGGCGGCGTGCTGGTCTACGAGACCTTCGCCGCCGGCAACGAAACGGTCGGCCGCCCCTCGCGCCCCGACTTCCTGCTGCGCCCGGGCGAGCTGCTCGACGCGGTGCGCGGCGAATTGCGCGTCATCGCCTACGAGGACGGCTTCCTCGACGGGCCGGCGCGCTTCGTGCAGCGCATCGTCGCGGTGCGCGAGCCGTCATCCGCCGCGCCGCCCGCGCGTTATCCCCTGTGACCCGGCCTTGACGCCGGCCCCGAGACGCCACGACCGGCTGGGTAGAATCGCCGGATCCAGAGGAACCACCGCATGAAACCGATTGTTGGCAGCATCGTCGCGCTCGTGACGCCGATGCACGAGGACGGCAGCGTCGACTACGAACGCCTGCGCGCACTGATCGACTGGCACATCGCCGAGGGCACCGACTGCATCGGCGTGGTCGGCACCACCGGCGAGTCGCCCACCGTGACGGTCGAGGAGCACTGCGAGGTGATCCGCGTCGCGGTCGAGCAGGCCCGGGGCCGCGTGCCGATCATGGCCGGCGCCGGCGCGAACTCCACGCGCGAGGCGATCGAGCTGTCGCGCTTCGCCAAGGAGGTCGGCGCCGACTGCACGCTGCAGGTGGTGCCCTACTACAACAAGCCGACGCAGGAAGGCATCTACCAGCACTTCCGCACCATCGCCGAAGCCGTGGACATCCCGGTGGTGCTCTACAACGTGCCCGGCCGCACCGTCGCCGACATGCAGCACGACACCGTGATGCGCCTGGCGCAGATCCCCGGCATCGTCGGCATCAAGGAGGCCACCGGCAACATCGAGCGCGCGATCTGGCTGATCCGCGAGGCGCCCGAGGGCTTCTCGGTCTACTCCGGCGACGATCCGACCGCGGTCGCGCTGATGCTGCTGGGCGGCCAGGGCAACGTGAGCGTGACGGCCAACGTCGCGCCGCGCGCGATGCACGAGCTGTGCATGGCGGCGATCAACGGCGACGCCAGGCGCGCGGCGGAGCTGCAGATGCAGCTGATGCCGCTGCACAAGCTGCTGTTCGTCGAGCCGAACCCCATTCCCGTGAAGTGGGCGCTGGCGCGCATGGGCCGCATCGGCCCGGCGCTGCGCCTGCCGCTCACCCCGCTGTCGAGCGCGTCCCAGGCCAGCCTGGAGCAGGCGCTGGGCCAGGCCGGCCTGCTGTAAAAGCATTGCGCGGGCCGCGCGCCCGCGCCGCGTCGCCGGGTGCCGTCCCGCCGCGCCCCCGAGAACCGGAGACCTCTTTCGTGACCGTGTCCCTGACCGCCCTCTCCCGCGCCCGTGGCCCGCGCCTGGCGCTGCTGTCGCTCGCCGTCGCCGCCGTGGCCGGCTGCTCCTCTGTGGGTTCTGCGCTGCAGGGCGACCGCGTCGACTACCGCAGCGCCGGCGCGAAGTCGGTGTCGCTCGAAGTCCCGCCCGACCTGACGCAACTCGCGAAGGAGCAGCGCTACCAGACCGATCCCGGCACCGGCGCCGTCAGCGCGAGCGCCTACCAGGCCGCGCCGGTCGGCATCCCCGGGGCGAGCCCGACGCAGCAGGTCGCGGTCCAGGCGCTCGGCAATGCCCGCATTGAGCGCGCCGGCAGCCAGCGCTGGCTCGTCACCGCGCTGCCGCCCGAGCAGCTGTGGCCGCAGGTGCGCGCCTTCTGGCTCGACAACGGCTTCGCGCTGAGCACCGAGCAGCCCGAGACCGGCGTGATGGAGACCGACTGGGCCGAGAACCGCGCGAAGGTCTCCGACGGTGCGATCCGCAACGCGCTCAGCCGCGTGCTGGGCTCGCTCTACTCGACCGGCGAGCGCGACCGCTTCCGCACCCGCATCGAGCGCGCCCCGGGCGGCGGCAGCGAGGTCTACATCAGCCATCGCGGCCTCGAGGAGGTCTACACCAACGCGCAGCGCGACACCACGCGCTGGCAGCCACGCGCGGCCGACCCGCAGCTCGAGGCCGAGATGCTGTCGCGCCTGCTGGTCAAGCTCGGCGCCAAGCCCGAACAGGCGCAGAGCGTCGTCGCCAACGCCCCGCAGCCGCCGCAGCGCGCGCGCGTCGTCAACACCGGCGGCCAGCCGGCGGTGCAGCTCGACGAGGGCTTCGACCGCGCCTGGCGCCGCGTCGGCCTCGCGCTCGACCGCAGCGGCTTCACGGTCGAGGACCGCAACCGCGCACAGGGCCTGTACTTCGTGCGCTACGTGGCGCCCGACGCCGCCGACGGCGAGAAGCCCGGAGTGATCGGCCGCCTGCTGGGACGCAAGGCCGGCGAGAACCAGGCCCAGCGCTACCGCATCGCGGTGCGCGGCGAAGGCGAGCGCAGCACCGTCACGGTGCTGGACGAGAAGGGCGGCACCGCGGCGGCCCGCGCCGCGCAGCGCATCGTCTCGCGCCTCGCCGACGACCTGAAGTGAAGCGCCGCGCCGCGGCGGGCAGCGACTGCCGTCGATGATGCGCTTTTGCAGCCTCGGCAGCGGCAGCACCGGCAACGCCACGCTGGTGGAGTGCCGCAGCGGCCGCACCGTCACCCGGGTGCTGGTCGACTGCGGGCTGTCGCTGCGCGAGCTGTCGCGGCGGCTCGGCGCGCTCGGGCTGGCGCCGGACGCGATCGACGCGGTCTTCATCACCCACGAGCACGGCGACCATGTCGGCTGTGCCGCGACGCTGGCGCGGCGCCACGGTACGGCGCTCTGGACCAGCCGGGGCACCTGGGAAGCGATCGGCGAACCCGAGTTGCCGACCGCGCCGAACTTCGCCGCGGACGGCGAGGAGATCGCGGTGGGCGACCTGAAGCTCTCCCCCTACGCGGTGCCGCACGACGCACGCGAGCCTCTGCAGTTGTGCATCGGCGACGGCGCGAGCAGGCTCGGGCTGCTGACGGACGCCGGCGAGAGCACTCCGCGCCTCGTCGAGGCACTGCAGCACTGCGACGCGCTGCTGCTCGAATGCAACCACGACCGCGCACTGCTCGCCGGCTCGCGCTACCCCGCCTTCCTGAAGGCCCGCATCGCCGGCAGCCACGGCCACCTGTCCAACGACAGCGCGGCGGAGATCCTCGGCGCCTGCCTCCACCCGGGCCTGCGGCACGTGCTGGCCGCGCACCTGAGCCGCGAGAACAACACGCCGGCGCTCGCCGCCGAGGCGCTGGCCGCGGTGCTCGGCTGCGCCGCCGGCGAGGTGCCGGTGGCCGATCCGATCACCGGCTCGGGCTGGCTGTCGCTGCGCTGAAGGTCCCGGGACCCCGGCCGGCGGCGCCCTTTCCCCCCGCAGAAACAAAAAAGCCGCCCGAGGGCGGCTTTCATGGCTTTCGCTGCAGGGCTTACTGCGAAGCGCCCGAAGCGGCCGGAGCAGCAGCGGCCGGCTCGGAGGCAGCGGCAGCCGGCTCGGAAGCGGCAGGAGCGGTGGTGTCGGCGGGGGCCGAAGCAGCCGGCGCCGGCGCGGGCTCGGGAGCAGCGGCCGGAGCAGCCGGTTCATTCTTGCCACAAGCGGCCAGGGCCAGGGCAGCGATCATGGAAGCCAACAGAAGCGACTTTTTCATTGCTTATTCCTCAAAAAGGTCTCGACCAAACCGGTTGTCTCGTGGAACCCTCCCTGAGGGTGCGGAGTTCCATCTAAAGACGGGGGACGACGAATTCACGCCCCAGCCTAGTGCGAAATTATATCTGCGGGTAAACCACAATTCATAGGCCGAGCACAAAGGCCGAAAACGTAGGGCTTGCCCGTTGCGAAAATACATCGCAACGCCCGCTCCATTCGCGCATCGCGTCGGGATCGGCATCGATCACGCCCCGGAAACGCGCGGAATCCAGCAGCCGCACCATTCGCAAGCCCGGTGCGAGCCACAGCGAGGGCAGCGCGCCCTCCTCGTCCTTCGGCCAGGCCCGGCACTCGACGATGTGCGACCACGAGCGGCGCCACGCCAGGAAGCGGGCATGCCGGCGGGGAAACATGTCGAAATGGTGTGCGACCAGCGTCAGGCGCCGGTGCGCGAGGCCCCAGCGACGCAGGCTGTCGTTCACGCCCGGCTCGCTCAGCGGCCAGTGCTCGAAGTCGGGATCGACCAGCCAGATCCGCGCGCAGCCCTCGCGCGCGGCGAGCGCGAAGGCACCGCGCAGCGCCTGCTCGAAGTCGACGCGCGAGGCGAAGGGCTGTGCGGGCACCCCCGCCCCTGCGCTCGAGCGGTGCTCAGTCGGCCCCACGCGGATGCAGCCAGCCGTCGTCCGCCCAGCGCGTCAGCAGCTCCCTCGCCTCCTCGCTCGCACGGGCCCAGTCGCGCGCATCGAGCGCGCGCTCGTCGGCGAGCTTGCGCATCAGCTTCGCGTCGCGGCCGCCGGCGCGCCAGGACTCGCCGTTGATGTAGACGTGACGCTCGTCGTAGAGCATGCGCGTGCGCCGGTCGAGCACCAGGCCGCCGTCGAGCGGCTGCTCCTCGCCGGGATCGAACCAGACCTGGGGCTTGGGCTCGCTCAGGTATTCGCCGAGCGCGACGTGCAGCAGCTCGCGGTCCTTCAGCAGCTGCTCGACCGCGTCGGCGGCGAAGGCCTGCAGCGCGGCCGGCACCGCGCCGGGCGTTCCGGTGGCGGGCTGCTTCGGGTCGCGGTAGATCGGCTCGTCCTCGTCGGGCTCGAGCGCCTCGAGCGTGCGCACCATCACCTCCTTGACGAGCTCGGTGCGCTGCGGCGAGCGGAAGCCCACCGAATAGGTCATGCACTCGCCCTCGGCGACGCCGTCGTGCGCCCAGCCCGGCGGCAGGTAGAGCATGTCGCCGGGCTCGAGCACCCACTCCTGCTCGGGCTCGAAGTTGGTGAGGATCTTCAGCGGCACGTCGGGCTGCAATTGCGGGTCGGCGAGCCGCCCAATGCGCCAGCGCCGGCGTCCCTGGGCCTGCAGCAGGAACACGTCGTAGGAGTCGAAGTGCGGGCCGACGCCGCCGCCGTCGCTGGCCCAGGAGATCATCAGGTCGTCGAGCCGTGCCTCCGGCACGAAGCGGAAGGGCGCGAGCAGCGCGTGCACCGCGTCGTCGTGCAGGTCCACGCCCTGCACCAGCACGGTCCAGCCGGGCTGCGAGATCTTCGGCAGGCTGCGGCGCGCAAGCGGCCCGCGCCTGAGCGTCCAGTCCTCGCCCTTGCGCACGATCAGGCGCGACTCGACCTCCTCGCGCTCGGCGAGCGCGAACAGCTCGCCGCGGTCGAGCAGCGGCTGCATGCCGGGCACCGCCTGGCGGATCAGCAGGGGTTTCTTGTGCCAGTGGCGGCGCATGAACTGCGCCGGGCTCAGGCCGCCGAGCAGCGGCAGGGCTTCATCAATGTCCATGGGGCAATTGTGCCCGCGCGGTGTCGGCCGGACGCCACGCGCGCGTGTGCGATCATCGGCGCATCATGCAAATCACGAATCCGTGCGTCGTCAGCCTGACCTGGCGACTCGAAGACGCCCAGGGCCAGTTCATCGACGAGCTGAGCGAGCCGGTGGAGTTCCTGTTCGGCGGCGAGGACCTGCTGCCCAAGGTCGAGGAGGCCCTCGAGGGCCAGGAGGCCGGCCACGAGGTGCAGTTGCACCTGGAGCCCGAGCACGCCTTCGGCGAGTACGACGCCGACCTGGTGTTCTTCGAGGAGCGCGGCCTCTTCCCCGAGGGGCTGCAGCCCGGCGTGCAGTTCGACGGCCTGCCCGAGGGCGCGACGACGCAGGGCATGCCCAACGACGCGATCTACACCGTCACCGAGGTCTACGAGAGCCACGTCGTGCTCGACGGCAACCACCCGCTCGCCGGCATCGCGCTGCGGCTGGCGATCAAGGTGCACGACGTGCGCGAGGCGCTGGAGGAGGAGATCGAGCAGGGCTCGGTCGGCCAGCCGGTGTTCACGGTGCTCAACACCGTGCCGAGCAGCCCGCACATGCACTGAGGGCCCCGCCCTCGCCTCGTCTTCCTCGTCGGCCGGGGGCTGCGCCCCTTCAGTGCTTGCCGGTCGAGCCGAAGCCGCCGGCGCCCCGCTCGGAGGCGCCGAACTCGTCCACCACGTTGAAGCGCGCCTGCACCACCGGCACGATCACGAGCTGCGCGATGCGCTCCATCGGCTGCACCGTGAACGCGGTGGCGCCGCGGTTCCAGCAGCTCACCATCAGCTGGCCCTGGTAGTCGGAGTCGATCAGGCCGACGAGGTTGCCGAGCACGATGCCGTGCTTGTGCCCGAGCCCCGAGCGCGGCAGGATCAGCGCCGCGAGGCCCGGGTCGGCGACATGGATCGCCAGGCCCGTGGGCAGCAGCTCGGTCTGGCCGGGCTGCAGCGTCAGCGGCGCGTCGAGGCAGGCGCGCAGGTCGAGCCCGGCACTGCCGGGCGTGGCGTAGGCGGGCAGCTGGTCGGCCATGCGCGGGTCCAGCACCTTCAGATCGATCGTGGTCATGCGGTCGGGAAAAGAAAAGGAATCAAGCGGTCTCGCTCGCGAGGCGGCGGGCGATCTCGCCCATCAGCCGGCGCGCGAGCGCGAGCTTGTCGGCGCGCGCGCCCTGCGAGGCGCCCTCTGGCAGCTCGGCGTGGCCGTTCGCGTCGACCAGCAGCAGCGCGTTGTCGTCGCGGCCGAAGGTGGCCGGGCCGAGGTTGCCGACCAGCAGCGGCACGCCCTTGCGCTCGCGCTTGGCGCGCGCGTGCGCGAGCAGGTCGTGGCTCTCGGCGGCGAAGCCGACGCAGAACGGCGGCCGGGGCAGCCGCGCGACGGCGGCGAGGATGTCCGGGTTCTCGGCGAAGCCGATGTCCGGGCAGCGGCCGCTGCCGTCCTTCTTGAGCTTCTGGTCGGAGGCGCTCGCCGGGCGCCAGTCGGCCACCGCGGCGGTCGCGATGAAGATCTCGTGCGCCGCGGCCCGCGGCACGACCGCGTCGTACATCTGCTGCGCGGTCTGCACGTCGATGCGCCGCACGCCGCGCGGCGTCGGCAGGTGCACGGGGCCGGCGACCAGCGTCACGTCGGCACCGGCCTCGCGCGCGGCGCGCGCCATCGCGAAGCCCATCTTGCCGCTGGAGTGGTTGGTGATGCCGCGCACCGGATCGATCGGCTCGAAGGTCGGCCCGGCGGTGATCAGCACCGTCTTGCCGGCCAGCACCTTGGGCTGGAAGAAGGCGACCAGCTCGTCGAGCAGCTCCTCGGGCTCGAGCATGCGGCCGTCGCCGGTCTCGCCGCAGGCCTGCTCGCCGCTGCCGACGCCGAGCACGCGCGCGCCGTCGGCAGCGACCTGCGCGACGTTGCGCTGCGTGGCCGGGTGCGCCCACATCTCGCGGTTCATCGCCGGCGCCAGCAGCAGCGGGCACAGCCCCGGCGGGCGCGCGAGGCACAGCAGGCTCAGCAGGTCGTCGGCGCGTCCCTGCGCGAGCCGCGCGATGAAGTCCGCGCTCGCCGGTGCGACGAGCAGCGCGTCGGCCTCGCGCGACAGGTTGATGTGCGCCATGTTGTTCGGCGCGCGCGCGTCCCAGGTCGAGAGGAAGACCTCGCGGTTCGACAGCGCCTGCATCGTCACCGGCGTGATGAACTGCGCCGCGCCCTCGGTCATCACCACCTGCACGTCGGCACCGGCCTTCACCAGCAGGCGCAGCAGCTCGGCCGACTTGTAGCAGGCGATGCCGCCCGAGAGGCCCAGCACCAGGCGGCGCCCGGCGAGCGCGCGGCGGGAGTCGTTGTCTGTGTTCATGGCCGGCACTGTAACCGCCTCACGCCGCGCTGCGCGCCGGCCGGGGCTCAGGCGATCTCGCGCGCCGAGATCGTGTAGTGGAAGCGGTCCGGGTCGAGCGGGTCGTAGCGGCCCTGCGGGTTCTCGGCCTGCGGGTACATCAGGAAGCCGAGCCGCTCGCCACTGGAGCCGGGCAGCGCGATGTCGTGCGCGGTGTTGTAGGCGAGCCAGTTGCCCTCCCAGCCTCCGAACAGGCCGCGGCGCACCGGCACGACGAGCGGATGGTCGGGGTCCTTGATCCATTCCGCGCTCTCCGCGCGCATCACCTTGCCGACGTCGGCCGGGTCCATCGCGACCCAGCCGTGGCCCCGGAGGTGCACCTCGGCGCGGCAGTGCTGCGCGCCGGTGAGGCGCTCGGAGTCGCTGCCGAGCTGCTTGTAGCCGAAGGCCGAGGGCGCGAGCCGGATGCCGTAGACGTCGCGCGCCGGCACGTCGACCGCGCGGCACAGGCCGACGAACAGCGCGTTGATGTCGCCGCACTTGCCGCCGAGGTTGCCGGTCTCGAGCATCGCCTTGATGTCGCCGGTGCCGCAGCCGCGCACCGTCGGCTCGCGGTGGGTGTTGACGACGATCCAGTCGTAGATGCGCTGCACGCGCTCGCGGTCGCCGCGCGCGCCGCGCGTGATCTCGAGCGCGGTCTCGCGCACGATGCCGTCGGTCGGGATCAGCTCGGTGGGCTGCTTCCAGAACTCCAGCACGCCGGGGTCGGCCGGCGGCGCGCCGGGCGACGACCAGTCGGTGGCGCGGTCGCGGGTGCGCACGCGGCTCGTGAGCTCGATCACCGGCAGCGGCGTGCCGGGCACGAAATCGGCCGCCAGCATGCGCGCGCCGTAGCGGGCGTCGGCCGTCACGCGGGCCTGCGCGGCATTGCCGCGCCAGCCGCTCTCGAGCGACTGCTGCCAGTCGGTGTCGAGCGAGGGCAGCGGCAGCCACACGCGCGTGGCGAGCTCCGGCTCGGAGATCTCGATGCGGGTGACGAGCTCGAAGGTGCGCCAGGCGCCGGGCCGCGGTGCGAAGCGTGCCGGCGTGGCGGAGGCCTTTGCGGCTGCGAGGCGGGGGACGGAGACTGCAGCCAGGCCGGCTGCGCCGAGTTTCAGGAGCGTGCGACGTGCGAAACGGGGGGAGTTCATCGGAGACCTCGGGAAAACGGGGGGCCGCCGGCGCCAGTGCCTTCGACGGAAAAACCCGCAATTATCGGTGCGGCTTGCCCGACAGCCAGGGTTCGAGCAGGCGCTGCGCCTCATCGCCGTCCCAGTCGAGCTCGCCGACCACGGTGAAGCGCGGCCGCCCCTGGGCGTCCACCAGCACCGTGCTCGGCAGCACGCGTGGCGTCCAGGCGCGCATCGCGGCGCCGTCGCTGTCGAGCAGCTGAGGGAAGTCGGTGCCCACCTGCTGCAGGAAGGCGCGCACGCGCTCGGGCGACTCGCGGAAGTTGACGCCCCGGACCTCCAGCCGGCCGGCATGGCCCTGCGCCAGCCGTTGCAACGAGGGCATCTCGGCCACGCAGGGCTCGCACCAGCTCGCCCAGAAGTTCAGCAGCACGGCCTGGCCGCGCGCATCGGCGAGCGACCAGCGCCCGCCCTCGAGCACGGGCAGCGACAGCGGCGGCACGGCTTGGCCGGCGGGCCAGGGCCGCACCCGGTGGCGCGGCTGAGCGGCGCGGCCCGGCAGCCACGCCAGCGTGGCGGCAGCCGTTACGGCCTGCAGCAGGCGACGGCGCGGCAGGCCGCGGTTCGGGGGCGGGGAAGCTTTCATGTCGGGGAGGAAAAAGGACGGGCTGCGGCCGACAGGAGCCGGTCCCGGCAGAACGACTGCGGGCAGGAGGCGCATTATCCGTCGTGCGTTCGGGCGCTGCCGGCCTCCGGCCAAGTCCCCTTCCCCCGCGTGCGGCCGGCGCACACCCCAGGCCGTCCGCGGGCACCGCCCCGCCCCTAACATGCACCGCTCATCACACCGTCCGGGAGGAAGATGGCGTCGCTCGACTGGTTGCCCGAAGGCTTGAGGGAATGGCTGCCGCTGCTCGGCACGGCGCTGGTGGCGGTGCTCGTGGCGCATCTGGCGTTCCGCATCGGCCAGCGCATCGTGCTGCACGCACTGCGCCGCTCCGAGTTCGCGCTGACGGTGGCGCGCGAGATCCGCCCGCCGGCACGGCTGCTGCTGCCGCTGGTGGCGCTGAACCTGGTGTGGCACGGTGCGCCGGCGGACGTCAACGGCCTCTCGCTCGTGCAGCACTACACCGGCATCCTGCTGATCGCGGCGCTGGCCTGGCTCGCGCTCAAGATCCTGGCCGGCATCGAGCGCGCGATCGTGCAGGCCCATCCCGCGACGGTGGCCGACAACCTGCAGGCGCGCCGCATCCACACGCAGGCGCGCGCGCTCGCCAAGACGCTGGAGGCGCTGGTGCTGATCGTCGCCGGCGCGATGATCCTGATGACCTTCCCCGGCGTGCGCCAGATCGGCGCGAGCCTGCTGGCCTCGGCCGGCCTCGTCGGCATCGTCGCCGGCTTCGCCGCGCGCCCGGTGCTCGGCAACATGATCGCGGGGCTGCAGATCGGGCTGACGCAGCCGATCCGCCTCGACGACGTCGTGATCGTGCAGGGCGAATGGGGCGTCATCGAGGAGATCACCGGCGCCTACGTGGTGGTGAAGATCTGGGACCAGCGCCGCCTGGTCGTGCCGCTGCAGTGGTGGATCGAGAACCCGTTCCAGAACTGGACCCGCTCCACCTCCGAGCTGATCGGCACCGTGTTCCTGTGGGTCGACTACCGCATGCCGCTCGCGCCGCTGCGCGAGCAGCTGCAACTCGCCTGCGAGGCCTCGAAGGACTGGGACGGGCGGCTCGCGCTGCTGCAGGTCTTCGAGGCCGGCGAGCGCTGCATGCAGCTGCGCGCGCTCGTCACCGCGGCCGACGCGGGCCGAGCCTGGGACCTGCGCTGCCACGTGCGCGAATGGCTGATCGACTACATCCAGCGCGAGCATCCCGACTGCCTGCCGCGGCTGCGCGCCGAGCTCGAAGGCGAGAAGGCCGGGCCCGGGCCCGCTGCCGCTGCCCCGCGGCATCCCGGCGAGCCGGGCTGAGGAGCCGAGGGGCCGGCTTCAGCGCCGCCGCCTCGGACGCACGGAACGGTCGTAGTACTCCGGCGGCTTGCCGGCCACCCAGCGCACGAAGGCGGCGATCTCGGGGTGGGCGCGCAACGCCTCCCAGGTGTGGAACTCGCGCGCCAGCTCCTTCTCGCTGAAGGTCGCGTGGATCTTGCGGTGGCAGATGCGGTGCACCAGTACCTTGTCGCGCCCGCCCTCGCTGACCGGCACGAGGTGGTGCTCGTCGGCGCTCGGGCCCGGCACGATCGGGCGGCCGCACAGCGGGCAGACCGGCGGCCCGGCCTTCGCCGCGGGGCCGAAGGGCTCGGCGCCGCGCACGGCGCGCCGCGCCACCATCTCAGCGGGCGACCGGCGTGATCGTCTCGGCCGGGCGCGTGCCCTCGACCGGCATGCTGCTCGCCCGGGCGGGCTGCAGCGGCGCCAGGTGCAGGGCCTGCGCCGCGGGGGATTCGGTCAGCGTGGTGACGGCGCCGAGCCGGTAGTCGCGGCTGCCGGGCACGGCGCGGAAGCGGTACTCCAGCTGGCGCCGCCAGGCGCCGGCCCGCTCGAGCGTGCGGTCGGTCTCGCGCCGCAGCTGCGCGCCGCGTGCGCCCATCGACTCGAGCGCCTTCACGAAGGCGTCCTGGGTGCTCGTGCCCGCGGCGCGCTCGGCCCAGACGGTGCAGGTGTTGTCCTGCGTGACGGCCAGCAGCACGCGGGTGGCGGCCTCCGGCGTCGCGAACACGACGCCCGGGCGACCGCCGAGCAGCGCGTGACCGTCGCTGCCGTCGCGCCCCTCGGGGTCGAGCGGCTCGAAGCCGTGGTTCAGCGCCCAGTCGATCGCGGGACCCACCTCGCCCCCCTGATCCACGCAGGCCTCGACGAAGGCGCGCACCACCTGCTCGCCGGCCGTCATCTTCACCGGCGGGCGCTGTTCTGCCGCAGATTCCGCCGGGAGGTCCCCGCCTGCGGGCGCGGCCTCCGTCCCCGCCGCCGCCGGCGGGACGGCGGACGGCAGCCCCTGGGCGGCGACGGCACTGCCCGCCAGCGTCCCGGCCAGCAGCAGGCCGGCGAGCGCATGCCGCCGCAGCGGCAGATCGAAGTGGAACCACGGTTTCATCGGCACTCCCCTGCTACCTCGGAGCGTCGGCCCGGCGGGACGCGGCGGCCGCGGAACCCGCGGCTCCGCTGCGCCCAGGCCGGGCAAGTTTCGCACCCGCTTGGGCAAATCGCGATCAAGCGGTCTCGGGCGTGAGGGGCGGCGTCAGACGCGCTCGGCGACCCAGCCCTGCACCGCGGCGAGCGCCGCAGGCAGCTTGGCCGGCTCGGTGCCGCCGGCCATCGCCATGTCGGGCTTGCCGCCGCCCTTGCCGCCGACCTGCTGCGCGACGAAGTTGACCAGCTCGCCGGCCTTGACCTTGCCCGTGCTGTCGGCAGTGACGCCCGCGGCGAGCTGCACCTTGCCGCCGTCCACCGCGGCGAGCACGATCGCGGCGCTCTTGAGCTTGTTCTTGAGCTGGTCCATGGTCTCGCGCAGCGTCCTGGCGTCGGCGCCCTCGAGCGTCGCGGCGAGCACCTTGATGCCGTTCACGTCCACCGCCTTCGCGAGCAGCTCGTCACCCTGCGCGGACGCGAGCCTGCCCTTGACGGCGGCGAGCTCCTTCTCGAGCGCGCGGACCTGGTCCAGCACGCCGGCAATGCGCGAGGGCAGCTCGGCGGGCGCCGCCTTGAGCGTGCCCGCGGCGCTGGCGACCGTGGCCTCCAGGCCCTGCAGATAGGCCAGCGCGTTGTCGCCGGTGACCGCCTCGACGCGGCGGATGCCGGCCGCGACGCCGCCCTCGGCGACGATCTTGAACAGGCCGATGTCGCCGGTGCGCTGCACGTGCGTGCCGCCGCAGAGCTCCTTGCTGGAGCCGATCGTCAGCACGCGCACCGTCTCGCCGTACTTCTCGCCGAACAGCATCATCGCGCCGGACTTCTGCGCATCGTCGAGCGCCATCACCGCGGCCTGCGCCGGCGCGTTGGCGAGGATCTCGGCGTTCACCAGCGCCTCGACCTTGCGGATCTCCTCCGCGGTCATCGGCGCGTTGTGCGCGAAGTCGAAACGGGTGCGCTCGGGCGTGACCAGCGAGCCCTTCTGCTGCACGTGCGCGCCCAGCACCTCGCGCAGCGCCTTGTGCATCAGGTGGGTCGCGCTGTGGTTGCGCACCGTGCGGGCGCGCTTCTCGGCGTCCACGCGGGCGTCGAACACGTCGCCGACCCGGACCTCGCCCTCGACGACGCGGCCGTGGTGGCCGAACACGTCGGCCTGGATCTTCACGGTGTCCTCGACCTCCACGCGCGTCGTCGCGTTGCGCAGCTCGCCGGTGTCGCCCACCTGACCGCCGCTCTCGGCATAGAACGGGGTGTGGTCGAGCACGATCACCGCGTCGTCGCCGGCCTTGGCCGATTCAGCCTGCACGCCGTCGACGTAGACCGCGACCACGGTCGCGGTGTCGTGCAGCAGCTTTTCATAGCCATGGAAGGTGGTCGCCGTGCCGGAATACTCCAGCCCCTGCGCCATCTTGAACTTGCCCGCGGCGCGCGCCTGCTCGCGCTGGCGGTTCATCGCGGTCTGGAAGCCGGCCTCGTCCACCGTCACGCCGCGCTCGCGGCAGACGTCGGCCGTGAGGTCCAGCGGGAAGCCGTAGGTGTCGTGCAGCTTGAAGGCGGTCTCGCCGTCGATCACGCCGGAGCCGCTGGAGAGCGCCGCTTCCAGGATCTGCATGCCGTTGTCGATGGTCTGGAAGAAACGCTCCTCTTCCTGCTTGAGCACCTCGGTGACGCGCGATTCGTTGGCGCGCAGCTCGGGATAGGCCTCGCCCATCTCCCGGACGAGCGCCGCCACCAGCTTGTGGAAGAACGGGGTGCGCGCGCCGAGCTTGTAGCCGTGACGGATCGCGCGGCGGGTGATGCGGCGCAGCACGTAGCCGCGTCCGGCGTTGCCGGGGATCACGCCGTCGGCGACCGTGAAGGCGCAGGCGCGGATGTGGTCGGCGATCACCTTCAGCGAGGGCGAGTCCTTGTCGCAGTCGCCGGCACCGGCTGCATCGACCGCCGACTTCGCCGCGGCCAGCAGGTTCACGAACAGGTCGATCTCGTAGTTCGAGTGCACGTGCTGCAGCACCGCCGCGATGCGCTCCAGGCCCATGCCGGTGTCCACGCTCGGCTTCGGGAGCTTGTGCATCACGCCCGCCTCGTCGCGGTTGAACTGCATGAAGACGTTGTTCCAGATCTCGATGTAGCGGTCGCCGTCCTCGTCGGGGCTGCCCGGGGGGCCGCCGGCGACCTCGGGGCCGTGGTCGTAGAAGATCTCGGTGCAGGGGCCGCAGGGGCCGGTGTCGCCCATCATCCAGAAGTTGTCCGAGGCGTAGCGCGCGCCCTTGTTGTCGCCGATGCGCACGATGCGCTCGGCGGGCACGCCCACCACCTTGTTCCAGATCTCGTAGGCCTCGTCGTCCTCGGCGTAGACCGTGACCCAGAGCTTCTCTTCCGGCAGCTTGAAGACCTTGGTCAGCAGCTCCCACGCGTACTGGATCGCGTCGTGCTTGAAGTAGTCCCCGAAGCTGAAGTTGCCCAGCATCTCGAAGAAGGTGTGGTGGCGCGCGGTGTAGCCGACGTTGTCGAGGTCGTTGTGCTTGCCGCCGGCGCGAATGCACTTCTGCGAGGTCGTCGCGCGGCTGTAGGGCCGCTTGTCGAAGCCGAGGAACACGTCCTTGAACTGGTTCATCCCCGCGTTGGTGAAGAGCAGCGTCGGGTCGTCGCCCGGCACCACCGGGCTCGAGGCCACGATCTGGTGGCCCTTGGACTCGAAGAACTTCAGGAACTGGGAACGGATTTCGGAGGCTTTCATGCGGAACCTGCTCTGAGGACGAGGGCAACGGAGGATGGCGGGCGGGAAGCGGCCGCAGCGGGCTCGGCTGCGTGTGGCGCCCGCGCCGGGCTGCGGACGGCGATTCCCTGCGGGAAACGCGGCCGGCGCATGGCGGGCGCCATCGCTCGGTTGAATCGGCGAATCTTAGCCGATCCGCCCCTGTCGCCCGGGGCTCCGCCTCGCGCGGGCGCGCAGCGCGCAGTAGAGTGCCCCCTTGCCCTGCCCCGCTGCGGGCGGCCCCTCCTGGAGACACCGAGATGGACATGAAGACCTCGCCGCTGGCCGCACTGGCCGATGCCGGCCTGCTGAAGACCGATGCGCTGATCGACGGCCGCTGGGTCGCCGGCGCTGTGCGCTTCGACGTGCACGACCCCGCCACGGGACAGAAACTCGCCGACGTCGCCAACCTGGGCGCGGCCGAGACCGGGGCGGCAATCGCCGCCGCGAACGCCGCCTGGCCTGCGTGGCGCGAGAAGACCGCCAAGGAGCGCGCCGCGATCCTGATGAAGTGGTTCCAGCTGCTGCACCAGCACGCCGAGGACCTCGCGCGCATCATGACCGCCGAGCAAGGGAAGCCGCTCGCCGAGGCCCGGGGCGAGGTCACCTACGGCGCGAGCTTCGTCGAGTGGTTCGCGGAAGAGGCCAAGCGCGTCGCGGGCGAGACGGTCGAGACCACCGACCCCGGCAAGCGCTACCTGGTGCTACGCCAGCCGATCGGCGTGTGCGCGGCGATCACACCGTGGAACTTCCCGATCGCGATGATCACGCGCAAGGTGGCGCCGGCGCTGGCGGCCGGCTGCCCGGTGGTGATCAAGCCGGCCGAGCAGACGCCGCTCTCCGCGCTGGCCTGCGCCGAGCTCGCGCAGCGCGCGGGCATGCCCCCCGGCGTGCTCAACGTCGTCACCGCCGACTCGGCCAACTCGATCGAGGTCGGCAAGGTCCTGTGCGACAGCGACGTGGTGCGCCACCTCTCCTTCACCGGCTCCACCGAGGTCGGCCGCATCCTGATGAAGCAGTGCGCGCCGACGATCAAGAAGCTCTCGCTCGAACTCGGCGGCAACGCGCCCTTCATCGTCTTCGACGACGCGGACATCGACAGCGCGGTCGAGGGCGCGATGGCGAGCAAGTACCGCAACGCCGGCCAGACCTGCGTCTGCGCCAACCGGATCTACGTGCAGGAGGGCGTGTACGACGCCTTCGTCGCGAAGCTCGCCGAGAAGGCGCGCGGCCTGAAGGTCGGCAACGGCTTCGAGCCGGGCGTGAGCCTCGGGCCGCTGATCGACGACGCGGCGCTGGAGAAGGTCGAGCGCCACGTGGCCGACGCGCTCGCCAAGGGCGCGTCGGTCGTCTCCGGCGGCAAGCGCCTGGGCGAACGCTTCTACGAGCCCACTGTGCTCGCTGGCGCGACCCCCGAGATGCTGTGCGCGCGCGAGGAGACCTTCGGGCCGGTCGCGCCGGTGTTCCGCTTCCGCACCGAGCAGGAGGCGATCGAGCTCGCCAACGCGACCGAGTTCGGGCTCGCCAGCTACTTCTACAGCCGCGACATCGGCCGCATCTTCCGCGTCGGCGAGGCGCTCGAGTACGGCATGGTCGGCATCAACACCGGCATCATCTCGACCGCCGAGGTGCCCTTCGGCGGCGTGAAGCAGTCGGGGCTCGGCCGCGAGGGCTCGCGCCATGGCATCGAGGAATATGTCGAGATGAAATACCTCTGCCTGGGCGACATCCTGAAATGAGGGAAGTACCGCCCCGCGGGAAACCGGTCAGCGCCTGAACCGAGGACCGGCTCGAATCACGGACGGGGCCGCGGGAAAATCGCCTGCCGGGCTCAGAAGGAATAGGAGGTCTGGAGCGTCAGGATGCTGCTGTCCCGCCCGGTGGTCCTGTTCTGCCTGTACACGTAGGTTGCATTGAGGCCGATGCCGTTTCTCGGCTTCAGTGCAAATGCGGCGCCCAGCAGCGGCGTCCATTCGCGGGGCCCCTCCCATTTCATGTGCTTGTACGCCACCCCGGTGCTGGCGCCGACGAGCATGCGCACGCCCGCAATGGATGCCACCTCCCGCAGCAGGGCGGCCTGCATGAACAGCGCCGGCTGATCGAAGCTGTCGTTCATCACGCTGACACTCAGCCGGCGCTCCCAGTAGAGCGAAGCGGCGAGCGGCGCCCGCTGCTCGATGCCGAGTCCCGAGTGCGCCTCGTTGTAGGGGCGCTTGGCATGGGTGCGCTGCTGGTGGTAGCTCAGCGCCGGCCCGAGCAGCGCGTAATCCGCCCGTCCCTCGACGGCCGACAGCGCGGAGATGCTCCGCTCCAGGGCGGAACTCCCCTGCTCGCTGGCGCCGGCCCAGCCACAGCATGCGACCAGCGCGAGGGCGGCCAGCGTTTTCGAGGGCAACTGAATATTTGTCATCTGTGGTTTACAGAAATATTTACGCATTCCCGCCCTCATTACTTCCTATCCGCTGCCGCGGATTCTTGAATGCCAAGTGTCATTTCATTGTGCATAGGCGACCTTTCGAGACAAGCGATAACAGCTGTGACGCGCCCTCCATTCAAGGGCACGCATTTGCAGGCGTTTGTTTCGGGGATTCAGGCACTCGATTCCGCCCTGTCATTTCGGAATTCCGAGGCAGCGGTCGGCCTGCCGTCCAGCGCGCAGGCGGCGGCGGATCAGGATGGGCGGGGCGTGATCGGGGCGGCTGCGCCGCTCTTCAAGGGGTGCCGGCGGGAGCTCGGGGCGTTGCCGGGGCGGGGAGCGCTCGGACGCGGGGATCGGGCGTGGAACCGCCTGACAACAGCCGGGCTTTCAGAGCAGTTCCTCGGGAGCGAGCGGCGCCATCAGCGGCACGCTCCAGCGCAGCCACCAGGGAGCATCCGGCTCGCGGCGGTGGACCTGCGGAGTCCCGGCCGGGCTCTCGCCGTGCCACTGCAGCCTGCCGTCCGCGCCGAGGCGCAGCCGGTAGCTGCTGTGCTCGGTGACCTCCTCGAAGAGCTCGAGCAACTGCGCGGCGATCTCGCGACTGCGGAACACCAGGCCGATCTCGGTGTTCAGCCGTGCCGAGCGCGGGTCCATGTTCATCGAGCCGACCAGCACGGTGCGCCCGTCCACCACCATCGCCTTGAGATGCAGGCTCGCGCGCGAGGAGCCGAAGGACTGCAGGCGGCCGCGCCGCACGGCGCCGAGGCGCGGCTCGAGCTCGTGCAGCTCGACGCCCTCGCGCAGCAGGGCCTCGCGGTAGCGGCGATAGCCGACATGCACCACAGGCGCATCGGTGGTGGCCAGGGAATTGGTCAGCACGCGCACCCGCACGCCGCGCGAGCGCAGCTCGCGCAGCAGCGCCACGCCCCGCTCCCCCGGCACGTAGTACGGCGAGACGATCACCAGCTCGCGCTGCGCCGAGCGCATCAGTCCGTTCACGCCGTCGGCGACCGTCTCCTCGAGGTTCCAGTTCGCGTCGCTGGCGATCTTCGACGGCAGGTCCGCGAGCAGCGTCGCCGGCACCCAGACCAGCGCGAGGCGGCGCTGCGCGATCTCGCGCGCCAGCGTGCCGCTGCCCACGGGCGGCCGCGGGCGGGGCGCAGCGATCAGCGAGGGCCGCTCGTCGGCCGGCGGCAGCCCGGCCGCGAGCGACTCCACCGGATAGGCGAGCGCATGGTTCCAGAACCGGTCGAAGGAAGCGGAGAGCTCGCGCACGATGGTGCCGGCGGCGACGACGTCGAGGTCGAGGAAATTGCTCGTCGGGCTCTGCACGAAGTAGGGGTCGCCGAGGTTGCGGCCCCCGGTGATCGCGAGCGCGTTGTCGGCCACCAGCATCTTGCTGTGCATGCGCTGGTTGATGCGCGCGATGTCGGTGAGCGACGCGATGAGGCGCGTCGCGAGCGACAGGCGCCCGGCCGGAAAGGGATTGAACAGCCGCACGTCGATGCGCGGGTGCGCGGCCAGCTCGAGCAGGTTGTGGTCCTCGCCCGCGGTGTGGATGTCGTCGAGCAGCACCCGCACGCGCACGCCGCGCTCGGCCGCGGCATGCACCCGCGACAGCACTGCGCGCGTCGAGTTGTCGTTGTGCAGCAGGTAGTACTGCAGGTCGAGCGTTCGCTCCGCCGCATCGACGAGCGCGATCAGCGAGCCGAGCGCCTCCTCGCCCGAGACCAGCAGCCGGAAGCCCGACAGGCGCGGGTGCGGGGCCTGGGCCGCCACGAGCCGCCCGAGCGCGGTGTCCTGCGGCCGGGCCAGCGCCTGCATGGGCGCGCGCTCCGGAAGGGGCGGGAGCCCCGCACAGCCGCCGAGCGCGAGCGCCAAGCCGAGCACCAGGCTGGCCGGCAGCCGCGATGGCCACCGGGCTCCGGCCCCCCCGGCCCGGACGCACGACAGGAGCAGGCGAGGCAGGGACATCGCCTTCCCTTTTATCGCAAGTCCGCGATGCCCGCGCCGCTCGGAAGGCCCCCATGTGCGGGGCCGGGGACACGGGACGCCTGCGCTGCCCCTATAATCGCGTTCCGCTGCGGGTGTAGTTCAATGGTAGAACGGCAGCTTCCCAAGCTTCATACGAGGGTTCGATTCCCTTCACCCGCTCCAAGAATCTCGCAAGCTGTTGATTCCTCTACAGGATCAAGGCTTCCAGTGCCCCTCTTGCGGCGCCCTGCCTCTCCAGGCATTCAAGCGGCCTCCACGTCCTGCGACTCGCAGTACTGGCGCATCCTCGTGATCGCGTTGGCGATTCGGAAATCCATCTGCCCACCCGCCTCCGTGCCCGGCGTTCCGCGCCGACGTCATCGCGAGGGATGATCCGTGAGCGATGGCGGCAGGTTTTCGTGGAGATGGATCGCCTGGACGCCTTCGGGATTCCCACGAGGCTCGCAGCGCCTCCCCGCATACGGGCTGCATCCTCTTCGAGACGCGGCAGCAGTGCTCGGCATGAACCCGCGGGGCCGAAGCGCGGCAAAGCGCCAGCCGGCTCTGCAGCCGGCGACAATGAGAAGGCTGGGCTCGAGCCCTCACCGCACATGCGCGATACAGACCTCCCCGAGATGGACGACGAAATCCCCCTCCAGCCATGATGACGCTGCCCGTTCCGCCGACAGGTCGCATCGGGCGGCTCAGGCACCTGCTCGTGGCGCTCGCCGCGATCGTGTCGCTGCCGGCAGCGGCCATCCGACCCAACCCGGCAGGGATCGATTGGGTGCGGCTCGGCACCTTCGGCATCGCACGTACCGAGACCACCGTCGTGCAGTTCCGGCGTTTTGCCGAAGCGACCCGTACCGTCACGCAGGCCGAGCGCGCCGGAGGGGGCCTGGTCTACGAGGCCGGCTGGACGCAGAAGCCGGGCTGGACCTGGGCTACACCGTTCGGCGGCAGCCGGCGTGCGGGGGATGACGAGCCGGCGGTGCACCTCACTTTCCATGAGGCACAGGCCTTCTGCCGCTGGGCCGGAGGTCGCTTGCCGACCGATAGGGAGTGGGTCACGGCGGCCTACACGGAGCAGCGGGCGAATCCGCCGGCACCGTTCATGCGCGGCAAGACCTATCCCTACCCGACGGGCGACAGCGCTGCGGGCGCGCAGTGCCTGGAGGACTGCGGCGAAGCTGCGCGACAGCGCGCGATCCGCCACGGCGCCGCGCTGTCACGCGGGGACGGACATGCGCGGGTGACGACGACACCGGCCGGCGTCAACGGCCTGCACGACATGGGCGGCAACGTCTGGGAATGGGTGGACGAGCCGCGAGGTGCGGCCGGGAATGCGGAGCGCCGCACCCGGGGCGGGTCCTGGTGGTACGGCACCGCGCAAATGCGAGCCGATCACCTGCAAGCCAAGCCGGCGGACACCGCCGTGGTCTACATCGGCTTCCGGTGCGCGCGCGACGAGCGAGGCTGACGCGAGGAGGAAGCGCCCGGTCCGCCGAGGATCAGGGTGCAGTCCCGAGAAGTGCTGCCGCGTCCTCGAGCATATCCAGCAGCACCCGCACTCGCGCCGGCACCATCCGGTGGGCCGGCATCACGGCATGGATCGGCAGCGCCGGAGGGCGATGCTGCGGCAGCAGCTCGACCAGCCTGCCGGAGGCGATCCCGTCCGCGGCCATGTAATCGGGCACCTGGGCCATGCCCATCCCGAGCACGGCGGCCTGCACCATCGCCTCGCCTTCGTCGAAGCGCATGCCCTTGGCCGGGTGCAGGGCCACCGCATGGCCCTCGACACTGAACTGCTGGGGCCGGTCGCTGCCCCGGTCCGGTATGCGGAAGACGATATGCCGGTGGGCCGCCAGATCCTGCAGCGCGCGCGGCGTGCCGTGGCGCTCCAGGTAGCCGGGGGAGGCGACGAGGACGAGTTCCTGGCTGGCGAAGCGGCGCGCCACCAGGGTCGAGTCCTGCAGGGCCCCGATCCGGATGGCGACATCGATGCCGTCCTTCACCAGATCGACATGGGTGTCCGAGAAGCGCACGTCGAGCTCCAGGGCAGGATGCCGCTGCACGAGCCGGGCCAGCAGCGGCAGCATCACTTGGCGTCCGAACACGGTCGGCATGTCGATGCGCAAGGTGCCGGTCGGCTCGGCCCGTGCGCCTGCCGCCTCGGACTGCATTTCCTCCAGCTCGGCCAGCAGGCGCTGGCAGCGCTGGAACAGCCGCTCGCCGTCGCTGGTCAAGGTGACCTGACGGGTGGTGCGGTGAAACAGCCGCACGCCCAGCGACTGCTCCAGGCGTGCGACCGCCTTGGGCAGCGTCGAGGGCGCCGTGCCGAGCACGCGTGCGGCAGCCGCGAAGCTGCCGTGCTTCGCCGTCTCGGCAAATGCGACGAGCTGCTGGAGGCCTTGCACAACGATCCTTCGATTGAGGAACCGATGTCGTCAATGTTACGGCGACAAGCCGTCTTCTCGAACCGATCGCCCGGCCCGACACTGACTCACGTCCCAGGCGCCGCGGACACCCTCCCCCTCCCCAACCTCAGGAGACCCGCATGTACGTGATCGAGCAAACCCGCCCGCAGACCACCCCCATTCCCGGCGTCGCCCATGTCACCTGGGCAGGACGGGACGACGGCCTTCAGGATCTCTCCGTGTGGCGCCAGTCACTCGCCCCCGGAGCAGCCACCCCGCCGCACCGACATGACTGCGACGAGGTGGTGCTGTGCCTGTCCGGCCGGGGCGAGGTGCACATCGAGGGCGAGGCCTACCGGTTCGGCGCCGACACCACCGTCGTGCTGCCCAAGGCCCGCGTGCACCAGATCTTCAATGTGGGCGCGCAGCCATTGGAAATCCTGGCTGTCTTCCCCAGCACGCCGGTGCAGGCGGTCTTGCCTGACGGCCAGGCGATGGAGCTGCCGTGGCGCAGTTGAGCCGGAGGGGTCTCTCCGCCCCGTGACGCCCTCGCAAGCCTTTCGCCGGGCGACCCCAGGGCCGGCCCGGCGGCGTGGTGAAGCGCTCTTCTCGCTGCAGTGAGCCTCCTCCCCTGCGGCGGCTCCGATCAATTCCTCCCGTTGCCGCACGGGAGCGGCACCGGCTGCCCTGCCCTCGACCTCAACTACAGGAACAGGGAGGTCTTCGAGAGGCCGGACGCCGCCGCTCAGCGGTCGCCCTCCCGGCCCGGCAGCGGCACCATGACGGGCTGCCCGGGTCGCGTGCAGCCCTGGTCGCAGCAGC
Organism: Caldimonas tepidiphila; assembly: GCF_003569765.1. GTDB lineage: Bacteria > Pseudomonadota > Gammaproteobacteria > Burkholderiales > Burkholderiaceae_C > Caldimonas > Caldimonas tepidiphila. The sequence continues at coordinate 70,981 of NZ_QXMG01000011.1, read as the reverse complement.
GCCCGGGCTGACGGTTGCGGGTGATGGCCCGGTCCCCGTCGGCGAGCACGCCGCGCTCGAGCAGCCGCTCCACCAGCGCGACCTTGTCGCCGACCGGATAGTGGCGCCAGATCTCCTGCTTCATCGCCGCCGGCGAGCCGCCGCCGTGCAGGCTGATGACGGAGTACCAGCCGGCCTGGTAGGAGGCGGTCAGGTCCTCGACGAAGCGGGCCACCTCGATGCGCTTGTCGTAGGGCACGTCCGGGTTGGCGCGCAGCACCTCGGACAGCGTCGCGGCGGTGGCCGGGTTGTGGTCCTCGTCGGGGCCCGGCAGCGTCACGATCAGGCCACCCGAGACCTCGTGCGCGAGGCGGTGCATGTCGTAGATCTGCGTCGCGAGCAGCAGCTTGCCGATGTTCGAGAACACCGGCTCGGGCATGTAGTTGCCGGCATGCGGGTCGCGCGTGCCGTAGACGCTCGCCGCGACGCCGCAGGCGAAGAAGCCCTCGACGATCTTGATGAGCTCCACCATCGGCTCGCGCAGGCTGGCGCGCTCGCCCGGATCGAAGCCGTTGGCCTCGCACATCAGCGCACCGGCGCCGATCAGCAGGTCGCCGAAACCCGCGCGCGCCGCGATGCAGCTGTGCCGGTGGTGCGTCGCGTAGCTGTAGGTGAGCACCGAGGAATGCTCCCATTCGCCGGCATAGAACACGCGCTCCCAGGGCACGAAGACGCGGTCGAAGACGACCACGCCGGTGGCCTGCCCGTAGCGGCGCGAGAACAGCGCCGCGCCGTGCTCGGTCTTCTCGCCGGGACGGCCCGCCGGGCGCGAGACGATCGTCACGCCCGCGGCGTCCACCGGCACCGCGCAGCACACCGCGAAGTCCGCATCCTCGCGGCCCATGCTGCGGCAGGGCATCACCAGGAACTCGTGCACGTAGGGCGCACCGGTGACGATCGCCTTGGTGCCCGAGAGGACGATGCCTCGCGCGTTGCGCTCGACCACGTGCACGTAGGTGTCCGGATTCGCCTGCTCGTGCGGGCGCTTCGAGCGGTCGCCCTTGGCATCGGTCATCGCCACCGCGAGCGACAGGTCCTGCGACTGGACGTGGTCGAGGTAGGCCTCGAAGCGGGCGCGGTGCTCGCTGCCGCCGCGCGCGTCGTCGATGCGGGCGGTGACCTGCGCGAGCGCGTTCATCGCGTCGTGCACCAGGTAGCGCTGCGCGCAGCCCGTCTCCTGGCACAGCAGGCGCACCGCCTCGAGCTTGTTGAGCAGGTCGCCGGCGGACTCGTTGATGTGCAGCATCCGGTTGACGGTCCTGCCGTTGGCGGAGCGCTGCGCGAGCATCAGCGGCGCGAGCGCTGCATCGTGCGCGGCGTCGTAGGTGTAGGCGAGCGCGTTGATGCCCGGCTGCAGCGCCGGCTCGTCGGCCACCGACTCGACGCGGCGGCCGTCCACGTAGACCACCGGGCGCAGTCGCCGCAGCGACTCGCGGTAGTCGGCGCCCGTCATCAGCGAGGACGGCGAGAGGACGGGGGGAACGGCATCGAGCGGTGCATTCATCGCGGATCTCCTCAACAGGAGGAGAAAATTTGAACGCCGTTCATTTTTTCGTCATCCGTACAATCCCTGCATGAACCCTGGCCAAGAAGACGAAGCGGCGCAGGCCGTGCCCACGCCGCGCGAGCGTCGGCAGCGGGCGGTGAGCGAGGCGCGCCGCGACCTGATCCTCGACGCGGCCCGCTCGGCCTTCCTCGAATCGGGCCTCGAAGGCGTCAGCATGCGCGAGATCGCCAGGCGCGCCGGCTACACCGCCGGGGCGCTCTACACCTACTTCGCCAGCAAGGAGGAGGTGTACGCGGCGCTGCTCGACGAGTCGCTGGAGCGCCTGCTGCGCCGCGTGGCGCCCGCGGCAGGCGCGGCACCGGCCGGCCGGATGCCGGCCGCGGCCCGCCGGGAGGCGGCCGAGGCCGCGCTGCGCTCGAGCGCGCGCGCCTTCTTCGAGTTCTATGCCGAGAACCCGCGCGATCTCGACCTCGGCTTCTACCTCTTTCACGGCATGCGCCCGCGCGGGCTGACGCCGGGCCTGAACGAGCGGCTGAACGCACGGCTGCGCGACGCGCTGGCACCGGCGCGAGCCGCGATGGAGGCGCTCGGGCTCGACGAGGAGGAGGCCCAGACCGAGCTGACCGCGCTGTTCGCGCACATCGTCGGGCTGCTCGTGCTCAGCCACACGGGACGCATCCGCATGTTCCGGCGCGAATCGGCGGCCCTCTTCGAGCGCTACCTGGAGGCCTTGGTCGTCCGCTGCCGGGCCCGGCACCCTCGCGACGCGCGCTGAGCGAGGCTTCCTGCGCGCGCCGGGAGTGAGGAGGCGCGCTCCGGAGCCGGGGACGAGCGCCGCCGCGGCCGGAAGCGGCAGGCGGCAATCACCGGGATTGGCGGAAACGATTGGCCGGCGCCGGCGCTGCCGTTCAGACTCTCCTCGACTGCAGCACGGCGACGCCTCCCCCGGGGCCCGGCAGCCGGCGCGCGAAGTCCCCGTCCCATCAGCCCTTTCCCGCAGGAGCCCGGCATGACCGACGCGAACGTCGCCCCCACCCTTCCAGCCCCGGCCGAATTGCGCGGCGCCCCGCGGTCCCGCCTGCTGCACTGCCTCGATCTCCTGGGGCGGCTGGAGCGACGAGGCCCGCAGCCACCGGCCGGCGACCTGTTCGCGCCGAGCCAGGAGGTCCGGTGCCGCCAGCCCGAGGCGCGAGCTCCCGGCATCCCTGCGGCGCGGCAGCGGCGCGAGGCATCATGAGCCGTCACGCCGACGAGCGACACCTGCTCACCCCGGGCGAGGTGGTGCTGACGCTGGGCATCTTCGCCCACAGCCCGCCGCAGTTCGCCACCGACGAGGGCATCGAGATCGCACGCCGGACCTTCACGCAGTTCATCGCTGCGGCCGAGGAAGGCGGCTTCGGCGAAGCCGGGCTGCTGGCCGGGCTGCTGAGCGAGCGCCGCCTGAGCGCGAGAACGCTGCGGCTGGCGGAGTCGGCGGTGCGGGCCGCCGGCGACAAGGGCCGTCGCATCTTCACCGCGCTCGAGCGCCTCGGGGACGGAGATCGGCCGCTGCCGCTGCACTGAGACTCGCCCCGATCCCGGCGGCGCGGTGGGCGTCCGTGCGGACGGCGGCTGCATCGACGCGACGCGCGAGTCGCCGCGCCCGCGCCCTGGTGCGCCGCCTGAGCCGAGCGGCGGCGGCGATCGCTTAAAATCCGCGCCCTCGGGAGTCCGGTCGTCGGGTGCGGCAAGCATCGCGGCCGCGCACCGGGAAGCCCCCGAGGCGGTGCAGCCCCTGCGCCCGCTTTTCGAGGAAACGACGACGACGGCCCCTGCACGGGGCCGTTTTCCTTGGGACGGCCTGCCTTGCCGGCGCGCCGCCCGCCACGAGAGACTGGCGCATGAGCACCGAAGACCCCCGTCCCGCAGACAGCCCCGAAGACAGCCCGGCCGGCGGCCGCGTCGAGCATCCCCGCGCGATCCGCAGCTTCGTGCTGCGCGCCGGCCGCATGGGCACCGGCCAGCAGCGCGCGCTCGCCGATCTGGGCCCGAAGTTCGTGCTGCCCTACGCCGCCGAGCTGCTGGACTTCGCGGCGGTGTTCGGCCGCGAGGCGCCGGTGGTGCTGGAGATCGGCTTCGGCATGGGCGACGCGACCGCGACGATCGCGCAGACGCTGCCCGGCACCGACTTCCTCGGCGTCGAGGTGCACACGCCGGGCGTCGGCGCGCTGCTCAAGCACATCGGCGAGCGCGGGCTGACGAACATCCGCATCGTGCAGCACGACGCGGTGGAGGTGCTTGAGCACATGGTGCCGCCCGCATCGCTCGCCGGCGTGCACGTCTTCTTCCCCGATCCCTGGCACAAGAAGAAGCACCACAAGCGCCGGCTGATCCAGCCGGCCTTCGTCGCGCGGCTCGCGGCGCACCTGCGGCCGGGCGGCTACCTGCACTGCGCGACCGACTGGCAGCCCTACGCCGAGCAGATGCTGGAGGTGCTGTCGGCCGAGCCGGCGCTCGAGAACACCGCCGAGGGCTACGCGCCCAAGCCCGACTACCGGCCGCTGACGAAGTTCGAGAACCGCGGCCTGAAGCTCGGCCACGGCGTGTGGGACCTGGTGTTCAGCAAGCGCTGAACGTGCCGGCGGGGGTCCGGCGACGCCTGTCCGCCGGCGGTCCTCGCATTCAGGCCGACCAGTTCACCCAGCCGGTGTGCCAGCTCAGCAGCACCAGCCCGCCGAACAGCAGCCGGTAGTAGGCGAAGATGCGGAAGTCGTGCGTGGAGACGTAGCGGATCAGCCAGCGGATGCAGACGAGCGCGCTGATGAAGGCGAACGCCAGCCCGACCGCGAACATCGGCAGGTCCGAGAGGCTCAGCAGGTCCCGCTGCTTGTAGAGCGAGTAGGCGCCGGCGCCGACCAGCGTCGGGATGCCGAGGAAGAAGCTGAACTCGGTGGCCGCCTTGCGCGAGAAGCCGAACATCATCGAGCCGATGATGGTCGCGCCCGAGCGGCTGGTGCCCGGCAGCAGCGCGGCGCACTGCACGAGGCCCACCTTCAGCGCGTCGAGCGCCGTCATGTCGTCCACCGTCTCGACGCGCGCGCGCCGCTCCCCCTGGAGGTCGCGCGCCCCGTACTCGCTGCGGTGGCCGCGCTCGACCCACAGGATGATCAGGCCGCCGATCACGAAGGCGGTGGCCACCGGCACCGGGTGGAACAGGTGGCTCTTGATCAGCGAGCCGAGCGCGAGGCCGAGCACGACCGCAGGGACGAAGGCGATCAGCACGTTGCGTGCGAAGCGCTGCGCAACCGCCTCGCTGCCGATGCCGCGCATCGTCGCGAGCAGCCGCGTGCGGTACTCCCACATCACCGCGAACATCGCCCCGGTCTGGATCGCGATCTCGAAGACCTTGACCTTGTCGCCGGTGAACTGCAGGAGCGATCCGGCGAGGATCAGGTGGCCGGTGGACGAGATGGGCAGGAACTCGGTGAGTCCCTCGACGATGCCCATGATCGCCGCCTTGATCAGTAGCGCGAATTCCAAACCAACTTCCCTGTGAAGTGATGAAAACCCCGGGGATGATACCGAGGGGCCCCGGCGCTCAGAGCACCGGCTGGGGCTCGAGCGTGATCGAAACGCCCGAATGGGTGACGGCGATTCCCGCGGGCACGAAACGCAGCCCCTGCAGCCCGCGCAGCTGCTCGGGCCTGAAGCGGTAGACCGGGAAGTCGTGCAGCAGTTGCTCGGCCAGCGGCACCGCGATGCGCCCGAGCTGGCTCTCCATCGCGCTCGGCACGCCGGAGACGTCGAGCCGGTCCACGCGCAGCTCCGTGACGCGCACGCTCGCGTCGCTGCGCTCGAAGCGCAAGCCGTGGCTCAGGCCGAAGGTGCCGCGCCAGCCGCGGTTGAGCAGCAGCTCGCTCGCGGTCAGCTGCAGCTCGGTGCCGATGCGGTTGCTCTGCGGCAGCATCCTCAGGCGCGGCGCGCTCACCGCGACCTCGATCGTCTGCAGGTAGCGGTTGCGGTAGGGGAAGCGGCTGCCGATCACCCGCGCCAGCTCCTCGCTGGACAGCGAGACGGTGCGCGGGCCGATCATGCCGGCGCAGCCGCCGAGCAGCGCCCCGGCTGTGCCGCCGGCCAGCGCCAGCGCCGTCCTCGTCATCCAGGCCCGCCGGCCTTGGTCCGTACTGTCTTGCATGGCTCCTCCTGCCACTTCAATGGTTTTCGACTATTCGTGGCGCAGGGCCTGGATGGGCAGCAGCGCGGCGGCCCGGCGCGCCGGATACCAGCCGAAGAACAGGCCCACCGCGCCCGAGAAGCCCACCGCCAGCAGCACCGCGTCCCAGCCGAGCGCGACCGGCCAGCCCGCGAGCGCCGCGATCAGCGCGGTGGCGGCGCCCCCCAGCAGCACGCCGATCGCGCCGCCGAGCAGGCACAGCGCCAGCGCCTCGATCAGGAACTGCGCCAGGATGTCGCGTCCGCGCGCGCCGACCGCCATGCGCAGGCCGATCTCGCGCGTGCGCTCGGTGACGCTCACCAGCATGATGTTCATGATGCCGATGCCGCCCACCAGCAGGCTCACCCCCGCGACCGCCGCCAGCAGCAGCGCGAGCACCCGGCCCGCCGCCTCCTGCGCCTGCAGCACCTCGGTCAGGTTGCGCAGGTTGAAGCTGTCGTCCTGCCCGGGCTGGAGGCGGTGGCGCTGGCGCAGCAACTCGCGGATGCCGTCCTCGGCAGCCTGCATGCTCTGCCCCTCGTGTACCTTGATACTGATCGAACCGATGCGCCGCACCAGCCCGCCGCCGCCCTGGAGGCGCTTGCGGAAGGTCGACAGCGGCACGATCACCAGGTCGTCCTGGTCCTGGCCGGTCGCGTTCTGCCCCTTGCCCTCGAGCACGCCGACCACCGTCAGCGGCACGCGCCGCACGCGGATCACCTGGTCGAGCGGGTCGGCGTCGCCGAAGAGCTGCTGCGCCACGGTGCGGCCGATCAGCGCCACCTTGCCGGCCGAGGCGAGCTCGCCGGGCTCGAAGTCCCGCCCGGCAGCGAGCGCCCAGTCGCGCGCCACCAGGTAGTCGTTGGTCGTGCCGAACACCGAGGTGCTCCAGTTCGCGTTGCCGGCCACTGCCTGCGCGCCAGTGCGCGACGAGGGCGCCGCCACCTGCACCTCGGGCACCTCGCGCGCGATCGCGGCGGCGTCCTCGTCGGTGAGCGTCTGAGCGGTCTGCGCACCGAGCCGCGCGCCGCCCGAGCTCTGCGAGCCGGGCGTCACGAGCAGCACGTTGGAACCGAGCGCCTTGATCTGCTCGTCGACGCGCTGCTGCGCGCCGCTGCCGACCGCGATCATCGTGATCACCGCCGCGACGCCGATGATGATGCCGAGCATCGTCAGCAGGCTGCGCATCGGCTTGGCGGCGAGCGAGCGCGCCGCCGAGCGCAGCGCCACGGTGAGGTTCATGCCGCCTCCTCGCCGGCCGGCAGCGGCGGCGGGCGGTGCGGCGCCTGCCGCAGGTCCTCGACGATGCGCCCGTCGCGGAAGGTGAGGCGCCGCCCGGCCCAGGCCGCGACATCGCCCTCGTGCGTGACCAGCACCACCGTGATGCCCTGCGCGTTCAGCCCGGCCAGCAGCCGCATGATCTCGTCGGAGGTGCGCGAGTCGAGCGCGCCGGTCGGTTCGTCGGCGAGGATCAGCCGCGGCCGGTTCACGAGCGCCCGCGCGATCGCCACGCGCTGCTGCTGGCCGCCCGACAGCTCGGCCGGCGTGTGCCCGGCGCGCTCGGCGAGGCCGACGCGGCGCAGGCTCTCGAGCGCGCGCTCGCGCCGCTCGGCCGGCTTCACGCCGGCGTAGACCATCGGCAGCTCGACGTTCTCGAGCGCGCTCGTGCGCGGCAGCAGGTTGAACTGCTGGAACACGAAGCCGATGCGCCGGTTGCGGATCGACGCGAGCGCGTCGCGGTCCATCGCCTCGACCGGCTCGCCGGCAAGCCGGTAGCTGCCCGACGTGGGCTGGTCGAGGCAGCCGAGGATGTTCATCAGCGTGCTCTTGCCGGAGCCGGACGCGCCCATGATCGACACGAACTCGCCCTCGCCGATGTCGAGCGACACGCCGCGCAGCGCGTGCACGGTGTGGCCGCCCCGCCCGTAGGTCTTGACGAGCTCGCGCGCCTCGACGAGGGGCGGCGGCGGCACGGTCGCGGTCGGCATGCGGACTCCCGTCTCAGAGCGGCAGGCGCGGGCCGGACGGAGCGCGGTTGCGCGCCGCGCCGCCCGCGGGCACGCCGGTGATGACGGCCGTTCCCGGCTGCAGCAGCGCCGCCTCCGGCGAGCCGGGCGCCACGATCAGCTCGGTCATGCTGCCGTCGCTCAGCCCCAGCCGCACCTCCACCACCTGCGGCCGGCCGTCGCTGCCGGGCAGGTAGACGCGGCCGCGCGCAGCGCCGGCGGCGGCCGGCTTGCCGCCCTTCGCCGGGCCGTCGTCGGCCGCGGCGGAGCGAGCCGATGCCGCGCTGCCGACCGGCTCGGCCTGCGGCAGCCGCACGCGCAGCGCCGCGTTCGGCAGCTTCAGCACGTCCTCGCGACGCGCGGTGAGGATGCGCACGTTGGCCGTCATGCCCGGCAGCAGCGCCGTGCCGGGATTGTCGAAGCCCACCACCACGGTGTAGGTCACGACGTTCTGCGAGCTGCCCGCCGCCTTGCGCATCTGGCGCACCGTGCCCTCGAACTGCCGGCTCGGGAAGGCATCGACCGTGAAGCCCGCGGTCTGCCCCAGGCTCACGCGGCCGATGTCGGCCTCGTCCACCAGCGCCTCGACCTGCATGTCGCTCAGGTTGCGCGCGATCACGAACAGCTCCGGCGCCTGCAGGCTCGCCGCCACCGTCTGGCCGGGCTCGATGCTGCGCTTGATCACGATGCCGTCCACCGGCGCGCGGATCTGCGTGCGCTGCAGGTCGACGCGCGCCTGCGCGAGCTGCGCCTCGCGCTGGCGCACCACCGCCTCGGCGTTTCGCTCCTGCGCCCCGGCGACCGCCAGCTGCGCCTGTGCCACCTTCACCCCCTCGCCGAGCGTCGCGACTGCGGCGCGTGCGCGCTCGGCCTCGGCCGGCGAGACGAAGTCCAGCGCGACGAGGCCCTGCTTGCGCTCGAGGTCACGTCCCGCCTCGGCGAGCTCGACCCGCGCGCGCGACAGCGAAGCCTGCGCCGCCTGCACGTTCGCCTGCGCGGTCAGCACCGAGGCGCGCGCCGCGTCGACATCGGCCTCGGCCTGGCGCACCCGGTACTCGAAGGTCTCCGGATCGAGCCGCGCGAGCAGCTGCCCCCGCTTCACCTCGCTGTTGAAGTCGACCAGCACCTCGCGCATCTGCCCCGAGACCTGCGAGCCGACCTGCACCTGTGCCACGGGCGTGACGGTGCCGGACGCCGACACGCTCGCGAGCAGGCGCCCGCGCTCGAGCGGGGCGGTGCGGTAGGCAGCGGCCTCCTCGGCGTCGCGGCCGAGCCACCATGCGGCCGCGCCCAGCGCGAGCAGCAGCAAGGCGACGAGGGCGGCGATCCATTTCCTGTTCATGCGCGGCGATTCTAGGGATGCGGGCTCCCCTCCCCCGGCCGGCACGCAAGCGAGACGCGCGCCGGTGCGCAATCTTCCCGTCCCGGCCTTCGCCCCTGCGCTTGACCCGACTTGTCCCGCCCCCTACATTACTGACCAGTCAGTCAGTATGAACAACGATCTTCTTCCCCCCCAGGATCCCCCCGCACCGCGTCGCCGCCGCAAGGAGGCGCGGCCCCAGGAGCTGCTCGACGCCGCGCTCGACCTCTTCGTCGAGAAGGGCTTCGCCGCCACGCGTGCCGAGGAGGTCGCCGCGCGCGCCGGCGTGTCCAAGGGCACGCTCTACCTCTATTACCCCAGCAAGGAAGAGTTGCTGAAGGCAGTGGTGCGCCAGAACGTCGCGTCGAAGATCGCCGAGGGCATGGCGCTGGTCGACTGCTTCGAGGGCAGCGCCTCGGAGCTGCTCGCGCTGGTGCTGCGCGGCTGGTGGGAGCGCATCGGCGAGACCAAGGCCTCCGGCATCCTGAAGCTGATGATGGCCGAGGTCGGCAACTTCCCGGATCTCGCGCAGTTCTACCTGCGGGAGGTGATCGAGCCCTCGCATGCGCTGCTGCAGCGCGTGCTGCGCATGGGCGTGGAGCGCGGCGAGTTCCGGGCGACGGACCCGGAGTACACCGTGCACGCGCTGGTGGCGCCGATGCTGTTCGTGTCGATGCAGATGCACAGCATCGGCCCCTGCATGGGCACCGAGCGGCAGATCGATCCCTGCCGCTTCGTCGAGGTGCAGATCGACCTGATGCTGCGCGGCCTGCGGGGCGACGCCCCGCCCCTGACGCTTTCCGCCTGCAGCCCCCCGGCCTGCGCCTGAAGGACACGGACATGAAACGCCGCTCGCTCGCCTGGCTCGTGCTGTCGCTGCTCGTCGTCGCGGCGCTCGGGACGGCCGTCGTGCGCGCGGTCCACAAGCGCCAGGCGCAGCAGCAGGCGGCGAGCACGGCGCCAGCGGCCGTCGCGCTCGAGCTGACCCCCGCCGACCTGCTGGGCGCGACGCGCGGCGAGCTCAGCCGCACGCTGGAGGTCTCCGGCGGGCTGCGCGCGGTGAATTCCGCGCTCGTGAAGGCGCGCGTCGCCGGCGAGGTGCGCGAGATCACGGTGCGCGAGGGCGACGCGGTGCAGGCCGGCCAGGTGCTGGTGCGCCTGGACCCGAGCGAGCACGAGGCGCGGCTGCGCCAGGCGCAGCAGAACGCCGCGGCCGCGCGCGCGCAGGCCGAGATCGCGCGCCGCACGCTGCAGAACAACCAGGCGCTGGTGGCGCAGGGCTTCATCTCGCGCAACGCGCTGGAGACGGCCGAGTCGAACGCCGCCGCCGCGCGCGCCAGCGCCGAGGCGGCCGACGCGGCCGCGGACCTCGCGCGCAAGGTGCTCGCCGACACGGTGCTGCGCGCACCGCTCGCCGGCCGGGTCTCGCAGCGTCTGGTGCAGCCGGGCGAGCGCGTCGGCGTCGACGCGCGGCTCGTCGAGCTGCTCGACGTGTCGCGGCTCGAGCTCGAGGCGGCGCTGCCGCCGCAGGACGCGCTGCAGCTGCGCCCCGGCGCCGCCGCGCGGCTGACGGTGGAGGGCTGGCCCGAGCCGCTGCCGGCGCGCGTGGCGCGCATCAACCCGGCGACGCTGCCGGGCAGCCGCGCGGTGCCGGCCTACCTGACGCTCGACAACCCCGGCCCGCTGCGCGCGGGGCTGTTCGCGCGCGGCGTGATCGAGCTCGAGCGCCGCGAGGTGCTGCACGTGCCGCTCGCCGCGGTGCGCAGCGACCAGCCCCGGCCCTACGTGCTGCTGATCGAGGACGGCCGCGTGCAGCAGCGCGGCGTGCGCCTGGGCCTGCGCGGCGAGGCCGGTGGCGAGGCGGCGGTCGAGATCGTCGAGGGGCTGCAGGGCGGCGAGCGGCTGCTGCGCGGCTCGCTCGGCAGCCTGCGCCCCGGCACGCCGGTGCGGCTCGTCGAGGCCGCCCGCGCCCCCGCCGACCCGCGCTGACGCGCCGCACCACGACCCCGCGCCCCCGGAGCCCGCCCCATGTGGTTCACCCGCGTCTCGATCCAGAACCCGGTGTTCGCGACGATGATGATGCTCGCGCTCGTCGTGCTCGGGCTGTTCTCGCTGCAGCGCCTGAAGGTCGACCAGTTCCCGGACATCGAGTTCCCGACCGTCGTCGTGCAGATGGACTATCCGGGCGCCTCGCCCGAGATCGTCGAGGCCGAGGTCACGCGCAAGGTCGAGGAGGCGGTCAACACGATCGCCGGCATCAACCAGATCAACTCGCGCTCCTACGAGGGCACCTCGCTCGTGATCGTGCAGTTCGACCTGCGCATGGACGGCCGCCGCGCGGCCGAGGACGTGCGCGAGAAGCTGTCGATCATGCGCCCGACGCTGCGCGAGGAGGTCGAGGAGGCGCGCGTGCTGCGCTTCGACCCCGCGAGCCGCCCGATCTACACGCTCGCGCTCACGAGCCCTGACGGCCGCCAGAGCCAGCTCGAGCTGACCCGCTACGCCGACCAGGTGCTGAGGAAGCGCCTGGAGAACGTGCGTGGCGTGGGCTCGGTGGCGCTCGTCGGCGGCGTCAAGCGCGAGGTGCGCATCCAGATGCGCCCCGACGCGATGGAGGCCTTCGGCATCGGCGTGGATCAGGTGATCGCGGCGGTGCGCAGCGAGAACCAGGAGCTGCCCGCGGGCAGCCTGCGCTCGGCCGAACGCGAACGCGTGGTGCAGATCGAAGGCCGGATCGCGCGCCCCGAGGATTTCGAGCGGCTCGTCGTCGCGCGTCGCGGCGGCGTGCCGGTGCATCTCGCGCAGGTGGCCGAGGTCGTCGACGGCGCGCAGGAGACCGAGACGCTCGCGCTGCACAACGGCCAGCGCACGCTCGCGCTCGACGTGCAGAAGGCGCAGGGCCAGAACACGATCGAGGTCATCGACGGCCTGAACCGCGCGGTGGCCGAGATCGCGCCGGAGCTGCCCCCCGGCATGAAGCTCGACGTGGTGCGCGACGCGTCGCGGCCGATCCGCGTCGGCGTCGCCAATGTGCGGCAGACGATGATCGAGGGCGCGCTGCTGACGGTGGCGATCGTGTTCCTGTTCCTGAACTCCTGGCGCTCGACCGTCATCACGGGCCTGGCGCTGCCGATCGCGCTCATCGGCACCTTCGGCTTCATGCACGCCTTCGGCTTCTCGATCAACATGGTCACGCTGATGGCGCTGAGCCTGTGCGTGGGCCTGCTGATCGACGACGCGATCGTCGTGCGCGAGAACATCGTGCGGCACGCGCAGATGGGCCGGGGCGCGCGCGAGGCCTCGCTCGCCGGCACGCAGGAGATCGGCCTGGCGGTGCTCGCGACCACGCTGTCGATCGTCGCGGTGTTCCTGCCGATCGGCTTCATGGGCGGCATCATCGGCAAGTTCTTCCACGAGTTCGGGCTGACGATCGTCGTCGCGGTGCTGATCTCGATGTTCGTGAGCTTCACGCTCGACCCGATGCTGTCGAGCGTCTGGCACGACCCGGCGATCCACCCCGAGAGAGAAGGCGGGCGGCGCACGCTCTACGACCGCACGCTCGGGCGCGTCACCGGCGCGGTGGACCGCTTCTCGCACGCGCTCGGCGACGGCTACCAGTCGCTGCTCGCGTGGTCGCTGCGGCACAAGCTCGCCACGCTCGGCGTCGCGCTCGCCACCTTCGCCGGCAGCTTCGCCCTGATCCCGCTGCTCGGCAGCGAGTTCGTGCCGAAGGCCGACTTCTCCGAGACCTTCGTCAGCTTCCACACGCCGGTCGGCTCCTCGCTCGAGGTGACCGAGGAGCGCGCGCGCCGCGTCGACGCGCTCATCCGGCAGATGCCGGAGGTGCGCTACACCGTCACGACGATCAACAGCGGCGCCGCGCAGGGCCGCAACCAGGCCTCGATCTACGTGCGCCTGGTCGACCGCGCCGACCGCGCGCTGAACCAGGAGCAGCTCACCGGCCCGCTGCGCGAGCGGCTCGCCGCGGTGCCGGGCATCACCGTGACCCACGTCGGCATGCTCGATGCGGTCGGCGGCCAGAAGCCGGTCCAGCTCTCGATCCAGGGACCGGATCTCGCCGAGCTCGAGCGGATCAACCGCGAGGTGCAGGAGCGGCTGCGCGCCGTCCCGGGCCTCGTGGACCTCGACAGCAGCATGAGGGCGGCGCGCCCGACGGTGGCGATCGACGTGAGGCGCGACGCCGCGTCGGACCTCGGGCTCGGCGTCGGCAGCATCACGAGCGCGCTGCGCGCGCTGGTGGCGGGCCAGGCGGTCGGCAACTGGCGCGCGAGCGACGGCGAGAACTACGACGTGCGGGTGCAGCTCGCGCCCGGCGCGCGCGACTCGGCCGAGGACCTGCGCCGGCTCGGCCTCTCGGTCGGCAGCAACGCCGACGGCAGCCCGCGCATCGTGCGCCTGTCGCAGGTGGCCGACGTGCGCGAGGCGAGCGGCGCCAACCAGATCAACCGCCGCGACATGAACCGCGAGGTCGAGATCACCGCCAACGCCGCCGGCCGCTCGCTCGGCGAGGTCTCGGCCGACATCCGCCGCGTGCTCGAGGAGCAGCCGCTGCCGGGCGGCTACCGCTGGCGCTTCGGCGGCTCGACCAAGGACATGCAGGAATCCTTCGGCCACGCGATCTCGGCGCTGGCGATGGCGGTGATCTTCATCTACATGATCCTCGCGTCGCAGTTCCGCAGCTTCCTGCAGCCGGTGGCACTGATGTCCTCGCTGCCGCTGACACTGATCGGCGTCGTGACGATGCTGCTCGTGTTCGGCTCGACGCTGAACCTGTTCTCGATCATCGGCATCGTGATGCTGATGGGCCTGGTGACGAAGAACGCGATCCTGCTGGTCGACTTCGCGAACCGCGCCCGCGCGGGCCTTGCCGGCGACGGCCTCGACGGAACACCGATGGGGCGCGAGGAGGCGCTGCTGCGCGCGGCGCGCGTGCGGCTGCGGCCGATCCTGATGACGACGCTGGCGATGATCTTCGGCATGGTGCCGCTCGCCTTCGCGCTCAGCGAAGGCTCCGAGCAGCGCGCGCCGATGGGCCAGGCCGTGATCGGCGGCGTGATCGCCTCCTCGCTGCTGACGCTGGTGGTGGTGCCGGTGGTCTACTGCTGGCTCGACGACCTCGGCGCCTGGCTGCGCCGGCGCTTCGGCGCGCGCGCCACACCCGACCCGCTCGTGTCAGGGGAGGCGAAATAAAATGCAAGTCTTTGCCAACGCCACGTTTTCCCCTAGGACGGTCGCCATGAACATCGAACAAGCCCGCTTCAACATGATCGAACAGCAGATCCGGCCGTGGGACGTGCTGGACCCGGGCGTGCTGTCGCTGCTGGCCGTGGTCAAGCGCGAGGACTTCGTGCCCGAGGCCTACCGCTCAATGGCCTTCGTCGACATGATGATCCCGCTGCCCGGCGGCGAGTCGATGCTCGAGCCCAAGCAGGAGGCCCGGCTGCTGCAGGAGCTCGACGTGCACAAGCACGAGAAGGTGCTCGAGATCGGCGCCGGCTCCGGCTACATGGCCGCGCTGCTCGCGCACAAGGCGCAGCAGGTGCTGACGCTCGAGATCCACCCTGAGCTCGCGAAGTTCGCCGCCGACAACCTGCGCCGCGCCGGCATCTCCAACGCCCAGGTGCGCCAGGCCGACGGCTCCAGGGGCGCGCAGGCCGAGGGCCCCTTCGACGTGATCCTCGCGTCTGGCTCGGTCGCCGCGGTGCCGCAGGTGCTGCTCGACCAGCTCAAGGTCGGCGGGCGCCTGGCCACCATCGTCGGCAGCGAGCCGGTGATGCGCGCCACCATCGTCACCCGCACCGGCGAGCGCGAGTTCCGCAGCGTCGAGGTCTTCGACACCCTGGCGCCGCGCCTGCACGGCTTCCAGGAACCCACCCGATTCCGCTTCTGAACGCCATGCAACTCCCGGTCCGCGACGTCCACGCCCTGCTCCAGTCCGCCGACCCGTCCGCAGCGCCCGTGCTGCTGGACGTGCGCGAGGCGTGGGAGGTGCAGCTCGCGGCGATCCGCTCGCCCGCGGCGCCGACGCTGCACATCCCGATGCAGGAGATCCCGGCGCGGCTCGCGGAGCTGCCGCGCGACCGGCCCATCCTCTGCTACTGCCACCACGGCATGCGCAGCATGCAGGTGGTGCGCTTCCTGCACCAGCAGGGCTACGACGAGGCGCTCAACGTCGCCGGCGGCATCGAGGCCTGGTCGCTGCAGGTCGACCCTGGCGTGCCGAGGTACTGAGGTTTTTTCCGCCCCCCGGCGGGCGCTGCCGACGCCGGCGCCGCCAGAATCAGAAGAGGAAGGCCCATGTCCGCACCGAGAACGCACCTGCCGTCGCTGCTGCCGCGACGCCCCGCCCTGCTGGCCGCCGTCGCGGCCGGGCTCGGCCTCTGGCTCGCCGGTCCCGCCCAGGCGCAGAGCCTGCTCGAGCTCTACCAGGCCGCACGCGACTACGACGCGAGCTACCTGAGCCTGCGCGCGCAGGCCGAGTCCGCCGAGCACCGCGCCGCGCAGGCACGCGCGCTGCTGCGGCCGAACCTCGGGCTCACGGCCAGCGCCGCGCGCAGCGAGACCGATCCCCCCCGCGGCGGCAACTTCCCGAACGACAGCCGCCAGCTCGCGCTGTCGGGCCGGCAGCCGCTCTTCAACCGCGCCAACAGCGTGACGATCGAGCAGGCCGAGCGCTCGCTCGAGGCCGCCCGCGCGCGGCTCCAGGCGGCCGAGCAGGAACTGATCGTGCGGATCTCGCAGGCCTACTTCGCGGTGCTCGCGGCGCAGGACACGCTCGCGACGGTGCGCACCAGCAAGGCCGCGATCTCGGAGCAGCTCGCCGCGGCGAAGCGCAACTTCGAGGTCGGCACCGCGACGATCACCGACACGCGCGAGGCTCAGGCGCGCTTCGACCTCGCGAGCGCCCAGGAGATCGCCGCCGAGAACGAGCTGCGCGTGCAGCGCGTCGCGCTCGACCAGCTCGTCGGCCGTCCCAATGTCGAGCCGCGCCCGCTCGCCGTGCCGGTGACGCTGTCTGCGCTCGCCCCTGCCGAGCTGAGCGACTGGGTGCAGCGCGCCGAGACCGGGCATCCGAACGTGCGCCAGGCGGCGCTGGCGCTCGACGTCGCGCAGCTCGAGATCCGCAAGGCGCGCGCCGGCCACCTGCCGACCGTCGACCTGGTCGGCAACGTCGGCCGCAGCCGCAACGACTACGGCGCGGGCGCCCCGGCCGCCACCCAGCTGCAGAACGGCACCGCCGGCTCCAGCAGCGTCGGCGTGCAGCTCAACATGCCGCTGTTCTCGGGCTTCTCGGTGCAGAACCGCGTGCGCGAGACGGTCGCGCTCGAGGAGGCCGCGCGCAACGACCTCGACGCCGCGCGGCGCACCGTCGCGCAGGCCACGCGCCAGGCCTACTTCGGCGTGCAGTCCGGCCAGGCGCAGGTGCGGGCGCTGGAGGCCGCCGAGGCCTCCAGCCAGCTCGCGCTGGAGGCGACGCAGCTCGGCTACAAGGTCGGCGTGCGCGTGAACCTCGACGTGCTCAACGCGCAGACCCAGCTCTTCACGACGCGCCGCGACCTCGCGCAGGCGCGCTACAACGTGGTCGTCGGCAGCCTGCGGCTGCGCCAGGCGGCCGGCGTGCTGGGCGCCGACGACGTCGCCGCGGTCAACACCCTGCTGGCGCGCTGAAGGCCGCGCGCGTCCGGGCTCCTTCCACCTCACCTTCCGCCCCGCCGGCGCGCATGCGCCCGCGGGGCTTTTTCATGCGGGGGCTCCGCCGCCGGGCCGGCAACGCTCAGCCCTTGAGCAGCGCATGGATCGCCTGCGCCATCCGCTCGGCCGCGCCGCGATGCGCACGCGCGAACTCCAGCGCGGCGCCGCGCATCGCGTCGGCCTGCCCGCGCCGCGCTGCGCACAGCGCCAGCGCCTCGGCCACCGCGTCGGACCAGCCGCGGCAGCGCAGGCTCGCGCCGGCCGCCAGCGACAGCTCGGCGGCCTGCGCGAAGTTGAAGGTGTGGGGCCCCATCAGCACCGGGCAGCCGCAGGCCGCCGCCTCGATCAGGTTCTGGCCGCCCAAGGGCGCGAAGCTGCCGCCGAGCAGCGCGACGTCGGCGGCCGCGTACCAGGCCGGCATCTCGCCCATCGAGTCGCCGAGCCACACGTCGGACTCGTCCGCGGGCGGGCCCTCGCCCCAGTCGCTGCGGCGTGCGAGCGTGAAGCCCGCCGCGCGCACCGCCTGCGCCACCTCGTCGAAGCGCTGCGGATGGCGCGGCACGAGGACGAGCCGCGGCGCCTGCGGCAGCGCCGCGGCATCGAGCGCCTCGCGCCAGGCGGCCAGCAGCGCCGGCTCCTCGCCCTCGCGCGTGCTTGCCGCCAGCACCACCGGCCGCCGGGCCGCGGCGCGCCAGGCGCGGCCGCGCGCCAGCAGCGCAGGGGCCGGGTTCATGTCGAACTTCAGGTTGCCGCACACCCGCACCTCGCGGGCCCCGGCCTCGCGCAGGCGCCGCGCGTCCTCCTCGGTCTGCGCGAGCGCGAGCGACAGCGACTCCACCGCCGGGCGCAGCACTGCATCGAGGCGCTGCCCCTGCCGAAGGCTCTTCTGCGACAGCCGCGCGTTGACCAGCACCATCGGCACGCCCTGCGCGCGCGCGCCGAGCAGCAGGTTGGGCCAGATCTCGGTCTCCATCAGCAGGCCGACGCGGGGGTGGAAGCGCCGGAAGAAGCGCTGCACCACGCCCGGCGTGTCGTAGGGCAGCCAGACCTGCTCGTCGCCGGGGCGCAGCAGCGCGGCGCCCGCCTCGCGGCCGGTCGCGGTGCCGTGCGTGAGCAGCAGGCGCATGCCGGGCTGCTGCGCGCGCAGCGCCTCGACCAGCGTCGCCGCGGCGCGCGTCTCGCCGAGCGAGACGGCATGCACCCACACCCAGCCGTGCTGCGGCGCCTCGTCATCGGCGTAGTGTCCGAGCCGCTCGCCGACGGCGTGCCGGTACAGCGGTTCGTGGCGCCCGCGCCACCACAGCTTCAGCAGGTAGGCGGGCAGCAGGCCGCGCAGCAGGCCGCTGTAGGCCAGCCGCGCGATTCGGGACGAGAGGGGCGGCATGCGGGCCGCCTCAGAC
This sequence comes from Caldimonas tepidiphila, assembly GCF_003569765.1. Taxonomy (GTDB): domain Bacteria; phylum Pseudomonadota; class Gammaproteobacteria; order Burkholderiales; family Burkholderiaceae_C; genus Caldimonas; species Caldimonas tepidiphila. The sequence goes on along the minus strand of NZ_QXMG01000011.1, from coordinate 52,764 downwards.
CGGGAACTGCAGGGTCACGAGGCAGACGCGCCGTCAGTGGCCGGCGCTCACGTGCGCGTCGGGCTTGACGGCGAGGATCGCCGCCATGAACTGCTTCTGGATGCGATCGAGCGCGGCCTGCGTGTGGCCCTCGAAGCGCAGCACCAGCACCGGCGTGGTGTTGGACGCGCGCACCAGGCCGAAGCCGTCCTCGAACTCGGCGCGCAGGCCGTCGATCGTGATCAGCTCCTTCGCGTCGTCGAACTTCGCGGTCTGGCGCAGGCGCTCGATCACCTCGTGGTGCTCGCCCTCGGCGCAGGGCACGTTCAGCTCGGGCGTGCTGAAGCTCGTCGGCAGCGCGTTGAGCACGGCGCTCGGGTCGCTCTCGCGGCTGAGGATCTCGAGCAGGCGCGCCGCGGTGTAGGTCGCGTCGTCGAAGCCGTACCAGCGCTCCTTGAAGAAGATGTGGCCGCTCATCTCGCCGGCGATCGGCGAGCCGGTCTCCTTGAGCTTGGCCTTCACGAGCGAGTGGCCGGTCTTCCACATCAGCGGCACGCCGCCGGCCTCGCGGATCGCGGGCGCCAGGCGCTGCGTGCACTTGACGTCGTAGATCACGGTGGCGCCGGGGTTGCGCGCGAGGATGTCCTTCGCGAACAGCATCAGCTGGCGGTCCGGGTAGATGATCTGCCCGTCCTTCGTGACGACGCCGAGGCGGTCGCCGTCGCCGTCGAAGGCGAGGCCGAGCTCGGCGTCGGTGTTCTTCACCGTCTCGATCAGCTCGGCGAGGTTCTCGGGCTTGGAGGGGTCGGGATGGTGGTTCGGGAAGTCGCCGTCCACCTCGGAATACAGCTCGGTGACTTCGCAGCCGAGCGCACGCAGGATGCCGGGCGCCGAGGCGCCGGGGATGCCGTTGCCCGAGTCCACGACGATCTTCATGGGGCGCGCGAGCCTGCAGTCCGAGGTGATGCGCTGCGAGTACTCGGGCAGGATGTCGAGCACCGTCACCGCGCCCTGGCCCTGCGCGTAGTCGCCCGCCTCCATGCGGCGGCGCAGCCCCTGGATCTCCTCGCCGTAGATCGCCTTGCCGGCCAGCACCATCTTGAAGCCGTTGTAGTCCTTCGGGTTGTGGCTGCCGGTGACCTGGATGCCGGAGTTGCAGCGGGTCGCCGCGACGTAGTAGGTCATCGGCGTCGTGACCGCGCCGAGGTCGATCACGTCGATGCCGGTCGAGGTCAGCCCGCGGACCAGCGCGGCGACCAGCGACGGCCCCGACAGCCGGCCGTCGCGGCCGACGGCGACGGTGGTCTCGCCGAGCTGCTTCGCCTCGGTGCCGAAGGCGCGGCCGAGATGCTCGGCCACCTCCTCGTCGAGCGTCTTTCCGACGATGCCGCGGATGTCGTAGGCCTTGAAGATGGAGGCGGCAAGCTGCATTGAAGAATCCCTTGCTGATTTGTTCGGACGAATCGGGGCCCGGAGGCCGCTCGCGGGGATTGTAGGCAGGCCGCATGCCGGCATCCGGGCAGCATTGCAACAGGTCGGCGATCACGCCGTGGAAGCGGTCGACGCGGCGCCTGTCGGGGACGGTTCAGCCGTCTGCGGTAGGCTCTGCGCTTCCGTTCCACTCCTGCCTGTCGCCATGAATCCCGACTCCCCTGCCCTGCCGCCCGACGCCTACAAACAAGGCCTCGCGATCCGCCGCCGCACGCTCGGCGATGCGCATGTGGATCGCGCGCTCGCGAACGCCGGCCCGCTGCAGGCCGAGCTGCAGCAGCTCGTCACCGCCTACGCCTGGGGCAGCGTCTGGACGCGCCCGGGGCTGTCGCCACGCGACCGCAGCCTGGCGACCGTCTCGATGCTGGTCGCCCTCGGCAAGACCAAGGAGCTCGAGGGCCATGTGCGGGGCGCGCTGAACAACGGCGTCACTCCCGAGGAGCTGAAGGAGTTGCTGCTGCACAGCACGGTGTACTGCGGCTTCCCGGCGGCGATCGATGCCTTCCGCACCGCGGTGCCGGTGATCGAGCAGCATCTGCAGCAGGCGCAGAACGCCGCCTGATGCGCTGGGCGGCCTGCGTCGCGGCCCGCTCGCCCCGAGGGACGATCGTGCGACGAGTTCGGCTCGCAAGCACAAGCACAAGCACAAGCACAAGCTGAAGCTGAAGGCACCTCGGCCCCACAACCTGCGGGTCGCTCTTGCCCGGCAGCGCCAAGCCGGTGCGTACCGCAGGAGCCGCGGCGCGGAGTGCCAAGCCAGACTCGCCGAGTTGCGCAGGCAGCTCCAGCTGCGCCCGGGAAGAAGAGTGAAGGCGGCGAACCGCCGGATGCGGCGGCACCAATGAAAAAGCCGTTTCACCTTGCGATGAAACGGCTTCTTGCATTTTGGCGGAGTGGACGGGACTCGAACCCGCGACCCCCGGCGTGACAGGCCGGTATTCTAACCGACTGAACTACCACTCCGCGTCGGTGACGACTTTGCCGGATTGCTCCGCAAGTGCCGTCAAACTTGGCGACCCCTAGGGGATTCGAACCCCTGTTACAACCGTGAAAGGGTCGTGTCCTAGGCCTCTAGACGAAGGGGTCTTCAACCTGAAGCCGCATCTTCTTTCGATGAAGCGGCTTGCTCTCACTAAACAAAGAACTGGCGGAGTGGACGGGACTCGAACCCGCGACCCCCGGCGTGACAGGCCGGTATTCTAACCGACTGAACTACCACTCCGCGTCGGTGACGACTTTTCCTGCATTGCTGCAGCAAGTGCCGTCGAACTTGGCGACCCCTAGGGGATTCGAACCCCTGTTACAACCGTGAAAGGGTCGTGTCCTAGGCCTCTAGACGAAGGGGTCTTAATTCTTCGCCACTCTTGAACCGCGCGCTTCGATGGTGGAGGTAAGCGGGATCGAACCGCTGACCTCTTGCATGCCATGCAAGCGCTCTCCCAGCTGAGCTATACCCCCAATCGCATTCAACCGCATCCACTCCGGCGTTGCCGCTTTCGTTTTTGCTTTCGAACACTGCGCTGTTCAAGCGAGAACGCAAGTATATGCTGCTTTTCAGAAACTGCGCAAGCGCCTCTGCACCATATCCCGAGCAAAAAGCTCAAGTACCGCGTCGACCGACGGGGTCTGCGCGCGGCCGCACACCAGCACGCGCAGCGGGATCGCGAGCTGCGGCAGCTTCAGGCCGAACTGCGCGATGGTGTCCTTGATCGCCTGGTTGATCGCGTCGCGCTGCCATTCCGCTGTGGCGAAGCGCTCCGCGAGCGCCTGCAGTGCCGGCTTCACGGCGTCGCTCACGTGCTTGGCAAGGTCCTCGGACGCAGGCTGCACGTCGGTGAAGTACATCGCGAGCCAGTCGGCCAGCTCGACCGTGGTCGAGCAGCGGTCCTTGAACAAGGCGCACATCTTCGCGAGCCGCTCGTCGGCCGGCGCCTCGAGACCGCGGCGCGCGAGCTGCTCGGCCACGAGGCCGGCGAGCACCGCGTCGTCGCACATCTTCATGTGCTGCGAGTTCACCCAGCGCAGCTTGGTCTCGTCGAACTGTCCGGCGCTCTTGCCCAGGTGGTCGAGGTCGAACCACTCGACGAGCTGCTCGCGCGAGAAGATCTCGTCGTCGCCGTGGCTCCAGCCCAGGCGTGCGAGGTAGTTCACCACCGCGTCGGCGAGGAAGCCCTCGTCGCGGTACTGCGTCACGGGCTTGGCGCCGTGACGCTTGCTCATCTTCTCGCCCTGCTCGTTGAGCACGGTGGGCAGGTGCGCGTAGACCGGCGGCTCCTTGCCGAGGGCCCGGAAGATGTGGATCTGGCGCGGCGTGTTGTTGACGTGGTCGTCACCGCGGATCACGTGCGTGATGCCCATGTCGATGTCGTCCACCACCACGCAGAAGTTGTAGGTCGGCGTGCCGTCGGGGCGCGCGATCACGAGGTCGTCGAGCTCGTCCTCGCTGATCTCGATGCGGCCCTTGACCTTGTCGTCCCACACCACCGAGCCGCCCTGCGGGCTCCTGAAGCGGATCACCGGCTTCACGCCCTCGGGGACCGGCGGCAGCGTCTTGCCCGGCTCGGGGCGCCAGGTGCCGTCATAGCGGGGCTTGAGCTTCGCGGCCATCTGGCGCTCGCGCAGCGCGTCGAGCTCCTCGCTCGACATGTAGCAGCGGTAGGCCAGCCCCTGGTCGAGCAGCTCGGCCAGGACCTGCTTGTAGCGGTCCATGCGCTGCATCTGGTAGTACGGCCCCTCGTCGTGGTCGAGGCCGAGCCACTTCATGCCCTCGAGGATCACGTCCACCGCCGCCTGCGACGAACGCTCGAGGTCGGTGTCCTCGATGCGCAGGATGAACACGCCCTGGTTCGCGCGGGCGAAGGCCCAGGGATAGAGCGCGGAGCGGATGTTGCCGAGGTGGATGAAGCCCGTCGGCGACGGGGCGAAGCGGGTGCGGACTTGGCTCATGCGGCAAGGGTGTCCAGGCCCCGGGCGAGGTCGGACTTCAGGTCTTCGATGTGTTCGAGGCCCACCGCCACGCGGATCATGCCCTGCGTGATGCCGGCGGCAAGTCGCTGGTCCTCGGTGAGCCGCCCGTGCGAGGTGCTCGCCGGGTGGGTGATGGTGGTCTTGGTGTCGCCGAGGTTGGCGGTGATCGAGCAGATGCGGGTCGCGTCGATCACGTGGAAGGCATTGGCGCGCGCGGCAGCGGGCCCGCCGGCCTGCGGACTCCTGACGATGAAGGACACGACCGCGCCGCCAACGCCGCCCTGCTGGCGCATCGCGAGCTCGTGCTGCGGATGCGACTTCAGGCCGGGATAGTAGACGCGCTCGATCGCCGGATGCCGCTCCAGCCACTCGGCCAACTCCAGCGCCCGCGCGCTCTGCGCCTGCATGCGGATCGACAGCGTCTCCATGCCCTTGAGGCACACCCAGGCGTTGAAGGCCGACAGCGTCATGCCGGCGCTGCGCATCACCGGGATGAACTTGTCGTTGATCAGCGCCTCGGGCCCGCAGATCGCGCCGGCCACGACGCGACCCTGGCCGTCGAGGTACTTGGTGCCGGAGTGGATGATCAGGTCGGCGCCGAGCTTCGCGGGCTGCTGCAGCGCCGGGGAGCAGAAGCAGTTGTCCACGGCGAGCAGCGCGCCCGCGCCGTGCGCGATGTCGGCCAGCGCCCGGATGTCGCAGGCCTCGGTCAGCGGGTTGCTCGGCGTCTCGGCGAACAGCAGCTTCGTCGTCGGGCGCAGCGCGGCGCGCCACTCCTCGGGATCGGTCTGCGACACGAAGCTCGTCTCGACGCCGAACTTGCCCATCTCGCCGGCAAGCAGCTTGATCGTCGAGCCGAACACGCTGCGCGAGCAGATCACGTGATCGCCGGCCTTCAAGAGCCCCATCGCGAGCAGCAGGATCGCGGCCATGCCGCTGGAGGTCGCGAGGCAGGCCTCGGTGCCCTCGAGCGCGGCGAGCCGCCGCTCGAACATCGTCACCGTCGGGTTCGTGAAGCGGGAGTAGACGAAGGCCTCCTCCTCGTTCGCGAAGCGGCGCGCGGCGGTCGCGGCATCCGGATGCACGAAGCTGCTCGTGAGGAACAGCGCCTCGGAGTTCTCGCCCCAGGGGCTCGGCGGCAGGCCTTCGCGCACCGCGAGCGTGTCCAGCCGCGCGTCGGCGGGCAGTTCGACGCGCGGGAGCTTCTTCTTGTCGTTCGTCATCCGGCGCCTCCGATCACTCGCTGGCGCTCTGCAGCGCGAGGCGGCCGCGGTTGCTCGCCTCCTCCTCGTCGCCTTGCGAGGTGCGCTGCTCGCGCATCGTGTCGAAGTCCTCGGCGCTGACGTCGCCAGTGATGTAGCAACCGTCGAAGCAGGAGGCCTCGAAGCCGGCGACCTGCGGGTTGAGCGCGCCGACCACCTTCTTCATCGCGGCGACGTCCTGGTAGATGAGTGCGTCGGCACCGATGTACTCGCGGATCTCGTCCATCGTGCGGCCGTGCGCGATCAGTTCGTCCTTGGTCGGCATGTCGATGCCGTAGACGTTCGGGTAGCGCACCGGCGGCGCGGCCGAGGCCATGTAGACCTTGCGCGCGCCGGCATCGCGCGCCATCTGCACGATTTCCTTCGACGTGGTGCCGCGCACGATCGAGTCGTCCACGAGCAGCACGTTGCGGCCCTTGAACTCCTGCACGATCGCGTTGAGCTTCTGGCGCACCGATTTCTTGCGCACGCCCTGCCCCGGCATGATGAAGGTGCGGCCGACGTAGCGGTTCTTCACGAAGCCCTCGCGGTAGGGCTTGCCGATCTTCTGCGCGAGCTGCATCGCGGCCGGGCGGCTCGACTCGGGGATCGGGATCACGACGTCGACCTCGTTCGGCGGCATCGTCGAGATCAGGCGCTGCGCGAGCGTCTCGCCCATGTTGAGCCGCGCCTGGTAGACCGACACGCCGTCGATCACCGAGTCGGGGCGCGCGAGATACACGTACTCGAACATGCAGGGCATCAGCGTCGGGTTCTCCGCGCACTGCTCGGCATGCACCTTCCCCTCGAGGTCGATGAAGATCGCCTCGCCGGGCGCGACGTCGCGCACGAAGCGGTGGCCGGTGCCCTCGAGCGCGACCGACTCGCTCGCGACCACCACCTCGCGCCCTTCCGGCAGATCGGCCTCGCCGAAGCACAGAGGACGGATGCCGTAGGGGTCGCGGAAGGCCAGCACGCCGTGGCCGGCGATCAGCGTGATGACCGCGTACGAGCCCTTGATGCGGCGATGCACCGCGCGCACCGCGCGGAAGATCGCCTCGGGGCTCAGCGGCAGGTTGCGCGCCGCGCCCTCGAGCTCGTGCGCGAGCACGTTGAGCAGCACCTCGGAGTCGCTCTCGGTGTTGATGTGGCGCCGGTCGATCTCGAACAGCTCCTGCTTGAGCGCATGCGCGTTGGTCAGGTTGCCGTTGTGCACCAGCACCAGGCCGAAGGGCGCGTTGACGTAGAAGGGCTGCGCTTCTTCTTCGCTGTAGGCGTTGCCCGCGGTCGGGTAGCGCACCTGGCCCAGGCCCACGTTGCCCGGCAGCGCGCGCATGTTTCGGGTGCGGAACACGTCGCGCACCATGCCGCGGGCCTTGTGCATGAAGAACTTGGTGCCGGTCGCGGTGACGATGCCTGCGGCGTCCTGGCCGCGGTGCTGCAGCAGCAGCAGCGCGTCATAGATCAGCTGGTTGACCGGCGCCTGCGAGAGAACGCCAACGATGCCACACATAAAAGTTCACCCTGTCCGTTGCAGTCCGCCCCGGCGAGGGTGCGGGCCGCGATGAGAAGCTGTTGAGCCCCGGAAATCGTCTTCGATCACTGCGGCAGCAGCGCCACCGGCAGACCCGCCGCGCGCAACCGGGCGGCCGCCTGGTCGGCCTCCTCGCGCGACGTGAAGGGACCGACGCGCACGCGGATGCGCCGGCCGTCGGAGGTCTCGACCTCCTGCGTGTAGCTGCGCAGGCCGACGCGCTCGACCTTCTGGCGCGCGTCGCGGGCACTGCCGCCCTCGCTGTAGGCGCCGACCTGCAGCACGAAGCGCCCGGTCTCGGCCACCCGCACCGGCTCGGTGCGTGCAGCCGGCGCCCGCCCCTCGAGCAGGGCCTGGGCCCGTCCGGCCTCCGCCTCCGTGGCACGGGCCGGCGGACGTGCTTCCGGCCGGGGCTCCTCGCGCGCTGCCGGCCTGGGCTCGGGCTTCGGGGCCGGCTTGGGCTCGATCCTGGGCGCCGGCTCCGGCTTCGGAACGGGCTTCGGCTCGGGCCTGGTCTCCGCCCTGAGCTCGGGACGGGATTCGGGTTTCGGCTGCGGCTTGGGCGGCGGTTTCGCGGCCGACGCGGCAGCCGGCGGCGGTTCGGCGGCACCCGCCTCCCGGCGCTCGCGCGGCAGCGGCGGGGTGATCGGCTCGGGCACGTCCACCTCGCGCGTGGCCTCGCCCGCGGATTCGTGGATGAGTGCGGGAGCGGCCGGACCGGCGGCAGCCACCGCCCCGTCCCTGCCGGGCAGGGCCAGCGGCGGCACCGCGTCCTTCTTCGGGATGTGGATCGGCAGGTCCACCGGGATCGGCCGCGGCTGGGTCTCGAACAGCAGAGGGAAGCCGATCACCGCGACGCCGAGCAGCACCACCGCGCCGATCAGCCGGTGCTTCGCTCGCGTGCGGGCGCGCTCGAGCGGCTCGTCGCGGAACGCGGCCGATGCCGCGGCCGGGCTGGTGGCGGCGCCGGCGGCCGGAGTTCGCTTGAGGAAGGAAAGCAGGCCCATGCGTTTGTACGGTCAGTGGCGGCAGCCGCGTTGCCCCGGGCGAGGCGCGCATTGGCCCGGCAGGAATCCGCGGCGCGGCCGGCGCTGAAAGGCCTCAGCCCACATGCGGGGCCGCCAGTCGGGGCACGCCGTCCTTCAGCACGCCGGCGACGGTAAAGAAGGAACCGAAGACGACGATTCTATCAGCCGGGTCCGCGGCGGCGAGGGCGGCCCGCAGGGCCTCCATCGGATCGGCATGGCAGGACGAGGCGACAGGCAGGCCGACGCGCGCGGGCAGGCCCGCGAAGGTCTGCCGCAGTTCCTCGCCGCGCGCGGCGCGCGGCAGCGGCAGGTCGGTGAAGTACCAGGCATCGACCAGCGGCGCGAGGCGCCGCAGCATCGTCCCGGCATCCTTGTCGCGCATCGCACCGAACACCGCATGGGTGCGCGGGTAGAAGCCCATCTGGTCGAGGTTCTGCGCCAGCGTCGCCACCGCATGCGGGTTGTGCGCGACGTCGAGCACCAGCACCGGCTGGCCCGGCACGATCTGGAAGCGCCCGGGCAGCTCGACCAGCGCGAGCCCCTCGCGCACCGCCTGCGCCGGCACCGGCAGCCGGTCGCGCAGCGCCTCGAGCGCGGCGAGCACGCCCGAGGCGTTGAGCAGCTGGTTCGCGCCGCGCAGCGCCGGGTAGCCCAGACCGTTGAAGCGCTTGCTGCGCCCGCCCCAGGACCACTGCTGCCAGGCGCCCGAGGCGCCCTGCTGGGCCGAGTAGTTGAAGTCGCGGCCGAACAGCCACAGGTCGGCGTCGATCTCGCGCGCACGGTCGATCACGCTCTGCGGCGGCACCGGGTCGCTAACGATCGCGGGGCGGCCGGTGCGCATGATGCCGGCCTTCTCGCGCCCGATCGACTCGCGGTCGGGCCCGAGGTAGTCCATGTGGTCGAGGTCGATGCTCGTGATGACCGCGCAGTCCGCGTCGACCACGTTCACCGCGTCGAGCCGCCCGCCCAGCCCCACCTCCAGCACCGCGACGTCGAGCCCGGCCTGCGACAGCAGGCGCAGGATCGCGAGCGTCGTGAACTCGAAGTAGGTCAGCGCCTGCCCTTCGCGCGCGGCCTCGACCGCCTCGAAGTGCGGCAGCAGCGCGTCGGCGGCTACCGGCTCGCCCTGGATGCGGCAGCGCTCCTCGAAGTGCAGCAGGTGCGGCGAGGTGTAGACGCCGACGCGGTAGCCCGCGCGCTGCAGGATCGCGTCCAGCATCGCGCAGGTCGAGCCCTTGCCGTTGGTGCCGCCGACGGTGACGACCGGGATGTCGAAGCGCAGCGCGAGGCGCTGCGCCACCACCTGCACGCGCTCGAGCGTCAGGTCGATCGTGCTCGGGTGCAGCCGCTCGCAGTGCGCGAGCCAGTCGGCCAGGGTCTTCGGGGTCTCGGACATGGGGCGGGATGGTAAGGGCTGGCGGATGGCCTCGGTGCCGCAGGGGCAGCCGAGGCCGGGGCGCAAACGCGAAGGGGGCCGCGCGGGCCCCCGGGGTGCCGATGCGGCGGCCGCTCAGGCGACCGCGTCGGCCGGCAGGCGCTGCAGCATCGCGAGCGAGCGCGCGATCGTGCCGCGCAGCTCGCGCCGGTCCACGATCATGTCGAGCGCGCCCTTCTGCAGCAGGAACTCGCTGCGCTGGAAGCCCTCGGGCAGCTTCTCGCGCACGGTGTTCTCGATCACGCGCGGGCCGGCGAAGCCGATCAGCGCCTTGGGCTCGGCGATCACGATGTCGCCGACAAAGGCGAAGCTCGCCGAGACGCCGCCCATGGTCGGGTCGGTCAGCACGCTGATGTAGGGCAGCTTCGCCTTGGCCAGGCGCGTGAGCGCCGCGTTGGTCTTGGCCATCTGCATCAGCGACAGCAGGCCTTCCTGCATGCGCGCGCCGCCGGTGGCGGTGAAGCAGATGAAGGGCGTCTTCTGCTCGAGCGCGGCCTCGACGCCGCGCACGAAGCGCTCGCCGACCACCGAGCCCATCGAGCCGCCCATGAAGTCGAACTCGAAGCAGGCGGCGACGACCGGCAGGCTGTGCACCGCGCCGCCCATCACGACCAGCGCGTCGGTCTCGCCGGTGGCCTCGAGCGCGTCCTTCAGCCGGTCGGGGTACTTCTTGCTGTCCTTGAACTTCAGCGCATCGACCGGGATCACCTCCTGGCCGATCTCGAAGCGCCCCTCGGCGTCGAGGAACTTGTCGAGCCGCGCGCGCGCGCCGATGCGGTGGTGGTGCGAGCACTTCGGGCAGACGTAGACGTTCTGCTCCAGGTCGGTCTTGTAGAGCACCGTCTCGCAGGACGGGCACTTGATCCAAAGGCCGCCCGGAATCGAGCGGCGCTCGGCCGGGTCGGTCTGCTGGATCTTCGGAGGCAGCAGTTTCTCTAGCCAGCTCATGCGGGGGCTCCTTCAGTCAGGGTGTCGAGGGCGGTGCGGATCTCGGCGATGAAGCCGCGCGCGGCGGCGACGGCGTTCTCGCGCGGCTGCGCTTCCAGCAGTTGCACGAGGCGGGTGCCGATCACGACCGCGTCGGCGACCTCGCCGACCGCGCGTGCGGTGGCCGCGTCGCGGATGCCGAAGCCGACGCCGACCGGCACCTTCACGTGCGCCTTGATGCGCGGCACCGCCGCGGCGACGGCGCCGGTGTCGAGGTGGCCGGCGCCGGTCACGCCCTTCAGGGACACGTAATACACATAGCCGCTCGCGATGCGGCCGACGTCGCGCATGCGCTGCTCCGTCGACGTGGGCGCGAGCAGGAAGATCGGGTCGAGCCCGTGCGCCTGCAGCCGCGCGGCGAACTCCTCGCACTCCTCGGGCGGGTAGTCCACCACCAGCACGCCGTCCACGCCCGCCTCGGCCGCGGCCTTGACGAAGGCGTCGGCGCCGTGCTGCTGGTCGTAGCGCTCGACCGGGTTGGCGTAGCCCATCAGCACGACGGGCGTGTCGGCGTCGCGCTCGCGGAAACGCCGCACGTACTCCAGCACCTGCGGCATGCCGATGCCGCGGGTGAGCGCGCGCTCCGCGGCCTTCTGGATCACCGGGCCGTCGGCCATCGGGTCGGAGAAGGGCACGCCGAGCTCGATCACGTCGGCGCCGGCCTCGGCCATGCCGAGCATCAGCTCGACCGTCAGGTCCGCGGCCGGGTCGCCGGCGGTGATGTAGGGGATCAGCGCCTTGCGGCCGTCGGCGGCCAGTCTTTCGAACGTCGTCGCGATACGGCTCATCGCGTCACCTTCACGGTCGATTCGCCCTTCACGCTCTCTCCTCGGCACGACGGCCGGCAGTAGAAGTCGGCGCCCGACAGGTCGGCGACGGTGCCGATGTCCTTGTCGCCGCGGCCGGACAGGTTCACGAGGATGTGCTGGTCGGGACGCATCGTCTTGGCGAGCTTCATCGCGTAAGCGATGGCATGGCTCGATTCGAGCGCCGGGATGATGCCCTCGGTGCGGCACAGGTAGTGGAAGGCGGCGAGCGCCTCGTCGTCGGTGATGCCGACGTACTCGGCGCGGCCGATGTCCTTCAGGTGCGCGTGCTCCGGGCCGACGCCGGGGTAGTCCAGGCCTGCCGAGACCGAGTGCGTCTCGATGATCTGGCCGTTGGCGTCCTGCAGCAGGTAGGTGCGGTTGCCGTGCAGCACGCCGGGCGAGCCCGCCGACAGGCTCGCGGCGTGCTTGCCGCTGGCAATGCCCTGCCCCGCCGCCTCGACGCCGATCAGGCGCGTGTTCTCGTAGGGGATGTAGGGATAGAAGATGCCCATCGCGTTGCTGCCGCCACCGACACAGGCAACGACCGCGTCGGGCTGGCGACCGGCCATCGCCGGCATCTGCGTGAGGCACTCCTCGCCGATCACGCTCTGGAAGTCGCGCACCATCATCGGGTAGGGGTGCGGGCCGGCCACCGTGCCGATGATGTAGAAGGTGTTCTCGACGTTGGTGACCCAGTCGCGCAGCGCCTCGTTGAGGGCGTCCTTCAGCGTCCTGCTGCCGGACTCCACCGGCACCACCTTGGCGCCGAGCAGGTGCATGCGGTAGACGTTGGGGCTCTGGCGCTTGACGTCCTCGGCACCCATGTAGACCACGCACTCCAGGCCGTAGCGCGCGCAGATGGTGGCGGTCGCGACGCCGTGCTGGCCGGCGCCGGTCTCGGCGATCACGCGGGGCTTGCCCATGCGGCGCGCGAGCAGCGCCTGGCCGATGGTGTTGTTGACCTTGTGCGCGCCGGTGTGGTTGAGGTCCTCGCGCTTGAGGTAGATCTGCGCGCCGCCCATCTCGCGACTGGTGCGCGCGGCGTGGTAGACGGGGCTCGGGCGGCCGACGAAGTGGGCGAGCTCGCTGCGGAACTCGGCCTGGAACGCCGGGTCGTGGCGGCAGTGCTCGTAGGCGGCCTTCAGTTCGTCGAGCGCGTGGATCAGCGTCTCGGCGACGAAGGTGCCGCCGTACGGCCCGAAATGCCCGCGCGGGTCGGGCTGCTGGTAGCTTTGCATGATGGTTGTCCTCTGTCAGGTGCCATGTGCGTCGGCGATGCGGGCATCGGCCTCGCGCACCGCTTCGCAGAACTGGCGCATCGCCTGGGCGTCCTTGATGCCCTTGGCAGCTTCGACGCCCGAGCTCACGTCAACGGCCCAGGGCCGCACCTGCAGAATCCCATCGATCACGTTTGCAGCATGCAACCCACCAGACAAAACGAGCGGACGGGGCACGCCGGAAGGGATGAGCGACCAATCGAATACCTTTCCGCCGCCGCCGTAGCCCTCGACGTGGGCGTCGAGCAGGATGGCGTGGGCGCTGGAAAACCGGGTCGCGAAGTCTAGCAAATCGAAGCCTCTCGCCATGCGGGCCGCCCGCAGGTAGGGCCTTGCGGCGGCGGCGCAGTCCTCGGGCGCCTCGTCGCCGTGGAACTGCAGCAGCAGTCCCGGCAGCGCCTCGCAGGCACGGGCGATGTCGTCGGGCGAGGCATTGACGAACAGGCCCACCGGCTGCACGAAGGGGGGCAGCGCGCGCACGAGTTCCGCCGCCCTGCGCACAGTCACATGGCGCGGGCTCTTCTCGTAGAACACGAGGCCGATCGCGTCGGCCCCGGCCGCCGCTGCGGCCTCCACGTCGGCCTCGCGCGTGAGGCCGCAGATCTTGATACGGGTGCGTTGGTTCATCGATCACCGGGCAGCCACGCGAGCGAGGCCACCTGCTCCGGCAGGCCGAATCCCGCATCGTAGCGGGGGCCGAGGAAATAGAGCCCGTCGGGGGAAAAGGTCGGCGCCGCGAGCCGGCGGTCGCGCGCGGCGAGCACTTCCGCCAGCCACTGCGGCGTCCGGGTGCCGGCGCCGACCGCGATCAGGCAGCCCATCAGGTTGCGCACCATGTGGTGCAGGAAGGCCGAGGCCTCGAACTCGAAGCGCCAGTAGGCGCCGTGACGGGAGATCGCGATCTCCCGCAAGGTCTTGACCGGCGACTTGGCCTGGCACTCCGACGAGCGGAAGGCGCTGAAGTCGTGCTCGCCGATCAGCAGCGCGGCGGCGTCGCGCATCGCCTCGCCGTCGAGCGGGCGGAACACCCAGCCGACCGAGCCGGCCTCGAGCGCCGGACGCACCGGCGACTCGAGCACGATGTACGCGTAGCGGCGACCGAGCGCGGCATTGCGCGCATGGAAACTGTCCGGCACGGGCCGGCACCACTGCACCGAGATGTCGGGCGGCAGGTAGGTGTTGGGGCCGCGCACCCATGAGAAGGGTTCGCGCTGCACTCCTGTGTCGAAATGCACCACCTGGTTGAGGCCGTGCACGCCGGCATCGGTGCGTCCGGCGCAGATCGTGCGCACCGGCTCGCCGGCGATGCGCGCGAGCGCCGCCTCCAGGTGGTCCTGCACGGTGCGGCCCTGCGGCTGGCTCTGCCAGCCGGCGTACTGGGTGCCGCGATAGGTGACGCCGAGCGCAATCCTCAAGAACGCCCTTCTCGCATCAGCCCGCCGCCCGCACGTCCGCTCGCCGCGGCCTCAAGCCATCTCATCCAGCAAGCCCTGCGCCTTGGCCTTGAGCGGCCCCTGCGCATGCGCCGCGACCTCCCGCAGCAGCTCGCGCGCGCCCTCGTAGTCGCCGATCTGCATGAACTCGTCGGCCAGCTCGAACTTGCGCGCCAGCGGATCGCCCCCCTCCTCGTCCCCCGTCATCATGTCGAGGCCGTCGAGCGTGTCGAGCGACCCCAGCTCCGAAGGCGAGGCGGCGGCAGGCGCGGACCCGGAGGCCGGCATGTCGAAGTCCAGCGTCAGCCCGCCGAGGTCGAACTCGAGGGGCGTGTCGCCGGCCGGGGCCGGAGCGGGTGCCGGGGCAGCGGCGACGGGCGCAGCTGCGGGCGCCGGGGCGGCCGCGGGAGGCGGAGCGGCAGGCAGGTCCTCGGAAAGATCGAAGGACAGGCCTTCCAGCTCCATCGACGTGTCCGCCACGGCCGGTGCCGGCACCGCGGGCGCAGGCTGCGGCGGCAGGTCGAGGGACGCGAATTCCGGCAGCACCGGACCACCGGACGGCAGCGGGCGCGTTGCCTCGAGGTTGAACGCGTCGCCCATCGCGGCCGGCGCATCGAGCGGCTCGCTCAGGTCGAGGTCGAGGTCCGGGTTGCCCGCCACCTGGGCGGCAAGCGGTGCTGCGGAAACCGCGGCTGCGGCCGCAACGGGGGCGACGGCAGGAATCTCCGGAACGGCGACGGACTCGAAAGCCGGCTCCCGCGGCGCCGTCCTGGCGTCGGTCTGGTAGAGGGGATTGTTCGGGTCGATGCTGCGGCCGAGTTCGCAGGCCTTGGCCCAGTCCTCGCCCTCCCCGCCGGTCACGCTGCGGAGCTGGGTCGCGAGCACCTCGAAGCCGCGGGTGTCGCGGCGCTTGGCGTAGACCTCCAGCATCTTCAGTCGGATCGCCAGGCGGTCCGGGTCGGTGCGCATCGCCTCCTTCAGGATCTCCTCGGCCTGCAGGTCGCGACCGTAGGCGAGGTAGACATCCGCTTCGGCCACCGGATCGACATCGCCGATCGCGTCGATCTGGCTGAGCGAATAGGACAAGGAGGGCGACGGCGGGGTGCTCGAGGTGTCGACGCGGCCGCCGCCGGTCGCGCCGAAGAAGGAATCGGGCTGCAGCCGGCTCTCGAGGAAGGAGGTCTCGGCGCTGTCCTTGGTCTTGCGGCGCGAACGGGCGAAGCGGTAGGCACCCAGGCCGCCGAGCAGCACCACCAGCCCTGCCGCCACCGGCAGCACCATCGGGTCCTCCATCAGCAGGTCGAAGGCGCTCGGCTCGTCGGCCGCCGCTTCGGCTTGCGGTGCCGGAGGCGTTTCCTGGCCTGCCCGGGCGCCGCCGGGATTCGAGGACTCGAGCTTCGACGGAGCGGCCGAGGCAAGGGCCGAGGCAGCCGGCATTGCCGCGACCGCGGATGCGGGAGCGGAGGCAGGCTCGGCGGCCGGGACGGCCAGCGGGACCGGCAGCCCCAGCGAGGGCCCGGAAGCCGGTGCCGAGGCCGCGGGAGCCGCCGGCGCACCGGCCGGCGCCTGCAGGCGCTTGAGTTCTTCGATGTTGCGCGACAGCTCGGCGACGCGGGTGCCGGCCTCCTGCTGCTCGCGCTGCTTCGCGATGCCCTCCTCGGGGGCCGGGGCGCCGGAACGCTCCGCCTTCAAGGCCCCCTTGCTCAGCGTCAGGCGGTCCGTGGTCGGCGCTGCGGCGCTCTTGCGGTCCTCGACCGCCGCCTCGACGCGGCCCGAGGACTGGCGTCCCGACTCGTCGGCCGCCCCGCCGGCCGCGGCAGCGGCGACACGCTGGCGGTAGGCATCGAAATCGGCGCTCTGCGCCCGGATGAGACGCCGCGCCTCGCCGACGGTGACTGCCTGGGCCTGCTCGGCTTGCGGCACCGTCAGCACCGAGCCGGCCTTGAGCCGGTTCATGTTGTCGCCGGCGAAGGCTTGCGGATTGGCGCGGTAGAGCGACACGACTATCTGGTCGAGCGAGACGCCGGGCTGCTGCACGCGACCTGCGATGCGCGTCAACGAGTCTCCCGGGCGCACTGCCACCCGCTCGGCAGCGGCCGACTCGTTTGCCGGCGCCGGGGAGGCGGCGCGGCCTGCGGCCTCGGCGCGCCGGGGGGCGGTCTCGGCATGCCGGCCCGCCGGATCGGCGGCCGGCGAGGCCGGCTGGGACGCCGCGGCGGGTTGCTGCTGGGCGATCACCGGCGCCGTGAGCGGCTGCGGCGCGAGCGGGGCCGGACTGGCGGGCGGGTCGAACAGCAGCGTGTAATCGCGCACCAGCCGGCCGCTGGCCCAGGACAGCTCGAGGATCAGGTCGACGAAGGGCTCCTGCACGGCGCGATCGCTGCGGATGCGCAGGTAGGAGCGTCCATCGGGTCGCTTGTGCAGGGAGACTTGCGCCGCGGGAAGCGCGGCGTTGTATTCAGCGCCCGCCGCGCGGTAGGCATCGGGCGGGGCGACGCGTGCGCGCAGGCTCGCCGCCTCCTCCGGGGAGATGCTCGTGACGTCGATTTCCGCCCGCAGTCCCTCGCCCAGGGCCGATTGAACCGAGAGACGACCGAGGCCGAGAGCGAAGGCATCGCCCATCGACATGGACAGAGCGGCAGCGGCCACGCACGACAGCACGAAACGGCCGGCCGTGGTGGTTTGATCGTTCCTTTTCAAGGTGTCTCCCAGAGAGGCGACCGGACCGCGACATCAGGCCCGGCGTGATGAGGATGGGCCGCACCCGCCCCCAGTGTAAAAACCTGAAAAAACAATAACATCAGGCAGATAGGCTGACAAGCTCAAGTGCCGCCTGAGTTCGCGGAAGCCGCGCGCCGCCGTGACGCAAAGCGGAATACCGTGAAAAGGACAACGGCCGGCACGAGATTTCGCCAAGTCGGGAATCGGCGACGGTCCGGCATTGTCGACCGCGGAAACCCTTCCGCAGCCGACATGGATCACAAGATCCTCACTTGCTTTGCATCAGGCCTCGAGCAGGATACGCAGCATGCGGCGCAGCGGCTCGGCCGCGCCCCACAGCAGCTGGTCGCCGATCGTGAAGGCGCCGAGGTACTCGGGGCCCATCGCCAGCTTGCGCAGGCGGCCGACGGGGATCGTCAGCGTGCCGGTCACCGCCACCGGCGTCAGGTCGCGGATGGTCGCCTCGCGGGTGTTGGGCACCAGCTTCACCCAGTCGTTGTCGGTGGCGATCATCTGCTCGATGTCGGCCAGCGGCACGTCCTTCTTCAGCTTGAACATCAGCGCCTGGCTGTGGCAGCGCATCGCGCCGATGCGCACGCAGAAGCCGTCCACCGGCACGGCCGGCGTGCCGAAGCCCTCGCCCTGGCCAAGGATCTTGTTGGTCTCGGCGCCGCCCTTCCACTCCTCGCGGCTCACGCCGTTGCCGAGGTCCTTGTCGATCCAGGGGATCAGCGAGCCGCCCAGCGGCACGCCGAAGTTGGCGGTCTCGGCCTCGCTCATCGCGCGCTGGCGGGCGACGATGCGGCGGTCGATCTCGAGGATCGCGCTCTTGGGGTCGTCGAGCAGCGGGCGCACCTCGGCGTTGAGCGTGCCGTACTGCGTCAGCAGCTCGCGCATGTGCTGCGCGCCGCCGCCCGAGGCCGCCTGGTAGGTCTGGGTGGACATCCACTCGACCAGCCCCGCCTTGTACAGCGCGCCCACGCCCATCAGCATGCAGCTGACCGTGCAGTTGCCGCCGATCCAGTCCTTGCCGCCCGAGGACAGCGCGTTCTTGATCACCGGCATGTTGACCGGGTCGAGCACGATGACGGACTCGTCCTTCATGCGCAGCGTCGACGCGGCGTCGATCCAGTGGCCAGTCCAGCCCGCGGCGCGCAGCTTCGGGTAGACCTCGGTGGTGTAGTCGCCACCCTGCGCGGTCAGGATCACCTCGCAGCGCTTCAGGGCCTCGATGTCGTAGGCGTCCTTCAGCGTCTTCTCGTTCTTCGCCTGCGCGGGCGCGGCGCCGCCGGCGTTGCTGGTGCTGAAGAACACCGGCTCGATCAGCGCGAAGTCGTTTTCCTGGGTCATGCGGTCCATCAGGACCGAGCCAACCATGCCGCGCCAGCCGACGAGGCCGACCAGGGGAGTGTGGGCGAGTGCCATGTCAATTCACCTTTTTCAGTCGATCTCCGGACCCTGAGCCTTCCCGGCTCGTTCGCCGGGTCCGGAAGGGGTGTGGGCGAGACGAACCGAGAGCGTCAGCTCTTGGTAATCGTTTTGCCGGTGATCGCCGCGACGACGGCATCGCCCATCTCGCGGGTGCCCACCTTGATCGTGCCCTCGGACCAGATGTCGGCGGTGCGCAGACCGGCCGACAGCACCGCCTTCACCGCGGACTCGATCCGGTCGGCGGCTTCGGGCTGGTTGAGGGAGAAGCGGAGCATCATGGCAGCGGACAGGATTGTAGCGAGCGGATTGGCCACCCCCTGCCCCGCGATGTCAGGCGCACTGCCGTGGCTGGGCTCGTAGAGGCCCTGGCCCTTCGCGTTCAGCGACGCGGAAGGCAGCATGCCGATCGAGCCGGTCAGCATCGCGGCCTCGTCGGACAGGATGTCGCCGAACATGTTGCCAGTGAAGAGCACGTCGAACTTCTTGGGCGCCTTGACGAGCTGCATCGCGGCGTTGTCCACGTACATGTGCTCGAGCTCGACGTCCGGGTACTCCTTGTGGACTTCCGTCACGACGTCCTTCCAGAACTGGAAGGTCTCGAGCACGTTGGCCTTGTCCACGCTCGTGACCTTCTTTCCGCGCTTGCGCGCGGCCTGGAAGGCGACGTGGGCGATGCGCTCGATCTCGGGGCGGCTGTAGCGCATCGTGTCGAAGGCCTCTTCCGCGCCGGGGAAGTGGCCGTCCACCGCGGTGCGGCGGCCGCGCGGCTGGCCGAAGTAGATGTCGCCGGTCAGCTCGCGGATGATCAGGATGTCCAGGCCTGCGACCAGCTCGGGCTTGAGGCTCGAGGCGTGCGTGAGCTGCTCGTAGCAGATCGCCGGGCGGAAGTTGGCAAAGAGGCCCATGTGCTTGCGCAGGCCCAGGATCGCCTGCTCGGGGCGCAGCGCGCGCTCGAGCTTGTCGTACTTCCAGTCACCGACGGCGCCGAACAGCACCGCGTCAGAGTCCATCGCGAGCCGGAGCGTCGCCTCAGGCAGCGGGTGGCCGGCCGCCTCGTAGGCAGCGCCGCCCACCGGTGCGGTCTCCATCTCGAAGGACAGGTCCAGCACCTGCAGCACCTTCACCGCCTCGGCGACGATCTCGGTGCCGATGCCGTCACCCGGCAGGATTGCGATCTTCATGTTCTTGTCTCCGGGGTCAGCCGACCAGGCGGTTGTTCAGCCAGGGCTTGGTCGCGAGGCGCTCGGCCTCATAGGCGCGGATCTTGTCGGCGTGGCGCAGCGTCAGGCCGATGTCGTCGAAGCCGTTGAGCAGGCAGTACTTGCGGAAGGGCTGCACGTCGAAGCCGAGCTCGGCGCCGTCGGGCTTGCGCACCACCTGGCGCTCCAGGTCCACGGTCAGCTCGTAGCCGGGGAAGGCGAACACCTCGTCGAACAGCTTCGCGACCTCGTGCTCGGGCAGCTGGATCGGCAGCAGCCCGTTCTTGAAGCAGTTGTTGAAGAAGATGTCGGCGAAGCTCGGCGCGATCAGCGCGCGAAAGCCGTACTGCTGGATCGCCCAGGGCGCGTGCTCGCGGCTCGAGCCGCAGCCGAAGTTCTTGCGCGCGAGCAGGATCGAGGCGCCCGCATAGCGGGGCTGGTTCAGCACGAAGTCCGGGTTCGGCTTGCGGCTGGCGGGGTCCTGGCCCGGCTCGCCGGCGTCCAGGTAGCGCCACTCGTCGAACAGGTTCGGGCCGAAGCCGCTGCGCTTGATCGACTTCAGGAACTGCTTCGGGATGATCGCGTCGGTGTCGACGTTCTCGCGGTCCATCGGGGCCACCAGCCCCTTGTGCACGGTGAATTTGTCCATGGCGGCTCCTTTCAGGCGATGCGGCGCACGTCGACGAAATGGCCCTCGATCGCCGCGGCGGCGGCCATCGCGGGGCTCACCAGGTGCGTGCGGCCGCCCGCGCCTTGCCGGCCCTCGAAGTTGCGGTTGCTGGTCGAGGCGCAGCGCTCGCCCGGCTCGAGCCGGTCGGCGTTCATCGCCAGGCACATCGAGCAGCCGGGCTCGCGCCACTCGAAGCCGGCGGCGCGGAAGACCTGGTCGAGCCCCTCGGCCTCGGCCTGCGCCTTCACGAGGCCCGAGCCGGGCACCACCATCGCGAGCTTGACGTTCGGCGCCACGCGCCCGCCCAGCCGCCGCACCACGGCCGCGGCCTCGCGGATGTCCTCGATGCGCGAGTTCGTGCACGAGCCGATGAAGACCTTGTCGATGCGGATGTCGGCCAGCGGCTTGTTCGGCTCGAGCGCCATGTACTGCAGCGCGCGCTCCATCGCGCCGCGGCGGCCCGCGTCCTTCTCCTTGTCGGGATCGGGCACGCGGTCGTCGATCGACAGCACCATCTCGGGCGAGGTGCCCCAGGTGACCTGCGGCTTGATCTGCGCCGCATCGAGCTCGACCACCGCGTCCCACTGCGCGTCCGGGTCCGAGTGCAGCGTGCGCCAGTAGGCGACGGCCTGCTCCCACTCGACGCCGGTGGGCGTGAAGGGGCGGCCGCGCACGTAGCTGATCGTCGTGTCGTCCACCGCGACCAGGCCCGCGCGCGCGCCCGCCTCGATCGCCATGTTGCACACCGTCATGCGGCCTTCCATGCTGAGCGCGCGGATCGCGCTGCCGCCGAACTCGATCGTGTAGCCGGTGCCGCCGGCGGTGCCGATGCGGCCGATGATCGCCAGCACGATGTCCTTGGCGCTGCAGCCGCGGGCCAGCTGCCCCTCGACGCGCACCAGCATGTTCTTGGCCTTCTTGGCCAGCAGCGTCTGCGTGGCGAGCACATGCTCGACTTCGCTCGTGCCGATGCCGTGGGCGAGCGCGCCGAAGGCGCCGTGCGTCGAGGTGTGCGAGTCGCCGCACACCACCGTCATGCCCGGCAGCGTCGCGCCCTGCTCGGGGCCGATCACGTGCACGATGCCCTGGCGGCGGTCGTTCATCTTGAACTGCGTGATGCCGAAGCGGTCGCAGTTGCGGTCCAGCGTGTCGACCTGCAGGCGCGAGACCGGGTCGGCGATGCCCTGGCTGCGGTCGGTGGTCGGCACGTTGTGGTCGCTCACCGCCAGGTTGGCCGACAGGCGCCAGACCTTGCGGCCGGCCAGGTCCAGACCCTCGAACGCCTGGGGGCTGGTGACCTCGTGCACCAGGTGGCGGTCGATGTAGAGGACGGCGGTGCCGTCTTCCTCGGCGTGGACGACATGCTCGTCCCAGATCTTGTCGTAGAGGGTGCGTCCCATGGCTGCTCGTGCTGGCGGGAATTGGCGGAACCCGCGATTTTAGAGGCCCGCAAATAACAAACCCCGGCGCAAGGGCCGGGGCGGGTGCCGAAAACGGGTCGGGACGAGGCCTTTCGGCCCCGTCGCGCCCGGAAATCAGCGCTGGCCGATCGGCTGGACGTCGCGCTTCTGCGCGCCGACGTAGAGCTGGCGCGGGCGGCCGATCTTGTACTCGGGGTCGCCGATCATCTCGTTGAGCTGGGCGATCCAGCCAACGGTGCGCGCCAGCGCGAAGATCGCGGTGAACAGGCTGACCGGGATGCCGATCGCGCGCTGCACGATGCCGGAGTAGAAGTCGACGTTCGGGTAGAGCTTGCGGGAGACGAAGTACTCGTCTTCCAGCGCGATCTTCTCGAGCTCCATCGCCAGCTTGAACAGCGGGTCGTTCTGCAGGCCCAGCTCGTTGAGCACCTCGTGGCAGGTCTCGCGCATCAGCTTGGCGCGCGGGTCGTAGTTCTTGTAGACGCGGTGGCCGAAGCCCATCAGCTTCACGCCCGAGTTCTTGTCCTTGACCTTGCTGATGAACTCGCCGATCTTCGCGACGCCGCCCATCTGCTGGATCTCCTCCAGCATGTTCAGGCAGGCCTCGTTGGCGCCGCCGTGCGCCGGGCCCCACAGGCAGGCCACGCCCGCGGCGATCGCCGCGAACGGGTTGGTGCCCGACGAGCCGCACAGGCGCACCGTGGAGGTGGACGCGTTCTGCTCGTGGTCCGCGTGCAGGATGAAGATGCGGTCCATCGCGCGCACCAGCACGTCGTTCGGGACGTACTCCTCGCACGGCGTGGCGAACATCATGCGCATGAAGTTGCCGGCGTAGGACAGGTCGTTCTTCGGGTAGATGTAGGGCTGGCCGACCGAGTACTTGTAGGCCATCGCCACGAGCGTCGGCATCTTCGCGATCAGGCGGATCGCGGCGATCTCGCGGTGCTCGGGATTGTTGATGTCGGTGCTGTCGTGATAGAAGGCCGACAGCGCGCCGACGAGGCCCGTCATCACCGCCATCGGGTGCGCGTCACGACGGAAGCCGCGCAGGAAGAACTGCATCTGCTCGTTGACCATCGTGTGCTTGGTCACGCGGCCGGTGAAGGCAGCCTTCTGCTCCTCGTTGGGCAGCTCTCCGTACAGCAGCAGGTAGCAGGTCTCGAGGAAGTCGCAGTTCACCGCGAGCTGCTCGATCGGGTAGCCGCGGTACAGCAGCTCGCCCTTGTCGCCGTCGATGTAGGTGATGGTCGAGTTGCACGAGGAGGTCGACAGGAAGCCCGGGTCGTAGGTGAACTTGCCGGTCTGGGCGTAGAGCTTGCGGATGTCAAGCACATCCGGGCCGATCGTGCCCTTGTAGATCGGCAGGTCCATGCTGGGGCTGCCGTCCGAGAAGGACAGGGTGGCTTTCACGTCTGACGGGATCATGGTCATGGCATTTCCTCGTTTCTCGAAAATCTTTACGCCGGCTGGCGCATCAGTGCGAGCACTTCACGTACATCGGGGCGATCGAGATCGCCCTCGGGCTCCTTGCGCGCCAGCAGCAGGTCGAGCAGGTCGTTGTCCGACAGGTCCATCAGAGCCTGCAGTCCTTCGGCCAGGCGCACCGTCAGCCTGCCTTCGTGCCGGGCGAAGAAACGCTCGATGAACAGGTCGTTCTCGAGCAGGCCGCGCCGGCAGCGCCAGCGCAGCTTGCTCAGTGCGCGCTCATCCAGGAGAGTGTCCATCATCGGCCTTGCAGCGGGCTGAACGGTGGGGACGGTCACACCGCGCGGCGGACCATCAGTTCCTTGATCTTGCCGATCGCCTTCGTGGGGTTCAGCCCCTTGGGGCAGACGTCCACGCAGTTCATGATCGTGTGGCAGCGGAACAGGCGGTACGGGTCTTCCAGGTTGTCCAGCCGCTCTGCGGTGCCCTGGTCGCGGCTGTCGGCGATGAAGCGGTAGGCCTGCAGCAGGCCGGCCGGGCCGACGAACTTGTCCGGGTTCCACCAGAAGCTCGGGCAGCTCGTCGAGCAGCTCGCGCACAGGATGCACTCGTACAGGCCGTTGAGCTCGTCGCGCTCCTCGGGCGTCTGCAGCCGCTCCTTGTCGGGCAGCGGCGTGTCGTTGACGAGGTAGGGCTTGATCGAGTGGTACTGCTTGAAGAACTGCGTCATGTCCACGATCAGGTCGCGGATCACGGGCAGGCCCGGCAGCGGCTTGAGCACGACGACGCCCGGCAGCTCGCGCATGTTGGTCAGGCACGCGAGGCCGTTCTTGCCGTTGATGTTCATCGCGTCCGAGCCGCACACGCCTTCGCGGCAGGAGCGGCGGAAGGACAGCGTCGGGTCGACGGCCTTGAGCTTGACCAGCGCGTCGAGCAGCATGCGCTCGTTGCCGTCGAGCTCGACCTCGATCGTCTGCATGTAGGGCCGCGCGTCCTTGTCGGGGTCGTAGCGGTAGATCTGGAAAGTGCGCTTCTGAGCCATGTGTTTCTCCTCGGGGCGCTCTTAGAAGGTACGAACCTTGGGCGGCACGGATTCGACCGTCAGCGGCTTCAGGTTCACCGGCTTGTACGACAGGGAGTTGGTGGCACTGTCCCAGAGGGTGTGCTTCATCCATTCCTTGTCGTTGCGGCCGAGCGGGAATTCCTTGTCGTCGGCGCCGCGCTCGTAGTCCTTGACGGTGTGCGCGCCACGGCATTCCTTGCGCGCGGCGGCCGAGGTCATCGTCGCCTGCGCGGCTTCCATCAGGTTGTCGACTTCCAGCGCCTCGATGCGGGCGGTGTTGAAGACCTTGGACTTGTCCTTGAGCGCGATGTTGCCCACGCGCTCGCGGATGGCGTTGATCTTAACCACGCCCTCGTCCATCACCTTCTGGGTGCGGAACACACCCGCGTGGGCCTGCATGGTCTTGCGGATGTCGTTGGCGATGTCCTGCGAGTACTCGCCGGAGCTGTTGCCGTCCAGGCGGGCCAGGCGCGCCAGCGAGAAGTCGGCGGCGTCCTTGGGCAGCGGCTTGTGCGACTTCGGCTCGGCCTTGATCGCGTCGACGATGTGGTTGCCCGCGGCGCGGCCGAACACCAGCAGGTCGAGCAGCGAGTTGGTGCCGAGGCGGTTGGCGCCGTGCACGCTGACGCAGGAGCACTCGCCCACCGCGTACAGGCCGTTGATGACGCTGTTGTGGATGCCGTTCTTCGGCACCACCACCTGGCCGTTGATGTTGGTCGGGATGCCGCCCATCTGGTAGTGGATGGTCGGCACCACGGGGATCGGCTCCTTCGTGATGTCGACGTTGGCGAAGTTGTGGCCGATCTCGAACACCGAGGGCAGGCGCTTCATGATGGTCTCGGCACCGAGGTGCGTCATGTCGAGCACCACGTAGTCCTTGTTCGGACCGCAGCCGCGACCTTCCTTGATCTCCTGGTCCATGCAGCGCGAGACGAAGTCGCGCGGCGCCAGATCCTTCAGGGTCGGGGCGTAGCGCTCCATGAAGCGCTCGCCGTTGATGTTGCGCAGGATCGCGCCCTCGCCGCGGCAGCCCTCGGTCAGCAGCACGCCCGCACCGGCAACGCCCGTGGGGTGGAACTGCCAGAACTCCATGTCCTGCAGCGGGATGTTGGCGCGCGCCGCCATGCCGAGGCCGTCGCCGGTGTTGATGAAGGCGTTGGTCGAGGCGGCGTAGATGCGGCCGGCACCACCGGTCGCGAACAGCGTGCACTTGGCCTCGAGGATGTGGACCTCGCCGGTCTCCATCTCGAGCGCGGTCACGCCCAGCACGTCGCCGTCGGCGTCGCGGATCAGGTCGAGCGCCATCCACTCGACGAAGAACTGCGTGCGCGCCTTGACGTTCTGCTGATACAGCGTGTGCAGCATCGCGTGGCCGGTGCGGTCGGCGGCGGCGCAGGCGCGCTGCACGGGCTTTTCGCCGTAGTTCGCGGTGTGGCCGCCGAAGGGGCGCTGGTAGATCGTGCCGTCCGGGTTGCGGTCGAAGGGCATGCCGAAGTGCTCGAGCTCGTAAACGACCTTCGGCGCCTCGCGGCACATGAACTCGATCGCGTCCTGGTCGCCGAGCCAGTCGGAACCCTTGACGGTGTCGTAGAAGTGGTAGTGCCAGTTGTCCTCGGACATGTTGCCGAGCGAGGCGCCGATGCCGCCCTGGGCCGCCACGGTGTGCGAGCGGGTCGGGAAGACCTTGGTCAGCACCGCGACGTTCAGGCCGGCGCGGGCCAGTTGCAGCGAGGCGCGCATGCCGGAGCCGCCGGCACCGACGATGACGACGTCAAACTTGCGCCGGGGAAGAGAAGTACCGACCACCATTACAGCCTCCAGAGCACTTGGACCGCCCAGCCGGCACAGCCGACCAGCCACACGATCGTGAACACCTGCAGCAGCAGCTTCACGCCCACCGGCTGCACATAATCCATCCAGACGTCACGCATGCCGACCCACACGTGGTAGAGCAGCGCGACGATCGTCACGAAGGTCAGCACCTTCATCCACTGCTGCGAGAAGATGCCCGCCCAGCGGTCGTAGCCCAGCTCGCCGGGCATCAGCACCTGCGCCAGCAGCAGCACCGTGAACAGCGCCATCAGGCCGGCCGTGACGCGCTGGGCCAGCCAGTCGCGCAGACCGTAGTGCGCGCCCACCACCAGGCGCTTGGAACCGTAGTTCTTGCTCATCGTGGAACTCGCTTGTAATTTTTAGTAAAGACCGAACAGCTTCGCGCCGAGCACCACCGTCAGGCCGATGCTGAGCGCCAGCGTCGCGAGCGCGGAGGTCCGGCCCTGCTGCTTCGACACGGAGTGCGACACGTCCATCCACAGGTGGCGCAGGCCGGCGATGAAGTGGTGCAGGTAGGCCCAGATCAGCGCCAGCACCACCAGCTTGATGAGGGCGCCCGGCACAAACCCTAGGCCCGCGCTGAACGCACTCGTGAAATCATCGAAGGACATCTCCGACGACACGCTCTTGTCGAACATCCAGATGATGAACGGCATGAGCAGGAACATCACCACGCCGCTGATGCGGTGCAGGATGGAGACGATGCCCGCCGGCGGCAGCCGGTACGACGGCAGGTCCTTCAGCGCGTTGATGTTGCGGAAGACTGGTCTTTGCTTTGCGATCTCTGGCATACCCGACCTTTGTAACGACAGTGAAACCTGACTATTTTATTGCAACGCAATAGCACGCACTGCCGACCCTGGCTGTCCGCCGCAGCGGACAGCTTCAGCTCAGCTCGTTGCGGTAGTAATGGGCGGCCGTGTTGTAGAGGCCGCGGCGGAACTCCACCGGCTTGTCGCCGTAGGTCAGCGAAAGGCGCTCGACGCTGAGCAGCGGGTGGCCCGGCGCCACGGCGAGCAGCTCGGCGCTGCCCTCCTCGGCGGCGACCGCACGCAGCTTCTCCTCGGCACGGATCATCCGCACGCCAAACTCGGCCTCGAACAGCGCGTACATCGGGCCGCGGTAGTCGCTCAGCCGCTCCGCGGTCAGCCCCTTGAACTCCTGGCCCGGCAGCCAGATGTCGTCGAGGATGACCGGGCGCTCGTGGAAGGACAGCACCCGCCGCACCTGCACCACCGTGTCGCCGGCGCGGATCTGCAGCGCGCGCGCCACCTCGGCGGGCGCACGCAGGCGCCGGCAGTCGATGAAGCGGCGCTGCGCGCTCACGAGCTCGCCGTCGTCGGGCATCAGCCGCAGGAAGCGGTACTGGATCTTCTCCTCGGAGTGCGTCGCGACGAAGGTGCCCTTGCCCTGGCGGCGCACCAGCAGGTTCTCCGCGGCGAGCTCGTCGATCGCCTTGCGCACCGTGCCCTGACTGACGCGGAAGCGCGCCGCGAGGTCCACCTCGCTCGGGATCGCCTCGCCCGGGCGCCACTCGCCCGCCTGCAGGCTGCGCGTGATCAGCACCTTGATCTGCTGGTAGAGCGGACTGAACGCCGGCCCGCCCGCCTCCGCTCCCGCGGCAGGCATGTCGTTCGGCAATGAGGAGGGCGGCGTGGCCATGATGTCGCGAATTGCAACACAAGCGCGCCCTCAAGTCCAGACACTGATGAAAGATGTCTTATATAAGACATAAGATGATTCACACATTTCGGTCCGGGCGGCGGCTGGCCTAGAATCCACCGCGCTCACGTGCCCTTGCAAGAGCCCTGCAAGCTGCACGACGACAATCCCGCTTTCCTCGACCCTCTCGGAGACACACCATGAGCAAGACGCCCGTTCGCGTGGCCGTCACCGGCGCTGCCGGCCAGATCGGCTATGCCCTGCTGTTCCGCATCGCTTCCGGCGAAATGCTGGGCAAGGACCAGCCCGTCATCCTCCAGCTGCTGGAGATCCCCGACGAAAAGGCCCAGAACGCGCTCAAGGGCGTGATCATGGAGCTCGAGGACTGCGCATTCCCGCTGCTGGCCGGCATCGAGGCGCACAGCGACCCGATGCAGGCCTTCAAGGACACCGACTACGCGCTGCTGGTCGGCGCGCGTCCGCGCGGCCCCGGCATGGAGCGTGCCGACCTGCTGGCCGCCAACGCCCAGATCTTCACCGCCCAGGGCAAGGCGCTCGACGCCGTCGCCTCGCGCAACGTCAAGGTGCTGGTGGTCGGCAACCCGGCCAACACCAACGCCTACATCGCGATGAAGTCGGCGCCGAGCCTGCCGGCCAAGAACTTCACCGCCATGCTGCGCCTGGACCACAACCGCGCCGCCAGCCAGATCGCCGCCAAGACCGGCAAGCCGGTCGCCTCGATCGAGAAGCTGGCCGTGTGGGGCAACCACTCGCCGACGATGTACGCCGACTACCGCTTCGCGACCATCGACGGCCAGTCGGTCAAGGACATGATCAACGACGAGCAGTGGAACCGTGAAACGTTCCTGCCGACCGTCGGCAAGCGCGGCGCCGCGATCATCGCCGCCCGCGGCGTGTCCTCCGCCGCCTCGGCCGCCAACGCCGCGATCGACCACATGCGCGACTGGGCCCTGGGCACCAACGGCAAGTGGGTCACGATGGGCATCCCGTCCAACGGCGAATACGGCATCCCCAAGGAAGTCATGTTCGGCTACCCCGTCACCTGCGAAGGCGGCGAGTACCGAATCGTCGAGGGCCTGCCGATCGACGAGTTCTCGCAGGAATGCATCAACAAGACCCTGGCCGAGCTGCAGGGCGAGCAGGACGGCGTCAAGCACCTGCTGTAATCTGCTGACCGGACGGCCCCGCGCGGGCCGCCCCGCACGGCAAGCGAAGCCGGCGTCCCCTCGAGGCCGCCGGCTTCTTTCGTTGCGGCCCGCCTTCGGCACAATGGCGCCCACCCTGGCCTTGCGCCGCCGCGGCGCCCGACACACGATGAGCCCTGCCCCGATCCATCCCCGCGACGCCCTGTTCTCCGCCGGCGAGCACGCGAGCCCGCTTCCGGTATGCGACCACTACGCCGGCGTGGAGGTGCGCATGAGGAAGAGCCTCGCGCTGCAGCGCGAACTCGGGCCCGTGTTCGACATCACGCTGGACCTCGAGGACGGCGCGCCGATCGGCGGCGAGATGGAGCACTGCGCGCTGATCACCGAGCTCGTCAACGGCGCCGACAACGCGCACGGCCGCGTCGGCGCACGGGTGCACCCGGTCGGCCACCCCGCCTTCGAGGCCGAAGTGCATGCGCTGCTGTCGGGCTGCGGCGAGCGGCTCGCCTACCTGATGCTGCCCAAGCCCGAGTCTGCGCAGGACGTCGAGCGCGCCTGCGAGCGCATCGACGCGATCGCCGCACAAATCGGCGTGGCGCGCCGGGTCCCGGTGCACACGCTGATCGAGACGCACGGCGCGCTGCGCGAGGTGTTCCGCATCGCGGCGCATCCGCGCATCGAGTCGCTGTCCTTCGGCCTGATGGACTTCGTCTCCGAGCACCGCGGCGCGATCCCCGCCGCCGGAATGAGCGTGCGCGGCCAGTTCGAGCACCCGCTCGTGCTGCGCGCCAAGCTCGAGATCGCCGCGGCGTCGCACGCCCATGCCAAGACGCCCTCGCACTGCGTCGTCACCGAGTTCACCGACCTCGACTCGCTCGCCTGGGCGGCGCGCAAGGCCGCGCGCGAGCTCGGCTACACGCGCATGTGGAGCATCCACCCGAACCAGATCCGCACCATCGTCGCCGCCTTCGCCCCCGAAGCGGCCGAGATCGAGGCCGCGGCCGAGATCATCACCGCGGCCCAGGCCGCCGGCTGGGGCCCGATCCGCCATCGCGACACGCTGCACGACCGGGCCAGCTACCGCTACTACTGGCAACTGCTCGAACGCGCGCACCGCACCGGCCAGCCGCTGCCCGGGGAGCTGGAAACGTCGTTTTTCCGCACCTGACCCCCCTCGAACCGATGCCCGCAGCCCCCCTGCCTCCAGTGGTGCATCGCTGTGTGCCAAAAGTCGCGCAGCGTCTTCCCGCACGTGCAATTGGTAGGATGACAATGCGGCCTCCTCTCCCATCTTCCCGGAGGCCTGCGATGAAGCCTTTGATCCTCCCCGCTGTCGCCCTTGCCACGAGCGCCCTGCTGGGCGCCGCCGCGCCTGCCGTCCAGGCGCAACCCCCAGCCAAACAGGCGCAGGCGGCAGCGTCGGGCGGATTGCCGAGCGCGAGCGCAGAGCAGTTCCAGGCCGCCCAGTACGCCCACATCGGCACCTACCGCTGCGATTTCGGCCAGTCGGTCGAGGTCAGGCCGAGCCCCCGTCATCCGGGCTACATCGACGTCGAGTTCCAGAAGCAGCAGATGACGATGCGGCCGGTGCTGACCTCGACCGGCTCGCTGCGCTTGGAGGACGTGCGCGGCGACCGCCTGTTCCTGCAGATCGCCAACAAGTCGATGCTGATGGACCAGCGCGCCGGCAAGCGCCTGGTCGACGGCTGCGTGCATGCCGCGCAGCAGCGCGTCGAGGCCAAGGCCGCCGGCCTGCTCGACTGAGACCGCGGCGGGCCTCCTCCCGCCGAACGACGGCCGACCGCGTCCCCATCGCGGCGGCCCCCGCCCTGCCCGTCCCGCACCCGCGAGACGGGCCCGGCCGGGACAGGGGCGCCCCTCCCGCCTCCGCCTCCTTGTTCCCCGCCGCGACCTTGCGGCCGCACGCGCGCCGGCGCGCCTTCCCGCCTGCCGCGCCCCCCTTCGAGGCGGTGTGCGAGAAAGCGAGAACCCCCGGGCATTGCACTTGCAAAAATAATCACACCTTTCCCCTCCCAACCACCGTTCCGGAGAAGCTGCATGGCCCAAGCTGCCCCCGCCAAGACGAAGACGCCGAAAGCACCGAAGCACGCCTTTGCGAAGACCTTGAAGTCCTTCGAGACCGCGAGCGGCAAGGAGGGTCGGTTCTTCTCGCTGCCGGCGCTCGCGAAGCAGTTCCCGAACGTGTCGCGCCTGCCGGTGTCGCTGCGCATCGTGCTGGAGTCGGTGCTGCGCAACTGCGACGGCAAGAAGGTCACGCCCGAGCATGTCGAGCAGCTCGCCAACTGGCAGCCCAATGCCGAGCGGGTCGAGGAGATCCCCTTCGTCGTCGCGCGCGTGGTGCTGCAGGACTTCACCGGCGTGCCGCTGCTGGCCGACCTCGCCGCGATGCGCAGCGTCGCCGCCGCGCAGGGCAAGGACCCGAAGCGGATCGAGCCGCTGGTGCCGGTGGACCTGGTGGTCGACCACTCGGTGATGATCGACCACTACGGCACCAAGCAGGCGCTCGACCTCAACATGAAGCTCGAGTTCCAGCGCAACCTCGAGCGCTACCAGTTCATGAAGTGGGGCATGAACGCCTTCGACACCTTCGGCGTCGTGCCGCCGGGCTTCGGCATCGTGCACCAGGTCAACCTCGAGTACCTCGCGCGCGGCGTGCACAAGGGCGGCGACGGCGTCCACTACCCCGACTCGCTGGTCGGCACCGACAGCCACACGACGATGATCAACGGCCTGGGCGTCGTCGCCTGGGGCGTGGGCGGCATCGAGGCCGAGGCGGCGATGCTCGGCCAGCCGGTCTACTTCCTGACGCCCGACGTGGTCGGCTTCGAGCTCACCGGCCGCCTGCGCGAGGGCGTGACCGCCACCGACCTGGTGCTCACCGTCACCGAGATCCTGCGCAAGCACAAGGTGGTGGGCAAGTTCGTCGAGTTCTTCGGCGAGGGCACCGCCAGCCTCGCGGTGCCGGACCGCGCGACGATCGGCAACATGGCGCCCGAGTACGGCGCGACGATGGGCTTCTTCCCGGTGGACGACAAGACGCTCGACTACCTGCGCGGCACCGGGCGCAGCAAGGCGCAGATCGAGGCCTTCGAGGCCTATTTCCGCGCCCAGCAAATGTTCGGCATCCCGCGCGCCGGCGAGATCGACTACTCGCAGGTCGTCACGCTCGACCTCGGCACCGTCGCGCCCAGCCTCGCAGGCCCCAAGCGGCCGCAGGACCGCATCGAGATCGGCCACGTGAAGGAGCAGTTCG
The DNA here is from genome assembly GCF_003569765.1 of Caldimonas tepidiphila. GTDB lineage: Bacteria > Pseudomonadota > Gammaproteobacteria > Burkholderiales > Burkholderiaceae_C > Caldimonas > Caldimonas tepidiphila. The sequence goes on along the minus strand of NZ_QXMG01000011.1, from coordinate 20,718 downwards.
CCAGCCTCTTCTCCAGGCCGCCGGCGGAGAACGGCTTCAACCAGCCGCCCGAGAAGCTCGGGCAGGTCTTCCAGACCTCCGGCGGCCTCGAGATCCGCAACGGCGACGTGCTGATCGCGGCGATCACCTCCTGCACCAACACCTCCAACCCGGGCGTGATGATCGCCGCGGGGCTGGTGGCGAAGAAGGCGGTCGAGGCGGGGCTGAAGGTGAAGAAGCACGTGAAGACCTCGCTCGCGCCGGGCTCGCGCATCGTCACCGAGTACCTGGAAAAGGGTGGGCTGCTGCCCTACCTCGAGAAGCTCGGCTTCAACGTCGCGGCCTACGGCTGCGCGACCTGCATCGGCAACGCCGGCGACCTCGCGCCCGAGATCAACGAGGCGATCCTGGACAATGACCTGGTGTGCGCCTCGGTGCTGTCGGGCAACCGCAACTTCGAGGCGCGCATCCACCCGAACCTGCGCGCCAACTTCCTCGCCTCGCCGCCGCTGGTGGTGGCCTACGCGCTCGCCGGCAGCGTCACGAAGGACCTGATGACCGAGCCGGTCGGCAAGGGCCGGGGCGGGCGCGACATCTACCTCGGCGACATCTGGCCGACGAGCGAGGAGGTCCACGCGCTGATGAAGTTCGCGATGAACGGCCGCGCCTACAAGGCGAACTACGACAAGGTCGACAAGGACCCCGGCAAGCTGTGGGAGAAGATCCGGGGTGCCGGCGGCAACGTCTATTCGTGGCCGAAGAGCACCTACATCGCCGAGCCGCCCTTCTTCAAGGACTTCGCACCCGAGCCGCCGGCGCTCGAGAGCGGCGTGAAGGGCGCGCGCATCATGGCGCTCTTCGGCGACTCGATCACGACCGACCACATCTCGCCGGCCGGCTCGATCAAGGAGCAGTCCCCCGCCGGCCGCTACCTGCTCGAGAACGGCGTGCTGAAGGCCGACTTCAACAGCTACGGCTCGCGCCGCGGCAACCACGAGGTGATGATGCGCGGCACCTTCGCCAACGTGCGCATCAAGAACCTGATGCTGCCCGCCCGCCCGGACGGCTCGCGCGAGGAGGGCGGCCTGACGATCCACCAGCCGAGCGGCGAGAAGATGTTCATCTTTGATGCCGCCATGCGCTACATGGCCGAGGGCGTGCCCACGGTGATCTTCGCCGGCGAGGAATACGGCACCGGCTCCAGCCGCGACTGGGCCGCCAAGGGCACGCAGCTGCTCGGCGTGAAAGCGGTCGTCGCGCGCAGCTTCGAGCGCATCCACCGCGCCAACCTCGTCGGCATGGGCGTGCTGCCGCTGCAGTTCAAGGGCGACGACAGCTGGGAGATGCTCGGCCTCAAGGGCGACGAGGTGATCGACATCGTGCTCGACGACGAGATCCGGCCGCAGGGCGACGCGGTGATGACCATCACCTACCCCGACGGCTCGCGCCGCGAAGGCCACCTGCTGCTGCGCATCGACACCGCGATCGAGGTGGACTACTACCGGCACGGCGGCATCCTGCCCTTCGTGCTGCGGCAGCTGATCGCCGCCTGAACTGCGCGTTGCGAGAACGGCAGGGCCGCCGCTTCCCTCGGGGGGCGGCGGCCCTTTTCCTGCCGCCCCTGCCGGCGGGTGGGGCGAGCGCCGGCGTCAGCCGAGCGACGCGTAGGCCGCGTCGTCGTAGCCGACCAGCACGCGCCCGTCCCCGGTCTCCACCACCGGCCGCTTGATCACGCTCGGCTGCGCCAGCATCAGCTGACGCGCGCTCGCCTCGTCGACCACCGCGGCCTGCTGCTCGGGCGCGAGCTTGCGCCAGGTCGTGCCCTGGCGGTTGACGAGCTTCTCCCACCCGACCGTGGCCATCCAGCCGTCGAGCCGGGCTTCGGGCACCCCCTGCTTCCTGAAGTCATGGAAGGCGTGCGCCACGCCGAGCTCGTCGAGGCGGCGGCGCGCCTTCCTGACCGTGTCGCAGTTCGGAATGCCGTAGAGGGTGATCATTGCTTGCTTGAGTCGTCGGTGTCGCAGAACGGATCCGGACCATACCCCAGGTCGGCCACGCGGCCCTCGCGGTCGAGGCTGACCTGGAACCAGCGGCACAAGGGGTTCTCGTAGCGATAGGACCAGAGCCGCTGCTGCTGCAGCGGCAGGCGCTGGCGCTCGGACGGCTGGCCGATCGCGTACAGCACCTCGCGCTCCGTCATGCCGGGACGCAGCCGGCTGAAATGCGGCTGCGCCAGCACCTGCTCGGTGCCGGTCAAGCGCCCCTGCGCGTCGTAGTCCAGCATCCAGGTGCGCGAGCCGAAGGGGCCGTGCGCGTATTCGAGGCGCGAGCCGCCATCGGGAGCCTGGTAGCGGGCCGTCGGCGCCCCGAGCGCCTCGACCGCCGCCTCGGGCGGGGTGCCGGGCGCCAGGCGCGGCGGCCCGTAGCTCGCGCACGCGGCCAGCAGCCACGGCAAGACAAGCATCGCGCCCCTGCGGGCGACCGGCATCGACGAAGTCTGGAAGTTCATGCTTTCTGTCCTTCTTGCATGGTCTCCCTCCCGTGCTGGCCCTCGGCTTGCAAGCGGCTCCCGCATCGCGCCGCTGTTGTCGCGAAGCCGACGAAGGAAACCGCATGCCCCTCTACGACTACCGCTGCACTGCCTGCAACGCCGCCTTCGAACTGCTGGTGAGGGCCTCCACCGTCGCGGTCTGCCCGCAATGCGGCAGCGCGCAGCTCGAGCGCCAAGTGTCGCTGCCCGCGCCACAGATGCAAAGTCCCGGGATCATCGCGCGCGCGCGGCAGCAGGCCGCGCGCGAGGGGCATTTCAGCCATTACGCGCCGTCCGAGCGCCCGCGGCGCTGAGGCGGGTGCCCTGCCCCGGGCTCTGTCCGCTTCCCGCCAAACGCGACAGCCCTCGCCGCCCCCGGTGCGCCGTCCCTGCCCCGAGCTGGGGCAGGATTTTTGGAACGCTTATTGCAAATGCCCCTTCCGGAAACCGGGCACAGATGCCTCGTGCCCCAGGAGAACCCCGGATGGTGCATCCAGCCCCCCCTGCGCGCCCCGCGCGAACTGACGACCTTCTACGAGATCAGCAAGGCGCTCGCGGCCTCGCTCGACATCTCGAAGACCTTCCGCGAGGCGCTGAACCTGATGGTCTCGATGATGGACTGGCGCCGCAGCGTCGTCGTGCTGCCTGCCGAGGACGGGCAGCTGCGCGGGCTGTGCGCGGTCGGCCTGTCGCGCGAGGAGCAGCAGCGCGTGGCCTTCCGCGTCGGCGAGGGCATCGTCGGCCGGGTCTATGCCTCGGGGATGCCGGTGGTGGTGCCCGACATCGCCGAGGAGCCGCTGTTCCTGAACCGCACCGGTGCGGCCGACCAGTCCCCGAACGAGTGCATCGCCTATCTCGCGGTGCCGATCCGCGCCGAGCGCCGCACGCTCGGCGTGCTGACGATGGACCGCGTCAACGAGCACGGCTCGGCGGTCTTCAGCGAGGACCTGCGCATGCTGTCGATGGTCGCGACGCTGATGGGGCAGGCACTGCTGCTGCACCGCTCGGTCAGCGCCGAGCACGAGCGCATCCAGAGCGAGACGCGGCGCCTGCACAAGGCGCTCAAGCCTGCCTACAGGCTCGAGCGCGTGATCGGCCTGTCCGCCCCGATGCAGAAGGTCTTCGAGCAGGTGCACCAGGTGGCGCCGGCGCGCACCACCGTGCTGCTGCGCGGCGAGAGCGGCACCGGCAAGGAGGTGATCGCGCGCGCGGTGCACGACCTGTCGCCGCGCCGGGAAGGCCCCTTCATCCGCGTCAACTGCGCGGCGCTCACCGAGTCGCTGCTCGAGTCCGAGCTGTTCGGCCACGAGAAGGGCTCCTTCACCGGCGCGCAGGGCCAGCGCAAGGGCCGCTTCGAGATGGCGCACGGCGGCACGCTCTTCCTCGACGAGATCGGCGACATCTCGGCCGCGTTCCAGGCCAAGCTCCTGCGCGTGCTGCAGGAGCGCGAGTTCGAGCGCGTCGGCGGCTCCACGCCGGTGCGCGTCGACGTGCGGCTGATCCTCGCCACCAACCGCAACCTCGAGAAGATGGTCGCCGCGGGCGAATACCGCGCCGACCTCTACTACCGCATCAACGTCGTCAGCATCCACCTGCCGCCGCTGCGCGAGCGGCGCGAGGACATCCCGGCGATGGCCGAGCATTTCCTCGAGCGCTTCAACCGCGACAACGGCCGCGCGCTGCGCTTCTCGCCGAAGGCGATGCGGGTGCTGACGAGCTGCTACTGGCCGGGCAACGTGCGCGAGCTCGAGAACTGCGTCGAGCGCACCGCGACGATGGCCGGCGCCGGCAACGAGATCGGCGACCTCGCCTTCCCCTGCCGGGAGAACCGCTGCCTGACCCAGGTGCTGCATCACATCGAGCGCGAGGACGCGGTGCGGCCCTCGCGGCTGCAAGGCATCCCGATCGAGGAGGTCCCGGGGCCGCGCCCGGCAGCGCCCGCCGCTGCGGGCGGACCCGGGGGCCCGGAGGGTCCCGGAGCGGCCCCAGCCCCGGGCGTTGCGGCGCCCGCCAGCCCTGGCCACCGCCCGGGCGGCAGCCCCGGCTTCAGCGACAAGCCGCCCGGCGAGCGTGACCGGCTGATCTGGGCGATGGAGAAATGCGGCTGGGTGCAGGCCAAGGCCGCGCGACTGCTCAACATCACGCCGCGCCAGATGGGCTACGCGCTGCAGAAGCACGGCATCGAGGTGCGCAAGTTCTGAGCAGTCCTCTTGCGCGCCTCGCTGCGTGAAGCGGCGCCGCAAGCTGCTCTCCCGTGGGGCCGGGTCCTGCACGACGCGGCCCGGCCGCGAGGCGATCATCGCGAACCTGCAAGTGGGCCGGCCCTCCCGGAGGGAAGGCGGGGCACGCGCTCCTACCCGCGCAAGCCAGCCTGCCGCCCCCGACTCGCTTGCGCACGAGGCCCGGCTCGGGTCCCGGGCGCCTCTGCGCCCGGGGGGTCCGTCGTTTCAGTCACCGGAGCTTCAGGCCTCGTCCCTGTCCGCCGAGGCCGCGGTGCCCGCCCCCTCCCGCCAGCACCGGCGGATGTTGATCGTCATCCACTCGTCGCGCGTGGTCCAGCCGCGCGACAGGATGCGCTCGCGTCGCGCCGGCGAGACCTGCTCGAGCACCCGTTGCACCCGCTCTCGGCCCAGCGACTCCAGCGGGATGCGCTCGAACAGGAAGTGCCAGACCCCGAACAGGACCGCCATGCAGAAGGCGGTCAGCATGAAGGCAGCAGCGTCGCTCATGTCAGCTCCCATTCCCGAAGGAAGGCGCAAGAAGGTCGATGGGTCGGCAGTCCGTGGATTTCCGGTGTCACTCCCCGGAAGGCGACCTGCCAGGAGACTTACTCGAATCTGACGCAGGGCAAAGCAACAAGCGAACCCGTTCCGCCCCCAGTCCCCCCCGGAGTTGCGGTCCTCCGGGGCGACTGCCCGAGTGCGAAACGCAAGTCCTTGAAACGGCGCGAGATTCACGTGCCTGCCGCCGGTGCGGCACGGCGTGGGGATGCAGGAAACGATCCCGCCGCTCGCGGGCGGGCGCCGCCCGAGCGCTCGGACGAGCCGGAGCGTGCAAAGCCTGCCGCGCGATTTTCCCGCCGCGAACCCCGTCTTCCCGTGCGGCCGCGGCCGCTGCTCAGCGGACGCCCCGGACGCCTGCTCCTCCTGCCAGGGGAGGTTGCGCCCCGGAAACCGACTCGATGGCCGGCGGCAGCAGCACCCTGCCCGATTCCGCACCGAAACACAGCGCCCGGTCGCTGCAGGCGGAGCAGCTCGGCGCCTTGCAGATCAGCACCTCCGCCTGTTCGCACAGGCAGCGGTAGAAGAACTTCTTCCACTTCATGTCCGCGCCGTTGCGGCGGCGCAGCGCGGGGAAGTGCTCCTGCATCAGCTGGTTGAGGACACCGCGCCCCGGCAAACCCAGGTCCTGCCAGAGGTGGTTCGCCGCAGTGCAGGCGGTCGCGATCGCATGCGCGAGCCAGCGCGCCGTCGAGGCATCCCGGGCCTGCGGCGCTGCGTGCTCCGCCAGCAGCCGCACCAGATCGTCGAACTCGTCGAACTCGCCGCGCGGCGCCTCGTCCCGAGGCAGCAGCGCCAGCCCGGCGCCCGGAAAGAACCGCGCCTCCAGCGCCGCCCAGTCCCCGGGGGAGAGCCCGACGATCGGGCTGCGGTAGCCGCTCGGCCGCGTCGCCGCCAGCGTCATCACGCCGGCCAGTGCCAGCGTCGCGGCCTCACGGGGCTCGCGCGCGCAACGCAGCAGTCTTTCGTGCAGGGCGAGGTCGGGATGGGCCGGCATGCGCTACTCCTGGAGGGAACCGGCAGGACCTCGACGCAAGGCACGTGCCACGGAGGCTCACACCGTGAGCGCCACGAGGTGCCGATCGCCGCTGTGGGGTTTGTCGCAAGCCCGACACGCCGCGGCGCGTTTGTCGCCGCCCCTTCGGCCACGCACCGGGCCCCCACGCCAAGTCATTGATTTCATTGATTTTTCCATTTGGCACAGATCTGGCTTTCCGCCATGCAGCGACGGCCCAGCGCCCTCCCGGAAAGGTAGATCATGCAGCCCACGAGTTCCCCGTCCACCGCCTACATCTCCCTCGGCCAGATCAGGCCCCTGGGCGCCGCGCTCGACGCGCCGGCCGCGTCGGGCTGCTCCACCGCGGGCGATGCGGGCAGCTCGAGCTGCGGCTCCTCCGCCGGCCCCGACGACATGCCGCCCGAGATCTGGGAAAAGATCAAGGACCACCCCTGCTATTCCGAGGAGGCGCACCACCACTACGCCCGCATGCATGTCGCGGTCGCGCCGGCCTGCAACATCCAGTGCAACTACTGCAACCGCAAGTACGACTGCTCGAACGAGTCGCGCCCGGGCGTCGTGTCGCAGAAGCTCACGCCCGAGCAGGCGGTGAAGAAGGTGCTCGCGGTCGCGAGCGAGATCCCGCAGATGACGGTGCTCGGCATCGCCGGCCCCGGCGACGCGCTGGCCAACCCGAGGAAGACCTTCGAGACCTTCCGGCTGCTGCAGCAGAAGGCGCCCGACATCAAGCTGTGCGTCTCGACCAACGGCCTGGCGCTGCCGGAGATGGTGGACGAGATCTGCCGGTACAACATCGACCACGTCACGATCACGATCAACATGGTCGACCCGGAGATCGGCGCGAGGATCTATCCGTGGATCTTCTGGAACCACCGCCGCGTCACCGGCATCGAGGCCGCCCGCATCCTGCACGAGCAGCAGATGAAGGGCCTGGAGATGCTCAGCGCGCGCGGCGTGCTCACCAAGATCAACTCGGTGCTGATCCCCGGCATCAACGACGCGCACCTCCTGGAAGTCAACCGCGAGGTCAAGAAGCGCGGCGCCTTCCTGCACAACATCATGCCGCTGATCTCGGAGGCCGAGCACGGCACCTACTTCGGCCTGACCGGCCAGCGCGGCCCGACCGCCCAGGAGCTCAAGGCGGTGCAGGACGCCTGCGCCGGCGGCGCGAACCTCATGCGCCACTGCCGCCAGTGCCGCGCCGACGCGGTCGGCCTGCTCGGCGAGGACCGCAGCGACGAGTTCACGCTCGACCGCATCGAGGCGCTGGAAGTCGTCTACGACCTCGACCGCCGCCGCGAGTACCAGGAGAAGGTCGAGGCCGAGCGCCAGGCGCAGGTCGCCGCCCGGCAGGCCGCGGTCGCCAAGGCCGCAGCCGACGACGGCATGAAGGTCCTCGTCGCCGTCGCCACCAAGGGCGGCGGCCGCGTCAACGAGCACTTCGGCCACGTCCGCGAGTTCCAGATCTACGAGGTCACGGCCATCGCCGCCGTCTTCGTCGGCCACCGCCGCGTCGACCAGTACTGCCAGGGCGGTTACGGCGAGGACGGGCAGCTGCCCTCGATCGTGCGAGCGATCAACGACTGCCACGCGGTGCTCGTCGCCAAGATCGGCGCCTGCCCGAAGGACGAGCTCGAGGCCGCCGGCATCGAGCCGGTGGATGCCTACGCGCACGAGTTCATCGAGCGCGCGGCCCTCGACTGGTTCGCCGGCTACCGCGAGCGCGTCGCGCGCGGCGACACCGGGCACCGGGACCGCGGCGACGCCGCGATCCGCCAGGGCGCCTTCACGTCCGCCGCCGCGGCCTGAAGCCGCGGCCCGGAAGCCGCGCGCAGAAAGCGGAACGTCACCACCCGCCCCACGCAAGCCCCACGACCCGAAAGGAGAACCGAAATGGCCCTCAAGATCATCGCCTCCACCTGCTCCGGCTGCTCCGCCTGCGAGCCCGAGTGCCCGAACGACGCCATCCGCGAGAAGGGCGGCACCTTCCTCATCAATCCGGCCAAGTGCACGGAGTGCGAGGGCCACTACGACGACCCGCAGTGCGTCGCGGTCTGCCCGGTGGACGGCTGCATCGTCAAGGTCTGAGGCGCCATGCTGCCGAACCTCACCATCACCCCCGCGGCGGACAGGTTCATGCGCCGCTTCGTGCGCTTCTCGGGCCTGCCCGAGGGCGCGGGCCTGCGCCTGACGGTGGCCGCAGGCGGCTGCTCGGGCTACACGTCGGAGCTCAGCGTCGAGGCCGGACCGCGCGCCGGCGACGAGACGCTGGTGCACGAGGGCCTGCGCATCTTCCTGCCGGCCGACAGCCGCCTGCTGCTCGAGGGCGTCACGATCGACTTCGCCGAGACCGCCACCTCCGCCGGCCTGAGCTTCCTCAACCCGAACGCCGGCGCCTGCGCCTGCGGCTCGAGCGGCGCGTCCTCCGCGCCGCCCGGCTTGGCGAAGATCGACATCGCGTCGATCCGGCCGGCCGCGACGCTCGCGTCCTGAGCGCCGTGCGGACGAGGAGGAAGCGGCGATGAATCCCGCCCCGCACGACCGGGACACGCGTGATCCCCAGGGAGCAAGCCATGGCTGACATCCGGCGCGACGAGGACGTGATCGAGCTCGGCGGGCCGCCGCGCTTTCGCATCGGCGAGCGCGTGGTGAGCCGCACGACGGTCCGCAACGACGGCACCTTCCGGGGCCGCGACATCGGCGAGGTGCTGGTCGGCAAGGGCGACATCGGCTACGTCACCTCGATCGGCACCTTCCTGCAGCAGTACTACATCTTCGCCGTCGAGTTCGTCGAGCACGGCTACCGGGTCGGCATGCGCGCCAAGGAGCTGATGACGCTCGACCACCTGCCCGAGGACATCCTCGCGCGGCTCGGCCCCGAGAAGCTCGCGCGGCTGAGGACCCTCACGGGAGCAGAGCGCCATGATCGACATCCGTGAACCCCGCTTCCGCTGGGGCCAGCGCGTGGCCGCGCAGATCGACCTGGCCAACGACGGCAGCTATCCCGAGCAGCCGGCCGACGCGCTGCTCGCGCCCGCGGGCAGCCTCGGCGAGATCGTGCAGGTCGGCCACCACGCCGAGGCCGGGGTGCCCGTCTACCTGGTCGAGTTCGAGGGCGGCCGCGTGATCGGCTGCCTCGAGGAGGAGATCGCGCCCGCGTCGCCGCGCGCACTCCCGCGCGCGACGGCCGCCGCATGAGGGGGGCCGCGATGCGCCAGTCCCCCGGCATGCCGCTGCCGCCGGCCGGCAAGGTGGCGAGCCTGGAGCAGGCGCGCATCCAGCGCGCGCTGCGCGAGCGGGTGCGCTACCGCTACGTGCAGCCGCAGGTGCTGCGCGAGGGCAGCGGCTGGCGCGTGAGGAGCCCCTGCTGCTCGCGCAACGTCGATCCCGCCGGCGGCCCGATCGACGTCGCCTGGCTGCAGCGGCTGCCGCAGGGCGGCTGGCGTCTGCATGCGCGGGACCACGCGCGCAGCGAGTGGCGGCGGCACAACGAGGCGGCGCAGCTCGCCGAGCTGCTCGACACGCTGTGCCTCGACCCGCAACGGATCTTCTGGCCCTGAGGGGAAGGCAGCGCGATGGACGGGATCTGCCTCGACCACAACGCCACCACGCCGCCGCTGCCCGCGGTGGTGCAGGCGGTGGCGGACTGCATGAGCCGCTGCTGGGCCAATGCCTCCTCGTCGCACGCGCCGGGGCAGCAGGCGAGGCAGCGCCTCGCGGCGGCGCGCTCGAGCGTCGCGCGGCTGCTCGGCTGCCGGCCCGCCGAGATCGTGTTCACCAGCGGCGCCACCGAGGCCAACCACGCCGCGCTGCTCGGCGCGCTCGGCCGCGAGCCGGGGCGCGATCGCCTCGTGCTCGGCGCGGTCGAGCATGCCGGCGTGATGCGGCTCGCGCAGCGGCTGCAGGACGAGGGCGTGCGCGTGGACCTGATCCCGGTGCGCGGCGACGGCGCGCTCGACCTCGAGGCCGCGCGCGCGCTGATGGGCGCGGATGTCGCGCTCGTCTCGGTGCTCGCCGCGAACAACGAGACCGGCGTGCTGATGCCGCTGGGCGAGCTCGCCGCGCTCGCGCACGGCTGCGGCGCGCCCTTGCACACCGACGCGACGCAGTGGACCGGCAAGCTGCCCTTCCGCTTCCAGGACTGCGGCGCCGACCTCGTGTCGCTGTCGGCGCACAAGCTGCACGGACCCAAGGGCGTCGGCGCGCTGCTGGTGCGCCAGGGCCTGCAGTGGCCGGCGCTGCTCGCCGGCAGCCAGGAGCGCGGCCGGCGCGGCGGCACCGAGAACCTGCCCGGCATCGCCGGCTTCGCCGCCGCGGCCGAGGCGCTGCTGGCCGGCCCGCCGCTGGCCGAGCGGGCCGCGGCCACTGCCGCCCTGCGCGACGCGCTCGAGCGGGAGCTGCTCGCGCGCCTGCCCGGCACCCGGGTCTACGGCGCCGCCTGCCCGCGGCTGCCCAACACCAGCTACCTGCGCTTCGGGACGCTGCCCGCCGAGCTCGTGCTCGCCCGCCTGGAGCGCGTCGGCCTCGTCGCCGCCGCCGGCTCGGCCTGCTCCTCCGGCGGCAGCCAGCCCTCGCACGTGCTCCTCGCGATGGGCGTGCCGCGCGACGAGGCGCTGTGCGCGGTGCGGCTGTCGCTCGGCGCCACCGCGACCAGGGCCGAGGTCGGCCGCGTCGTCGCGCGCCTCGGCGACGCGCTCGGGCCGCTGCTGGCCGAGGCCGCACGCACCGCCTGCCCCCCACCGGACACCCACTGGAGAGCCCCATGAAAGTCATGATCCGCAAGGATTCCAAAGGCGCCCTGTCGGCCTACGTGCCGAAGAAGGATCTCGAGGAGCCGATCGTCTCGATGGAGCGGCCGCAGATGTGGGGCGGCCTCGTCACGCTCGCCAACGGCTGGCAGCTCGCGCTGCCCGAGATGGACGCCGCGACGGCGCTGCCGATCACCGTCGAGGCGCGCCGCGTCGCCGGCGGCTGAGGGAGGCCCGCACGATGGCCCTCACCCCCGAGCAGTTCGACGCGGCGCGCGCGCTGCTGGCCGCGGCGCCGGACGTGCATGCCGCCGCCACCCGGCTGCGCCGGCAGTTGCCGGCACTGCGCACGCTGGTGCTCGATGCGCTCGACATGCGCGACGAGACACCGAGCGCGCAGGCCGGCGGCCGCAGCATCTACCTGATGTCCACCGACGGCCACTGCTGGACCGTCACGCGCGAGCTCGCCGCCGCCGGCGCGCTCGTCCTCACCGAAGCCTAGACAAGCCACGGAGCCCGCCATGAGCCATGCCGATGCCGACTGGATCGCCCTGTCCGACCCCGACCTGAGCCCGCTCGAGCTCGATGCGGCGAAGGCGGTGCTGCATGCGCCGCGCCTGTCCGCAGGGCCGGTGGTCGAGGCCTTCGAGAACGCGTTCGCGCGCTGGGTGGGCCGCGGGCACGCGGTGGCGGTCGCGAGCGGCACGATCGGCACCTGGCTCGCGCTGCGCGCGCTCGGCATCCAGCCCTGGGACGAGGTGATCGCGCCGGCCTACTCCTGGCACCAGGTCGCGCACGCGATCCCGCTGGCGGGCGCGACGCCGGTGTTCGCCGACATCGACTACTGGTCCGGCACGCTGTCGCCGACCAAGGCGGCGGCGCGCATCACCACCGACACCCGCGCGATCCTCGCGGGCAACGCCAACGGCCACCCGGCGGCCTGGAAGGCGCTGCGCGGGCTCGCCGCCACCTACCAGCTGCCGCTGATCGAGGACTGCACCGAGTCGATCGGCTCGCGCTACGCGGGCAGGCCCTGCGGCAGCTTCGGCGACGTCGCGGTGTTCGACTTCTCGCAGCCCTCGGCGCTGTGCTGCGGCGAGGGTGGCATGCTCGTCACCGACAACGACGCGCTCGCGACGGAGCTGCGCTACCTGCGCTCGCGCCGGCCCGAGGACCGCGGCTCGGTCTCGGTCGGCGCACGCGTGCCGCTGCAGGGCGGCATGAGCGAGCTCACCGCCGCGCTCGGGCTGACGCAGCTCGGCCGCATCGACGCCCTGCTCGCGCGGCGCAAGCAGGTCGAGGCCTGGTACCACGACGAGATGCAGAGCTTCGAGGGTATCAAGCCGCCCTACGTCGCCGAGGACGTCGACGAGGTGCACTGGATGCTCTACGTCGTGCACCTCGGCAAGCGCTTCACCGCGAGCGCGCGCCAGCAGATGGTGGAGGACCTGGCATCCTGCGGCATCGAGGCCGCCGCCTACTGCCATCCGCTGCACCAGCAGTTCCACTACCAGCAGCTCGGCGCGCGCCGCGGCCAGCTCCCCGACACCGAGCGCATCGGCGACCGCGCGCTCGCCCTGCCCTTGCACGCCCATCTCGACGCCGGGCAGGTGAAGTTCATCGTCAAGACGCTGAAGGACAGCTCGGTCAACGTCGGCGCCGGCGCCGCAATCTACTGATCCCGCCCCCACCCGGAGCCCCCGATGAGCGACACCGCTTCGACACTGCGCGAGATCGCCGCCCGGCTGCAGGCCGGCGGCGTCGTGCCCTACCTCGGCCCCGGCCTGCTCGCGCCGCTCGCGCACGCGGGCGTGCCCGCCACGCCCGAGGCGCTGGTCGCGCTGCTGACCGCGAAGGCCACCGTGCCGCACAAGATCCGCAAGCGCCTGAGCGCCGCGGCGCAGTACATCGAGAGCTTCAAGCACCGCAAGAGCCTGGTCGCGCTGATGAACGAGGCATTCCAGCGCACGCCCGAGCCCTCGGCGCTGCACCGGCTCGTCGCGCGCAGCCGCGCGCCGCTGCTGGTCGACACCTGGTACGACGACGCGCTGCTCGCCGCGATGGCCGCCGAGCGCAAGGCGTCGGACTGGGGCCAGATCCAGGGCCTGTCGCAGTCCGAGCACTTCGGCACCTGGCACCGCGCCTACGACGCCGCGGGCGCGCCCGCGCCTTCGGCGGGCGGCTGGCGCACCCTCGTCTACAAGCCGCTCGGCAGCCGCTTCCCGGCCGGCAACTACCTGGTGTCGGACTCGGACCACGTGGAAGTGCTCACCGAGATCGACATCCAGACGCCGATCCCCCCGGAGGTGCAGGCGCTGCGCGCCGGGCGCAGCTTCCTGTTCCTCGGCTGCCGCTTCGACGACCAGCTCGCGCGCAGCTTCGCGCGCCAGATCATGAAGCGCTCGAGCGACACGCACTGGGCGGTGCTGCCCGGGACGCCGACGCGCATGGAAGAGCGCTTCCTGCGGGAGCAGGGCATCCGGCGCATCGAGCTGCCGCTGGCCGACTTCGCCGTCGCGCTCGGCGCCGAAGCCCGGGACTGAGCGATGCTCGCCGCCGCGCAGCTCGCCATCGTCGAGGAGGCCTGCACCGCGGTGCTGGTGCTGACCGAGGGCTTCGGCGACGAGGAGTTCCTGCGCTCGCGCCTGACCCGCGCGGAGGCGGCCCGCCAGCTCGCCACGATCGCGTCGACGCTGGCGCACATGCCGCCCGGGCTGCGCCGGCGCCTGCCCGAGCTCGACTGGGAGGGCTGGCGCGCCTGCATGCACCACATGGGCGCGGGCGGCGGCCCGGCGCAGGACGAGGCGCTGTGGTTCGCGGTGCGCTCGCTGGTGCCGGCCACGCTGACGTGGCTGCGCGTGCACCGCCGCGGCCAGCCGGAGCTGTTCGCCTTCCAGCTCTGAATGCCCCCGCGCCGCGGGCCGGCGCGATGCGGCCGACAATGCGCCGCATGATGCCCGACACGAAACCCTACGCGCCCGCCTGCGATCGCAACCGCGACCCGATCCTCGCGGTGCTGCGCGAGCGCTTCGCCGGCTGCTCGCGCGTGCTCGAGATCGGCAGCGGCACCGGCCAGCATGCGGTGCACTTCGCCGCGGCGATGCCGCACCTCGCCTGGCAGACCTCCGAGCGGCCCGAGGCGCTGCCGGGGCTGCGCATGTGGCTCGACGAGGCGGCGCTGCCCAACACCCCGCCGCCGCTCGCGCTCGACGTGGCCGCGCCCTGGCCCGGGCTGGCCCCGGTCGACGCGGTGTTCAGCGCCAACACGCTGCACATCATGTCCTGGCCCGAGGTGCAGGCGCTGTTCGCGCGGCTGCCCGCGGTGCTCGCGCCGCCCGGCGTGCTGGTGGTCTACGGGCCCTTCCGCATCGGCGGGCGCTTCACGAGCGACAGCAACGCGGCCTTCGATGCGGCGCTGAAGGACGGCGCGCCCCACCGCGGCCTGCGCGACTTCGAGGCGGTGTCGGCGCTGGCGGCGCAGGCCGGGCTCGAGGAGGCGGCGCGCATCGAGATGCCGGCGAACAACTTCTGCGGCGTGTGGCGCCTCGCGGCCGGCTGAGCCCCCGGTTCACGCGCGCGGCTGCGCGCCGCTCCCGCGGCGGCGCGCCAGCCAGCGCCAGACCCAGCCGCTGGGACGCTCGGCGCCGGTGGCGAGGTAGTTCAGCACGTCCACGTTCTGCAGCGCCCAGCACATGCGCTGCTCCGCATGGCGCAGGCCGCAGAACAGCAGCTCGTCGCCGGGCCGCAGCGGCAGCTCCTCGTCGGGCAGCACGATGCTGCGCCCCTCGCGCCGCAGCAGCAGCGCGACCGCGGCCAGCGGCCGCGCGCGCGTGCGCGGGTTGCGCAGCAGCAGGCCGAGGGTGACCGGGTGCCCCGCCGCCAGCGCGGCGCTCGGCGCCGGCGCCGAGCCCGGCGCCAGCGTCACGCTCCAGGTCGTCGGCGACGCGTCGCCGATCACGGCCGCCAGCCGCGACAGCAGCGCCGCGGCCCAGGGCTCCTCGCATTCGTTGAGGTGATCGAGGAAGCAGGGCAGCAGCGGGTTGCGCAGCAGCTCGACCGCCTCGGTCGCCGCCAGGTAGGTGAGCCGCACGCGCAGGTCCAGCCCCGCCTGCTTGAACAGCAGCCGCTCGCCCTGCGTGACCTGCCGCGCCGTCGTGAAGACGCGCGGGTTCAGCTCGCGCGCGGTGACGACGATCGACAGGTTGTTGATGCCGTTGTCGGTGCCGGCGACGATGCCGTCGGCCTCGGCGATGCCGGCCTCCAGCAGCGCCGGCGCCTCGGTGCCGCGGCCGAACACCGTGCCGGGCAGGTCGGGCAGCCGCCTCGCGTCGGGCTCGATCACGCGCACCGTGTTGCCGGCCGCGAGCAGCTGCTCGACCACCGCGCTGCCGAAGCGGCCGTGCCCGCACACCACCCAGTGGCCGCGCGGCATGCGCAGCGGCGGCTCGACCGGCGTGCGGTAGCTGCTGGTCAGGCAGTCGTGGATCGCGAGCGCGCTCGGCGCGCGGAAGGCCAGGCGCACGCGCTCGGAGATCACGGCGAAGGGATTGACGATGTGGCGCGTGCCGAAGGAGGCCATGTTGGCCGCGGTCTCGGCGCTGTAGCTGCGGCAGATCGCGGGGACGCGCGGGTTGAGCAGCCGCGCCGCCATCGCCACCGCGAGGTTGACCTCGTCGCTGCCGGTGAAGCCGAGCACGCCGATGCAGCGCGGATGCCTCAGGCCGGCCGCGACGAGGTTGTCCGGCTGCGACGCGTCGTAGCAGAAGGCGGGAATGGGCATGCCGAGGTCGAGCAGCGAGAGCTCGTCGAGCCGCTCCATCACGATGTCGAGCACCACCACCGCGTAGCCGTAGCGGCGCAGCTCGCGCACGATCATCGCGCCGGTGTCGCCGTGGCCGCACACCAGGTAGAAGGGCTGGTCGATGCCGCGCACCTCGCGCTCGAAGCGGCGTTGCGCGATCACGCGGCGCAGCGCCGGCTCCTGCAGCGTGGCGATGATCGAGCCGATCGAGTAGACCCAGGCGATGACGGTCACGTAGATCGTCACGATCATCCACAGCCGCTGCAGCGGCGTGAATGCGTAGGGGATCTCGCCGAAGCCGATCGTCGTGCCGGTGTAGGTGACGATGTAGAAGGCGTGCAGGAAGTCGAGGTGCACCGGCCGGCCCTCGGCGTCGGCGCCGGGGATCAGCACCAGGCCGAGCGTGCCGGCCGCGTAGCTGAAGATCAGCACCAGCAGCGGCCGGCGCAGGCGGCGCAGGAAGAGGAAGATGCTGCTGGTCATGCGTGCCCTGTCGCGGCCACCGCCTCAGCGCCGCACGCTCAGCGCTTCGGCCACCAGCAGCACCACCGAGACGATGTTGGCGATCAGCGCGCCGCCGGCGAGCGACACCACCGCCGCGATCACGTTCTGCTCGTTGCCGGCGGCGTAGACCTGGCTCGCCACCGCCCACAGCACGCTCGCGGCGATCAGGTGCAGGTTGGCCGCGACGCTGGTGGCGAGCATCGTCGCGCCGACATGGGTGCGGTCGCCGAACTTCAGCACCATCGCCACCAGGTTGGCGACCAGCGCCGCGAACAGCGTGTAGGGGCTGTGGTGCGACAGGTCGTCGCTCGCGCCGTAGAAGAAGCCGAAGTTCAGCGTCAGCGCGAGGACGATGAAGAAGGCGAAGACGGTCTTCTCCAGGCTCATGGGCGTGCTCCGCGGGAAGGTGGGGGCGACGCGCCGCGACCTCCGGGACGCGGCACACCGCCTTGCTTGTCGAAGCTCCGCACGGCAGGCGCCGTGCCCACCCCCCCTTGCGCCAGGGGGCCCGCGGTTTCAGCCCGCCGCCGGCACCCGCCGCGGCAGCTGCAGCTCGAAGACCGTCTCGCCCCCGGTCCCGCTGCAGCACTCCACCCTGCCGCCGTGGGCGCGCACGAACTGGTCGACGATGTAGAGGCCGAGGCCCAGGCCTGCGGAGTCCTTCTGCGGCCGGCTGCGGAAGGGTGTGAACAGCTCGGCGCGCGCCTGCTCGGGCACCGTCCCGGTATTGCGCACCCGCACCCGGACCTGCGCGGGCGCGCGGCCATCGAGCTCCACCCCCACCGGCACGCCGGCCGCGCCGTGCTGCACCGCGTTGTCGATCAGGTTGTTGAACACCTGCATCATGCGGTCGGGATCGAACTCGGCGTCGAGCTCGCCCTGTCCGTCGAGATCGATGCGGGCCTCGGGGCGGGCCTGGCGGATCTCGGCCACCGCCGCCTCGCAGGTCGCCAGCAGGTTGCCCGGCCGCGGCTCGACGTGCAGCATGCCGGAGCGGATGCGCGAGAAGTCGAGCAGCTGGTCGATCATGCGTGCCATGCGCGCGCTGCTGGAGCGGATGCGCGCGCCGGCCTGCCGCACCGTCTCGCTCTCGGCCGAGCGGCGCACGATCTCGGCCCCCAGCGAGATCGCCGACAGCGGCGTGCGCAGGTCGTGCGTCAGCACCGCGGCCATCGTCTCGTTGAGGCGGATGACGCGCTCGAGCTCGGCCATGCGCTCGCGCAGCTGGCGCCGCTGCAGGAACAGCTCGACGAACACGCCCACCTTCGCGAGCAGCACCTGCGGCTCGACCGGCTTGTGCAGGAAGTCGACCGCGCCGGCGCCGTAGGCGCGGAAGGTGCGCTGCGGCTCCTCGGTGCGGCCGGTGAGGAAGATGATCGGCACGGCGCGCGTGCGCTCGGCGCCGAGCATCAGCTCGGCGAGCGTGAAGCCGTCCATCTCCGGCATCTGCACGTCGAGCAGCGCCACCGCGACCTCGTGGCGCAGCAGCAGCTCGAGCGCCTCCACGCCGCCGCGCGCCGTCAGCACGCGGATGCCGGGACGCGCGAGCAGCGCCTCCATCGCGAGGAGGTTCTGCTCGACGTCGTCGACCACCAGCACCGGCACGTCCTCGCCCTGCGGCGACTGAGCATCTTGTTTCATCGGACCTTCGCGCGGGACAAGCGCAGGGAAATTTCATCCAGGGACAGCACCGCGTCGGCCCCCGCATGCGCGAGCGCGCTCGCCGGCATCGTGGAAGCGACCGCGGTGGCCGGGTCCTGCACCCAGGCCGTGCCGCCGTGTCGCCGCACCGCCGCCAGTCCCTCGCTGCCGTCGCGGCTCGCGCCGGTGAGCAGCAGCGCCAGCAGGCGCGCTCCGTAGACGAGGGCGGCGGACTCGAACAGCGGATCGATCGCCGGACGCGAGTGCAGCACCGGTGGATCGACCGAAAGCGCCAGCGTTCGTTCCCTTTCCACCAGCAGATGGTAGCCGGCCGGCGCCAGCACGACGCTGCCGCCGGCGAGCGGCTGCTTGTCCAGCGCCTCGAGCACCGGCAGCGCGCAGCGCCGCCCCAGCACCTGAGGCAGACTGCCCGAAGTTTCGCGCGGCAGGTGCAAGACCACCAGCACCGCAGGGGCAAGCCCCGCCGGCAGGCTGCCGAGCAGGCGCTGCAGCGCCTCCACGCCGCCCGCGGAGGCGCCGATCACGATCGCGTCGACGTCGGGAAAGGGCATCGGTTCCATGAGGCCGTGCCGCCGGCGCTCAGCGTCGCCGGTAGATGCGCTCGGCGCGCGCCACCGGCTCGAAGGCCTCGGCATGCGCGCCGAACTGCAGCGTCTCGCGGTTGCCGAGCCCGAGGAAGCCCCGGTGCACCAGCGCGTCGCGGAACAGGCCGATCGCGCGGTCCTGCAGCGGGCGGTTGAAGTAGATCAGCACGTTGCGGCAGGACACGAGGTGCACCTCGGAGAACACGCTGTCGGTGGCGAGGCTGTGGTCGGCGAAGACCATGCGGCTCCTCAGGCGCCGGTCGAAGGCCGCGCGCTCGTAGGCCGCCACGTAGTGGTCGCCGAGCGAGCCGCGGCCGCCGGCGCGCTGATAGTTGCGGCTGAACTGCGGCAGGCGGTCGAGCGCGTAGACGCCCGCCTCGGCGTCGCGCAGCGCCTCGGGATTGATGTCGGTGGCGTAGATCAGGCTGCGCTCGAGCAGCCCCTCCTCGGCCAGCAGGATCGCCATCGACCAGGCCTCCTCGCCGCGGCTGCAGCCGGCCACCCAGACCTTCACCGACGGGTAGGTGCGCAGCACCGGCAGCACCTCCTCGCGCAGCGCGCGGAAGTACTCCGGGTCGCGGAACATCTCGCTCACCTGCACGGTGAGGAACTGCAGCAGCCGCTCGAACACCGCCGGCTCGCGCAGCACGCGCTCCTGCAGCTGCGCGAGCCGCTCGCAGCCGAAGTGCTCCAGCGCCTGCCGCATGCGCCGGCGCAGCGAGGCCGCCGCATAGTCGCGGAAGTCGTGCCCCCAGCGCAGGTAGACCGCCTCGAGCAGCAGCCTGACCTCCAGGTCGAAGAGCCGGTCGCCGTCGTCGTCGAAGCTGGAATCCATCGCCACCTCACTTGCGCATCCACACCCGGCACAGCGACACCAGCCGGTCGATGTCGATCGGCTTGGCCACGTAGTCGTTGGCGCCGGCCTCCAGGCAGCGGCGGCGGTCGTCGGGCATCGCCTTGGCCGTCAGGGCGATCACCGGCAGGCCCGTCCACTCGGGCCGCTCGCGGATGCGCTGCATCGCGGTGAGCCCGTCCATCTCCGGCATCATCACGTCCATCAGCACCAGGTCGATGTCGTCGGCCCGCTCCAGCCGCTCGAGCGCCTCGCGGCCGTTGCGCGCGATCTCGAGCTTCACGCCGAGAGGCTCGAACACGCCCGACATCGCGAAGATGTTGCGCACGTCGTCCTCGGCCAGCAGGATGCGCCGGCCCTCGAGCACCGAGTCGCGCTGCCGCGCCTGGCGCAGCATGCGCTGCTGCTCGGCCGGCAGCGCCGACTCGACGCTGTGCAGGAACAGCGTCACCTCGTCGAGCAGCCGCTCGGGCGACCTCGCGCCCTTGAGGATGATCGAGTTCGAGTAGCGCCGCAGCCGCTGCTCCTCGTCGGCCGACAGCATGCGCCCGGTGTAGACGATCACCGGCGGGAAGGCGTACTTCTCGCCCTCGGCCATGCGGTCGAGCAGCTCGTAGCCCGAGCCGTCGGGCAGCGTCAGGTCCAGCACCATGCAGTCGAAGGTGTCGCGCCCGAGCTGCTCGAGCGCCTCGTCCATGCGCCCCACCGCCGTGATCTCCACCTGCTCGCCGCGCAGCAGCAGGCCGAGGTTCTCGCGCAGCCCCGGGTCGTCCTCGACGATCAGCACGCGCCGCACCCGGTGCTTCAGCCGCTGCTGCAGCCGCTCAAGCGCGGCCACCAGGTCCTCGCGCGCCGCGGGCTTGAGCAGGTAGCCGACCGCGCCGAGCTCGAGCGCGGTGCGCGAATGGTCCTCGCCGGACACCACATGCACCGGCAGGTGGCGCGTCGCCGGGTCGCGCTTGAGCTGCTCGAGCACGCCGAGCCCCGACTGGTCGGGCAGCCCGACGTCGAGCAGGATGCCGCTGGGCTGCATCTCGCGCGCCAGCCGCAGCGCCTCGCTCGCGGTGGCCGCGACGCGGCTCCCGAAGCCGTGCTCGCGGGCAACCTCGCCCAGGACGTGCGCGAAACGGGGATCGTCCTCGACCACCAGCACCTGCCGCTCCGCGCCCTGCGGCCGCGGCGCCTCGGCAGCGGGCGCCGCGGCCGGCGCCGGGATCGGGGCCGGCGCGGCGGCCGGCGGCAGCGCCGGCGCGGCGGCG
>NZ_QXMG01000010.1 GCF_003569765.1 Caldimonas tepidiphila | reverse complement strand
GCAGTGCAAGAAGATCGAGTACCCGAAGCCCGACGGTGTCCTCTCATTCGACCGGCTCTCCTCGGTGTTCCTCAGCAACACCAACCACGAGGAGAACCAGCCCGCGCACCTCACGCTCAAGGATAACCTCGCGCAGTACGCCGGCCCCGAGAGCCGCTACTGCCCCGCGGGCGTGTACGAGTTCGTCGAGGCCGAGGGCGGAGGGCAACGGCTGCAGATCAACGCGCAGAACTGCGTGCACTGCAAGACCTGCGACATCAAGGACCCCACGCAGAACATCGTATGGGTCACCCCGGAAGGCGGCGGCGGGCCCAACTACGTCGGCACCTGAGGCCCGACGGGAGCGGGACGGCGCGCCGCCCGGCTCCCGCTCGCCGGGTGACTCGGCGGCTTTCATCGGCGTGAAACATCGCTGTGAAGAATCCCCGGCAACGAGGGATTCACCACATGAGCACGCTGCTGATCAAGACCGACCTGGCCCGCCTGGCCCTCGCGCCCGGCATCCGCACGCTGACGCCGCGGGAGCGCACGCTGGTGCTGCTCGCCGACGGACAACGCTCCGCGCACGACCTGCTCGCGCTCGTCGCCGGCGCGACGGCCGACCTGGTCCACAGCCTGG
Source organism: Caldimonas tepidiphila (assembly GCF_003569765.1). Taxonomy (GTDB): domain Bacteria; phylum Pseudomonadota; class Gammaproteobacteria; order Burkholderiales; family Burkholderiaceae_C; genus Caldimonas; species Caldimonas tepidiphila. The sequence continues at coordinate 123,518 of NZ_QXMG01000010.1, read as the reverse complement.
TCGAGCGGGGCTTCCTGGCGGCCGGCGCGGCAGTGAGCGCCCTGTCTCCGCCGGAGACGGCGTCCCCGGCCCCCGCTCCGGCTGCCGCCGGGCCTCTTCCCGCCGAGCCGAGCCCTCGGGAGGCCCCGGCGGCGAGCGCGACGCCCTGGGCCCGCTCCCCGGCCGCCACCAAGCTCTACCTGATCGATCTGGCCGAGCGCACCTTCGCGCGCTCGGACCCGGCTCAGTGGGAGTTCCTGCGCGAGCTGCTGCGCGAGGTGCGCGACGACGAGGGCCTGATGCAGGCCATGGCGCTCGTGACGCAGGCGATCGCCCGCGTCTCCGGGGAGGAGCGCGCGCGGCTGGTCCGCATCGAACTGCTTCGCGCCTGAGCGCTGGCTTGAATCCCCGATTTGCGGGGCCCGGGCGCTGAGCTACACTCCTCGTTCGTCAGGAGAGAGCCCCGTGCGGGGCCGCCGAAGGCGCAGAGGCATTCCCTCGAACGCTCAGGCAAAAGGACTGGCGAACGCGCCGGACAACCGGAGCGATCCTCACTGGAGAGAGGCCGTACCCGATGCGGCCCACCGAAGGGGCAAGCGGGACAGGGCTTCAGGGCCTCCTGCCAATCTCTCAGGTAAAGCGGACAGCGAGGGCAGACCCACCGTCGAGGTGGGGTTCCGTCACATGCCCTCGAAAGTCCTGTCATGACCCAGGCCTCCTCCGCCGCCCCGCTGCTGACCACCCCGCTGCACGCGCTGCACCTCGAGCTCGGTGCCCGCATGGTGCCCTTCGGCGGCTACGACATGCCGGTGCAGTACCGCGAGGGCATCCTCGCCGAGCACCGACACACCCGTACGGCCGCCGGCCTCTTCGACGTCTCGCACATGGGCCAGCTGCGCCTGGTCGGCGACGAGGCCGCCGCGGCACTGGAAACCCTGGTGCCGATGGACGTGATCGGCCTGCCCGTGCTCAAGCAGCGCTACGCGCTCTTCACCAACGAGCAGGGCGGCATCCTCGACGACCTGATGATCTGCCGCCGCCCCGATGATCTGTTCGTCGTCGTGAACGCCGCGTGCAAGGCGCAGGACACCGCCTACCTGCAGGAAAAGATCGGCGCGCGCTGCCGCGTCGAGCCGCTGCCCGAGCGCGCCCTGCTCGCGCTGCAGGGGCCGCAGGCCGTCACCGCGCTCGCGCGCCTGGCGCCTTCGGTTTCCGATCTGAAATTCATGACCGGCGCCTTCGTCACGCTCGACGGCGCCGACTGCTTCGTCACCCGCTCGGGCTACACCGGCGAGGACGGCTTCGAGATCTCGGTTCCTGCGGACCGGGCCGAGGCGCTCGCCCGCGCGCTGCTCGCGCAGCCCGAGGTGAAGCCGATCGGCCTGGGCGCGCGCGACACGCTGCGCCTGGAAGCCGGGCTGTGCCTCTACGGCCACGACATCGACACCGCCACCACGCCGGTCGAGGCGGGCCTGACCTGGGCGATCCAGAAAGTCCGCCGGCCGGGCGGCGAGCGCGCCGGAGGCTATTCGGGCGCCGAGATCATCGGCCGGCAGCTGACCGAGGGCGCGGCCCGCAAGCGCGTGGGCCTCGTCGGCCGCGAGCGTACGCCGGTGCGCGAGGGCGCGACGATCGTCGCCGCGGACGGCCGCGAGCTCGGCCGCGTCACCAGCGGCTCGCTCGGCCCCACGGTCGGCCAGCCGGTCGCGATGGCCTACGTGCCGACCGAACACGCCGCTCCCGGCACCGAGCTGTTCGCGCTGGTGCGCGACAAGCGCGTGCCGATGACGGTGACGGGCATGCCCTTTGCGCCGCAACGCTACGTGCGCTGAGTCGCCCGCCCCGTTTTCCCTTTTCATTTCCCTAACAAAGGAACCGCGATGAGCGTCAAGTACACCGAAGACCACGAATGGGTCAACCTCGCCGACGACGGCATTGCCACCGTCGGCATCACTCAGCACGCGCAGGACGCGCTGGGCGACGTGGTGTTCGTCGAGCTGCCCGAGGTCGGCAAGAGCTTCGCGCAGAAGGACGTGGCCGGCGTGGTCGAGTCGGTGAAAGCCGCGGCCGACGTGTACGCGCCGCTCGACGGCGAGATCGTCGAGGTCAACGAGGCGCTGCGCGACGACCCGTCGCTGGCGAACTCCGACCCGCTCGGCGCGGGCTGGTTCTTCAAGGTGCGCCTGGCCCAGCCGGCGCAGTTCGACGCGCTGCTCGACGCGACCGCCTACGACGCGCTGGTCCAGAACGCCTGAGTCCCCTCCTCCGGGAGGCCGCCCGCGCGCGGCTTCCCCGCCCCGCCTGATCCGGATCGACCCCATGTCCACCGCCCTGCCCTCGCTGGCCTCCCTGGAAAACCCCGCCGAATTCGTCGCCCGCCACATCGGCATCGAGCCCTTCGAGGAGGAGCGCATGCTCGGCGTGATCGGCGCCGCGAGCCGCCGTGCGCTGATCGACGCGATCGTGCCCGGCTCGATCGCCCGCGCGCAGCCGATGGCGCTGCCGCCCGCCATCACCGAGGGGCAGGCGCTGGCCGAGCTGAAGGCCATCGCGCAGCGCAACCGCGTGATGAAGAGCTTCATCGGCCAGGGCTACTACGGCACCTGGACGCCGGCCGTCATCCTGCGCAACGTGCTCGAGAACCCGGCCTGGTACACCGCCTACACGCCCTACCAGGCCGAGATCTCGCAGGGCCGCATGGAGGCGCTGGTCAATTTCCAGACCATGGTCTGCGACTTGACGGGCATGGCGATCGCCAACGCCTCGATGCTGGACGAGGCCACCGCCGCGGCCGAGGCGATGACGCTGGCCAAGCGCATGGGCAAGAGCAAGAGTACGCGCTTCGTCGTCGCGCACGACGTGCTGCCGCAGACGCTCGAAGTCATCCGCACTCGCGCCGAGCCGCTGGACCTGACGGTCGATCAGGTGCATGCCAACGAGGTCGCCGCGCAGGACGCCTTCGCGGTGCTGTTCCAGTATCCGGGCGTCAACGGCCAGGTTCGTGATCTGAAGCCGCTGATCGACGCGGTGCATGCGCGCGGGGGCCTCGCCATCGTCGCGGCCGACCTGCTGGCGCTGACCGTGCTGAAGCCGCCCGGCGAGCAGGGCGCGGACATCGTCGTCGGCAACACGCAGCGCTTCGGCATGCCGATGGGCAACGGCGGCCCGCACGCGGCCTACATGGCAACCAAGGACGAGTTCAAGCGCTCGCTGCCCGGCCGCCTCGTCGGCGTGAGCATCGACGCGCAGGGCGCGCCGGCCTACCGCCTGGCGCTGCAGACGCGCGAGCAGCACATCCGCCGCGAGAAGGCCACCTCCAACATCTGCACCGCGCAGGTGCTGCCGGCAGTGGTCGCGAGCATGTACGCGGTCTACCACGGTCCCCAGGGCCTGGAGCGCATCGGCCTGCGCGTCGCGAGCTACGCGGCGATCCTCGCGCGCGGCCTGCAGTCGCTCGGCCGCACCGTGATCCACACCACCTTCTTCGACACCGTGCAGGTGAAGGCCGACGGCGACCGCGACGCGCTGCTGCAGGCGGCACGCGACGCCGGCATGAACCTGCGTGCGGCCAGCGACGACAGTATCTCGATCTCGCTGGACGAGACCACCTCGCGCGCCGACCTGGAGGCGCTGTGGGGCGTGTTCGCGGGCGGACGCGCACTGCCCTCGGTCGCCGGGCTGGAAGCCGGTCTGGAGCTCGCGATCCCCGCGTCGCTGCGCCGCGAGAGCGCCTACCTGACGCATCCGGTCTTCAACACCCACCACAGCGAGACCGAGATGCTGCGCTACCTGCGCAGCCTCTCCGACAAGGACCTCGCGCTCGACCGCACGATGATTCCGCTCGGCTCGTGCACGATGAAGCTCAACGCGACCAGCGAGATGATCCCGATCACCTGGCCGGAGTTCGCGCACATCCACCCCTTCGCGCCGCGCGAGCAGCTCGCCGGCTACGACCTGCTCGACGCGCAGCTGCGCGAGTGGCTGTGCCAGGCCACCGGCTACGCCGGCATCAGCCTGCAGCCCAACGCCGGCTCGCAGGGCGAGTACGCCGGCCTGCTGGTCATCAAGGCCTGGCACGAGGCGCGCGGCCAAGGGCACCGCAACATCTGCCTGATCCCGGAGTCGGCGCACGGCACCAACCCGGCCACCGCGCAGATGGTGGGCATGCAGGTGGTGGTCACGAAGTGCGACCGCGAGGGCAACGTCGATCTCGCCGACCTCGCCGCGAAGTGCGAGCAGCACAGCGACAGGCTCGCCGCGGTGATGATCACCTACCCGTCCACCCACGGCGTGTTCGAGACGCAGGTGAAGGAGCTGTGCGAGCTGGTGCACCGCCACGGCGGGCGCGTCTACGTCGACGGCGCGAACATGAACGCGCTGGTCGGCGTCGCGGCTCCCGGGGAGTTCGGCGGCGACGTCTCGCACCTGAACCTGCACAAGACCTTCTGCATCCCGCACGGCGGCGGCGGCCCGGGCGTCGGCCCGGTGTGCGTGGTTGCGGACCTGGTGCCCTTCCTGCCCGCGCATCGCAGCGCGGGCATCGGCAGCGAGTCGCAGGTGGGCGCCGTGTCCGCCGCGCCGCTGGGCAACGCCGCGGTGCTGCCGATCAGCTGGATGTACATGCGCATGATGGGCGCGGACGGCCTGCGCGCCGCCACCGAGACCGCCATCCTGAGCGCGAACTACGTCGCCGCGCGGCTGGCCGGGCACTACCCGGTGCTCTACAGCGGCCACATCGAGGGATTGAAAGGCGGCGGCGTCGCGCACGAGTGCATCCTCGACCTGCGCCCCTTGAAGGACGCCACCGGCATCAGCGCCGAGGACGTCGCCAAGCGCCTGATCGACTACGGCTTCCACGCGCCGACGCTGAGCTTCCCCGTCCCGGGCACGCTGATGGTGGAGCCCACCGAGAGCGAGAGCCTCACCGAGCTCGACCGCTTCTGCGACGCGATGATCGCGATCCGCGAGGAGATCGCCAAGGTCGAGGCGGGCACCTGGCCGCGCGAGGACAACCCGCTGAAGAACGCGCCGCACACCGCGATGTGGCTGACCAAGGCCGAGTGGCCGCACGCCTACAGCCGCGAGGAGGCCGCCTACCCGGTGGCTTCGCTCAAGCGCAACAAGTACTGGGTGCCGGTCGGCCGCGTCGACAACGTCTGGGGCGACCGCAACCTCAGCTGTGCCTGCCCGCCGATGTCAGCCTACGAGGAGTGAGACACTGAAGCGACAGGCCCCAGGAAGGAGCACAGCATGAGCCCGGCCCCCGAGATCCGTCAGCATTTCGCCAGCGACAACTACGCCGGCATGTGCCCCGAGGCGCTGCACTGGCTGCTGGAGGCCAACGGCAGCGGCCACGAGCCCGCCTACGGCGACGACCGCTGGACGCAGCGCGCCGCGGACCGGCTGCGCGAGCTGTTCCAGACCGAAGCGGACGTCTACTTCGTCTTCAACGGCACCGCGGCGAACTCGCTGGCACTGGCCGCGATGTGCCAGAGCTACCACTCGGTGATCTGCACGCCGGTCGCGCACATCGAGACCGACGAGTGCGGCGGGCCGGAGTTCTTCTCGAACGGCTCCAAGCTGCTGGTCGCCGAGGGCGTGTCCGAGGCGGCGCGGCTGGGCAAGCTGACGCCCGCGGCGGTCGAGGCGCTCGTCACCCGGCGCCGCGACATCCACTACCCGCGCCCGAAGGTGGTGTCGCTGACGCAGGCCACCGAGCTGGGCACCGTCTACTCGGTCGACGAGGTGCGCGCGATCGCCGCGGTCGCCAAGTCGCACGAACTGAAGGTGCACATGGACGGCGCGCGCTTCGCCAACGCGGTCGCGACGCTCGGCTGCGCGCCGGCCGACATCACCTGGCGCGCCGGCGTGGACGTGCTCTGCTTCGGCGGCACGAAGAACGGCCTGCCGGTCGGCGAGGCGGTGGTGTTCTTCGACCGCACGCTCGCCGCGGACTTCGCCTGGCGCGTCAAGCAGGCGGGGCAACTCGCATCCAAGATGAGGTTCATCTCGGCGCCCTGGGTCGGGCTGCTCGAGGGGGACGTCTGGCTGCGCAACGCGCGGCATGCGAACGCGATGGCGCAGCGGCTGCACGAGGGCCTGAAGGCGCTCGACGGCGTGCAGGTGCTGCATCCGCCGCAGGCCAACGCGGTGTTCGCGCAGATGCCGCAGCCGGTGGTGGAGGCGCTCTACGCGCAGGGCTGGAAGTTCTACCAGTTCATCGCCGGCGGCGGCTGCCGGCTGATGTGCGCCTGGGACACGCGGCCCGAGTCGGTGGACCGCTTCGTCGCGGACGTGAAGACGGCGCTCGGCGGTTGAATCCGCGCGGCCCGTGCCGGCCGCGGGGCGCTTGCAAGGAAGGAGGCGCGCGATGGCGATTTCGGCGTTCGACCTGTTCAAGATCGGCATCGGGCCGTCGAGCTCCCACACTGTGGGGCCGATGCGCGCGGCGCGCCTGTTCGCGCGGCGGCTGCAGCAGGACGGGCTGCTGGGCGCGACCCACCACGTGCTCGCCGAGCTCTACGGCTCGCTCGGCGCCACCGGCCGCGGCCACGGCAGCGACAAGGCCGTGCTGCTCGGGCTCGAGGGCCACGAGCCCGACCGCGTCGACGTGGACCGCATCCCGCAGATGCTCGACGCGATCCGCGGCGCCGCCCGGCTGAGGCTCTGCGGCGAGCACGAGATCGCCTTCGACGAGCGGCGCGACCTGCGCTTCCACCGCCACGAGTCGCTGCCCTTCCACGCCAACGGCATGCGCTTCACCGCCTTCGACGCGCAGGGCGGCGAGCTGCTGCGGCGCGAGTACTACTCGGTCGGCGGCGGCTTCGTCGTCAGCGACCAGGTGGCCGCCGACGGCACGCGCCACAAGCGAATCGCGCCGGACGCGACGGTGCTGCCGCTGCCCTTCCACAGCGCCGCCGAGCTGCTCGCCATCGCGCAGCGCGAGGGCCTGACGATCGCCGGCGTGATGCGCCGCAACGAGCGCCACTGGCGCAGCGACGCCGAGATCGACGCCGGCCTGCTCGCGATCTGGCAGGTGATGCAGGACTGCGTCGCGCGCGGCTGCCGCACCGAGGGGGTGCTGCCCGGCGGCTTCAAGGTGCGCCGCCGCGCCGCCGCCCTCTCCCGCGCGCTCGAGGCCGGCCAGCCCGCCTCGCTGCACGAGGACCCGCTGCAGGTGATGGACTGGGTGAACCTGTGGGCGCTGGCGGTCAACGAGGAGAACGCCGCGGGCGGCCGTGTCGTCACCGCGCCGACCAACGGCGCGGCCGGGATCGTTCCAGCCGTGCTGCACTACTACCGCCGCTTCGTCGCCGGCGCGGACGACGCAGGCGTGGTCGACTTCCTGCTGACGGCGGCCGCGATCGGCATCCTCTACAAGGAGAACGCCTCGATCTCCGGCGCCGAGGTCGGCTGCCAGGGCGAGGTAGGCGTCGCCTGTTCGATGGCCGCAGGCGCCTTGGCCGAGCAGATGGGCGGCACGCCTGCGCAAGTGGAAAACGCCGCCGAGATCGCGATGGAGCACCACCTCGGGCTGACCTGCGACCCGGTGGGCGGGCTGGTGCAGATCCCCTGCATCGAGCGCAACGCGATCGCGTCGGTGAAGGCGATCAACGCCGCGCGGATGGCGCTGCGCGGCGACGGCAGCCATCACGTCAGCCTCGACAAGGTCATCAAGACGATGCGCGAGACTGGCGCCGACATGTCGGCCAAGTACAAGGAGACCGCGCGCGGCGGCCTCGCGGTCAACATCGTCGAGTGCTGAGGCAGGCAGGGCCGGCGACGCGCGGAGAGCGGAGCGCGGAGCCGCCGGGTCCGGCGGCCGCCGGCTTCAGACCGGGCTGCAGTTCGAGGCCGGGTCGACCGCCTTGACGGTCGCGAGCCGCTGCTGCGCGCCCGGCGCGCCGAGCGAGGCCGGCGCCGGGTGGCGGCGCGTCGACGGACCCGCCTTCATCACCTGACCCGGCACCTCGTGCCCGACCAGCGCCGGCAGGCGGCGCGACAGCCCGATCAGCGCCTCCAGGTCGACGCCGGTGTCGTAGCCCATCGCCTCGAACATGTGCACCAGGTCCTCGGTGCAGACGTTGCCGCTCGCGCCCGGCGCGAAGGGACAGCCGCCCAGGCCGCCGAGCGAGGCGTCGAAGCGGTCGATGCCGGCCTCCAGCGCCGCGAGCGCATTGGCCAGGCCCATGCCGCGCGTGTCGTGGAAGTGCGCGGTGAAGTCGATCTGCGGGAAGGCGGCCTTCGCCGCCGCGCACAGCCGCTCGACCTGCGCCGGGTTCGCGACCCCGGTGGTGTCGCACAGCGTCACGCGATCGATGCCCATTGTCGCGAAGCGGCCGAGCAGCTCGAGCACGCGCGCGTCCGCGATGTCGCCGTCGAAGGGGCAGCCGAAGGCGGTCGACAGCGAGGCGTTGACCTGCGCGTGGCCGCGCGCCAGCGCGACGATCTGCTCGAACTGCGCCAGCGACTGCTCGCGGCTCATGCGCAGGTTGGCGAGGTTGTGCGTCTCGCTCGCCGACATCACGAGGTTGATCTCGTCGACGCGGCTGGCGAGCGCGCGCTCGCAGCCGCGCAGGTTCGGCACCAGCGCCGCGTACTCGACGCCGGGGCGGCGCTTGATCTGCGCCAGCACGGCCTCGGCGTCGGCCAGCGCGGGAATCGCCTTCGGCGACGTGAACGAGGTGACCTCGATCTTCGCCAGCCCGCTGCGGCTCAGCCCGTCGATCAGCGCGACCTTGTCCGCCGTCGGCACGAACACCGGCTCGATCTGGAAGCCGTCGCGCACCGCGACATCCTGTATGTAGAGACGCTTGCCCTCGGCTTTTCTCATCGGTGTTCTCCTTCAGGCCACGACGCCGTCGGCGCGCAGCTTCGCGATCTCCTCGTCGCCGAGCCCGATCGAGGCCAGCACGTCGTCGGTGTGCTCGCCGAGCGCCGGGCCGAGCCATTGCGTGCGGCCGGGCGTCGCGCTGAGCTTGGGCACGATCCCCGGCAGGTCGACCGGCAGCCCGTCGGGCAGCCGGTGGTGCTCGATCATGCCGCGCGCGGCGTAGTGCGGATCCTTCACGATGTCGGCGGCGGTGTAGATGCGCCCGGCCGGCACCGCGGCGGCCTCGAGCACGTCGAGCACCTGGTCGAGTTCGTGGCGGCCGGTCCATTCGGAGATCGCCGCGTCGATGCGCTCGTTGTGGCGCACGCGGCCGTCGTTGCGCGCCAGCTCCGGGTCCGATGCCATGTCCTCGCGGCCGATCGCCTGCATCAGCCGCCTGAAGATCGCGTCGCCGTTGCCTGCGATCGCGACGTAGTTGCCGTCGCCGCACAGGTAGGTGTTGGACGGCGAGATGCCGGGCAGGCTCGCGCCGCTGCGCTCGCGCACGAAGCCCTGCGCCGAGTACTCGGGCACCAGGCTCTCCATGATCGCGAACACCGATTCGTAGAGCGCGACGTCGATGTACTGGCCCTGGCCGCCGTGGGCCTTCAGGTGGTGCATCGCCATCAGCGCGCCGATGGTGCCGTAGAGCGAGGCGAGCGTGTCGCCGAGGCTCACGCCGACGCGCACCGGCGGCCGGTCCGGAAAGCCCGAGGTGTAGCGCAGCCCGCCCATGCACTCGGCGATCGCGGCGAAGCCGGGGCGTTCGCGGTAGGGGCCGCTCTGGCCGTAGCCCGAGACGCGCACCATGATCAGCTTCGGGTTCGCGGCGCTCAGCTGCTCCCAGCCGATGCCCCATTTCTCGAGCGTGCCGGGCCGGAAGTTCTCGATCACGATGTCGACCTCGCCGGCGAGGCGGCGCACGATGTCGCGCGCGGCCTCGGTGCGCAGGTCCAGCGCCAGCGACTTCTTGTTGCGGCTCTGCGAGTACCACCACAGCGAGGTGCCCTCGTGCAGCCGGCGCCACTTGCGCAGCGGGTCGCCGTCGCCCGGCGGCTCGATCTTGATCACCTCGGCGCCGAACTGCGCCAGCAGCGAGGCAGCGTAGGGCCCGGCGATCAGCGAGCCCAGCTCCAGCACCCGCACCCCGGCCAGCGGCGCGGGCGCCGCGTTCTTCTCTTGTTCCTTGTCGCTCATGCTCTTCTCCTCCTCGAGGCCGCCGTCGGGCGGCGCCCGCAGCCTAGCAGGCGCAGCCCGCGGCTCGGCCACGCAGCCGGAGCCGGCCTCAGTCGGCGGTGATGTTGCGGCTCTTGATCAGCTTGCCCCAGTAGTCGGTCTCGCGCTGCACCAGCTGGGCCAGCGCGTCGGGGCCGAGGTAGCGCGGCTCGACGCCGAGCGCGGCGGCGCGCTGCTTCGTCTCCGGCAGCTCCAGCGCCTTCTTCACCTGCTCGGACAGTTGCGCGACCACCGCCGGGGGCGTGCCGGCCGGCGCGAACAGCCCGACCCAGGCCTCGAGCTCGAAGCCCGGCAGGCCCGCCTCGGCGGTGGTCGGCACGTTGGGCATCATCGGGTGGCGCGTCTTGCTCGTGACCGCGTAGGCCTTGAGCTTGCCGGTCTGCACGTGGCCCATCACTGACGGGGGCGTGGTCATGAACACCTGCACTTGGCCGGCGAGCACGTCCTGGATCGCGGCGCCCGAGCCCTTGTACGGGACATGGACCATGTTGGTGCCGGTGGTCTGCTCGAACAGCGCGGTGCCGACGTGCGACAGCGAGCCGTTGCCCTGCGAGGCGTAGTTGAGCTTGCCGGGGTTGGACTTCAGGTGGGCGATGAAGCCCTTGAGGTCGTTGGGCGGCACCGAGGGGTGCGCGGTGATGACGTTGGTCGCGGCGGCGACCAGCGCCACCGGCACGAAGTCCTTCTGCTCCCAGGGCAGCTTGCCGAACATCGACGGGTTGCCGACGTGGTAGGCCGAGTACGAGGCCAGCAGCGTGTAGCCGTCCTTCGGCGCGCGCGCCACGCCCTGGTAGGCGATGTTGCCGCTCGCGCCGGGCTTGTTCTCGACCACCACCGCCTGGCCGATCAGCTTGGCGAGCGGGTCGCTGACCAGTCGCGCGGAGCCGTCGACCACGCCACCCGGCGGGTTGGGCACCACGATGGTGATCGGCTTGGTCGGAAAGCCCTGGGCGAGCGCGGTGGAGGAGGCGATCGCGAGCAGCGAGAGGCAGGCAAGGCGGCGGGTCGGCATGGTTTGTCTCCTGGGGTGTCGGTATAAGTGGGGAACCGCTAACGTCGATTCTCCGCGGCCGTGCCCGCGCCTGGCTCTGTTTGTCATTGACTCATCCTCAATGCCCCGTTGAGGATCGACGGTCCGTCCGGTCGCGGATCCCGGTCGGCTTCGAAGCGGTGCCGGATTTCCCAGAGCCGGACGGACGTCGGGCTGCAGCAGGGGCGCAGGTCCTCTGCCCTTGCCGGCGCGCCGCGGGCCCGACGCCTTGCAACAGGCCGGCGCCCTGGCACCTTCTTGAGGGAAAACGGAGGATCTAGGGTTAACCCTAGGCTACGATGCTGCATCGCAACATCGACGCGCCTCCAGCGTCCCCGGAAGGTCTCCCATGAGCAAGCACAGCTTCAAACTCGGATCGGCGCTCGCCTATGCGTTCCGCCTCACGCTGGCTTCGGTCGCCCTGGCCGGGGGCGTGCAGGCGCAGGAACCGGGGCCGCACCCGGCGCTGCTGAGCTCGCGTACCCCGACCGGCATCGACCCCTCGACCTTCATCGTCGGCCATCCGGCACGAGGCAGTGCCGGCAGCGCGCCCGTCAAGGGCCGGCACCCGGCGCTGGCTGCGCATGCCGCGCCGCGCGCCGGGATCGACCCGAATGCCTTCCTGGTGCAGCCGCCGGCGACGACCCGCTGGAGCGCGGCCCCGCAGCCGGCCGCGGTGCAGGTCGCGCAGCCCGCGGGCCACTGAAGAAGACCGCCCCGCCCGGCCGCGCCCTCAGCCCCGCGGGTGATGCCGGGCGTGCAGCTGCCGCAGCCGCTCGCGCGCGACGTGGGTATAGATCTGCGTCGTCGAGATGTCCGCATGGCCGAGCAGCATCTGCACCGCGCGCAGGTCCGCGCCATGGTTCAGCAGGTGCGTCGCGAAGGCGTGGCGCAGCGTGTGCGGCGACAGCGGCGCGGTGATGCCGGCGAGCAGCGCGTACTTCTTCACCAGGGTCCAGAACATCTGCCGCGTCATCGCGTCGCCGCGCACCGTGACGAACAGCGCCTGCGAGCGCCGCGCGCCGAGGATCTCGCCGCGCGCGTGCGCGAGGTAGCGGCGCAGCCAGCCGTGCGCCTCCTCGCCGAAGGGCAGCATGCGCTCCTTGCTGCCCTTGCCGGTGACGCGCAGCGCGCCCTCGTCGAGCCCGACGTGCACGGACTCGAGCGTGACGAGCTCGCTCACGCGCAGCCCGCTCGCATACATCAGCTCGAGCATCGTGCGGTCGCGCAGGCCGAGCGGCGTGTCCGTGTCCGGCGCCGCGAGCAGTTGCTCGACCTGGCCCTCGCTGAGCGTGCCCGGCACGCGCGGCGGCTGGCGCGCGGTGGCGAGGCGCAGCGTCGGGTCGGCGGCGATGCGCTTCTCGCGCACCGCCCAGCGGAAATAGCGCCGGAACACCGCGAGGCGCCGGTTCGCGCTGCTGGCCTTGCTGTCCTCGTGGCGCGCGAGGCTGTAGCCGAGCAGGTCGTCCTCGCTGCTCGCGTCGAGCGCCTTGCCGCGCTCGGCGCCCAGCCAGGTCGCGTAGAGCGTCAGGTCGCGGCGGTAGGCGGCCAGCGTGTTGGCCGCCAGCCCCTCCTCGATCCACAGCGCGTCGAGAAAGGTGTCGATGGCGGTCTGGCTGGGCGGTACTGCGGAATTCATGGCAAAGGAAAAGGCCGCAGCCGGAGTCGGCTGCGGCCCGGATTGTGACGGCCTCGCGCCGCCGGCGTGGCGGGGCTCAGTCGAGCTTGAGCTTCTGCTGCTCGACCACGCGCTTGTAGACCTCGAACTCGGCCGCGGTCTGCGCGGCGAACTGCTCGGGCGTGTTGCCGACGATGATCGAGCCGGTGCCCTCGATGCGCTGGCGCACGTCGGGCAGCTCGAGCGTCTTCTTCACCGCGGCATGGACCTTGTCGACCACCTCGCGCGGCAGGCCCTTGGGGCCGTGGATGCCGTAGTAGGCGGTGCGGTTCACCGGCTCGAGCCCGACCTCCTTGAAGGTCGGCACGTTCGGCAGCGCGGCAAGCCGCTCGGGCGCGGCGACGACGATCGGGATCAGCCGCCCGTCGCGGATGAAGGGCAGCGCCGACGGCAGGTTGTCGAACATGATCGGCACCTGCCCGGCCACCGTGTCGTTGAGCGCGGGGCCCGCGCCGCGGTAGGGGATGTGCGTGACGAAGACGCCCGTCAGGCTCTTGTAGAGCTCCATCTGCAGGTGGCCGATGCCGCCGGTGCCCGAGCTCGCGTACGAGAACTTGCCGGGGCTCTTCTTCAGCAGCTCGACGAAGCTCTTGTAGTCCTTCGCCGGGAAGGAGGGGTGCACGACGATCACGTTGGGCGTCGCGGCGATGTTGGTGATCGACGTGAAGTCGGTGAGCGGGTTGTAGGGCGTCTTCGGGTTGATCGCGGGGTTCGACGCGGTGGTCGACACGGTCGCGACGCCGAGCGTGTAGCCGTCGGGCGCGGCGCGCGCGATCTCGGCCGCGCCGATCAGCCCGCCGCCGCCGGCCTTGTTCTCGACCACCATCGTCTGGCCCAGCGCCGGCGCGATCCTGTCGGCGATCACGCGGGCGATGATGTCCGTGGTGCCGCCGGGCGCGAAGGGCACCACCAGCCGCACCGGCTTGGCGGGATAGGCGGCCTGGGCCTGGGCCTGGGCGGCGCCGGCGAGCGCCAGCGCAGCCGGCGCGATCAGCGCGGCGATCAGGGTTCTGCGATGCATGGCTTCTCCTTCTTGATGTGCCGAGGGGCGATGATGTCAGGCAGGTGCGCCGCATCCTAGCGCGCAAGCCCGCCTTGTGCCCGGTGGGGAACCTGTTGCAGCACCGGGCATGCCCGGGCGACGACCGGCGGGAATGCCCGCGCGCTGGCACACTCGCGCCTCCCCCCGCCCGCCCCTGCCGATGTCCGACGCCCGCCTGCTGCTGCCCGATTTCCTGCTGATCGTCCTCGGCTTCGTGCTGTGCCGCTACACGGCGCTCAACCGCAGCGTGTGGGACGGCGCCGAGCGGCTCGTCTACTACCTGCTGTTCCCGGTGCTGCTGTTCACGTCGGTGCTGCGCAGCCCGCTCGACTTCGGCAGCACCGCGCCGCTGGCGCTGTCGGGGCTCGCGGTGGTCGCAGCGGGCATCGTGCTGAGCCTGTCGCTGGCGCGGCTGCCGGGGGTGGACGCGCGCATGCACGCCTCCGGCGCGCAGGTCGCGTTCCGCTTCAACTCCTACGTGGCGCTCGCGCTCGCCGACAAGCTCGCCGGCGCGGCCGGCGTGACCTGGACCGCGATGCTGGTGGCGGTGTGCGTGCCGCTGTGCAACTTCGGCGCGGTCTGGTCGCTCGCGCGCCACGGCGGCCACGGCTTCTGGCGCGAGATCGCGCGCAACCCGCTCATCATCAGCACGCTCGGCGGCCTCGCGGCCAACCTGCTCGGGCTGAGGCTCGAGGACCCGGTCGGCCCGGCGCTCAACCGCATCGGCCAGGCGGCGCTGCCGCTCGGGCTGATGGCGGTGGGCGCCGGGCTGCAGCTCGGCGGCCTGCGCGAGTCGCCCGGGCTCGCGTCGGCGCTGCTCGGCATCCGCCACGCGGTGCTGCCGCTGCTCGCGCTCGGCCTGGTGATGCTGCTGGGGCTGCCGCCCGCGCAGCAGGCGATCGTGGTCGCCTTCGCGTCGATGCCGACCGCGTCGAGCTGCTACGTGCTCGCCGCGCGCATGGGCGGCAACGGCCCCTATGTCGCAGGCCTCGTGACGGTCTCGACGCTGCTCGGCATGGCCTCGATCCCGCTGTGGCTCGCGGCGCTGCGCGCGCTGTGACGGGGCTTCAGGCCGCGGCGGGCAGCGCGCGCCGCTGCGCCAGCGCCCACTCGATGTGCTCGCGCACGAGCGGGGATGCCTGCGGCAGCCGCTCGCGCAGTGCCGCCTCGATCGCCCGGGCGGTCTCCGCCTCGAGCGGCGCACGCAGCGCGTTGCCCATCGCGACCGCGAGATTGCGCTGCCAGCGCGCGTGGCCGATGCGCCGGATCGGGCTGCCCTCGGTGTGGCGCAGGAACTCGGCCTCGCTCCAGGCCCAGAGTTGCAAGAGCGTCGGCGCGGCGAAGGGCCCGCGCACGTCGAAGTCCGGCAGCGCGCTGCGCCGGGCGTGGCGGTTCCATGGGCACACCAGCTGGCAGTCGTCGCAGCCGTAGATGCGGTTGCCGATCGACGCGCGCAGATCCATCGGGATCGGGCCGTCGTGCTCGATCGTCAGGTAGGAGATGCAGCGGCGCGCGTCGAGCCGGTGCGGCGCGACGATCGCGCCGGTGGGGCAGGCGTCGAGGCAGGCGCTGCACGAGCCGCAGTGCGCGCTCGTCGGCTCCGTGGGTTCGAGCGCCAGGTCGACGTAGATCTCGCCGAGGAAGAAGGTCGAGCCGGCGTCGCGCGACAGCAGCAGGGTGTGCTTGCCGCGCCAGCCCAGGCCGCTGCGGCTCGCGAGCTCGGCCTCGAGCACCGGCGCCGAGTCGGTGAAGACGCGGTGGCCGAAGGGCCCGATCGCCTCCGCAATGCGATCGGCGAGCTTCTGCAGCCGCTGGCGCAGCACCTTGTGGTAGTCCCGGCCGCGCGCGTAGATCGATACCTGGGCCTGCGCGGGCTGGGCCAGCCGCGCGAACTCGACCGCCCGCCAGTCGGGCGGCGTGTCGCGCGGCAGGTAGTCCATGCGCACGGTGATCACGCTCGCGGTGCCCGGCACGAGCTCGGCCGGTCGCGCCCGCTTGAGGCCGTGCGCGGCCATGTAGTCCATGCCGCCGTGGAAGCCCGCGGCCAGCCACGCGAGCAGGCCCGGCTCGGCACTCGACAAGTCGATGCCGGCGACCCCGATCTGTGAGAATCCGAGCTCTTTCGACCCGGCGCGCAACGCGCGCCACAATGCGTCCACCTCCACGGTGCGACTTCCCGCTTGATGCATCCACCGATTCTAGAAACCCGCCGGCTCGACTGGCCGGACGAGGCCGCATGCGAGTCCTTCGCGCAGGGTCTTGCGCAGCGCGGCGAGCTGCGCGACGCCTGCATCGAGCTGCACGGTCCGCTCGGCGCCGGCAAGACCACCTTCGTGCGCCACCTGCTGCGCGCGCTCGGCGCCACCGGCCGCATCAAGAGCCCCACCTACGCGGTGATGGAACCCTACGATCTGCCCGGCCTGAAGGCCTGGCACTTCGACTTCTACCGCTTCGGCGACCCCCGCGAATGGGAGGACGCGGGATTCCGCGACGTGTTCGCGAGCCCCGGGCTGAAACTGTGCGAATGGCCCGAGAAAGCCGCAGGCCTGATGCCACTGCCGGATGTGAAAATGGTACTTTCGCCCACATCCCAAGGTCTCCGGCACGTGAAACTCGAAGCACTGACCCCCACTGGCGTGGCGCTGATCGGCTCGCTCGACGCGGGCTCCGGCGCCCGATGAGCGCCCCGGCCGTCCACCTGCCGCGCCGCCGCCTGCTCAAGGGCGGCGGCATCCTGGTGCTGCTGCTCTCCGCCCCGATGCTCGCGCACGGCGCCAGCATCCTCGCGGTGCGCGTCTGGCCCGCGCAGGACTACACCCGCATCACGCTCGAGAGCGACATGCCGCTCGCGGCGCGCCATTTCATGACCACCGGCCCGGAGCGGCTCGTGATCGACATCGAGGGGCTGGAGCTGACCCCCACGCTGCGCGATCTCGTCGGCAAGGTGCGGCCGGACGACCCCTACCTCGGCGGCGTGCGCGTCGGCCAGAACCAGCCGCGCGTGGTGCGCCTGGTGCTGGACCTGAAGCAGCCGACGCGGCCGCAGGTCTTCACGCTGCAGCCGGTGGCGGCCTACAGCCACCGCATGGTGTTCGACCTCCACCCGGTCGTGGCCCCCGATCCGCTGCTGGCCCTGATCCGCGACCGGGAGCAGTCGGAGCAGCAGGCCGCGCAGGCGATGAACGACGCGCTCGGCGACTTCATCGGCAACATGGACCGGCGCCCCCCGGCGCGCCGCGGCTCGCCGCAGCCGCCGGTGGCACGGGCCGACGAGCCGCCGCCGCTCGCGCCCGGCGACACCGACCGGCTGATCGTCGTCGCGCTCGACCCCGGCCACGGCGGCGAGGACCCCGGCGCGATCGGACCCAACGGGCTGCGCGAGAAGGACGTGGTGCTGTCCATCGCGCGCCAGCTGCGCGACCGCATCAACGCGCAGCCGGGCATGCGCGCGATGATGACGCGCGACGCGGACTTCTTCGTGCCACTGGGCCAGCGCGTCGAGAAGGCGCGCCGCGTGCAGGCCGACCTGTTCATCTCGATCCACGCCGACGCCTTCACGCGCCCCGAGGCGCGCGGCGCCTCGGTGTTCGTGCTGTCCGAGCGCGGCGCCACCAGCACCGCGGCGCGCTGGCTGGCCGACAAGGAGAACGCGGCCGACGTCGTCGGCGGCGTCAACGTGAAGGTGCAGGACGCCACGCTGCTGCGCACGATGCTCGACATGAGCACCACCGCGCAGATCAACCAGAGCCTGCGGCTCGGCAGCGAGATGCTGCAGCACATCGGCCAGGTCGGGCGGCTGCACAAGCCGCGCGTCGAGCAGGCCGGCTTCGCGGTGCTGAAGGCGCCGGACATCCCCTCGATCCTGGTCGAGACGGCCTTCATCTCCAACCCCGAGGAGGAGGCGCTGCTCGCCGACCGGGGCTACCAGCGCCAGCTCGTCGACGCGCTCTTCGCCGGCGTGATGCGCTACTTCGCGAAGAACCCGCCGATGCCGCGCAACCGCACCACCTGAGCGGGCGCTCCGCCCGGCCGGCCTTCCCAGGCCGCCGGGCGCGCCTCGCCGCCTTCAGCGCGAGCCGGCGGCGAGCTGCTCGGAGCGCTCGGCCGCGCGGCGCGACTTCCACGCGCCGAAGATCGCGATCAGGCCCGGCACGATGATCAGCGCCCAGATGATCTTGCTCAGGTGCTGCTGCACGAAGGGCAGGTTGCCGAACAGGTAGCCGGCCAGCGTCAGGCCCACCACCCACAGCAGCGCGCCGCCGACGTTGTAGGCGGTAAATTTCGCGCGGTCCATCTCCGCGACGCCCGCGACGAAGGGCGCGAAGGTGCGGATGAAGGGCATGAAGCGCGCGATCACGATCGTGACCCCGCCGTGGCGCTCGTAGAAGGCGTGCGCCTGGTCGAAGGCCTGCTTGTTGAAGAAGCGCGACTGCTCCCAGCGGAACACCTTCGGGCCGAAGTAGCGCCCGATCGTGTAGTTCGTCTGGTCGCCCAGCACCGCCGCCACCACCAGCAGCCCCATCGCCAGCGGCAGGCTCATCAGCCCGGCGCCGCACAGCGTGCCCACCACGAACAGCAGCGAGTCGCCCGGCAGGAAGGGCATCACGACCAGCCCCGTCTCGACGAAGACGATCGCGAACAGCAGCGCGTAGACCCAGGTGCCGTAGGCCTGCACGAACTCGGCGAGGTACCGGTCCACGTGCAGGATGAAGTCGATCAGGAAGAGAAGAGCGTCCATGGGACGCGATTATCGACGGCGCGGCGCCCGCTTCCCCCGACGCAGGCAGGGGCCTGCCGCCCGCGATCCGGGGGCTCCTACAATCGTCCGATGAACGCCGTGCTGTCCGACGCGCCCCGCCGCCCCATCCGCGAACTCCCCGACGAACTCATCAGCCAGATCGCCGCCGGCGAGGTGGTCGAGCGCCCCGCCTCGGTGGTGCGCGAACTGGTGGACAACGCGCTCGACGCGGGCGCCACCGAGGTCGCCGTCAAGCTGATGGCCGGCGGCGTGCGCTCGATCGTCGTCGAGGACAACGGCGGCGGCATCCCGCAGGCCGAGCTGCCGCTGGCGCTCAAGCGCCACGCCACCAGCAAGATCGCGTCGCTCGCCGAGCTGGAGCACGTCGGCACGATGGGCTTTCGCGGCGAAGCGCTGGCGGCGATCGGCTCGGTGGCCGAGATGAGCCTGCTCAGCCGAACCGCCGATGCGCCGCACGCCTGGCGGCTCGACGCGCGCTCGGGCGAGCTCGGCCCGGCCGCGCGCGCCACCGGCACCAGCGTCGAGGTGCGCGAGCTGTTCTTCAGCACGCCGGCGCGGCGCAAGTTCCTGAAGACCGACGCGACCGAGCTCGCGCACTGCCTCGACGCGGTGCGCCGCCATGCGCTCGCGCGCCCGGACGTCGCCTTCTCGGTCTGGCACGAGGGCAAGCTCGTCGCGCAGTGGCGCCGCGCCGCGGCCGAGCAGCGCATCCGCGACGTGCTCGGCGACGAGTTCATCGAGCACAGCCGCGCGGTGCAGGCGCAGATCGGCCCGATGCGCGTCCACGGCCGCGCCGGCCTGCCCGACGCGGCGCGCGCGCGCGCCGACATGCAGTACTGCTACGTCAACGGCCGCTTCGTGCGCGACAAGCTGCTCGCGCACGGCGCGCGCTCGGCCTACGAGGACGTGCTGCACGGCGCGCGCCAGCCGAGCTACGTGCTGTTCGTCGAGATTGCGCCCGAGCGCGTCGACGTCAACGTGCACCCGACCAAGATCGAGGTGCGCTTCCGCGACTCGCGCGAGGTGCACCAGGCGGTGCGCCACGCGGTCGAGGACGCGCTCGCCGCGTCGCGCTCGGCGACCGGCGCCGCCGAGGCGCCCGCGCAGGAAAGCCTCGCGATGCCGGCCCCGGCTGCCGCGCCCGCCGTCCGCCCGCCGCTGCCGCAGTGGCCGCCGCGGCCGCAGGTGCAGGGCGCGCTCGGGCTGCGCCAGGCCGAGGCGCTCTATGCGCAGGAAGGCGCGCCGCGCTGGACGCTGCCCGCCGCGGGCAGCGCCGCCGCCGGCGCGGGAACGCGGCCGGGCGCGCCCGGGCCGGCCCCTGCCGCCGGGGCCGCGGATTCGCCCGGAGCGGCCGGCGAAGCCGCCGGGACGCCGCGCCAGGACGCTACCCCGGCGCTGCCCGCCGGCGAGGAGTGGCCGCTCGGCCGGGCGATCGGCCAGATCGGCGGCATCTACATCCTGGCCGAGAACGCCCGCGGGCTGGTGGTGGTGGACATGCACGCGGCGCACGAGCGCATCGTCTACGAGCAACTGAAGGCCTCGCTCGGCGCGCAGCGCATCGAGGCACAGCCGCTGCTGATCCCCGCCACCTTCGCCGCAACGCCCCAGGAGGTCGCGACCGCCGAGGCGCAGGCCGAGGCGCTGCTCGCGCTCGGGCTCGAGCTCACGCCGCTGTCGCCGACGACGCTCGCGATCCGCTCGCGGCCCGCGGCGCTCGCCGGCGCCGACATGGTCGAGCTCGCGCGCGGCGTGCTTGCGGAACTGGCGCAGTACGACGCGAGCAACGTCGTCGAGCGCGCGCAGCACGAGCTGCTCGCGACCATGGCCTGCCATGGCGCGGTGCGCGCCAACCGCCGCCTGACGCTCGACGAGATGAACGCGCTGCTGCGCGACATGGAGCGCACCGAGCGCGCCGACCAGTGCAACCACGGGCGGCCCACCTGGCGACAGCTCACGGTCAAGGAGCTCGACGCGCTCTTCATGCGCGGGCGTTGACCGCAAGCGCGGCGAAGTTCGCGCAGGAATCGGCAGAGGTGGACGCTGTTACCGGCAGATGCGTGAACTTTCCGCCCGGGACGCGATCATTGCCGTCCATGAGGATCTCCTTCCCGGGCCACTGGCGCATCGTCGGCCTGCTTACCCTGTGCGGCGCGCTGGCCGGCGGCTGCAACGCGCTCGACACCCAGCAGCGCCGCTGGATCTTCCAGCCGGCGCACGAGACGCCCTGGGCCGGCCCGCGGGCGGTCGAGGACATGCAGGACCAGTGGATCGAGTTCCGCTCGCGCGTGACGGGGCTCGACACTCGGCTGCATGCGCTGTGGCACCCCTCGGAGCACGCCGAAGCACCGGTGCTGCTCTACCTGCATGGCGCGCGCTGGGACGTGACCGGCAGCGCCTCGCGCATCCGCCGCATGCAGTCGCTGGGCTTTCACGTGCTGGCGGTCGACTACCGCGGCTTCGGCCGCAGCGGGGACGAGCTGCCCTCGCAAGCCACCGCGCTGGAGGACGCGCGGGCCGCGTGGGACTGGATCGCGCAGAGGCACCCCCAGCGCCCGCGCTACATCTTCGGCCACTCGCTCGGCGGGGCGATCGCGGTGCACCTCGCGGCCGACGTGCCGGACGCCGCGGGCCTGATCGTCGAGAACAGCTTCCCGTCGATCCGCGAGGTGGTCTCGACCTTCCGCTGGGGCTGGCTGCCGCTCGGGCCGCTGATCAGCCAGCGCTTCGAGGCGGCGCGCGCGATGGAGCGCGTGCGCGCCCCGGTGCTGGTGGCGCACGGCAGCGAGGACCGGCTGATCCCGCCCGAGCTCGGCCAGGCCCTCTACGAGCGCGCCTCCGCGCCCAAGCGCTGGCTGCTGGTCGAGGGCGGCACGCACCACAACACCAACTCGCTCGGGCTCGAGCAGTACCGCGAGGCGATCGGCACGCTGTTCGGTCCCCTGCCGGGTCCGGCCCCCACGGCGGCGGCGGCCGACGGAGCCTGAGGAGACGGAAAAGCCGCGCGAGCCTCGTGCGCACGCAAGGGGTTCGCGCCACGGCCCTCGGGCTCATGGTCCAATGCCGGCCTGATCAGAGCAGGTTCAATGAGCACCCGACCCAAGATTTCGCTGCCCGCCGCGAAGGCCGGCAGCGCCGCAAGCAAGAAGGCCCGCCCGCCGGTGCGCGGCTTCGGCAACGCGCCGCGCGACCGCCGTCCCCGCCCGCCCGCCCCGGAGGCCGCACCGGACGAGACGCCCGCCGCGCAGCGCGGCACGCACCGCGACGACCCCGGCGCAGCTCGCGGGCGCGAGCGCCCCCCGGCGCGCGATGCGCGCCACGCCCCGCCGGGCGGTCCCGGCAAGGCGCCCAAGGGCGCACGCCCGGCTCCCGCCCGCGACGACCGTCGCGCCCCGGCACGCCGGGACGAGGCCCGGCCCTTCCAGCGCGACGATCGCCGCCCCCCGGGGCCGGATCGGCATCCGCCCTTCCGTGCCGACGACCGCCGCGGTCCGCCCGCTGGTGCGGGCCGTGACGACCGTCGCGCTCCGGCGCGCCGGGACGAGGCCCGTCCCTTCCAGCGCGACGATCGCCGTCCCCCGGGGCCGGACCGGCATCCGCCCTTCCGTGCCGATGACCGCCGTGGTCCGCCCACTGGTGCGGGCCGTGACGACCGTCGCGCTCCGGCGCGCCGGGACGAGGCCCGTCCCTTCCAGCGCGACGATCGCCGTCCCCAGGGGGCGGACCGGCATCCGCCCTTCCGTGCCGATGATCGGCGCGGACCGCCGCGGAGCGAGGACCGGCGCGGCCCCCGCCCCGATCCCCGCGGCACGTTCCGGGACGACCCGCGCCGCACGCCGCGCGAGGACGAGCGCCGTCCGCGCCATGCCGACGAGCACCGTCGTCCCGATCCCCGCGCCCAGCGGGCAGGCCCGGCGGAACGCGCCCTCCAGCGTCTTGCGCACGGAGCGAGCCGCGACGAGCGCAACCGTCCTGAGGCGCACCGGGAGCAGCCGGGCGGGATGCCTGAGCGCGCGCCGCGCCGCTTCGGCCCCGACGCGCCGCCGCTGGCCGGGCAGGACGCGCCCGCTGCGCCGCCGACCGAAGGCGTGCGCCTGTCCAAGCGCATGAGCGAGCTCGGCCTCGCCTCGCGCCGCGAGGCCGACGAGTGGATCGAGCAGGGCTGGGTGCTGGTCGACGGCGAGATCGTCAGCGAGCTCGGCACCCGCGTGCGCCCCGAGCAGCAGATCACGATCGACCCGCAGGCGCGCCAGCAGCAGGCGCAGCGCGTCACGATCCTGATCAACAAGCCGATCGGCTACGTCAGCGGCCAGGCCGAGGACGGCTACGAGCCGGCCGTGGTGCTCGTGAAGCGCGAGAACCAGTGGAGCGGCGACCGCAGCCGGCTGAAGCTCGCGCCCGGCCACCTGCGCCACCTCGCGCCGGCCGGCCGGCTCGACATCGACTCCACCGGGCTGCTCGTGCTGACGCAGGACGGCCGCGTCGCGCGCCAGCTGATCGGCGACGACAGCGAGATCGAGAAGGAGTACCTCGTGCGCGTGCGCTGGGCCGACCCGGGCCGCGCGCAGGAGCTGCCGCTGTCGCAGACCTTCCCGGCCGAGCAGATGGAGCTGCTGCGCCACGGCCTGTCGCTCGACGGCGTGCCGCTGCGACCGGCGCGCGTGTCGTGGCAGAACGAGGAGCAGATGCGCTTCGTGCTGCGCGAGGGCAGGAAGCGCCAGATCCGGCGCATGTGCGAGCAGGTCGGGCTGGAGGTGGTCGGCCTGAAGCGCATCCGCATGGGCCGCGTCGTGCTCGGCGACCTGCCGGCCGGGCAGTGGCGCTTCCTGCGCGCCGACGAGCGCTTCTGAGCGCCGCGCAGCGTCCGTCCCCCGTGCCGGGATGGCTCCCGGCGCGGCCCGGCGCGGCGACCCTGCGGCGCCGCGCTCCGGGGCGGGCACCCTCCCCCGTCCCCGACATCGCCGAGTCCCCATGAGCGAAGAGATCTGCGAGCTGGGCGCTGCCGAGATGGCGCGCGAGATCCGCGCCGGCCGCCTGTCGGTGCGCGAGACGATGCAGGCGCACCTCGCGCGCATCGAGCGCGTCAACCCGCGGCTCAACGCGATCGTCACGCTGCATGCCGAGCAGGCGCTCGCCGCCGCTGCGGCGGCCGACGAGGCGCAGGCGCGCGGCGCAGCACTCGGGCCGCTGCACGGCCTGCCCGTCGCGCACAAGGACCTGCTGGCGACGAAGGGCATGCGCACCACCTTCGGCTCGCGCATCCATGCGCGCCACGTGCCGGCACGCAGCGCGCTCGCGGTCGAGCGCCAGCAGCAGGCCGGCGCGATCAGCGTCGGCAAGACCAACACGCCCGAGTTCGGCGCCGGCTCGCAGACCTTCAACGAGGTGTTCGGCGCGACGCGCAACCCCTACGACCCGACGAAGACCTGCGGCGGCTCGAGCGGCGGCTCGGCCGTCGCGCTCGCCGCCGGCATGGTGGCGCTCGCCGACGGCACCGACATGGGCGGCTCGCTGCGCTGCCCGGCCAACTTCTGCAACGTCGTCGGGTTGCGGCCCTCGGTCGGCCGCGTGCCGCAGGTGCCGGCGGTCGATGCCTGGGACAGCCTGTCGGTGACCGGGCCGATGGCGCGCAGCGTGGAGGACCTGGCGCTGCTCCTGTCTGTGATGGCGGGGCCCGACGCGCGCGACCCGCTGTCGATCGCGGAGGACGGCGCGCGCTTTCGCGTGCCGCTCGCGCGCGACTTCCGCGGGGTGCGCATCGCCTGGAGCCCGGACTTCGGCGGCCTGCCGGTGGATCGGCGCGTCGTGCGGGCGATCGAGGCGCAGCGCGCAGTGTTCGAGTCGCTCGGCTGCGAGCTCGACGACGCCTGCCCCGACTTCCGCGACGCGCACGAGGTGTTCATGGCGTTGCGCGCCCATGCCTTCGAGTGCGGGCTCGGCCCGCTGATGGACCGCCATCCCGGCATGCTGAAGGACACCATCGTGTGGAACATCGAGCAGGGCCGGCGCATGAGCGCGGCGCAGCTGGCGCAGGCGCAGCGGCTGCGCAGCGCGCTGTTCCAGCGCCTGCACCGCTTCATGCAGCGCCACGACTTCGTCGTGCTGCCGGTGAACCAGGTGCTGCCCTTCCCCGTCGAGCAGCCCTGGGTGAGCGAGATCGAGGGCGTCGCGATGGAGAGCTACATCGACTGGATGCGCTCGTGCTACCTGGTGAGCGCGACGACGCATCCGGCGATCTCGGTGCCCTGCGCCTTCAGCGACGAGGGCCTGCCGATCGGGCTGCAGATCGTGGGCCGCCACCGGGGCGAGTTCGAGCTGCTGCAGCTCGCGCACGCCTTCGAGCAGGCGACGGGGATCGGGCGCAGGCGCCCGCCGCCGTAGCGGGCGCCGGCCCGCCGGCGGCAAAGCCGCGCCGCGGCGTCTGCGCCGCGGCCTGCTGCGCTCAGCGGATCGAGCGGGTGAAGGGGAAGACCTTCGTGAAGCCGATGATGTCGGTCACCAGCAGCAGCACGAAGATGAACACGACGGTGCCGAGGATGTCGGCGGCGCCCGCGGGCGCCTCGTCGATGTGGCGCGCGAGCATCGCGACCTCGGCATCGGCGAGCGCAGCGACCCGCTCGCGGGCCTGGCCGACGTCGACGCCGCGCTCGGTCAGCGCCGCCACGACGTCGGCGCGCTCCAGCAGCGCGTTCAGGCGCGCGCGCTGCTCGGCCGCGCCGGCATCGGCGGCGACCATGCCCTGGGCCGCGGCGACCTGCTCGGTGCCGATCAGCGCCGCCTGCGCGGTCTGCAGGGCGCCTGCATAGCTGATGCTGGCGGCCACCAGCATGGCCAGCCAGCGTGAGGGACGACGGTTCATTCTTCTGCTCCTTCAGTTCGGGATCGGGGCCCGTTGATGCCGGGCCGCAAGGCACGCCGGCCGGCGCCCCCGACGGCGCCGGCCGGCGATCATCATCGGAGTGCGGCGCGCGTGGCCTGCGCCGCCTCGCGCCACTGCGGCTCGGCCGCCTCGGCGCGCGCCAGCGCGCGCTCGGCCGCGTCGCGCGCCGCGTCGCGCTCGCCCAGCAGCGACCGCAGCCGCGCGAGGTTGTTCCAGGCGGCGGCGCTGTCGTGCTGCCGCGCCGCGGCCTCGAGCACCGCGGCGGCGTCGGCCGTCAGGCCCTGCGCGTGCAGCGCGCTGCCCAGGCCCATCGCCAGCGTCAGGCTGCCGGGCCAGCGCGCGAGCGCGGCGCGGTAGGCCCGGACGGCGTCGGCGGGCGGCGCGACGCGCTCGAAGGCCACCGTCGCCGCGGTCGCCTCGCGCTCGGTGACGGTGCGCGCCAGCTCGCCCGGCGGCACCGCGACGAAGGCCCAGTGCCCCGAGCGCGCCCAGGTGTGTTCGAAGGTGCGCAGGCTCATCACCTCGCGCTCGGTGGTGCCCGAGCGCAGCACGAGCTCGCCGCGCACGAGGTCGTGGCCCACCACCACCGCGTAGTGCCACAGCGGCCTGATCGGCAGGCTCAGGTTCAGCAGCACCACCACCGGCCGTCCGGCCGAGACCTCGCGCAGCAGCGCATCGAGCTCGCCCGGGATGCGCATCGCGAGCGCCCCGTGGCGTCGCGCGCCGCCGAGCATCTCGAGCTGCAGCGTGCCCTGGCGCGAGGGAAGGAAGATCTGTTCGCCGAGCAGCGCCGGGTCGGCCTTCAGGCCGGCCGCGCCGAGCGCGGTGGCGAGCGCCGCCGGACCGCAGTGGTAGGCGGTCTGCGGGAAGAAGGGCACGGCGTGCAGCTCGACCGGCTGCCTCAGCTCCGCCGGCGCCGCCTCCCGCAGCGCCGCGGTCTGCGGCGGCACGAACGACGCGCAGCCGCCGGCCAGCGCCGCCGCGAGCAGCAGCGCCGGACCGAGGCCCGCGCGCCGCAGGCTCATCGCATCGACTTGGTGAAGGGGAAGATGCTCGTGTAGCCGAGGATGTCGGTCACGACCAGCACCGCGAGCACCACCACGACGATGCCGAGCGCGGAGGCCGCGCCGGCGGGCGCCTGGTCGATCTGCTGCGCCAGCGCCGCGACCTCGGCGTCGGCGAGCGCCGCGACGCGATCGCGCGCCTGCTCGACGCTGACGCCGCGCTCGACGAGGGCCGCGGCCACGTCCTCGCGCTCCAGCAGCGCGTTCAGGCGCGCACGCTGCTCGGCGGCGCCGACATCCACGGAAACCATGCCTTGCGCGGCGGCGACCTGCTCGGTGCCGATCATCGCGGCCTGCGCGGTGGGCATCACACTCGCGAAGCCGATGCTCGCGGCGGCCAGGGTGGCCAGCCAGCGTGAGGGACGACGGTTCATGGGAACTCCTCTCTCTCGGTTAGAGGCCCGACGACGCCGGGCTGCATTCATCCTAGCCCCGTGCCCGGCGAGCGGGGGGTGCCCAAACAGGGGGAAGGCACTGGGCGCGGCGCCGTCGCATGCCGGCAACGGGTGTTTTCCCGGGCCTGCTACGCTTGCGGGATGACGACAAGAACCACGGCCGGCGAACCGGCCGCCGCCGCGCGCGACCCCGCCGTCATCGCGCTGGCGCTGACCCTGCTGCTGGGCATCCAGCCCGTCACCACCGACCTCTACCTCCCCGCGCTGCCGGCGCTCACGCAGGACCTGGCGGCGCCGATGGCCGCGGCGCAGCTGACGCTGTCGGGGCTGATCATCGCCTTCGGCTTCGGCCAGCTGCTGTGGGGCCCGGTGTCCGACCGCTGCGGGCGCCGCCCGGTGCTGCTCGCCGGGCTCGCGCTCTACGTGCTCGCGAGCGTGCTCGGCGCGCTGGCGCCGACGATCGAGATGCTGGTGCTGTGGCGCGTCGTGCAGGGCACGGCGCTCGCCGCCGCGGTGGTGTGCGGCCGTGCGCTGGTGCGCGACCTGTTCGAGCCGCACGAGGGCATGCGGGTGATGTCCAAGGGCATGTCCGGCCTCGGCGTCATCGCGCTCAGCAGCCCGGCCATCGGCGGCGTGGTCGCCGCGACGCTCGGCTGGCGCGCGGCGCTGCTGGTGCCGGGGCTCTTCGCCGCGGCGGCGCTCGCCTTCATCGCGTGGCGGCTCGACGAGACGCTGCCGCAGCGCAACCCGCAGGCCACGCGGCTGGCGCCGCTGCTGGCCACCTGGGGCCGCATCCTGCGCCACCCGACCTTCCTCGCCTATGCCGCGCTCACCACCGGCACCTACGCGGGCCTCTTCACCTTCCTCGCCGGCTCGTCCTTCGTCTTCATCGACGTGCTCGGCACGACGCGCATCGAGTACGGCCTGCTGATGGCCTCGAGCTCGGTCGCCTACCTCGCCGGCACCTTCTGGTGCCGCCGCGGCCTCCGGAGCCACGGCGTGCGCGGCACCGTCGCGCGCGGCGCGGTGTTCACGCTGGCAGGCGGCGCGGCGATGGCGGGCCTCGCGCTCGCCGGCGTGCACGGCATCTGGGCCGTGATCGTGCCGCAGTGGCTCTACGCCTTCGGCCACGGCATCCACCAGCCCTGTGGCCAGGCCGGCGCGGTCGGCCCCTTCCCGGGCAACGCGGGCGCGGCCTCGGCGCTGTCGGGCTTCCTGCTCGCGGTCGGCGCCTTCGCGGTCGGCGGCTGGCTCGGCGTCGCGATGAACGGCACCGTCTACCCGATGGTGCTGACGCTCGGCTTCTGGGCCGCCGTCACCGCGCTCGTCGCGTGGACGCTGGTGCAGCGCCACGGCGACCCCTCGGTCGCCCGCGCGGCATGAGCACGCCGCACTGGATCGGCCTCGCCGGCCCGACCGCCTCGGGCAAGACCGCCGCGGCGCTGGCGCTCGCGCGCGAGCTGCCGGTCGAGATCGTCAGCGTCGACTCGGCGCTGGTCTACCGCGGCATGGACATCGGCACCGCCAAGCCCACGCCCGAGGAGCGCGCGGCGGCGCCCCACCACCTGATCGACCTGATCGAGCCGAGCGCAGCCTACTCGGCGGCGCAGTTCGTCGCCGACGTGACGCGGCTGATCGGCGAGATCGCCACGCGCGGCCGCCTGCCGCTGCTGGTGGGCGGCACGATGCTCTACTTCAAGGCGCTGCTCGACGGACTCGACGCGCTGCCGGCGGCCGACCCCGCGGTGCGCGCGGCGCTCGAGCGCGAGGCCGCCGCGCGCGGCTGGCCGGCGCTGCACGCCGAGCTGGCCCGGGTCGACCCCGCCGCCGCCGCGCGGCTCGCGCCCAACGACGCGCAGCGTATCCAGCGCGCGCTCGAGGTCTGGCGCGTGTCGGGGCGGCCGCTGTCGTCCTTCCACAGCGACCGCTTCGGCCAGGCCCCGCGCGCGCATCCGCAGGCGGTGATCGTGTCGCTCGAGCCCGCCGAGCGCGGCTGGCTGCACGCGCGCATCAATCAGCGCTTCGCGCAGATGCTGGACGCCGGCCTCGTCGACGAGGTGCGGCGGCTGCGCGCGCGCGGCGACCTGCACGCGGAGCTGCCGTCGATGCGCGCGGTCGGCTATCGGCAGGCGTGGGAGGCGCTCGACGCCGCGCAGGCCGCCGGGCGCGACACGCTCGACGCGACGCAGCGGGCGCTGCTGCACGAGCGCGGCAGCGCCGCGACGCGCCAGCTCGCCAAGCGCCAGCTCACCTGGCTGCGCTCGATGCCGCAGCGGCTGAGCGTCCCCTGCGACGCACCCGACGCGCTGGCACGGACCGTCGCGACGCTCGAGGCGCAGGCGCGGCGGCTGGGGGCGGCATGAACGGGGCGACGACCGCGCCACTGCTGCAGGTCGAGGGGCTCGAGCGGCGCTACGGCGACACGCCGGTGTTCAGCGGCGTCGCGCTCGCGCTCGCGCCGGGCGAGTTCGTCGCGCTGCTCGGCGAGTCGGGCGTGGGCAAGTCGACGCTGCTGAACTGCATCGCCGGGCTCGACCGGCCCGACGCGGGCCGCGTGCGCATCCTCGGCACCGAGCTCACCGCGCTCGACGAGACGCGGCAGGCGCTGTTCCGGCGCCGGCACCTCGGCTTCGTGTTCCAGGCCTTCCACGTGCTGCCGCACCTGAGCGTGGCGCAGAACGTCGCGCTGCCGCTGACGCTGCTCGGCGAGCCCGACGAGGGGCGCGTCGCGCGGGCACTGGCCGAGGTCGGCCTCGAGGGCCTGGAGGCGCGGCTGCCGCAGCAGCTCTCGGGCGGGCAGCTGCAGCGCGTCGCGATCGCTCGCGCGCTGATCCACCGCCCGGCGCTGATCCTCGCCGACGAGCCCTCCGGCAACCTTGACCCCGGCACCGCGTCACGCGTGATGGATGCGCTCGCGTGCCAGGTGCGCAGCTACGGTGCGGGCTGCGTGATGGTGACGCACTCGCAGGCCGCCGCGGCGCGCGCCGACCGCGTGCTGCGGCTGAGCGCGCAGGGCGTGCTCGACGCGTGATCCGCCGCAGCGGGACCGCGCCGGGCCCCTGCCGCGCCCCGTCGGCACCTGATCCCCTGCGCCTTGATGAACGTCAAGGGCGGATACATGCCGTGACACTATAGTGACAGCATATTTTCAGGGGTCGATCATGTCCGTCGAATTGTTCCGCAAGAAGGGCCACGTGTGCCTCATGTTCACCGACCTCAGCTCGGAGTCGGGCGATGCGGTTCAGGCCAACCAGTTCCTGGTGGTCAACGACGACACCGGCGCGATCATCGACCCGGGCGGCAACCTCGCGTACAGCGAGCTCTACCTGGGCATGACCAAGCACTTCCCGCCCAACCGGCTGTCGGCGATCATCGCCTCGCATGCCGACCCGGACATCATCGCCTCGCTCGACCGCTGGATGACCGCGACGAGCTGCCCCGTCTACATCTCCAAGGTGTGGGAGCGCTTCATCCCGCACTTCTGCAAGCCCGGCAAGACCGAGGGCCGCGTCGTCGGCATCCCCGACCCCGGCATGCACATCCCGATCGGCAACTGCGAGCTCGTCGCGCTGCCGGCGCACTTCCTGCACGCCGAGGGCAACTTCCAGTTCTACGACCCGATCGGCAAGATCCTGTTCTCGGGCGACCTGGGCGTGTCGCTGGGCACCGGCGCGCAGGCGCAGAACTGGATCACCTCGCTGCAGGACGCGCTGCCGCGCATGGAAGGCTTCCACCGCCGCTACATGGTCTCCAACAAGATCCTGCGGCTGTGGGCGCGCATGGTGCGGCAGCTGCCGATCGACATGATCGTGCCGCAGCACGGCGCGCCGATGACCGGCCCTGCGGTCAAGGAGTTCATCGAGTGGGCCGAGCACCTGAGCTGCGGCATCGACCTGATGACCGACGCGCACTACACGATCCCGGACTGAGCCGCGCCCGCCGCCGGCCCGCCAGCTGCGCGGGCCGTTCGGCCGGGGCCCGGCACGACGCGCCGGCCC
The DNA here is from genome assembly GCF_003569765.1 of Caldimonas tepidiphila. Taxonomy (GTDB): domain Bacteria; phylum Pseudomonadota; class Gammaproteobacteria; order Burkholderiales; family Burkholderiaceae_C; genus Caldimonas; species Caldimonas tepidiphila. The sequence continues at coordinate 92,588 of NZ_QXMG01000010.1, read as the reverse complement.
TGGCCACAATGGGCGCGTGACGCCGCCCGCCGCCCTCCCCTCCCCGCTGCCCGCGCTGCTGCGCGGCTTCTCCTGGCGCGAATGGCGCCACCATGCCGGCCGCAACGCGCTCGCCGTGCTCGCGGTGATGCTCGGCGTCGCGCTCGCCTTCTCGGTGCACCTGATCAACCGCTCGGCGCTCAGCGAGTTCAGCGCCGCGGTGCGCAGCATCAACGGCCAGCCCGACCTGAGCCTGCGCGGCGCCACCGGCGCCGGCCTCGACGAGGCGCTCTACGGCAGCGTCGCCGCGCACCCCCGCATCGCCCGCGCCAGCCCGGTGGTCGAGGCGGAGAGCTACGCGCTCGACGCGGCCGGGCGGCGCCAGCCGCTGCGCGTGCTCGGCATCGACGCGCTCGTCGCCGCGCCGCTCGCGCCGGGGCTGGTGCCGCAGCTCGCCGAGGGGCAGGAGCGGCTCGACCTGTTCGCCCCGGACGCGCTCGCGCTCAACGCCGCGGCGCAGCAGGCGCTCGGCCTCGCGCCGGGCGACACGCTGCGGCTGCAGGCGGGCCTGGCGCTGCGGGAGCTGCGCGTGGTCGGCAGCGTCGCCGCGGGCGGCTCGCCGCTCGCGGTGATGGACATCGCCGGCGCGCAGGAGCTGTTCGGCTCGCTCGGCCGGCTCACGCGCATCGACCTGCAGTTCGTCGCGGGCGCCGCGCCGCGCGAGGTGCTCGCGGAGCTCGGCCTGCCGCCCGGCGTGCGCGCGGTGGCGCCCGACGACGCCGCCGAGCGCATCTCCAACGTCTCGCGCGCCTACCGCGTCAACCTGACGGTGCTCGCGCTCGTCGCGCTCTTCACCGGCACCTTCCTCGTGTTCTCGATCCTGTCGCTGTCGGTGGCCAAGCGCCAGCAGCAGTTCGCGCTGCTCGGCGTGCTGGGGCTGACCGCGCGCGAGCGGCTGCTGCTGGTGCTGGCCGAGAGCGCGCTGCTCGGCGTGCTCGCGAGCGTGCTCGGGCTCGCGCTCGGCACCGTGCTCGCCGGGCTCGCGCTGCGCCTGCTCGGCGGCGACCTCGGCGGCGGCTACTTCACCGGGGTCGCGCCGAGCCTGCAGTTCTCCTGGGCCGCGGCGGCCGTCTACGGCGCGCTCGGCATCGCCGCGGCGCTCGCCGGCGGCTGGCTGCCGGCGCGCGCGATGCAGCGGCTGCCGCCCGCGCAGGCGCTCAAGGGCCAGGGCCTGGTTGACGCGGGCCGGCGCGACGGCGCGGCGCGCGCGCTCGGCCCGGCGTTGCTCGCGCTCGGCGCGCTGCTGGCGCTGCTGCCGCCGCTCGGCGGCGTGCCGCTGTTCGCCTACCTGTCGGTCGCCGCGCTGCTGCTCGGCGGCATCGCCTGCGTGCCGCCCGCGGCCGGCGCGGTGCTCGCGCTGCTCGCGCCGCTCGCGCGCCACCCGGTCGGGCTGCTGGCGCTGGAGCGCGCGCGCCGCATGCGCCACGGCGCGACGCTCGCCGTCGCCGGCGTGGTCGTGAGCCTGAGCCTCGCGGTGGCGCTCACCGTGATGGTGGCGAGCTTCCGCGACTCGGTGGCGCGCTGGCTCGACGTGGTGCTGCCGGCCGACCTGTACGTGCGCACGGCCACCGGCAGCGCCGCCGCGGACAGCGCCTTCCTGCCGCCGCCGCTCGTGCGCGCGGTGGCGGCGCTGCCGCAGGTGACGCGGCTCGACACGCTGCGCCTCGTGTCACTGAGCCTCGACCCCGAGCGCCCGTCGGTCGCGCTGATCGCCCGCCCGCTCGCGGACCCGGAGCGCACGCTGCCGCTGGTCGGCACGCCCGCGCCCGCCGCACCGGGCGAGGTCGGGGTCTGGGTCAGCGAGGCGATGGTCGATCTCTACGGCGCGCGCGTCGGCAGCGTGCTCGCGCTGCCGCTGCGCCCCGGCGAGCCGCCGGTCGCCACGCGCGTGCGCGGCGTGTGGCGCGACTACGCGCGCCAGCACGGCGCGGTGACGATCGACGCGGCCGACTTCGTGCGCCTGGCCGGCGACACGCGCGTCAACGACCTCGCGCTGTGGCTGCGCGAGGACGCGCGCACCGCCGACGTGCAGCAGGCGGTGCGCCGCCTGAGCGACGACCCGGCGCTGATCGAGTTCGCCGAGCCGCGCGAGATCCGCGCCACCTCGCTGCGCATCTTCGACCGCAGCTTCGCGGTCACCTACTGGCTGCAGGCGGTGGCGATCGGCATCGGCCTGTTCGGCGTCGCGGCGAGCTTCTCCGCACAGGTGCTGGCGCGCCGCAAGGAGTTCGGGCTGCTGTCGCACCTCGGCTTCACCCGCGCGCAGCTGCTCGGCATCGTCGGCGGCGAGGGCGCCGCGCTCACCGGCGTCGGCGCGCTGCTCGGCCTCGCGCTCGGCCTTGCGGTGAGCCTGGTGCTGGTGCATGTCGTGAACCCGCAGAGCTTCCATTGGACGATGGAGATGCTGCTGCCCTGGGATCGACTGGCGCTGCTGTGCGCCGGCGTCGTCGCCGCCGGCACCGTCACCGCGCTGGTCGCGGGCCGCGCCGCCGCGGGACGCGACGCGGTGCAGGCGGTCAGGGAGGACTGGTGATGAAGCGCCGACCGTTTCTCGGCCTCGCCGCGCTGCCGCCGCTGCTCGCCGCGGCAGGCGCGCAAGCGCAGAAGCCGGCGTCCGGCGGTCCCGCCGCCGGCGTCCCGCCCGTCCCCGCGCCAGAGCCGCCCGTCATCCGGCCCGGCACGGTGCTCGCCTTCCCGCGCGACTTCGGCGCCCACCCCGAATTCCGCACCGAGTGGTGGTACGTGACGGGCGCGCTGGAGGCCGGCGGCGGCGAGCGCTTCGGTTTCCAGGTCACCTTCTTCCGCTCGCGCACCAGCGTGCCGCCGGAGCACCCGAGCCGCTTCGCCGCGCGCCAGCTGGTGTTCGCGCATGCCGCGGTGACCGACCTCGCCGCCGGCGAGCTGCTGCACGACCAGCGCATCGCGCGCGCCGGCTTCGGCATCGCCGAGGCCGCCGGCGGCGACACCGCGGTGAAGCTGCGCGACTGGACGCTCGCGCGCAGCGGCCCGGTCGATGCCGGCCGCTACGCGACGCGGGTGCAGGCCACGCGCTTCGCCTTCGCGCTCGAATGCCTCGAGACCCAGCCGCTGCTGCTGCAGGGCCGCGCCGGCTACTCGCAGAAAGGCCCGCACCCCGTGCAGGCGAGCCACTACTACTCCAAGCCCCAGCTCGCGGTCGCCGGCCGGCTGACGCTGGGCGGGCACGAGCGCGAGGTGCGCGGCCGCGCCTGGCTCGACCACGAATGGAGCGAGGCGCTGCTCGACACCCAGGCGGTCGGCTGGGACTGGATCGGCATGAACCTCGACGACGGCGGCGCGCTCACCGCCTTCCGGCTGCGCCGCGCCGACGGCAGCGCGCTGTGGGCCGGCGGCAGCTTCCGGCCGGCCGGCGGCACGGCGCGCAGCTTCGGCCCCGACGAGGTGGTGTTCGAGCCGCTGCGCCGCTGGACCAGCCCGGCCACGCGCGCGAGCTACCCGGTCGCTTGGCGCGTGCGCACCCCGGGGGGCGCGTTCGAGGTCCACGCGCTGCTCGACGCGCAGGAGCTCGACAGCCGCGCCAGCACCGGCGCGGTCTACTGGGAAGGCCTGAGCGAGCTGCGCGACGTGCAGGGCCGGCGCGTCGGCGGCGGCTACCTCGAGATGACCGGCTACGCCGGGCGGCTGCGGCTGTAGCGCCCGGGCGGCGGCATCAATTGCGGAACTTCTGCGTCACCATCAGGCCGTGGCGGCCGCCGTCGAGGACGCCGATACCGACGCGCCCGAAGGCGGGACGCAGGATGTTGGCGCGGTGGCCGGGCGAGTCCATCAGCCCCTGGTGCGCGGTGGGCAGCGTGCGCGCGAGCGCGAGGTTCTCGCCCGCGGTCAGGAAGCGCACCTTGCTCGCGCGCAGCCGGTCGAAGGGGTCCCGGCCGTCCGGCGTGACGTGCGAGAAGTAGCCGCGCGCGAACATGTCGCGCGAATGCGCGCGCGCCACCTCGGCCAGCTCCGGGTCGGCCTTCAGCGGCTGCAGTCCCTGCGCCCGCCGCTCCTCGTTGAGCATCTCCAGCATCCGCGCCTCCAGGTCTTCGCGCACCCGAGGATCGGGCACCGTGAAGGGCAGCTTGACCGTGTCGCGCGGCCCGGTGCGCACCGTCAGCGTGTCCAGCGCGGCGCCCGCGGCCTCCTCGAACACCGTCGCCAGCTTCGCCTCCAGCCACTCCGCCGGCACCGCGAGCCGCCCGGCCAGCACGCTGTCGCGGGCGCGGGCGCTCAGCCCGTCGAACAGCGGCAGCGCGAGCAGCAGCAGCGCCAGGATCGTCGCGTTGATCAGCCCGTTGACGAGGCCGGGCGCGAGGCCCAGCACGCGGTTGGCGCGGTGCACGTGGGCCGCGCGCGGCAGCGCGTCGAGCGCGCGCTGCATCAGGCTGCCGACGAGCAGCCGCGCCAGCACGAGCGCGAGCACGAAGGCGAGCGGCGGCCCCCAGACGCCGAGCGCCACGACATGGCGCTCGATCAGCCCCGCCAGCGGCCGGTAGCCCGCGAAGGCCAGCACCAGGCTGGCGAAGAGCGTGAGCAGCCCCGACGCGGCCGACAGGAAGCCGTGGCGCCAGCCGGCCCACAGCCCCAGCAGGATCACGAGGCCCAGAAGGATGTCGACGAGGTTGGCAGAGATGTCCACCGCGGCTCCCGATGCGAACCCGACATGGCAAGCCGCGTGCTCGACCGCCCGCGACCGGGGGCGGCCCGGCTCAGCGCAAGGCGGGTTCGCGCGCCGCCTCGAGCCGCTGCCGCTCGACCAGCCTCACGAAGGCCTCGGCCGGCGGCGACAGCGCGCCGCGCTCGCGCATCGCGAGCAGCAGGCGGCGCTGCGCGAGCGGCCCCTCGATGCGCACGAGGCGCAGGCCCATCGCCGCGGCGTGGGGCACCGCCGCCGCGCCGGGCAGCAGCCCGATGCCCAGCCCCGCCCCCACCATCCGGCACATCGCGTCGAAGCTGCGGATCTGCACGCGGATCGTCAGGCTGCGCCCGGCGGCCTCGGCCGCGGCGGCCATCTGGCGCGTCAGCGAGGTGGCGCGGCCGAAGGCCACGAACTCGTGCTCCAGCGCCTGCGCGAAGGGCACCGCGCGGCAGGCCGCGAGCGGGTGCCGTGGCGGCACCACCAGCAGCAGCTCGTCGACGTCGCACACCAGCGTCTGCAGCCCCTCGGCCAGCGTGTGCTCGTCGATGACCGCGAGCTCCGCGGTGCCGCGCGCCACCGCCCGCGCCGCGTCGTCGCTGAACACGTCCTCCAGGTCGATCTTGATGCGCGGGTGGGCGGCCGAGTAGGCGGCCAGCGCCGCCGGCAGGAAGCGCATGAAGGCGGACGCGTTGGCCCACAGTCGCAAGTGGCCCTCGGTGCCGCGGTGGAAGTCGGCCATCGACACCGCGAGCTGCTCCAGGCGCGCGACGAGCTCGATCGCGTGGCGCTGCAGCGTCTGGCCCGCGGGCGTGGCCACCACGCCGCGCTTGCTGCGCTCGAGCAGCGGCAGGCCCACGCGCGCCTCGAGCTCGGCGATGCGCTTGCTGGCCGCCGCGAGCGAGATGCCGTAGCGCTCGGCGCCGGCCGTGAGGCTGCCCGCCTCGACCGTGAACAGGAAGAGCCGCAGCGACGCGAGATCGAAGCGTCCGAGGTTGGGCGGGAAGGACATGGGCGCCATCCTCAACCGGAAGTTGAGGCCCCGTCAACAACTTACGAACCGAAGCCCCGCCGCGCTCCCCAGAATCGGCGTCCATGACGACCCCGGACCCCCACGAGGGAGGAGACCTTCCGATGAGTGCTGAACGAGGCGCGGGCGCCCTGACCCTGTTCGAGAAGCTGTGGCAGCGCCACGTGGTGCACGAGGAGCCCGGCGGCGCCGCGCTGCTCTACGTCGACCGCCACCTGGTCTACGAGGTGACGAGCCCGCAGGCCTTCGAGGGCCTGCGCCTCGCCGGCCGCCAGCCTTGGCGGCGCGAGACGGTGCTCGCCAGCGCCGACCACAACGTACCGACCACGGCGCGCGAGCGCGGCCCCGGCGGCGGCATCGCCGACCCGCTGTCGCGCCTGCAGGTCGAGCAGCTCGAGCGCAACTGCGCCGACTTCGGCATCACCGGCTTCGGGCTGCGCGACCGCCGCCAGGGCATCATCCACGTGGTCGGTCCCGAGCAGGGTGCGACGCTGCCCGGCATGACGGTGGTCGCTGGCGACTCGCACACGAGCACGCACGGCGCCTTCGCGGCGCTCGCCTTCGGCGTCGGCACCTCCGAGGTCGAGCACGTGCTCGCGACGCAGTGCCTGTCGATGCGCCGCATGCGCACGATGCTGCTGCGCGTCGAGGGGGCGCTGCCCGCCGGCGTCACCGCCAAGGACCTGATCCTCGCGATCATCGGCCGCATCGGCACCGGCGGCGCCACCGGCTGCGCGATCGAGTTCGCCGGCAGCACGATCCGCGCGCTGTCGATGGAAGGCCGCATGACGCTGTGCAACATGGCGATCGAGGCCGGCGCGCGCGTCGGCCTGATCGGCGTGGACCAGAAGACGATCGACTACGTGAAGGGCCGCCCCTACGCACCGCGGGACGGGCACTGGGAGCAGGCCGTCGCCTACTGGCGCACGCTGGTGAGCGACGAGGGCGCGGCCTTCGACGAGGTGCTCGAGATCGACGCGACGCGGCTGCGGCCGATGGTCAGCTGGGGCACCTCGCCCGAGATGGTGGTCGAGGTGGGCGCCACGGTGCCCGACCCCGCCGCCGAGGCCGACCCGGTGCGCCGCGCCGGCATGGAACGCGCGCTCGCCTACATGGGGCTGGAGGCCGGCGTGCCGATCACCGGGATCCGCCCGGACAAGGTCTTCATCGGCTCGTGCACCAACGGCCGCATCGAGGACCTGCGCGCCGCCGCCGCGGTGCTCGAGGGCCGGCGCATCGCGCCGTCGGTCAAGCTCGCGCTCGCGGTGCCCGGCTCGGGCCTCGTGAAGGCGCAGGCCGAGGCCGAGGGGCTGGACCGCATCTTCACTGCCGCCGGCTTCGAGTGGCGCGAGCCCGGCTGCTCGATGTGCCTGGGCATGAACGAGGACCGGCTCGCGCCGGGCGAGCGCTGCGCCTCGACCTCGAACCGCAACTTCGAGGGCCGCCAGGGCGCGGGCGGGCGCAGCCACCTCGTCAGCCCCGCGATGGCCGCCGCCGCGGCGGTCGCCGGACGCTTCGTCGACATCACCACCGAGTCCCCAGCATGAGCCAGCATCCCTTCACGACGCACGACGGCCTGGTCGTGCCGATCGACCGCGCCAACGTCGACACCGACGCGCTGATCCCGAAGCAGTTCATGAAGTCGATCCGGCGCACCGGCTTCGGCGACAACCTGTTCGACGAGTGGCGCTACCTCGACCGCGGCGAGCCGGGGCAGGACTGCAGCCGCCGGCCGCGCAACCCGGACTTCGCGCTGAACCAGGCGCGTTATGCCGGCGCCTCGATCCTGCTCGCGCGCGGCAACTTCGGCTGCGGCTCGAGCCGCGAGCACGCGCCCTGGGCGCTGCGCGACCACGGCATCCGCGCGCTCGTCGCGCCGAGCTTCGCCGACATCTTCTTCGGCAACTGCTTCAAGAACGGGATGCTGCCGATCGTGCTCGACGAGGCGACGGTGGACCGGCTCTTCGCCGAGGTCGCGGCCTCGCCGGGCTACCGCCTCGCCATCGACCTCGCGGCGCAGACGGTCACGACGCCCGACGGCCGCGCGATCGGCTTCGAGATCGACGCGCACCGCAAGCACTGCCTGCTCGAGGGGCTCGACGACATCGCGCTGACGCTCGCGCGCGAGGACGCGATCCGCGCCTACGAGCGCCGGCGCCGCGAGGCCGAGCCCTGGCTGTTCGCCGGCGGCCGCTGAGCCCTGCTGCGGGCCGGCTCTCCGGCGGCCGCCGTACGCGGGCACGGACCCCCGCCATCCCTCGCGGAAGTGTCGCGCCCGACTCGCCGTCAATCCGCCCCCTGCACCGGCGGCAGCCCGGGCGAAGCGCCGCTCCTCTCCCGCAGGGCCGCCCGAGGGGTCGCGAGGCGATCGGAGTGCTTGTGCAGCGGCGCGATGACATCGCGCCCGCCAAGCATGGGCCGGTGTCGGCAAAACCGTGCTGGGAGGCCGGGACGGCGGGGAGCCGACCGTCCTGGGGCCACCGCTCGAGCGAACTGCCACTATCCGCAAGGCCCGGATGCGAGCCTGCCGTGCGGATGGCCGGCTGCGGAAAAGGCGCTCCTTTCCCGCCTTTTTCGCCTCTCGCCGAACAGCGCCCGCACCTACAGTGCAAACCTGTACTCCTGCCTCCTCGGTGCAGGCCGGGCGCAGCCCCGCGTTCCGTCAGGCCGCGCCTCCTCCGGAACCCCATGAGGTGCCTCCTGACGCTCCGAGCGCCCTGCCCGAAGCCGTCTCGGTACCAAGGCTTCCCTGCCGCAACAGGACCGGCGGTGATCGTTCCGGCGACGGCTGCCCCGAGCGGACCCGGCGCTCCAGCGCCGCGTCCGAGCGCAGCGGTGAATGCAGCAGGAAGCCCCTTCCCGACAAGCGGCAACGGCGTCCACGCCGCGGCAGGTCGTCGGGCGCCTGCCCGGGAAGGCCGGGGCTGCGGTTCCGAACGACTGCGGCACGCCGACGCACCAGGGAGCGCAGGAGCTCCGCCGCTCCGCGGCTCGCGCATACCGTCCAACCCCAAGAAGAACGATCCTGATGAATCTCCGCCTCAAGCTGCCACTGGCCTTCCTCGCAGCACTGCTTCTCGTCGTCGGCGCAGCCCTCTTCGGCCTCCACCGGCTCAACCAGGTGCTCGACACCTACTCCGGCGAGGTGCGGAGCACGCACGAGAACGTGCGTGCCGTCCAGGACATCTCGATTGCGTTCAAGCTGCAGGTGCAGGAGTGGAAGAACACGCTGCTGCGCGGCAAGGATCCCCAGCAGCTCGACAAGCACTGGAGCGCCTTCGGCAAGCTGGAGCGCGAGACGGCGGAGGGGACCCGGCGGCTGCTCGCATCCCTGCCGGAGGGCGAAAGCAAGGCCCTGGTGGAACGGTTCTCGCAGGCGCATCTCAAGATGGGCGAGGGCTACCGCCGCGCCTTCGAGGCGTTCAAGTCCTCCGGCTTCGACGCCAGCGTCGGGGACGCCGCGGTGAAGGGCATGGACCGCGAGCCCGCCAGGCTGCTCGAGGAAGCCAGCGAAGGGATCGCCGCCACCGGCGCGGCCACCGCTGCGGAGGCGGACGCGGACGGCCGGCGCGCCACGCTCGGCAGCCTCGCGCTCATGCTGGCCGTGTCCGCGGCGGCCGGGGTCGGCGCCTTCCTGTTCAGCCGCTCGATCACCCGCTCCCTCGCCCAGGCAATGGACGTCGCCCGTGCGGTCGCCGACGGCGAACTGTCGGTGAGGGTCGATGCCCGGGGTCGGGACGAGATCGCGCAGTTGCTGCAGGCCTTGTCCCTCATGAGGGACCGGCTCGCCCGCATCGTGGGCGACGTGAGGCAGAACGCCGAAGGCGTGGCGGCCGCCAGCACGCAGATCGCGCAGGGCAACCTGGACCTCAGCCAGCGCACCGAGGCGCAGGCCTCGGCGCTGGAGGAGACCTCGGCCTCGATGAAGGAGTTCAATGCCACCGTCCGGCAGAACGCGGACCATGCGCGCCAGGCGAGCGAGCTGGCACAGGCCGCCACCTCCATCGCGCTGCGCGGTGGCGAAGTGGTCGGGCAGGTCGTGGAGACGATGCGGGGCATCGACGACAGCTCCCGCAAGATTGCCGAGATCATCGGCTTGATCGATGCGATCGCGTTCCAGACCAACATCCTCGCGCTCAACGCCGCGGTCGAGGCCGCGCGCGCCGGGGAGCAGGGCCGCGGGTTTGCCGTGGTGGCGGGCGAGGTCCGCGGCCTCGCCCAGCGCAGCGCCACGGCAGCCAAGGAAATCAAGGACCTGATCACCGGCAGCGTCGAGACGGTGCAGCAAGGCACGGTGCTCGCCGACCGGGCGGGCGCGACGATGGATGAGATCGTGGCCTCGATCGAGCGGGTCACGCAGATCATGGGTGGAATCAGCAACGCCAGCGGCGAGCAGAGCAATACCGTCGCCCAGGTCGGCGAGGCCGTCGCGCAGATGGACCGGTCCACGCAGCAGAACGCCGCGCTCGTCGAGCAGAGCGCCGCGGCAGCGCAGAGCCTGAAGGCGCAGGCGGACCGCCTCGTGGAGGCGGTCTCGGTGTTCCGGCTCGGCAAGACCGGACCCGCCGCCTCATGAGCGGCCGGGGGCCCTGTCCTCCGCGTCCGCCAGCGCCCGGCGCAACGCCTGCTCCAGCGTCTGCGCCTCCAGCGGCTTGGGCAGCACCTCGAAGCCCTGCTCGACGGCGCGGTCGAGCTCCTTCGTGTAGCCCGTCATCAGCAGGATCGGCAGCCCCGGGCACAGTTCCCGCACCCGGCCCGCGAGCCCGATCCCGCTGAGCCCGCCCGGCATCAGGATGTCGCTGAGCAGCAGGTCGAAGCGGCGCGCCGGCTCGCCGAGCCGCTGCTGCGCGGCGGTGGCGTCGCCGGCATGCTCGACCTCGCAGCCGAAGGAGCGCAGCAGCGCCTGCGTCGCCTCCGCCAGGTCCGGGTTGTCCTCGACGAGCAGCACGCGGGCGCGCAGCGGCGCGGCGGGAGGCGCCGCCACGGTCTCCGCCGCCCGGCACGCGAGCGGCGCGGGGCTGGCCGGCAGGCGCAGCCGCACCGTGGTGCCCTGCCCCGGTTCCGACTCGATGCGCACCGAGCCGCCGGCCTGCGTGCAGAAGCCGTACACCTGGCTCAGCCCGAGGCCGGTGCCCCGCCCCGGCTCCTTGGTGGTGAAGAAGGGCTCGAACACCCGCTCGCGCAGCTCGTCCGGGATGCCCTCGCCGGTGTCCGTCACCGCGATCTCGACGCCGGGCTCGGCCTCCCGACCCGCCGCCTCCCCGGCGGCCGCCGGTGCGTTGCGCACCTCGATCGTCAGCCGCCCGCCGCCGGGCATCGCGTCGCGCGCGTTGATCGCCAGGTTCAGCAGCGCCACCTCCAGCTCGGCCGGGTCCACGGTGACGGGACGGGTGGCGGGATCCAGCCGCAGCTCCAGCTTCACGCCGCTGCCGACCGAGGTCCGCAGCAGCTCGGCCAGGCTCGGCAGCAGCTCCGGCAGGCGCAGCGTCTCGGGCCGCAGCGCCTGCCGCCTCGAGAAGGCGAGCAGCTGCCGGGTGAGCCGCGCCCCCGAGGAGACCGCGCGCTGGATCGCCCCGAGCTGCTTGCTCTGCTGCAGCTGCGGATGCTGGCGTCCCAGCAGGTGGACATTGGTGTTGACCACCATCAGCAGGTTGTTGAAGTCGTGCGCGACGCCGCCGGTGAGCTGGCCCAGCGCCTCGAGCTTCTGCGCCTGCCGCAGCGCCTGCTCGGCGCGCATGCGCTGCTCGGATTCGGCGCGCAGCCGCCGCAGCGCCTCGGTCTCGCGCCGGGCGCGCCGCAGCGCCAGCGAGGTCAGGTAGGCGAGCGCCAGGCTCGCCGGGAAGGTCACGGCCGCCAGCACCGCGAGCTGGGTCTGCCAGGCCGCGAGCGCGCTCGAGCGCTCCATCGCGGTGGCGATGTAGAGCGGGTAGTGCTCGAGCCGGTGCAGCAGCACCGAGCGACGCACCCCGTCCACCGTGGACTTGCCCTCGAAGCGCCCCTGGGCCACGCCCTGGCGCATCAGCGCCAGCGTCTGGCTGTGCGGCGCGAGGCGGCTGTCCTCGCGCCCGGGCGCCGGATGGCGCGCGAGGATCGTGCCGTCCTCGCGCAGCAGCGTCACCGCCAGGCCCGGCTCGGCCGACGCGAGGCCGGCGTAGAAGTCGGCGAAGTACTCCGGCCGCAGCGACACCGAGATCACGCCGGCGAAGCTGCCGTCCGCGGCCTGCCGGCAGTGGCTCAGGTTGAAGAAGGGCTCGCCGGTCGAGCGGCTGAGTGCAGGTCTCGACACGTACCAGCCGTCGAGCTTCGTGAGGCACTGGAGAAAGTAGTCGCGATCGGAGACGTCCAGCGCCGCCGGCACCTCCTCGAACAGGCTCGAGACCAGCGGCCGGCCGTACCGGTCCCAGACCCAGACCGACTGGACCTGGCGCAGCGGCCCCGCCACCTCGGCGAGCATGCGGTGGAGTTCACGTCGCCGTGCGCGGATCGCGTCGTCGCCGTCGTGGCCGAGCTGCTGCAGCAGCTGCCGCGCGATCACGCCGTTGGTCTCGATCACGCGCGCCGCGTGCTCCTCCGCGACCCGCGCCGTCCGGGCGAGCCGCTCCTGCGCCTGCTCCTGCGCCTGCCCGTGCCCGAACCACGCGATGCTGAGGAAGAAGGCGCCGGGCAGGATCAGCGACAGCGCGATCGACGCGCGCAGCCAGCGCAGCGGGTCGTGCGCCTCGCCCTCCTCCAGGTTCACGGCATCGCTGCCGCTGCGCAGCACATGCTCCAGCAGCAGCACGGTGGCGCCGGCGGCCAGCAGGAAGATCAGCCGATGCACCCACGACGCTGCGGGCGCCGCGCCGGGCAGCAGGGTCCAGGCGATGCAGCCGAGCACCGTCGCGAGGGCGGCGTTGCGCCCCGCCCGGATCTGCACCATGAGCACGGCCAGCGTGGCCAGCAGGAAGGGGATCGCCTCCCCCAGCCAGGGATCGAGCAGCGCGCGCAGTCCCATGCCGCCCGCCACGCCGGCGGCGACCGCCAGGGCGGCCCGGCCCGGGCGGGGGGACGCAAGGGATGGGATCCGGATCGCTGGGAGGAACGGCACGCGAGACGGCCGGGGCCGCGCAGTTTCTGCAAGGAACCGCATCATAGATGCCGTCGCCGGGATGGGGCCCGCGCCCGGCTCGCGCACCGGGGGCGGGCCGGTGCAAAGCCGCACCGCGCGCCGCGTACCGCGGCCCTTCGATAATGCGCCGAGGCCCCGCCGGCGTCCCGTGCGACGCGGCACCGCCGCCGCACCGATGCGCACGCTGCTCGAACCCCGCCTGATGGACCCGTCGTCGAACGAGCCGGGCCTGGTCGTCGACGTGCGCGACGAGCGGCGCGCGCTGCTGTTCGACCTCGGCGAGCTCGGCATGCTGCCGCCGCGCGTGCTGCTGCGCGTCTCGCACGCCTTCGTCACGCACACCCACATGGACCACTTCGCCGGCTTCGACCACCTGCTCGCGGTCGGGCTCGGGCGCATGCCGCGGCTGGTGCTATGGGGTGGGCCGGACTTCGTCGCGCAGGTCGAGCACAAGCTGCGCGCCTACACCTGGAACGTGGTGCACCGCTACGAGACGCCGCTGGCGATCGAGGCCTGCGAGATCCGGCCCGACGGCCGCCGGCGCCGGGCGCGCTTCGACAGCGCGAGCGCCTTCGCGCGCACCGAGCTGCCGCCCGCGGACATGGCGGACGGGGACGTGCTGCACGAGGAGACCACCTTCCGCGTGCGCGCCCGCTTCGTCGACCACGAGATGCCGGTGCTCGCCTACGCGATCGAGGAGAAGGCCCGCGTGCGCGTCGCGCCCGAGCGGCTCGCGGCGATGGGCGTGACCACCGGCGCCTGGCTGCGCGAGCTCAAGCACGCGGTGCTCGCCGGCGCGCCGGACGAGACGCCGATCGAGCTGCGCTGGCGCGACCGCGACGGCGAGCATGCGACGGTGCGCAGCGTCGCCGAGCTGCGCCCGCTGGTGCTCGACGTGGTGCCGGGACGCCGCATCGGCTACGTCACCGACCTGCGCGGCAGCGAGGACAACGTCGAGCAGCTGTCGCGGCTGCTCGACGGAGTCGACCTGCTCTACATCGAGAGCGTCTTCCTCGACAAGGACCGCGCGCACGCGCTGCGCAAGAACCACCTGACGGCACGCCAGGCCGGCGAGATCGCGCGCCGGCTGCGCGCGCGGGCGCTGGTGCCCTTCCACTTCTCGCCGCGCTACCAGGGCCGCACCGGGGAGCTCGTCGCCGAGGCGCGCGCCGCGTGGGGCGGCGCGGCGCAGGCAGGAGAGGCCGAAGCGCCCGCCAGCCCCGCCTGAGGCTCAGCCGCCCTCGCCCGGCAACGTGCCCTCTCCCTCGGGAGCGAAGGCCAACTCCTCGGCCTCGCCCGGCACCTGGGAGAAGCGCCAGCTGCCGGCGCGGATCTCGGCGTGCGTGATGCGCTCGACGCCGACCATCGCACTGCCCTTCTGCAGCAGCCCGAGCTTGCGGGCCGCGACGTAGCTCAGGTCGATGATGCGGTCGCGCACGAAGGGGCCGCGGTCGTTGATGCGCACGATGACGGTCTTGCCCGAGCCGAGGTGGCGCACGCGCGCGTAGCTCGGGATCGGCAGCGTCGGGTGCGCCGCCGTCATCGCGTACATGTCGTAGACCTCGCCGCTGCTCGTCTTGCGGCCGTGGAACTTGCCGCCGTACCAGGACGCCATGCCCTGCTGCGGGTAGCTCCGGTCGGCGAGTTGCGGCACGTAGGTGCGCCCGAGCACCGCATAGGGCCGGTTCGGGCCGTCGGCGAACGGCTCGATGCGCGGCACCGCGTCCGGGGCCCCGTCGAGGTCGCGCGCGCCGCCCGGGGGAGCCGGGCGCGAGGCCCCCGAAGGGGCCGGGGGCGAGGTGGAACAGCCTGCCAGCGCGAGCAGCAGCGCCGCGGCGGCGAGCGAGGCGCCGGCGCGGCGGCCGGCGAGGAGGCGATGGAAGGTTTGAAGAGGCACCATGGAGCGCGTGGAACGTCGGGACGGAACGCGCCGATGCTATCCGCAGCGGCCGTGCCACCCCCGCCGCTCAGCGCCCCAGCGCCTTCAGCCGCCCCGGCTCGACGATCTCGATCCAGTAGCCGTCGGGGTCCTTGATGAAGGCCACGTCGCGCATCTTTCCCTGCTCCGGGCGCTTCACGCAAGGCACCTGGTGCTCATCGAACCAGGCCATCGCGGCGTCGAGGTCGGGCACCGAGATGCAGATGTGGCCGAAGCCCTGCGGCTGCGCGTTGCCGTCGTGGTACCTGAACTCGGGGTCCGACTCGGTGCCCCAGTTGTGCGTGAGTTCGAGCACGCCGCGCTGCGCGAAGGTCCATGCGGTGCGCTCGCCCTCGTCCTCGGGCACCGCCTCGCCCTCGGGCAGGTGGGCCAGGAAATAGAGCGAGAACTTCATCTCGGGGAAGTCGAGCTTGCGCAGCACGCGCATGCCCAGCACGCCGCTGTAGAAGGCCAGCGACACCGCCGGGTCCTTCACGCGCAGCATCGAGTGGTTGAGGGTGAAGCCGCGCGTGGCGGCGGGCGCCTCGGCGGCGACGCCGGGGTGCTGTTCGGAGTCGAAGCTCATGGGATGCGTCCTCTGGTGGGGAGGAAGGAAAGGATTGATGGGGGCCGGATTCTGTCCGGCCGCGGCGATGGCTGCCGGAGCCGGGTTCTTCAGAACTCCAGGCAGATCTTGCCGAAGTGCGCGCCCGACTCCTGGTGGCGGAAGGCCGCGGCGATGTCGTCGAGCGCGAAGGCGCGGTCGATCACCGGCCGCAGCGCGGTCGCCTCGATCGCGCGCACGAAGTCGGCCTGCTCGCGCCGGCTGCCGACGATCAAGCCCTGCAGCCGTGCCTGCCGCGCCATCAGCGCCGCGGTCGGCACCGGGCCCGCGGCGCCGGTCAGCACGCCGATCAGCGAGATGTGCCCGCCGACGCGCACCGCCGCGATCGACTGCGGCAGCGTCGCCGGCCCGCCGACCTCGACGACGTGGTCGACGCCGCGCCCGCCGGTCCATTCGCGCGCGAGCACGCCCCAGTCGGCCTGCTCGCGGTAGTTGATGGTGTGGTCGGCGCCAAGCGAACGCGCGCGCTCGAGCTTCTCGCCGGACGAGGAGGTGACGATGACGGTGGCGCCCATCGCCTTGGCGAGCTGCAGCGCGAAGATCGACACGCCGCCGGTGCCGAGCACGAGCACGCTGTCGCCCGCCTTCAGGGCGCCGTCGACGACCAGCGCGCGCCAGGCGGTGAGGCCGGCGGTGGTGAGCGTGGCCGCCTCGGCGGGGCTGAAGCCCGCCGGCGCGCGCGTGAACCAGTCCGCGGGCCGCACCACCGCCTCGCGCGCGTAGCCGTCCACGCCGTCGCCCGGCACCGTCGAGAAGTCGCCCACGGTGGGCGGGCCGTCCTGCCAGGTCGGGAAGAAGCAGGACACCACCACCTCGCCGACGCCGAACTCCGTGACGCCCTCGCCCACCGCCTCGACCACGCCCGCGCCGTCGGACATCGGGATGCGGCCGTCGGCGGCCGGCATGCGGCCGCTGACGACGGCGTAGTCGTGGAAGTTCAGCGAGCTGGCGTGCAGCCGCACGCGGATCTCGCCCGGCCCGGGCGCGCCCGGGTCCGGCAGCTCCACCCGCTCCAGCCGGTCCAGCCCGCCGGGGGCGCGCAGGGAAATACCTTTCATGAATGTCTCTCCAGGTTCGGTTTGCGATGCGGGCCCGGGGCCGGCCGCAGGCCGCGCGCCTCGAGCCGCGAGAACCAGCGCCAGCCGCACCCCGCGGCGGCGCCGACATAGGCCAGACCGCCCGGCACCCACATCAGCAGCCCGGCGAGCTGCTGGTCGGCGAGGTCGGGCGCGTCGAGGTAGAACGGCGCGCGCGCGAAGCTCAGCAGCGCGCCGAGCATGCCGGTGTGCATCAGCGTGAACAGCAGCGCGAACAGCGCCTGCGCCTGCCGCCGCGCCGGCGCGCGCAGCACCGACCACCAGAAGAGCCACGCGGTGAACAGGAAGCAGGCGTGCTCGGCCAGGTGCCACCACGGACCGGTGACCGCGAGGTCGTAGACCGCCGGCGCATGCCAGGCCCAGACCGCCGCGCCGTGCAGCACCGCGCAGGCCATCGGGCTGCGCGCCGGCCGCAGCGCCGCCTTCCACAGCGGGTCGGCGCGCGCCCCGAGCAGCGCGCGCCACTGCGGCAGCGGCCGCGCAATCACCCACAGCGGCGCGATCACGACCATCAGCAGCATGTGCTGGGCCATGTGCAGCGCCGCGCCCGGCGCGAGCCCGAGCGCCGGCGCGCCGTCGTCGAAGGGCCCGAACAGCGCCAGCGCCGACAGCCCCGCCGCGGCGTGCAGCGCGAGCCGCTCGCCGCGACGCGGCGGCACGCGCCGCGCGCCGAATCCCCAGCCGGCCCAGGCGAGCGCGAGCAGCAGCGCGTTCAGCAGCGTCGGCGCCTCCGGCAGGTGGCCGTCGAGCGCGAGGCCGTGCGCCTGCGCTGCGCCGGGCAGCAGCGCCGCCGCCAGCGCCGGCACGGGGAGACGGCGCGTCAGAGGCATGGCGGCAGGATCAGCAGCGGCCAGCCGACGAAGGCGGTCGACGCGGCCGAGATCAGGTAGAGCGCGGCCGAGGTGCGGGCGATGAAGAGCTCGCGGCGCGGGCCGCCGGCGAGCGGGCCACGCGCCGCCTTCCAGCACAGCCAGGCCGCGAGCCCCAGCGCCAGCGCCACGCCGGCGCTCAGCGCCGCCAGCAGCAGGTTGACCGGCGTGCGCGCGCCGAGCGCCGGGTCCGGCTCGAGCAGCACGCAGCCGACCGTGACGCCGCCGTAGACTACGACGAACCAGACGCTCCACACCAGCAGGCCGAGCACCAGGTGCGCCGGGTGCGAGGGGACGGGCACGCGCCTCATCGCAGGCTCCCGAAGCTCGCGGGGAACAGGATCAGCGAGGCGTAGCCGATCCAGAAGGTCGCGAGGTTGAAGTGCCACAGCGGCGCGAGCACCGGCAGCTCGTAGGGCGTGGCCGGGCTGACGTAGCCGATGCGCGCGCGCCAGGCCTGCAGCGCGGTGGCGACGGTGGCGAGCAAGCCGTGGAAGGCGAGGAAGCCGAGCATCACCGCGAGCACCGCGTCGTGCGCGTTCCGGCGCGGCGCGAGCGGCGGCTCGATCAGCAGCCACAGCAGCAGCGCGAGCTGCGCGAGGCCGAGCAGCGCGATGCCGCCCAGCTGCAGCGCGAGGCCGCGCCCGTCGCCGCGGCGCAGCCGCCGCAGCACCCGGCCGAACCACAGCGCCGCCGCCGTCAGCAGCGCGCCGTCGAGCGCGAGCAGCGTGCCGTCGAGCGGGCTGCGCTGCGGCGGATTCCAGCCGGGCCCCACCGTCCACAGGTAGAACCAACCGAACACCAGCGACAGGTAGAGCGAGGCGTCGGCCAGCAGCGTGCCGCCCATGCCCCAGCGGCCGGGGCTGTCGAAGGTGCGCGAGTGCAGCGGCGGCTCGCCCGGCGAGGTCTCGCCCTGCGGCACCGCGAGCGGGTGCGCGCCGTTGACCCAGCTCCAGTGCAGCGTGAAGGCGAAGGCCAGCAGCGCGCCGGCCAGCGCCACCCAGTAGAACTTCGCGAGCAGCGAGACGAACATCACCGCCAGCGACAGCGCCACCCACAGCGGCAGCCAGGAGTTGCCGGGCAGGTGGATCACCTCGCGCGGCTCGCCGCTGACGGCGTCGGTGCCCATCGTCTCGCGCCGCCCGTGCGCGACCGAGGGCAGGCCGTGCTCGCCGGCGCGGATGCCGTGCAGCAACCGCGGCTCGTCCCACAGCGGGTTGCGGCTGCTCACGCGCGGCAGGCTCGCGAAGTTGTAGGACGGCGGCGGCAGCGGCATCGCCCACTCCAGCCCGTCGGACTCCCAGGGATTGGGCGGCGCCTTCGGGCCGCGGCGGAAGTGCAGCCAGACGTCGAGGATCACCATGGCGAAGCCTGCCGCCGAGATGAAGCCGCCGATCGACGACAGCAGGTTCGGCAGGTGCCAGCCGAGGCCGGGGTCGTAGGTGTAGACGCGCCGCGGCATGCCGAGCAGCCCGGTCCAGTGCATCACGAGGAAGGTCAGGTGAAAGCCCGCGAAGCTCAGCCAGAAGCCCCAGCGGCCGAGCCGCTCGGACGGCATGCGGCCCGAGAAGTGCGGCAGCCAGTAGTACAGCCCCGCGATCAGCGGGAACACCATGCCGCCGATCAGCACGTAGTGCAGGTGCGCGACGACGAAGTGCGTGTCGTGCACCTGCCAGTCGAAGGGCACCAGCGCGAGCATCACGCCGGTCAGTCCGCCCAGCACGAAGGTGACGACGAAGCCGAACAGCCACAGCATCGGCAGCGAGAAGCGCGGCCGCCCGGTCCACAGCGTCGCGATCCAGATGAAGAACTGCACCGCGGTCGGGATCGCCACCGCCATGCTCGCCGCCGAGAAGAAGGCGAGCGAGAGGTGCGGGATGCCGGTGGCGAACATGTGGTGCACCCACAGCCCGAAGCTGATGAAGCCGGTGGCCACCGCCGCCAGCACCACCCAGCGGTAGCCGAGGATGGGCCGGCGCGCGAACACCGGCAGCACCGTCGAGACGATGCCGGCCGCGGGCAGGAAGATGATGTAGACCTCCGGGTGGCCGAAGAGCCAGAACAGGTGCTGCCACAGGATCGGGTCGCCGCCGCGCGCCGTGTCGAAGAAGGCGAAGCCGGCGGCGCGCTCGAGCTCGAGCAGGATCGAGCCGAGGATCAGCGGCGGGAAGCCGATCACGATCATCAGCGCCGTCACGAGCATGTACCAGGCGAACAGCGGCATCTGGTGCAGCGCCATGCCGGCGGCGCGCGTGCGCAGGATCGACACGACGAGCTCGACGCCGGCGGCCACCGCCGAGATCTCGACGAAGGTGATGCCCAGCAGCCAGAAGTCGTTGTTGCGCCCCGGCGTGTACTCGCTCGACAGCGGCGGGTACATGAACCAGCCCGACGAGGGCGCGATGCCGAGGAACAGGCTCGACAGCAGGATCAGCCCGCCGAACAGGTAGCACCAGTAGCCGAGCGCCGACAGCCGCGGGAACACCAGGTCGCGCGCGCCGATCATCTTCGGGATCAGGTAGACCGCCAGGCCCTCCAGGATCGGCACCGCGAACAGGAACATCATCACGGTGCCGTGCATCGTGAAGGCCTGGTTGTAGGCCTCGGCGTCCATGAAGTCGTGCAGGGGCATCGCGAGCTGCGAGCGCATCAGCATCGCGAGAAGGCCGCCGACGAGGAAGAAGCCGACGCCGGTGACGATGAATCGCCGGCCGATCGTGGTGTGGTTGACGATCGTCAGCGCACGCCAGCCGCGCGGGTTGCCCCACACGCGCTCGAACTGCTCGTGCAGCCGCTCGGCCTCGGGGGCGCCGCGCGGTGCCCCGGCGTCGAGCCGGTCGGCGGGGACTGCGGGGACTGCAGATTCGGCGTGCCGGAGCGCGCCGGCCGGGTGCGGCGGCGTGCTCATTGCCGAACCTCCGTCGCCGTCTCGGCAGGAACTGCCGCCTGACGCGGCGGCCTGCCCGCTGCGGCGGCTTCGGCGAGGCGGCGCTCGAAGACCTCGGCCGGGTGCACCCGCACCGCCAGCACCATGTGCGCGTGGTCGCGGCCGCAGAACTCGGCGCACTGCCCGCCCATCTCGCCCGGCGCCTCGGCAAGCAGCCGCACGACGTGCGTGCGCCCCGGCACCGCGTCGATCTTGCCGTGCAGCCGCGGCACCCAGAAGGAATGGATGACGTCCTCGCTGCGCACCTGCACGTCGGCGGGCCGGCCCGCCGGCAGGTGCAGCTCGTCGAACAGCACCTCGCCCGTCTCCGGGTAGCGCACCTCCCACTGCCACTGCCGCGCGGTCACGACGATGCGCAGCGGCTCGGGCGCGCCCGCGGCCAGCGGCTGCGGCAGCAGCCGGTTCCCGATAGGTATGCCGAATGCCAAGATGACCGCGACGCTGATGCCCGGCAGCAGCAGGCCGCCCGCGACGACGAAGCGTCGCCCGGCGCGGCGCGCCTCCTCCTCGGACCAGTCGCGCGCTCGCCGGCGCTGGGCGTGCAGCCACAGCGCGACGACGCCGATCGAGATCGCGGTGAAGGCGGCGAACATGCCCCACCACAGCCACGAGATCGCGCGTGCGGCCGGGCCGGCCGGGTGCAGCGTCGACTGCACGCCCTCGCAGCCCCCGAGCAGCGGCGCCGAAGCCGCGACGAGTCCCGCCACCAGGAGATGCCGATGAGCCAGAGCCCGACCGAACGCGAAGCCGAGATGAGCAAGGCGGTGCCCGAGCCGATCCACAGCCGCGCCGCGATCCGTGGCCACCCGCTGCACCCGATGCTGATCCACCTGCCGCTGGCCGCGCTGCTGGGCCTGGTGGCGACCGATCTGGCATGGTGGTGGACCCGCGACCCGTTCTGGGCGCGCGCCGGGCTGTGGCTGGCGGGCGTGGGCGCGCTCGGCGGCTGGGGCGCGAGCCTGTTCGGCCTCTACGACCTGGTGATGGTGAGGAACATCCGCCGCCTCGTGACCGGCTGGAGCCACTCGATCATCGCGGTGATGATGCTGTCGCTCGGGTCGCTGAACTGGGTGCTGCGCCTGCACGACGCGCAGGCCGGCATCCTGCCGTGGGGCCTCTACCTGTCGCTGCTGGTCGCGGCGCTGGTCAGCGTGGCCAGCTACCTCGGCGGGCGCCTGGTCTACGAGCACGCGATCGGCGTCCATGTCGGCGCGCCGAGCGGCCAGGAGGACGCCGCCCCTCATGCCGGCTTGTCGAGCACGAGGTAGAGCACCCCCGAGATCAGCAGCGCCGTGGTCACGCCGATCATGACGCAGCGGCCGCCGAGCGGCATCGCCGGGTCGTGCTCGGCCTGCAGGATGAGCGCGCCGCACCACACGTGCAGCAGCACCATGCCGGCCACCAGCGTGAGCTTGAGGATCAGCCACAGGCCGAGCGCGCCTTCGACGAGGAAGAGCGCG
The DNA here is from genome assembly GCF_003569765.1 of Caldimonas tepidiphila. GTDB lineage: Bacteria > Pseudomonadota > Gammaproteobacteria > Burkholderiales > Burkholderiaceae_C > Caldimonas > Caldimonas tepidiphila. Next base: position 70,841 of record NZ_QXMG01000010.1, on the reverse strand, counting down.
GTGCCCGAGGCGATCGTCAGCAGCGCCAGCGGCGTCGCCACCAGCGTGAACACGTCGCGGATCAGCGAGCCGCCGAAGGGCTGCGCCATCGCGTGATCGCCGCGGCCGGTCTGGGCTGCGACCAGCGCCGGCAGGTAGATGAGGCTGGCGCTCCAGCTCACCAGCGCGATGATGTGGACGACTTTCAGCCAGGGCATGGTTTCCTCCGGGGCGGGTCGGCACGACCGCCGCAGGAAACCGACGGACGCCTGCCCGGTGCAGGCAAGTTCGATACCCGCGGGGGCCATCGCCACCCACCCCCTTCATGCGCCCCGGTCGCGGCGTCGCTGCCGGGTTGGCCGCGCGGGATAGCGAGGTGCAGACCGGGCCGGGCCGCGTCGGCGACGCGCTCCGGGCATGGCGCCTGCCCCACAGAGCCACCTGCGCCCGGCCGGCGCCGGGTCCGCAGCGGACCGCGGCAGGCCTGCCGCTAAGCTGCCACGATGAGACGCACCGAGATTCCGCACCGTATCGAGCCGGTGGCGCCCGCGCCGCAACAGGCGCCACGGCAGGCGGCGCCGCAGCCGGCGCACACGCCGCTCGACGCGCTCGACCGCGCCGGGAGTCCCCCCGCCGACGCGCAGCCCCCCAACGGCCGGCGCCGCTTCCTGACGCTGCGCATGCTGCTGCCCTTCATGCGCCCCTACCGCGGCGTGCTGCTGCTCGCGGCGCTGTTCCTGATGCTCGCGGCGGCGGCGACGCTCGCCTTCCCCGTGGCGATGGGCATGCTGATCGACCGCGGGCTGATCGCGAGCGACCCCGGCGCGCGGGTGATGGCGATGCGCGACCACTTCCTCGCGCTGTTCGGCGTCGGCGTCGCGCTCGGCGTGTTCACCGCGGCGCGCTTCTACGTCGTCACCTGGCTCGGCGAGCGCATCACCGCCGACATCCGCGAGGCCGTCTACCGCCACGTGCTGCAGCAGAGCCCCGAGTTCTTCGAGACCGCCAAGACCGGCGAGGTGCTGTCGCGGCTGACCACCGACACGACGGTGGTGCAGACGGTGGTCACGTCGAGCTTCTCGCTCGGGCTGCGCAACCTCGTGACCGGCATCGGCGCGCTCGGCATGCTGGTGTGGACCAACCCGACCGTGATGCCGCAGGTGCTCGGCATCGTGGTGCTGATCGTGCTGCCCTCGGCAATCTACGGCCGGCGCGTGCAGCGGCTGTCGCGCGAGGCGCAGGATCGCGTCGCCGACTCGAGCGCGATCGCCGCCGAGATCCTCGCCGCGGTGCCGGTGGTGCAGAGCCACGTGCAGGAGGAGCGCGAGACGCGGCGCTTCGCCGAGGCGACCGAGGTCGCCTTCCGCACCGCGGTGAAGCGCACGCGCGCGAGGTCGCTGCTGGTCGCCTTCATCATCACCGCCACTTTCGCCGCGATGCTCTGGGGCCTCTACCAGGGCACGCAGGCGGTGGTCGCGGGCCGCATCAGCGCGGGCCACCTCGGGCAGACCGTGGTCTACGTGATCATCCTGGTCGGCGCGGTGGCGGTGCTGTCCGAGGTCTACGGCGAGCTGCTGCGCGCCGCAGGCGCCACCGAGCGGCTGATGGAGCTGCTCGCGCTGCGCAGCAAGCTCGAGCCGCCGGCCGAGCCGCGGCCGCTGCCGCCGGCGCGCGGCGGCTCCTCGCTGGTGCTGCACGACGTGTGCTTCCACTACCCCTCGCGGCCCGAGCACCGCGCGCTGTCGCACTTCACGCTCGAGGTGCAACCGGGCGAGACGGTGGCGCTGGTCGGCCCGAGCGGCGCCGGCAAGAGCACCGTCTTCCAGCTGCTGCTGCGCTTCTACGACCCGCAGTCCGGCCGCGTCGAGATCGACGGCGTGCCGGTGGCGCAGGCCGACCCGAAGCAACTGCGCCGGCGCATCGGCATCGTGCCGCAGGAGAGCACGATCTTCGCCGCCGACGTGATGGAGAACATCCGCTACGGCCGCCCCGAGGCGAGCGACGAGGAGGTGGTCGCCGCGGCGCGCGCCGCCTTCGCGCACGACTTCATCGAGCGCATGCCCGAGGGCTACCGCACCTTCCTCGGCGAGCGCGGCGTGCGGCTGTCGGGCGGGCAGCGCCAGCGCATCGCGATCGCGCGCGCGATGCTGGAGGACCCGCCGCTGCTGCTGCTGGATGAAGCCACCAGCGCACTCGACACCGAGAGCGAGCGCATGGTGCAGGCGGCGCTGGAGGCGGCGATGCGGCACCGCACCACGCTGATCATCGCGCACCGGCTGTCCACCGTGCAGCGCGCCGGGCGCATCGTCGTGCTCGACCACGGCCGCATCGCCGAGAGCGGCACGCACGCCGAGCTGGTCGCGCGCGGCGGCCTCTACGCGCGGCTGGCCGAGATGCAGTTCGGGCTGGAGCCGCCGGACGAGGACGGCTGAAGCCGCCCGGCCCCGGCGCCCGCGCCGGCCTCGCGGGGCCGCAGCGCCTCAGCGCGTCGCGGTGCCCGCCTTCCAAGCCTGCACGGCCTTCAGCGTGCTCGTGACATGGCCCTCGGGGCTCATGCTGTCGTGGACGTGAAGCACGCGGCCCTGCGGGCTGATCACGTAGGAGATGCGGTCGGCCATGCCGGGCACGATGCGCAGCGCGGCGTCGTAGGCCTTCATGACCTTCGCGCCGTGGTCGGCCGCCACCGCGAACTTGCTGCGGCAGGCCTCCACCGAGAACTTCCGGAGCGTGTCGATCGGGTCGTTGGACATGCCGATCACGGTCGCCCCGAGCGCCTTGAAGTCCTCGCTCGCGTCGGCGAAGAGCTTGGCCTCGATCGTGCAGCCGCTGGTGAAGGCCTTGGGATAGAAGTAGAGCACCACCGGCCCCTGCTTCAGCGCCTCGGACAGCGTGAAGCGGAACACCTCGCCGCCGACGGCGGCCTCGGCGCTGAAGTCGGGCGCGGCAGCGCCGACCGCGAGCGCGGCACGGGCGGCGCCGGCCGGGCCGAGCGCGGCGGCGGCAAGCGCAAGGGAGGCGGCGAGGGCCTGGCGGCGGGTGGGCATGGCGGCGGTTCCTTTCTCGGAGGCGCCGCGGCTTTCACGCGGCGTGATGCAGGGATTCTGAAGCATCTTCGCGGCACCTGCCGCAGGTTCCACCCGGCCCGTGTCGAATATGCGGCAAGGCCTCCGGAAAAACCGGGGTCAGCCGTTACTTGATTCGATCCGCCCCGGGTTTCTCGAATGCGGGCCGCCCGGGAGCAACTCGGTCCTTACCTGGATCTTCTGCAGCCGAGCCGGCTTCGGCACGTCGATTGCTGTAAACCTGCATCCTCAACAACCGGAGTCCGATACCATGACTTCCCTTCGCAACCTGATCATCGCCGCAGCCACCGTGACCGTTTCGACCTTCTCCTTCGGTCAGTCCTCCACCTCCGATAGCGCCGCCCAGAATGCGCGCGAAGCCGGGGCGGAAGTGCGGCAGGAAACCCGTGAAGCCGGCGCGGAAGTGCGCGAGGAAGCCCGTGAAGCCCGGGATGCGGCCGGCAATGCCGCTAACTCGACGGAGCGTGCCGCGGAGCGCAGCACCGATGCCGCCCGCTCCGACACGTCCACCTCCGCGACGACCACGACCACCACGACGACCGAGGTCGAGAGCGAGCGCAACGCACGCGCTGCACGCGCCGACCGCAACTAAGTTCCCTCCCTCCTCCGACCGCGCCCCGGTAGCGATTCCGCGCCGGGGCGCTTTTTATGCCGAAGCGGAAAACCTCGGCAGGACGCGATTCGGTGCAGGCGATCGCGCCCTCCAGAGCGCCGGGATGGAAAAGACCGCATTACCTCGCCTTCGTAAGAATTCAAATAGAAAACGAGACCCCCTGCTACTTGCGCAACCAGACATTTCATTCTGCTGCTCCGCCAGGAGAAATGCTGCAGCAGAAATCACCTTTCCACCGGGGAGTTTTCCTTCACTCCGCCCGCTCCATCTGAAATGGAAGGCAGCCTGGATAATCCCTGCAGGAATGAGACACATGCTGTTTCTCCTCGCGTGCCGCTTCCTTCCGGCCCATCGAGGGCCACAGGCAGCGGCCTGGCGAATCCCGCACGGCGCATGCCGCAGAGGCGTCCCCCGGACCCGGCGCCTGCACCTCCCGGCACGGCGCGGCCTCTCCGGAACTCGCCCGCAGCTTTCAGGCCCTCTTCCCCGACCGCCCCCGGGACACGGCCGCCGCCGCCTAGAATCGGGCGCTTGTCCGGCCCCGGGTGCTCCCCGGCGCGTCGCGATGCCCCCGGCCTTCCGGAAGGTGCCGCGCCCCCCGCCGGATCCGCGGCCCGCCTCCCGCGGCGGCCGCACCGGACCCACCCTCCCACCGAATGACCGCAGTGACCACCGACCACCATCCCCGCTCGCGCCCGGTGCGCAGCCAGTACGAAGACTTCATGCGCCACGTCGCCGACAACGGCGTGCAGAAGACCGACCGCACCGGGACCGGCACGAAGAGCGTGTTCGGCCACCAGATGCGCTTCGACCTGTCCGAGGGCTTCCCGCTGGTGACGACCAAGAAGGTGCACCTGAAGTCCATCATCCTGGAGCTGCTGTGGTTCCTGCGCGGCGACAGCAATGTGAAGTGGCTGCAGGAGCGCGGCTGCACGATCTGGGACGAATGGGCGCGCGAGGACGGCGAGCTGGGCCCCGTCTACGGCGTGCAGTGGCGCTCGTGGCCGACGCCTGACGGCGGCCAGATCGACCAGATCGCCGAGGCCGTGCGGCTGCTCAGGACGCAGCCCGACTCGCGCCGCATCCTGGTCAGCGCCTGGAACGTCGCCGACCTGCCGAAGATGGCGCTGATGCCCTGCCACGCGCTGTTCCAGTTCTACGTCGCGCCGCCGCAAGCCGAGGGCGAGCGCCCGAAGCTGTCGTGCCAGCTCTACCAGAGGAGCGCCGACATCTTCCTCGGCGTGCCCTTCAACATCGCGAGCTACGCGCTGCTCACGCACATGCTGGCCCAGCAGTGCGACATGGACGTGGGCGACTTCGTCTGGACCGGCGGCGACTGCCACATCTACAGCAACCACGCCGAGCAGGTCGCGACGCAGCTCACCCGCACGCCCTACCCCTACCCGGTGCTGAACATCAGGCGCCGCCCGGACTCGATCTTCGGCTACGAGTACGAGGACTTCGAGGTGCTGGAGTACCAGCACCACCCGGCCATCAAGGCGCCGGTGGCGGTGTAGGTGCGGCGCGCCGCCGCACCGGCCGCGGCCCGTCGCCGCCCGGCCGCGCCATGCTGATGCGGCCGCGCGACATCGGCCTGCTCGTCGCGCTCACGCTGATGTGGGGGGTGAACTGGCCGATGATGAAGTTCTCGCTGCGCGAGCTCACGCCGCTGTACTTCCGCGCCGTCACGATGAGCGGCGGCGCGCTGCTGCTCTACCTCTTCTTCCGCTGGCGCGGCACCGACATGCGGCTGCCGCGCGGCTCGCGCGGCGCGGTGGCGTGGCTGGCGCTGCCCAACATCCTCGGCTGGCACCTGTTCTCGATCCTCGGGCTCGCGCAGCTCGCGTCGGGGCGCGCCGCGATCCTCGGCTTCACGATGCCGGTGTGGACGGTGCTGCTCGCGGTGCTGCTCACCGGCGAGCGGCTCACCGCCCGCGTGCTTCTGTCGGTCGCGGCCGCGCTGGCCGCGGTCGGGCTGCTGTCGGCGCAGGAGCTCGCGCGGCTGGCCGGCAGCCCCGTCGGCGTCGTGCTGATGCAGCTTGCCGCGCTCAGCTGGGCCGCCGGCACGCTGATGATGCGCCGCACGAAGCTCGCAATGCCGACCGAGGCGGTGACGGTGTGGATGATGGCGATGGGCGCGGCCGGCTTCTGGCTCGCCGCGCTCGCGACCGAGCCGCTGCCCGATCCGCGCGCCTTCAGCGGCCCGATGTGGGGCTCGCTCGCCTACGGCGTGCTGCTGAACTACGGCTGGGCGCAGGTGATCTGGTTCGGCATGGCGCGCCGGCTGCCGCCGGCGGCGAGCGCCTTCTCGATCATGGCGGTGCCGCTGGTCGGCACGCTCTCGGCGGCGGGAATCGTCGGCGAGGTGCCGCACGCGCTCGACCATGCCGCCGCCGCCTGCATCACGATCGCGATCGCCAGCGCGCTGCTGCCCGTAAGAAAGAAAGTTCCCTCATGAACCCCGACGCCCCGAACACCTCCCCCGCCGCCCGCCCCGTCGTGGCGCTGATCGCCGCCGTGGCGCGCAACGGCGTGATCGGCCGCGACAACGCGCTGCTGTGGCACCTGCCCGAGGACATGAAGCACTTCCGCCGCGTCACGCTCGGCTGCCCGGTGATCATGGGCCGGCGCACCTGGGACTCGCTGCCCGACGCGTTCCGCCCGCTGCCCAGGCGGCGCAACATCGTCGTCACGCGCAACCCGCAGTGGCAGGCCCCGGGCGCCGAGGCGGCGCACTCGATCGAGGCCGCGCTCGCGCTCGTCGCGCAGGAGCCGCGCGTGTTCGTGATCGGCGGCGCGCAGCTCTACGCCGAGGCGCTGCCGCGCGCCGACGAGCTGGTGCTGACCGAGCTCGACCGCGACTTCGACGGCGACGCCGCCTTCCCCGCGTGGCCGCGCGAGGCATTCGACGAGGTCTCGCGCGAGGTGCGGGAGGCCGAGGCGCCGCACGGCTTCGGCTACGCCTTCGTCACCTACCGGCGCAGGACGGTCCCCGAGGCGCCTTGAGGGGCATGCCGGGCGTGGTCGTGGTCGTGGTCGTGGTCGTGGTCGTGGTCGTGGTCGTGATCAAGCCTGCGGACCCGCCTTGCTGCGCTTGCCGGCGACGCGCCCGTACAGCCGCGTGAGCGGCGCGCCGGTGAGGCCGTGCGCCACGACGGAGGCGCAGGCCACCAGGCTCACCACGTCCCAGACCAGCGGCTGGCCCAGCTTCTTCTCCATCAGCGACGCGTAGTAGATGGCGGCCACGGCGATCGGGCCGAACCAGCCGACGAACAGCGCGTCCTTGACGTTGCGGACCTCCGGCAGGAAACGCCGCAGCAGGAGCAGCGTCAGCGGCCGGCGCAGCAGCAGCACCGCGACCGCGAGCAGCGCGCCCTTCCAGCCGAGCGCCTGCCAGCCGCCCCAGGGGATGGCGACGCCCAGCAGCACGAAGATGGGGATCGCGAAGAAGCGGTTGACCGCCTCCTGGCCCTGCTCCTCGTTCTTGCGGTCCTGCGCGCTCACCACCTGGTCGAAGGCCGCGGCCGCGGCGAACACGACGAGCACCTCGTCGCTGTGGATCAGCTTGCCGGCGCCCACGGCGAGGAAACCGAGCGCCACCGTGTAGACGAGGCGCCAGTCGCTCTTGATGGAGCCGAGCCCCTCGGCGGCCCTGAGCAGCTTGCCGCAGACGTAGCCGAGCAGCAGGCCGGACAGCGTCGCCACACCCACCTCCCACAGCATCGTCGTCAGCACCCAGTGCGACAGGGCCTCCCCCGCATGCCGGGTCAGCATCAGGTAGGCCAGGAAGACGAAGAGGTAGCCCAGCCCGTCGTTGGCGCCCGAATCGAAGGAGATCGCGTGGCGGACGCGGTCCGGGATGTTCTCCTCCGCGACCGGGCCGGTGACGATCGGGCTGGCGGCGACCGGATCGGTGGGCGTGATCACCGCGCCGATGAGCGCCGCCAGCCAGAAGGGCAGCCCGAGGATCAGGTAGACCAGCAGGCCGCTGATCGCCCACATCAGCGGCATGCCCAGGCCGATCAGGGTCAGCATCGAGCGCCAGTGCTCGCGGGGGAACCGGGACGGGATGCGCAGCGCCACGCCGACCAGCCCGATGCCCAGCGCAAGCCGCGCCGCCTTCTCCAGCAGGTCCGCCCGGTCGCCGAGCCGGTCGAGATCGATCAGGTTCAGCGCCTCGGGCCCGATGCCGACGCCCAGCAGCAGGGCCAGCAGCGTCGGCGGGAAGGGGCTCGCCGCCAGCCGCTTTGACGCCAGCCCCAGCAGCAGGATCGTGCCGCCGAGCAGGGTGACGATCACGTTGAAGTCGTTCATCGTGCCTCCGGCAGGTCCAGCCGGGCCGCGGGCGGCCCCGGCGCGGGTTCAGTGCAGCGTGGCCAGGTAGGCCGCCGCGTCGAGCGCGTCGTTCTCGGTGAGACCCATGTCGGGCATCGCGGTCTTCGGGTCGATGGCCTGCGGGTCGCGCAGCCAGCGCACCATGTTCTCGATCGTGTTGGGAATCGCCCCGGCGATGTTCTGGCGGCGCGCCATGCCTTCGAGCGGCGGCCCGACATGGATGTCCGGCCCCGTGACGCCCGGGATCACGTGGCAGGCGTTGCAGGCGTGCTGGTGCATCACGAGCATGCCGCGCTCCGGGTCTCCCTGGCCTGCGCGGGGATCGTCGATCGGCGGCTTGCCGCAGCCGGCGACCAGCGCCGCCGCGAGCAGCGCCGCGCCGAGCCGCAACGGCAGGCGCCGGCCGCCGGGCCACGCGCCCCTTGTCGCCCTCTTCACTCGCGCCGGCATTGCATCCCCGCCATCGGCGCCACCAGCGCCCGGTACTCCGAGGGCCGCAACTCGGGCATCCGGTTCAGGAAGGCGACGACCGCCCAGAGGTCCTCGTCCTCCATGCGGAAAGCCCAGGCGGGCATGCCGCTCATCTTGATGCCGTTGCGGGTGATCCAGTAGAGCTCGGCGCTGCTCCAGCGCTGGGTCGCGACGTGGAGCGGTCCGGGCAGCGGCTGCATGCTGCGGCCGATCGGATCCGGCGCGACTCCGGGCGCGCCGTGACACTGCACGCAGTTGGCCTGGAAGCACAGCGCGCCGCGCTGCACGAGCTGCTCGTCCTCGAGCGGCGGCACCTTGATGTCGCCGGTACGCAGCTTCACCGACTGCGCCATCGCCCGCTCCAGCACCGAGTAGGTGAGCTGCAGGTGCTGCGTCGTGGCCGCGACGTTGTAGAGCCCGCTCCAGACGAAGGCCGCCGCTCCGACCAGTCCGAGCAGGCCCAGCAGCGCCGTGGTCGCGAGTGCCGTCAGCACGACCAGACGGCGACGGCTCATCGCGGGTCCCGCCGTGCCGGCCGGCCGGCGCCATTGCCGCAAGGATGAGAAAACATGCCGCAGCGCTGACACGAAAGTGCAAGGCCCCGGTGCGGGAAAGCACGCGTGCTGCCGGGAACGCCGATTGATCCCGTCGGGCAGGGGCGGACATCGAGGAAGCGGGCCATGGCCGCCCAGTGCAACCGATGTTCCCGCCCCCTCCTTTTCTCCGAGGCCCACGCCATGAGCAGATCCGAACGCCACGAACACGGCACCATCGTGCGGGTGCAGGAGCACCGATTCCAGCTGGTCAAGGAGGGCGGCGAGCGCGTGGAGTGCACGCTCGCGCCCTCGGTGCCGGCCGGGCCCGGCGACCTGCGGCGGCTGATGGACGAGGCGGCGCCGGTGCGCGTGCGGCTGCATCCCTCGCCGACGACCCGGGCGCAGGTGGTCAGCGGGCTCTGGCGCCTGCGCGACACGCAAGGAGACCGGGCATGAGCGCTTCCGCACGGCCGCTCCGAAGGAAGCGCTCTGTCCCTCGCGGAGGGACCGCGCGCAGCGCGAGGGTGCCCCAATGAGCGCGCGACTGGAGGACCGCGGCTCGCGCGCCGAGCCGGTCAACGGCAACCCGCTCAAGCGCATCCCGGCGCTGCTGGCCGAGTTCTGGCGCGAGTGGTCGCTGCCGCGCCAGATGCGCGGCGCCGACTCGCTGCGCGAGGCCGCGCGCAGCCGGGAGTCGGAGCTCGCGCAGGCGCGGCTGGATTCCGCCGACCGCGTCGGCACCAGCATCTGCCCCTTCTGCGCGGTGGGCTGCGCGCAGCTCGTCTACGCGCGAGAGGGCCGGGTGATCCACATCGAGGGCGACCCGCGCAGCCCGATCAACCAGGGCACGCTCTGCCCCAAGGGCGCGGCGACCTTCGACACGATGACGAGCCCCGAGCGCATCCACCACGTGATGTACCGCGCGCCCTACAGCGACCGCTGGGAGCGCAAGCCGCTCGACTGGGCCATGGACCGCATCGCGCAGCTCACCAGGCAGGTGCGCGACGAGACCTTCGTCGCGCGCGGCGAGGACGGCACGCCGCTGAACCACACGCTCGCGCTCGCCTCGCTCGGCGGCGCCACGCTCGACAACGAGGAGAACTACCTCATCAAGAAGCTGTTCGGCGGCGGCCTGGGCATGGTCTGGATCGAGAACCAGGCGCGCATCTGCCACAGCTCCTCGGTGCCGAGCCTCGGCGCCACCTACGGCCGCGGCGCCTCGACCCTCGCGCAGTGGGACCTCGCGAACTCGGACTGGGTGATGGTGATGGGCTCGAACATGGCCGAGAACCACCCGATCAGCTTCCGCTTCGTGATGCAGGCCAAGGAGCGCGGCGCGAAGATCATCCATGTCGATCCGCGCTACACCCGCACCTCCGCCCTGTCGAACCTGCACGCGCCGATCCGCTCCGGCACCGACATCGCCTTCCTCGGCGGGCTGATCCACCACATCCTCGAGCACGACCTGTGGTTCAGGGACTACGCGCTGAACTACACCAACCTCGCGACCATCATCACCGACGAGTACGTCGACGCCGAGGACGGCGACGGCTTCTTCTCCGGCTGGGACGAGGAGATGAAGGGCTACACGCACGAGTCCTGGCGCTACGAGAGCGGCCTCGTGAAGCCGCCGCTCGCCGAGAAGCACGTCGAGACCTCGGGGCCGCTCGCGCCCGACGACGAGCAGCTCGACTTCCCCGTCGCGCAGGACCGCACGCTGCAGCACCCGCGCTGCGTCTACCAGATCATGCGGCGCCACTACGCGCGCTACACGCCCGAGACGGTCGAGCGCATCACCGGCTGCCCGGCCGCGACGCTCGTGCAGGTGGCCCGCACGCTCGCCGAGAACTCCGGCCCCGAGCGCACCGGCGCGATCTGCTACGCGGTGGCCTGGACGCACCACACCAATGGCGTGCAGATGATCCGCGCCGCCGGCATCCTGCAGGCGCTGCTCGGCAACACGGGCCGGCCCGGCGGCGGCATCCTCGCGCTGCGCGGGCACTGCTCGATCCAGGGCAGCACCGACATCCCGACGCTCTACGACATGCTGCCCGGCTACCTGCCAAGCCCCAAGGCCGGCAAGCCGCACGAGACGCTCGAGTCCTACATCCGCGCCGAGACGACGCACACCGGCTGGTGGCACCACTTCCCGAAGTACATCGTCAGCCTGATGCGCGCCTGGTACGGCGAGGCGGGCAGCCCGGCCAACGGCTGGGGCTACGACTGGCTGCCGCGCAACGTCGGCGACCACTCGCAGCTGCCGATGACGCTGGCGATGAAGGACGGGCAGATCCGCGGCCTCTTCCTGCTCGGGCAGAACGTCGTGATGGGCGGCAGCAACTCGGCCCTGGTGCAGCAGGGGCTGGCGCGGCTGGACTGGCTCGTCGTGCGCGACACCTCCGAGACCGAGAGCGCGAGCTTCTGGAAGGACAGCCCGGCGGTGCGGGCCGAGGGCCTAACGCCCGACCGGATCAGGACCGAGGTCTTCCTGATGCCGGCCTCGCTCGCGGGCGAGAAGGCCGGCACCTTCACCAACGAGCACCGCCTCGTGCAGTGGCACGACCACGTGGTCGACGCGCCGGGCGACAACCGCTCGGAGCTGTGGTTCATGCACCACCTGGCAAAGCGGCTGAAGGCGCTGTATGCGGGCAGCACCCGCCCCGAGGACCGCGCTCTGCAGGCACTGACCTGGGACTACCGCGAGGCCGACGAGCGCGGCGAGCCCGACGCCGAGGACGTGCTGCGCGAGATCAACGGCTGGACGGTCGCCGACCGCCGGCAGCTCGCCGGCTTCAAGGAGCTGGCCGACGACGGCTCGACCGCCTGCGGCTGCTGGGCCTACAGCGGCATCTTCCCCGGCGAGCGCGACAACCGCGCGCGCTCCCGCCAGGCCGACCCGCCGGGCGGCCCGGGCACGCACCTCGGCTGGGCTTTCGCATGGCCGGGCAACCGCCGCACGATGTACAACCGCGCCTCGGCCGACCCGCAAGGGAAGCCCTGGAGCGAGCGCAAGAAGCTGGTGTGGTGGAACGCCGAGGCGCAGCAGTGGGAGAGCACCGACGAGATCGACTTCGACGAGAGCAAGGAGCCCGGCTACACGCCCGCCGACGACAAGAAGCCGCGCGGCATGGCCGCGCATGCCGGCCACCATCCCTTCGTGATGATGGCCGACGGCAAGGCGGCGCTGTTCGCGCCCTCGGGGCTGAAGGACGCGCCGCTGCCGACGCATTACGAGCCGATGGAGTCGCCGGTGCGCAACCTGCTGTACGGCCAGCGCCACAACCCCGCCGCCGGCACCCGCGAGCGCCCCGACAACCCCTACCACCCGAGTCCGGACCCGCAGCACCCGCACGTGCTGACCACCTACCGGCTCACCGAGCACCACTGCGGCGCGGCGCCCACGCGCGGCGCGCCGCTGCTGGCCGAGCTGCAGCCCGAGGGCTTCTGCGAGATCCCGCCCGAGCTCGCCGAGGAGCTGGGCGTGCGCTCGCTCGACTGGGTGACGATCTCGACCGCGCGCGGCGCGATCGAGACCCGCGCGCTCGTCACGCAGCGGCTGACGCCCTTCACGATCGACGGCCGCCGCGTGTTCCAGATCGGCATGCCCTGGCACTTCGGCTACAAGGGCTACGCCACCGGCGACATCGCCAACACGCTGACGAGCATCGTGATGGACCCCAACACCAGCATCCACGAGGGCAAGGCGCTGACCTGCCGCATCGACAAGGGGCGGCTGGCGCGGGGTTGAAGCCCGGGCACGTGGCGCCCGCGTCGCGGCCGGCGGCCCGGCGTGGCACCATGGGCCCACGATGAAGCGTCTGATCCATGCCCCGAACATCGCCATCGCCGCGCTCTGGGCCGACATGCTGACGCAGGCGGGCATCGAGGCGGTGGTCCAGCGCTTCTATGCCAGCGGCATCGCCGGCGAGATCCCGCCCGACCAGGCGCAGCCCGAGGTCTGGGTGCTCGACGACGCCGAGTTCGACCGCGCCACCGCGCTGCTGCACGAACTGCGCCACCTGCCGCAGCGGCGCTGGCTCTGCCGCGGCTGCGGCGAGGCGGTGGAGGGGCCGTTCGAGCAGTGCTGGAACTGCGGCGCGATGCGGCCCGGCTGAGGCGCGGGGCGGCGTTCCGGAAAGCCGCGATGCGTCCTCCCCGGAACGGCTGCCCGCGTGCGTGCCGCTCGCACGGCCGGGCTCGGGGTGCAGTGAGGACGGCGTGCCTTGGCGGGAGGGGCCGCCTGGGGCACGCGCCTGTCGTTCAAGCGATATGCGGACTTGCCACTCGGCAATATCGCCGGATAGGCCCGGGGCTGCGCCGGTCCGGGCCTGTGCCGGCGTTGCGCCGGCATGCGCGGCGCCTGCTGCCGCTCAGTCCGGCCGCGGGATATCGGACCGCTTCGGAAGGGTGCGCACGATCGGCAATATCCTGGTCTGGTACACCGCGAACAATCGACGCAGTTCATCCAGGGGGGCCTCGTGGTCGTCGATCCGGATATCGCACAGCGCGTATTCCTCGGACGAAAAGACCAGCACGTTGACCGAACGCTCGCCCTTGAGATCACCGCCCGCTGAATCACCTTCCAGCAGGGCGAGTGTCAGTCGCTCCGCAAGATCGAGGTGTTCCGTACCGTGCATCGATGCCAGCGCCCTTTCGAGCACCTGCGGCCCGGCCAGTCGATTACCTTGAACAGAGCAGTTTCGCCCCGCGAGGTGGCCTGCCCAGGGAATGGCTTCGGAACCGGTCCAGGCCGCGGTGCGTCCTTGGATGTCGACCACGCCGACTTGCCGCTTGTCCGCATCGGGGTCGGTGGCCAGCACACGCCGCAAGGCTTCTTCAGCCGAGGCGCCACGCTCCAGCAGGCGCAGGCCGTCGTAGGCAAGGTAGGGGTTGGTCAGCGCCTGCGACGCAATGGCGCCGACATGGGCGATGGCATGGCATGCGAGCTTGCCGACCGCCTGGACCGCAGTCGCTGCCGCGACGCCAACCTGGTTGGTGCGCGCGCACCGGGCAACTATCGAAAAGGTCACGGGACGTATTCTGAAGTGGTTGAATGCCGGCTCCGTCACACACGAGACTCGCCGTGACACGCCAAGCCGTCCCAGTATAGATTCTCGCCCCTCGAATCCTCTGCCCCGAAGGAATTTCCCGCTGCAGCAAATGAGAGGCGCTTACCCCCGGAATTGGTGAGCACCCCAGGACGAGGGGTCTATCCGTCTTTCGCGTTCAAGTAACGTCGGGATCCTTCAGCTTTGATTGGCGTCCGGAACCCGCTTCCAGCCGAGGCAGGTTTCCGAGCAAGGCCAAGGCGAATCAATCATGGAGTTGCACGATATTCCCGTAATAAGGCATCGGACGCTCATCCGATGCCTGCCATGCTTGGAGAAGACGGAATCATGAGCGGATTCCGATTACCGTCGCCGCTTTCCTCGATGTACTGTCGAGCGATCCTCTCCATTCATTCGGCGCCCGATCGGCCGCAGCAGCGTCCACTCCACTGCGGCGCGAACGCAGGAGCTTCGCATCTGTCTCGCCTTGTCCGGCGCCGCCCGCCCCCGGATGGCGGGAGCCCCCCGGACCCCATGCCCTGACGTCTCGCCCGGCGCGACCGGGCGCAGCTTGCGCGACGGGACGCCGCACGGGCGAACGAGCCTTGCGCCCGGCGCAAGCTGTCGAACCGGCGCCCCTTGCCCATCCTCGATGCCTACCCACCAGGACAAGAAACCTCCCATGAAGAAAGAATTCCAGCTCCGCCTGCTCCCGACCCTGGCACTCGCGACCGTCGCCGCCCTTGCCGGCTGCGGTGGAGGCGGCGGTGAGAGGGAGGCCGGCCAGGGCCTTGCCCAGGGCGTCACCCTGGAGTTCGTCGCCCGGGCCGGCAGCGCGCCGGTGAGCTGCGGCACCCTGGTGAGCGGGCTGGGCAGCGGCGGCGTCGACGCGCAGCTCCAGGACCTGCGCTTCTACATCTCGAACGTCAGGCTGCTCAGGTCCGATGGCAGCGAAGTGGCCCTCGCGCTGGGCGCCAACGACGACTGGAACCTTACCGCGGGCAGCGACAGCCTGACCCTGATCGACCTGGAGGACGGAAGCGGCGCGTGCAGCGAGGGCACCGCCGCGACCAACGCCACGATCCGGGGCACCGTGCCGGCAGGCGACTACACCGGGGTGAAGCTGACGATGGGCGTGCCCTTCGCGCTGAACCACAGCGACTACGCCATGGCCCCCCGGCCGCTCGACCTCCAGGGGATGGCCTGGAGCTGGCAGTCCGGCCGCAAGTTCGCCAACATCGAGCTCACCGAGCCGGCCGGCACGTCCCGCCCCTGGACGACGAGCTCATTCCTCTTCCACCTCGGCTCGACGGGCTGCAGTGGCAACCCGGCCAGCGGCGAGACGGTGTCGTGCGCGGCGCCGAACCGCATGGAGTTCACGCTGGCGAACTTCGATCCCGCCACGCAGAGGATCGCGATCGATCTGCAGGCGCTGCTCGCGGGGACCGACATCACGGTCAACCGGGGCGGCGGGCCGGGCTGCATGTCCGGCGGCACGGACCCGGAGTGCCTGCGCGTGTTCGAGGCGCTCGCCATCGACTGGAAGCCCGACGGCAGCGGCACCGGGCGGCCGATCGCGGGCGGCGCGGCCCAGACCCTGTTCAGGGCCGTGGCGAAGTGATGCGGGCCGCATCCCGGATCGCCACGGGCGCCGCGCTCGCCGCCGTGGTGGCCGGCCTTGCTGCCTGCGGTGGCGGAGCAGGGGGCGGCGGCAGCGCAGCGGGCGAGCCCCCGACCGCGGTCGAGCCCTGGACCTGGTCGCTGCCGGCGAGGTTCCCGGAGCCCCGGGTGCCGGCGGACAACCCGATGTCGGCGCAGAAGGTCGAGCTCGGCCGCTACCTCTTCTACGACAAGCGCCTGTCGGGCAACGGGCGGCTGGCCTGCGCCGGCTGCCATGTCCAGGAGAAGGCCTTCAGCGACGGCCTCGCTCGCTCCCTGGGAGCGACGGGCGAGCTGCACCCGCGCAGCTCCCAGCACCTCTCGAACGTGGCCTACAACGCCACCCTCACCTGGGCCAACCCCTCGCTCGTGACGCTGGAGCGCCAGATGGAGACCCCGCTGTTCGGCGAGCACCCGGTGGAGATGGGCGTCAACGACGGCAACAAGGAAGCCGTGCTGCAGCGCCTGCGCGAGGACACGCTGCCCTCGCGTTATCCCGAGCGCTTCGCCGCGGCCTTCCCCGGCGAGGCCCGGCCGCTGCACTGGGGCAACGTGATCAAGGCCATCGCGGCCTTCCAGCGCACGCTGATCTCCGGCAACAGCCGCTACGACCGGTGGCTGGTCGGCGAGACGACGCTGAGCGACGCGGAGCAGCGCGGCATGCGGCTCTTCTTCGGGGAAAAGGCCGAGTGCTTCCACTGCCACGGCAGCTTCAACTTCAACAACCAGATCCTTCACTCCGCCAGCCGCCTCGTCCCGACGCCGTTCCACAACACCGGGCTCTACAACCTCGGCGGCACGGGTGCCTATCCCGAGCCCAACCGCGGCCTGTTCGAGCTCACTGCGCAGGCCGGCGACATGGGCCGCTTCCGCGCTCCCAGCCTGCGCAACGTGGAAGTGACGGCGCCCTACATGCACGACGGCTCGGTGGCCACGCTGGAGGAGGTGCTGCGGACCTATGCGGCGGGCGGGCGCCAGATCACCAGCGGCCCGCATGCCGGCGATGGTCGCGCCAACCCCCTGAAGAGCCCGCTGATCAGCCGCATCGACCTGAACGAGCAGGAGCAGGCGGACATCATCGCCTTCCTCAGAACCCTGACCGACCACGAGTTCCTCTCCAATCCGCGCCACGCCGATCCTTTCAAGGCGGATTGAGGCCGGGATCGGGCTGCCGGCTGCGCCGGGCGCTCCGCAACCGGCCCGGCCCCGCCCCGCCTCAGCCGCAGAAGGCCAGCACCGCGAGCCAGTCCAGCACATGGCCCGGACGCAGCCAGGCCGAGAACGCCAGCGCGAGCCCGAGCGCGGCAGGCACGGCGGCGGCCAGCCCGAGCGCGACCCGGCCCGCCGCGGAGCGCAGGCCCTTCATGCGCCCGCCGCCACGGCAGCCGGCCGCGCGATCTCGCGGTCGTCGATCGGCCAGTGCAGCACGGCCGCCAGCAGCCCGAGCGCCATCGAGCCGAGCCACAGCGCCTCGTAGGAGCCGGTCGCGTCGAACACCCGCGCGCCCAGCCACACGCCGAGGAAGGCGCCGAGCTGGTGGCCGAAGAAGACGAAGCCGAACAGCGTGGCGATCCAGCGCACGCCGAAGACCTGCGACAGCAGCCCGCTCGTCAGCGGCAGGGTGCCGAGCCACATCAGCCCCATCGCGGCGCAGAAGGCATAGACCGTCAGCGGCGAGAGCGGCAGCAGCAGGAACAGCGCCATCGCCGCGCTGCGCAGCAGGTAGATGCCCGCGAGCAGCCGCTTGCGCCGCCAGCGCCCGCCCGCCCAGCCGCACAGCCAGGTGCCCGCGACGTTGGCCAGCGCGATCGTGGCCAGCCCCGCCACCGCGACGCCGGGCGCGAGCCCCCGGTCGAGCAGGTAGGCCGGCAGGTGCGAGGCGATGAAGGCGAGCTGGAAGCCGCAGGCGAGGAAGCCCAGGTTCAGCAGCCAGAAGCCGCGGTGCGCGAAGGCCTCGCGGATCGCGGCGCCCATCGACGGGCCGCCCGCGCGCGCCGCCGCGCCGAGCTCGGCGCGGTCGTCGAACGCGCGCACCGCCGGCAGGCAGGCCGCGAAGGCGAGGCCGAGCGCGAGCAGCGCCGCGGCCCATCCGAGCCACTCCATCAGCCCCTGCGCGATCGGCACCATCAGGAACTGGCCCAATCCGCCCACCGCGCCCGCGAGGCCCAGCGCCGCGCTGCGCTGCGCAGGGGGCGCGATGCGGCTCAGCGCCCCGTAGACGAGGCCGAAGGCCGTGCCCGACAGCGCCACGCCGACGAGCAGCCCGTTGCTCGCCGTCAGCGCCAGCGGCGTCGCGGCGACCGACATCCCCGCCAGCCCGAGCAGGTAGAGCCCCATGCCGGCGACGACGACGCGCAGCGCGCCGAAGCGGTCGGCGATCATGCCGGTGAAGGGCTGCGCCAGGCCCCAGACCAGGTTCTGCATCGCCAGCGCGAAGCCGAAGGCCTCGCGCGACCAGCCGCGCTCCAGCGTCATCGGCAGCAGGAACAGGCCCTGCACGTGCCGCACGCCGAGCGCGAGCCCCATCACCAGCCCGCCGCACACCACCGCCAGCAGCAGCCGCCCGTGCAGCCCGGCGCCCGCCTGCTCCCCCGTCTCGCCCCGCATCATCGCCGTCTCCCTTCGCCTGTCGCCGGCCGTCCGGAAGGCGGCCCGCAGCCCCGATTCGAATTGACGACGGGGACCGGCTCAAGCAATCTTCCTGCATCGTTCGCATGAGGAATCGGAATGTCACTGCCCCTGCACCGGCTGCCCCCGCTCGATGCGCTGCGCGGCTTCGTCGCGGTGGGGCGGCGCATGAGCATCACGCTCGCGGCGCAGGACCTGTGCCTGACGCAGTCCGCGGTGAGCCGGCAGGTGCTGGCGCTGGAGGAGGCGCTGGATACGAAGCTGCTGGTGCGCGGCCACCGGCAGGTCCGCTTCACGCCCGAGGGCGAGCGGCTGTTCCGCGTCGCCGACCTCGCGCTGCAGCAGCTGCAGGACCTGTGCGGCACGCTGGCGCGGCGCGGCGCGCGCGAGCCGGTCACGATCACCGCCAGCACCGGCGTGACCGCGCTGTGGCTGCTGCCGCGCCTGGGCCGGCTGCAGCAGCGCCACCCGGAGATCGACCTGCGCGTGGCCGCGACCAACCAGTCGCTGGACCTGCAGCGCGAGGGGGTGGACCTCGCGATCCGCTACATCCACGACGACACGCCGCCACGCGGCGCGCTGCGCCTCTTCGGCGAGTCGGTGGTGCCGGTGGCGCATCCCTCGCTCGGCCTGGCCGGCCGCGCGCTGCGCGAGGTGCTGGCCGAGCAGGTGCTGCTGGAGTTCGACGCCCCGCAGCGCCCCGCGCAGGTGGGCTGGGCGCGGCAGCTCGACGCGCTCGGGCCCGCGGCGCCGCGGCCGCGCGGCATGCTGCGCTTCAACCAGTACGAGCAGGTGGTGCACGCGGCGGTGGCCGGCCAGGGGCTGGCGCTCGGGCGGCTGCCGCTGGTGGCGCCGCTGCTGGCGGACGGGCGGCTGTGCGCGCTGCAGCCGCTCGCGACCGACCTGCCCGAGCACGCCGGCTGCTGGCTGCTGCAGGCGCAGCCCGAGCCCCGTGCGGAGGTGCGGCAGGTGGTGGACTGGATCCTCGAGGAGGCGCGCGGCGAAACGGACTCGCATGCATGAGGCGCATGCAAGCACGCCGGGAAAGTCGCTTGAGCCGCCCTCGGGAAGCGGGTCGAATCGCACCCGGATCCACGCGAAGGGATGGGAGGGGACGCCGATGACGCAGGACAGGGACAAGGACATGGCGGGCGCGCTGCCGGAGATCGGGTTCTGGTTCGACTTCGCCAGCAACTACAGCTATCTGAGCGCGATGCGCATCGAGCCTGCCGCCGAGCGGCTCGGCCTGCGCGTGGCGTGGCGGCCCTTCCTGCTCGGGCCGATCTTCAACAGCTTCGGCTGGGACAGCTCGCCCTTCGTGCTGCAGAAGGAGAAGGGCGCCTACGTGTGGCGCGACATGGAGCGCCAGTGCCGCAAGTACGGGCTGCCGTGGAAGAAGCCCTCGGTGTTCCCGCGCAGCGCGGTGCTGCCGATGCGCGTGGCGGCGGCCCATGCGGGGCAGCCGTGGATCGGCGCCTACTGCCGCGAGATGATGCGGCTGAACTTCGCGCTCGACCGCGACATCGACCCGCAGGACACCGTGGCCGGGGTGCTGCGGGAACTGGGCCTGCCGGCGGCGGAGTTGATCGACGAGGCCGTCCGCGGCGCCGCGCGCACGCGGCTGCGCGAGCAGACCGCCGAGGCGCAGCGGCTCGGCCTCTTCGGCGCTCCGAGCTTCCTGGTGCGCGGCGAGCTGTTCTGGGGCAACGACCGGCTCGACGACGCGCTCGCCTTCGCGGCCGAGCCCCTGCGGCACTCCGCTGCAGAGACCGGCGCGGAATGAGGTGAACGCGCCGGCATCGCGCCGGGCGCGGGTTCCCCCAGGGGAAGGTGCGGGGTCGCAGGGGCAAGGGTGAGCCCGGCGTCCGCTCCACAGGGCGGGCACTTCGGCGCGCGGCCTCCTGCGTGGAGGGCCTGCGGTTCCGGAAAAAACACGGGTGGCGGGATGGCCTCACCTCCCGGGGGCCTCCCCGGCGGATCCGCGCTGCGCGCCGCCCGCGTCCGCCGCCACCGTGCCCCGGGCGGCAGCGCTGCGGCGCAGCAGCCGCTCGAAGTCCGCCGCCCGCAGCGGGCGGCCGATCAGGTAGCCCTGCAGGCTGTCGCAGCCGAGCGCGCGCAGGAAGGCGGCCTGCTCCTGCGTCTCGACGCCCTCGGTCGTCACCGTCAGGCTCATGCTGTGCGCCATGCTGACGATGGCCTCGACGAGGCGCGCGCTGCTGCCGCCCTCCTGGCAGCCGCTGATGAAGCTGCGGTCGATCTTCACCGTGTCCACCGGGAAGCGCCGCAGGCTCGACAGCGAGGAGTAGCCGGTGCCGAAGTCGTCGAGCGAGTAGCCCACGCCCAGGCTCTTGATGCCGCGCATGCGCGCCTCGACCGCCTCGCCCTCGTCCATCAGCACCGACTCGGTGATCTCCAGGATCAGCCGGCAGTCGCCGAGCTCGCGCTCGGCCAGCAGCCGCGCCACGAACTCCTGCAGGCCGGCCTCGCGGAACTGCACGCCCGAGACGTTGACCGCGAGGTACAGCGGCGGGCCGCCGAGCGCTCGCCACTGCTCGAGCTGGCGCGTGGCCTCGGCGAGCACCCACTGGCCGATCGGCACGATCAGCCCGGTCTCCTCGGCCACCGGGATGAAGTCCTGGGGCGGCACCCAGCCGAGCCGGGGATGCCGCCAGCGCAGCAGCGCCTCGGCGCCGACCAGGGTGCCGCTCACCGCATCGACGATCGGCTGGTAGCGCAGCTCGAAGTCCCGGCGCTCCAGCGAGGCGCGCAGCTCGGCCTCGATCTCCATGCGCGCGAGCACGGCCTGCTGCATCTGCGCGGTGTAGAACTGGCAGCGGTCCTTGCCTTGGCGCTTGGCCTGGTACATCGCGATGTCGGCGCAGCGCAGCAGCGCCAGCGCGTCCTCGGCGTCGTCGGGGTGCAGCGCCAGCCCGATGCTGGCGGAGAGGTGGCGGGTCGTGCCTTCGAGCTCGAAGGGCTCGCGCAGCAGCTTGAGCACGCCGTCGGCGACGCGCAGCAGGTCCTCCGCGTGGCCGAGGTCCTCGATGACCACCGTGAACTCGTCGCCGCCGAGGCGCGCCGCGGTGTCGTAGGGCCGCACGCCGCGCCTGAGCCGCGCCGCCAGCTCGACCAGCAGCTCGTCGCCGACGTGATGGCCCATCGTGTCGTTCACCTGCTTGAAGCCGTCGAGGTCCAGCAGCATCAGCCCGACCCGGTGCCCGCCGCGCCGGGCGCGGGCGAGCGCCTTGTCCAGCCGGTCGAGCAGCAGGTGGCGGTTCGCCAGGCCGGTGAGCCCGTCCAGGTTGGCCTGGCGCCAGATCAGCTCGTCGTCGCGCTTGCGCCGGCTGATGTCCTGGACCGTGCCGACCACGTCGCCCTCGCCCTCGCGCCGCGGCCGCTCCCTGCGGCCCTCGGCCAGCACGCGCACCCAGCGGCACTCGCCGTCGAGGAGGATGCGGTGCTCCACCTCGCAGGCCTCGCCGTCGAGGATGCGCTGCCAGGCGCGGCCGAAGGCCGCGTCGTCCGCGGGATGGACGCGCGACCTCAGGGCCTGCGGATCGACCCGCTCGCCCTGCGCCACGCCGAAGATGAGGCGCGCCTGCGGCGACAGCGCCAGCGTGCCGCTGCGGCTGTCGAGCACCCAGCTGCCCACGCCGGCGACCGCCTGGGCGCGGTGGAGGTCCGCCTCGCTGGCGAGCAGCTCGGCCTTCTGGCGCTCCACCAGCGCCACGGTGTCCTGCAGGCGGCGGCGGTTCATCTGCAGCGCCACCATCTGCCCCGCCGCCGCGGCCAGCAGCAGGCACAGCAGCAGCGCCAGCGCCACCTGGGCCTCCAGCCGCCGCCCCTGGCTCCACCCCTCGAGCGGCACGATGCTGAGCGTCCACTGGTCGTTGGGCATGTCGATGGGGTGGTCCACCGTGTCGTGCAGGGGCTCGGGAGACGATGCCGCGATGATCTGCACCTCGCCGCTCTCCGGATACCGCCGCCACAGCGCGTAGTGGTAGCCCCTGCCGCTGAGCTGCGGCAGCTGGGCCTTGAACAGCACGTCCGGGAAGCGGATCAGCACGGCCGTGAAGCCCCAGAACACCAGCGCCCCGCCCTTCTCGCGCGGCAGGTAGATCGGCAGGCGGCCGACCGCCCCGATGCCGCCCTGCAGCAGCTCGAAGGGACCGGCCAGCGTCAGCCGGCCGGTGTCGCGCGCGATGAAGGCCTCCGGGTTGCGCCGCGGGTTGGCGAGCAGGTCGTGGCCGATCGCTCCCCGGTTGCCCTCCAGCGGGAAAACCTGCCGCACCACGCCGCCCGGCGAGAGCTGCAGCGCGGCCACGCCCGGGTAGAAGGGCAGCATCTCGGCCGCCACCGGCTCGAAGTCCTCCACCGTGCCCCTGCCCTGGTGCACGAGCGCCCCGAGCGCATAGGTGGCCGACAGCGCGCGCTCGACGACGGTTCGGATCTCCTGGGCCTTGTCGGCCCCCTCGATGTTGGCCGCGAAGCGGACCTGCTCGACGCGGTGCTCCTCGAGCAGCAGGATCACCCAGGCGGCGACCAGCGCGGCGAGGACGAAGACGACGGCCGCGACGGCCGCGACCCGCGCCCTGCCGAGGCGGCTTTCCTGACGATCTGCGACGGCTGCATCCGGCATGCGCTCCCTTGTCCTCCCCGACAGGCACGGAATCGCCCGCAACGGAGGGGGCCGCCGGCAGGAGTGGATTCGTCGCCGGCCCCTCCCCTCGCGCCGGGCCCCCGACATGGCGCAGCGAGCAGCGTGCCCGCCCGGGCCCGCCTCCCGAACAGCGCTGCGCGCATTCCCGTCACCGTCGGGGACGCGCCCCCTGGAGAAGGGGGCCGCAGGGCTACGGAGGCGGCACGAGAACTGCCCCGCCTGCCACGGGAGCTCGCCGATGCCCGACCACCGACACGCCACGCCTCAGCTGCCGCTCGACGACTCGATGATGAGCAGTCCGCTCGCGGACGAGTCGCGCCTGACCGCGGACGTGACGATCCGCCCGGGTCGTCGCTACGGCTTCTTCACCGACACGACGCTGTGCATCGGCTGCAAGGCCTGCGAGGTGGCCTGCAAGACCTGGAACGCGCTGCCGGCCGAGCCCAATCACCTCTCCGGGCTGAGCTACGACAACACGCAGCAGCTCTCGGCCAGCACCTGGCGCCACGTGATGTTCGTCGAGCACATCGGCCACGAGCCGAAGGCCGACGGCGGCGCGGCGCCGGCGATGCCGCACTTCCAGAACCGCTGGCTGATGATGAGCGACGTCTGCAAGCACTGTGCGAACGCGCCCTGCCTGGAGGCCTGCCCGACCGGCGCGATCTGGCGCAGCGAGTTCGACACCGTGGTGGTGCAGGCCGACATCTGCAACGGCTGCGGCTACTGCGTGCCGGCCTGCCCCTTCGGCGTGGTGGACCTGAGCGAGGACGACGGCAAGGCGCACAAGTGCACGCTGTGCCACGACCGGCTCAGTTCCGGCATGGAGCCCGCCTGCTCGAAGGCCTGCCCGACCGACTCGATCGTCTTCGGCGAGCTCGGCACCCTGCACGAGCGCGCCCAGCGCCGCGTCGAGCACCTGCGCGAGGCCGGCGTGGACAGCGCCTACCTCTACGGCGCGCCCTCGGCCGACCCGCAGGCGCAGAGCCCGGCCACCGGCGACAGCGGCCGGGACCTCGCCGGGCTCAACGCCTTCTTCCTGCTCACCGCGCCGCCCGGGACCTACAACCTGCCCGAGCACCCGACGCGCGCGTCGCGCCGCATCGCGCCGGGGCTCGTGGCGGGGCTGGCCACCGCGTCGGCGCTGACCGTCGCGGCGCTCGGAGTGCTGATCTATGGCTGAGACGCGAGGCCTCCTGCACCGCCACGGCCGCACCGAGCGGCCACCCGCGGCGGCCGGCTACTACGGGCTGCCCGCGCTCAAGCCCAGCCACTGGAAGTGGATGGTGGCCGTGTACATCTGGCTCGCGGGCATCGCGGGCGCGGTGCAGATCCTCGGGGCGCTCGTGCTGATGATCGCCCCGGACCGCGAGGCCGCCGCCGTGGTGCTGCGCCCGGCGCGCTGGGGGGCGCTGGCCGCCTGCGCGATCGGCGCGGTGCTGCTGATCGCGGACCTGAAGACGCCGCGGCGCTTCCTCTACATGCTGCGCATCTTCCGCCGCACCTCGCCGATGTCGATCGGCAGCTGGGTGCTGATGGCCTTCAGCGGGCTGACCGCGCTGACGGTGCTGCTGCAGTTGCTGGGCGACCTGCGCTGGTTCGTGGCGCCCCGGGGGCTGGAGCTGCTGGTGCAGCTGCCGGCGGCCGCGGTCGGGCTGCTGATGGCGACCTACACCGCCCCGCTGCTGTCGGCGACCAGCACGCCGCTGTGGGCGCGCTCGCCGGCGCTGCTGGCCGGCAGCTTCGCCGCCTTCTCGCTCGCCGCCGGCGCGTCGGCGCTCACGCTCGCGGGCCTCGCCTTCGGCGGCTCGACCTTCGACGCGGCGCTGGAGAAGTTCGCGCTGCTCGCCACCGGCGTGGCGTGGATCTTCGTGCTGGCGTGGCTGGTCCGCCTGGGCGCCGCGCAGCTGCTGTCGCCGCTGGTGCACGGCGGCACCGGCGCGCTGTTCGTGCTCGGCGTGCTGGGCGCCGGCCTGCTGCTGCCGGTGGCGCTGCACCTCGCGCAGCTCTTCACCGCGGAGCGGCTGCTGTGGATCTCCGCGCTCGCCGCGGCGGGCGAGCTCGCCGGCAGCCTGCTGTGGCGCGCCGCGCTGCTGCTCGGCGGGCATGCCTCGGCGCTGCGGCCGGCGGACGCGCTGCGCTTCGCCGGCGGCGACCTGCGCGGCTCCGCGGTGCCCGACGGCGACCCGGCCGAGATCGGCGGGCGGCCCGCGCACGGCAGCGTGACGCTGCCGCGCGGCGAACAGCCGCCGCAGGGGCCGCTGCCGCGCTGGCTGATCGGCGGCCTGTCGCTCGGCGGGCTCGGCGCGGCCTTCGCCGCGTGGATGGCGCTGGCGGGCCTCGGCGCGACCGCGACCGCCGCCAGCGCCGGCGACCGGCCGCCCGATGCGGGCCGGGTCGCGCTCGGCAAGCAGCTGCTGGAACGCTACCAGTGCGGCAGCTGCCACGAGATCCCCAGCGTGCCGGCGGCGCGCGGCCGGGTCGGCCCGCCGCTCGTGAAGTTCGGCAAGCGGGCCTACATCGCCGGGCACGTCCCGAACCGGCCCGAACTGCTGGTGCAGTGGATCGTCGCGCCGCACTCGCTGGTGCCGGACAGCCCGATGCCGTCGATGGGCGCGAGCGAGGAGGACGCGCGCCACATGGCGGCCTACCTGCGGCAGCTGCGCTGAACATGCGGCCCGCCCATCCGCTCCGAGCCGCCGGCGTGCTGCTGTCCGCAGCGGCGGCGCTTCCCTGCCGCGCCGCCGCGCAGCCACCCGGCTGGCTGTCGGTGCTGAAGCCGGCCGGTCCGCAGGCCGAGGCGATCGCCGACATCGCCTGGGTGCTGTTCATCGGCGGCACGCTGATCTTCGTCGGCGTGATGGTGCTGCTCGCGCTGTCGCTGCGCCGCGGCGCCCGGCCGGTGAACACCTGGCGCTGGGTGGTCGGCGGCGGCGTCGTCTTCCCCGTCGTGACGCTCAGCGCGCTGCTGGTGTTCAACGGCGTGCGCAGCGCCGAGCTGACGCGCCCGCCGCCCGGGGACGCGCTCGTCGTCAGCGTCATCGGCCGCATGTGGTGGTGGGAGGTGCAGTACCGCGACCCGGCGAGCGGCCGCAGCTTCACCACGGCCAACGAGATCCGCGTGCCGGCGGGCCGCCCGGTGCGCCTGGCGCTCGAGACCGCCGACGTGATCCACAGCGCCTGGCTGCCCTCGCTCAACGGCAAGATGGACCTGGTGCCGGGCCGCGTCAACCACCTCGTCTTCACCGCGGAGCGCCCCGGCCTCTACCTCGGCAAGTGCGCCGAGTACTGCGGCCAGCAGCACGCGCACATGGCGCTGCATGTCGTGGCCGAGACGCCCGAGGCCTTCGAGGCCTGGTTCGCGCGGCAGGCGCAGCCCGCGGCGCCGGCCGCCGACCCGGTGCTCGCCGC
Source organism: Caldimonas tepidiphila (assembly GCF_003569765.1). Lineage (GTDB taxonomy): Bacteria > Pseudomonadota > Gammaproteobacteria > Burkholderiales > Burkholderiaceae_C > Caldimonas > Caldimonas tepidiphila. The sequence goes on along the minus strand of NZ_QXMG01000010.1, from coordinate 44,421 downwards.
CGGCCGACGCGCCTTCCTCGAGCACCGCTGCAATGCCTGCCACACGGTGCGCGGCGTCGCCGAGGAGTCCCGGCTGGGCCCCGATCTCACGCATGTCGGCAGCCGGCTCTACATCGGCGCCGGGCTGCTGCCGACGCACCCCGGCACGCTCGCCGGCTGGATCGCCGGCGTGCAGGAGCTCAAGCCCGGCGCGCGCATGCCGTCCTTCGGGCAGATCGATCCGCAGACGCTGCAGGCGCTGTCGGCCTGGCTCGCGCAACTGAAGTGAGGAAGCGCCGCCCTTGAAGCATCCCGAACCGCACGCCGGGCGCGAGGCCCGCGACGACGACGACACGCTGCCGAGCCGCCTGCCGCGCCCGCCCGGCGAGGAGGAGGCGCTCGAGCGCGCCTGGCTGCCGCCCCGGGGCTGGTGGCGCAAGGTCTCGGCGGTCAACAACACCATCGTCGGCCTCTTCTACATCGGCACCGCGATGCTGATGTTCGTGCTCGCCGGGCTGCTGGCGCTGGCGATCCGCGCGCAGCTCGCGGTGCCCGAGAACACGCTGCTGTCGGCGGGGACCTACAACCAGGTCTTCACGATGCACGGCTCGATCATGATGTTCCTGTTCGCGGTGCCGATCGTGGAGGCGGTGGCGGTCTACCTGCTGCCGGGCATGCTCGGCGCGCGCGACCTGCCGTTTCCCCGCCTGTCGGCCTACGCCTTCTGGGCCTACGCGATCGGCGCCGTGGCCTTCTTCCTGACGATCTTCTTCGGCGTGGCGCCCGACGGCGGCTGGTTCATGTACCCGCCGCTCACGAGCATGGAGCATTCGCCCGGGCTCAACGCCGACTTCTGGCTGCTGGGCATCGGCTTCATCGAGATCTCGGCCATCGCCGGCGCGATCGAGCTGATCGTCGGCATCCTGCTCACGCGCCCGCCGGGCATGACGCTCGCTCGCATGCCGATCTACGCCTGGGCGATGCTGGTGGTCGGCGTGATGATCGTGTTCGCCTTCCCGGCGCTGATCGCCGGCACGATGCTGCTGGAGATGGAGCGGGCCTTCGACTGGCCCTTCTTCCTCGCCGAGCGCGGGGGCGACCCGGTGCTGTGGCAGCACCTGTTCTGGTTCTTCGGCCACCCGGAGGTCTACATCATCTTCCTGCCCGCGGCGGGGCTGGTGTCGATGATGGTGCCGGCGCTGGCGCGCACGCCGCTGGTCGGCCACCGGGCGGTGGTCGTCGCGCTGGTCGCGGTCGGCTTCTTCAGCTTCGCGCTGTGGGCGCACCACATGTTCTCGGCCGGGCTGTCGCCGCTGGCGCTGTCCTTCGTGTCGGCCGCCAGCCTCGCGGTGGCGATCCCGAGCGGCATCCAGGTCTTCGCCTGGATCGCCACCTTGTGGCGCGGCGAGGTGCAGATGAAGGCGCCGACGCTCTTCATCCTCGGCTTCCTGTTCATCTTCGTGCTCGGCGGCCTCACCGGCGTGATGGTGGCGGTGATCCCCTTCGACTGGCAGGTGCACGACAGCTACTTCGTCGTCGCGCACCTGCACTACGTGCTGATCGGCGGCATGGTGTTCCCGATCTTCGCGGCGCTGTACTTCTGGATGCCTCTGGTCAAGGGCCGGCCGATGTCCGAGGGCTTCGCACGCTGGGTGTTCGGGCTGATGTTCGTCGGCTTCAACGTCGCCTTCTTCCCGATGCACATCCTCGGGCTGGAGGGCATGCCGCGGCGCGTCTACTCCTACGACGCCGACCTCGGCTGGAACCTGTGGAACGCGGTCGCGACCGTCGGCGCCTTCACGTTCGCCGCGGGCGTCGCCTGCTTCTTCCTCGACCTCGTGCGCACGCAGCGGCGCAGCAGCCAGCCGGTCGGCAACCCCTGGCAGGCGGGCACGCTCGAGTGGCTCAAGGGCGGCAACTACGGCGTGCGCAGCATCCCGCAGGTCGACAGCCGCGAGCCGCTGTGGAGCCGGCCCTCGCTGGTCGAGGAGGTGGCGGCCGGCCGCCACTGGCTGCCGCCGACGACCTCGGGCGGGCGCGAGACGCTCGTCACCAGCCCGCTCGACGCGCAGCCCTGGTACGTGCTGCGGCTGCCCGGCTACGGCTGGGCACCGGTGATCGCCGCCGCGGGCACCGCGGCCTTCTTCCTGCTGCTGACGGTCAAGCTGGTGATCCCGGCCTTCGTCGGCGGCGTGGTGGCGATCGCCGCGGTGCTGCACTGGATGTGGCAGAGCGACCCGGCGCCGCATGCGCCGCTGGTGCGCGTCGCCGACCGCGTCCCGCCCGGCATGAGCGCGGGCCAGGCGCCGCAGCAGGGCGGCGTGTGGCTGCCGGTGGGCGGCAGCGGCCGGCGCTCGCATGTCTGGTGGGCGATGGTGATCCTGCTCCTGGTGGACGCGACGATCTTCGCGTCGATGGCCTTCGCGCACGTGCACCTGTCGATGCGCAGCGAGGTCTGCCCGCCGCCCGGCGCGGCGCTGCCGGCCGCCCGCTGGCCGCTCGCCGCCGCCGGACTGCTGCTGGCCGGCTCGCTGCTCGCCGCGCTGGCGCGGCGCAGCGTGCACGCGGGCGGCGCGAGGCGCCAGCGCCTGCTGCAGCTGTTGCTCGCGGCGGCGTTCGGCTGCGTCGCGCTCGCCTGGGGCGCGGACCTCCTCGGGCACCTGCAGGCGGGGCTCGAGCCGCGCGCGCGCGCCTGGGACGCGACGATTGCCAGCATGCTCGGCTACCAGGGCTTCCACGTCGGGGTGCTGCTGATGATGGCGGGCTTCACGCTCGCGCGCTCCTTCGCCGGACGGCTCGCACCCGACCGCCGCGCGGCGATGGACGCCACCGCGATGATGTGGCACTACGTGACGCTGCAGGGCCTGGTGATCGCCGCCCTGGTGCAGTTCCTGCCGCTCGTGATGGACTGACGAGGCGCCCGATGCCCGCAAGCCCCGCCCAACCCGATCCCCCGCGGCGCTTCGGTGCCGCCGTCTGGCATGCCACGGCACCGCTGCTGCTGTGGGCGCTGCACTTCTTCGCGCTCTACGTCGTCGTGGCCGCAGGCTGCATGCGCGGCTGGTCGGACGCCCGCTGGGCCGGGCTGCCTGCGGTGAGCCTCTCGCTGCTGGTCTTCAGCGCCGCGGTGCTCGCGCTGATGATCGCGATGCTGGCGCGCTCGGTGCGCGACAGCCGGCACAAGCCGCAGGGCGATCCGGTGATCCCGGCGCTGCGGCTCGGCGGCGGCGTGCTCGCGCTGGTGGGCGTGGTGTGGGAGACGGCGCCGCTGCTGATGGTCCCGCCCTGCGGCCTGTGAGCCGGCCGCGGGCGGCGGCGGGGCCGCCCCTCAGTGCGAATGGCCGGCATGCGCCGCGTCGGCATGCCCCGCGGGACCGAAGCCGTGGAACTCGCGCGCCTGCTCGCAGGGCACGCGCTCGAGCTGCACGGTGGAGTGGTGGATGTCGTAGCGCTGCGCGAGCAGCTCGCGCAGCGAGCGCAGCAGCTCGAAGCCGTCCCGTGCGGAGTCGTCGCAGACCACGTGCACGCTCAGGCTGGTCTTGCCGCTGGAGATCGACCAGACGTGCAGGTCGTGCACGCTCTGCACGCCCGGCACCTCGCGCAGGCTGCGCTCGACCTCGTCGACGCCGATGCCCTCGGGCACGCCCTCGAGCAGGATGTTCAGGCTCTCGCGCAGCAGCTGCCAGGTGCGCGGCAGCACCCACAGCCCGATCCCCACCGCGACCACCGAGTCCACCCAGTTCCAGCCGGTGTGGCGGATCACGAGCGCGCCGGCGATGACGCCGAGCGAGCCGAGCATGTCGCTCCACAGCTCCAGGTAGGCGCCCTTCATGTTCAGGCTGTTCTCCTTGCCGCCGCTCAGCAGCCGCATGCCGATCAGGTTGACGACGAGGCCCGCCACCGCGATCCACAGCATCAGCGCGGACTCGACCTCGGCGGGCTGCCGCAGGCGCTGCCAGGCCTCGACGAGGATGTAGATCGCCACGAGGAACAGCAGCACCGCGTTGAGCGCGGCGGCGAGGATCTCGAAGCGGTAGTAGCCGAAGGTGCGGCGATGGTCGGCGGGCCGGCGGCCGATGCGCAGCGCCGCCAGCGCGATGGCCAGCGCCGCCGTGTCGGTGAACATGTGCGCCGCGTCCGAGATCAGCGCGAGGCTTTCGGCCAGCACGCCGCCGACGACCTCGACCACGAGGAAGGTCGAGGTCAGCAGCAGCGCGCCCAGCAGCGCGCGCTCGTTGCCGCCCGCATGATGATGGTGGTGAGCGTGTCCTTGTCCCATGGGCCTTCGCGCGGTGTCCCTCGCGAGCGGGGCAAGGGCTGTGCCCCCGCGGCGAAGCGCCGCGGCGGGACGGGAGCGGCCGTCAGCGGTTCGCGTCGCGGGAGCCGGCCCGGCCGCCGCTGTTCGAAGGCCCGCCGGAGACGCGGGCGCCGGGGTTCGGCTCGATCGCGACCGCGGTCGACTGGAGGTAGCTGATCACGACCTGGTCGTTCTTGCTGATCTGCTGCAGCGCCTTCGGATCGACGCGGATGTCCACCGGCTCGCCGCTGGTGCCGCGCAGCGTGAGGATGCCGTTGCTGCGGTCGATGTCGAAGACGTTGGCGACCATCGTGGTGCGTTCGGCGGCGCTCATCCCGGGCCTCGCCGACCCGGCCGGGGCCTGCGCCGATGCGAAGGACTCCACCGTGCTGCGGATCTCGCCGATCTGCTGCCGCTCGCTGGTGCGCTTGGCCAGCGCGATCGCCTCGGCCTCGGTGTAGCGGATCGACACCTGGTCGCCCTGCTTCAGCGTGTCGAAGTTGTTCACGTCTCGGCCGACGGCCATCGTCAGCATCCGGCCGTCGTCGGTGCGGGCGGTGAACATGCGCTGCCCCCGGTGGATCTCGGTGATCGTGCCGCTGACGACATTGGTGTTCACCCAGACGACGGGGCCGGCGGCCGCGTCGCGGGTGCTGCCCTGCATGGCGCCGGCCGCGTCCCGGGCCTGCTGGGCGGATGCGGGCAGCGAGGCGGCGAACAGCGCCGCGGCTCCGAGCGCAATGGAGAGATGCTTCATGGGATGAGCTCCTCAGTGAGGTTGATGGTCGGGACCGGCGCGGGCCGGCCGCGGAATCACTCCCTCCCGTCCCTGCATGAAGGGCCGGCAACCGCCATTCCTGTAGGCCGGCAAGGCGGTGTCCTGGAGGGATCGCGCGTGTTGGCGTCCGACGAGGCGCCGGGTCGCGTTCCCGCTGCCGCGGGTGCCGGCATCGAACTTGCCCGGCATGCATTTCCAGAGCCCCGCCTTCCATCGAGTACAGGAGAGCAGCATGAAGCCAGCAGACCAGGATCCCTTGAGCCGGGCCGAGCAGTCCTCGGGCCCCTCCGACGACTTCGCGCCGAAGGCCCCGGCGAGCCCCGCTCCCGGCTCGTCCCGCCCGCCCGAGGGAGCGCCTACCGGCAGCGGCCGGGTGGGGCCGGGCGACGGCACCGGCGGCAGCGACGCGGGCGGCGGGCCGGCCTCCGAGGAGGCGAGCGAAGCGGCCCGGGAGCGTTCGGGCGGGCGGCTCGGTCCCCGCTGACGACGCATCGACTCGACCTCCACCCCGAAGGAAAGCTGCATGAGAAACGTCTTCAAGCCCCTGGTCCTCTCCGCCCTCGGCGCGGCCGCCCTCTACTACCTCGATCCCCGCATGGGTCGCCAGCGCCGGGCGCTGGTGCGCGACAAGTTCGGCTCGATGTCACCGAATCCCCGCGACGACGCCCCCCGGCAGGGCTGGATGGCGGAGGACGACGACCGGGTCGAGGGCATGCGCGGGGCCGCGAGGGACCCCGCGCCGCTCGCGGACGCTTCGCAGCCGACTCCCGAGCGGCAGCTGCGCGAGCGCATCCGCGCGGAACTCCCCCGCCTGGTCAGCCGCCCGGAGGCGATCGAGGTGGTGGTCAACCAGGACAGCGTGAGCCTGCGGGGCCAGGTCCTCTCGCAGGAAATCGACGCGCTGCTGTCCACGGTGCTGGCCATGCCGGGGGTGCGGCACATCGACGACCGGCTGGAACGGCATGACGAGCCGAGCAGCATTTCCGCGATGCTGGGCGACGACCGCCCGAGCCTGGGCAGCAGCGATACGGCGCCGCGCCGGACAGGAGAAGCGGGCACCACGCATTGAGCGCGCCGGCGCGCCCGGGCGGGAAGCGTTGCGGCGCGTGTCGCCGCCTCCCGGACCGGGTATGGGAACACGCCTTGCCGCATCCCGGACGAACGCGGCGCGGCGTCCCCGCCCGGTGCGGCGCTCGCCATCCCGCCACGACACCCGCCATCCGGCCCTTCCCGGGAGTTGCCATGCATCGCCGATCCGTCCTTGCCGCAGTCGCCGCGCTCTGCTCGTCCCGAGCCTGGGCAGAGCACGGCTGGGAGGCCTACGACACCACGCGCCCCCTCTATCTCGAGGGCGAGGTGGCCACGCTGCTGTGGTCCGACCCGCACGCCTACCTGGAACTGGCCCCCGACCCGGGCGCCCGCGTGCCCGCCGACCTGCGCCAGCGCCTCGTGCCGCGCCAGAAGGAGCAGGTCGACACCGCCGCGCTGCTCGCCAAGGCCGCGCTGCCGACGCAGAGCAGCCGGATCTGGCGGGTCGAGCTCGCCTCGCTGGCCCGCCTCAGCGTCTGGGACGTGCCGCGGCCGAAGATCAAGGATCGCATCGGCGTGATCGGCCATGCCGGCCCGCCCGTGCGCGAGACGCCGACGCTGCGCGCGGAGATCCTCTTCATCGGCGGCAAGGCCTATCCGCTGCGCTCCGACCCGGCATGAGGCGCGAGCATTGCCGCCGCCCTTGTCCTGTCCCCGCTTGCAAGGAGGTCCCATGAGCCTGAGCATCCCCGCACTGACGCCCGCCGCCCGGCCCCTGGCCGCGCTGCTGCTCTCGCTGTCCCTGGCCGGGCCCGCGTGGTCGCAGGCGCACACGCAGCGCTTCGGCGCCTACACGCTGCAGAGTTCGAGCGTGAACAGCGAGGCCCTGGCCGCCGAGACCGCGCGCGAGCACGGCATCGAGCCGGCTCCTGGCCGCGCGGTGCTCAACGTGGTGGTGCTGAAGGACGAGCAGGGCGCGAGCCGCACCGTCCCGGCCCGCGTCCAGGCCCGCGTCACCAGCCTCGCCGGCGCCATCGAGGAGGTGCCGATGCGCGAGACCCGCGCCCAGGGCCGCGTCGCCTACACCGGCACCTACACGATCCTGCCGCGCCAGGTGTTCGACATCACCGTGACGGCGCGTCCGCAGGGCAGCGACGAGGACCTGACGATGAGCTACCGCGAGCGGATGTGGGCCGGCACGGGTCCGAACAGCACCCGCTAAGGGCACGAAAGGCAGGACCGTCGCGTTCCGCAGCGGGCGCCCGGCGAGGCAAGCGCGCCCCGAGCGCCGAGGGCGCGGACGAGGCAGGCCCGGCTCGAACTGCCCCGCTGCGGCCTGCGTCAATAGGACGCATCGCGGGACGCTCCCCGCTCGCCGAGGTTGCCGATCCAGCGATCGTTCCTGCGCTGCCATTCCGGGCTGTTCAGATCGGGCCAGCGATTGGCAGCGAAGCCCGGTGCGTTCCGCAGCCGTTCGCGCTCGACGCGCAGGCGCAGGTCGACGTCCTGTCGCGTCGGGACGTCGAAGGCGGTCATCGGCAGGGCGAGCAGCTTGTCGTCCGGGTTCCAGGCCCGGTCGAACTCCATCACCATGTACCGAAGGGTGCCGTCCCCGAGGTTGACGACGAGGTCCTCGACCGCCCCCGCGTCATTGCCGCGCAGGTCGTTGATGTCGCGATCGAGCAGTTCGCTGGCGCGCACCAGCCGCATGTTCTGCCGCGCCTGCACCGTCACGGCCGCGGAGGCGCCTCGGCCGTGGAAGCGTTCCACCTCGTTGCGGTAGGCCTCGTCGTTCCAGTTCGGCCACCGGTTGCGCTCGAAACCGGGCCACTCGCGCAACTGTTCGCGGTTCACGTTCAGCACCAGCTGCTCGCGGTCGGCCCCCTGCCGGAACAGGCGCACCGGGTAGGCGAACAGCTTCTCGTTCATGCCGAGAAAGCCGCCGAAGGCCAGCACGGCATAGTGCACGCGCTGGTTGCCGACGTCGATGACGAGGTCCTGGATCTGGCCGAGGCTCTCTCCCTGCGGGTTGCGCACCTCCTTGCCGATCAGCTGGCTGACGCGCATGTCGTGCGAGGCCCGGGTTTCCGGCGCGGTGGTGCGGGCGGCATCGAAGGTGTTCCCGGGGTCGGTGCCCAGGCCGGTGGTGCCGGGGGCGGCCGTGTTCGGCGCCCGGGTCCCGGCATCGTTCTGGGCCCAAGCCGCAGGGACGGACAGGGCGAGCGCCGCGGCCAGCACCGGGATGCTCAGGAACATCGCGCTGCGCCTTGCGGCGGGCACTCCGAAATCATGGAATCGATACATGGCAGTTCTCCTTTTGGAAAAGAGGATCTGGCACGGGCGGGGCCCGCCTCCCTCTCCGGCAAGCGAGACGCCTGTCGGGCCCCCTGCGGCCCCCGCACCGACGAGCGGCCTCCCCTGGGGATGAAGGGGCCTGCCCTGTCCCCCGCCTGCGGCCTTGTGCCGGGCCGGGGACGGGCCTCCCTGCCGCACCACGGCAGGGCATGAGAAAGTAGCGGGCAGGAAGGCGGCGCCACGGTGCGCTGCGCCTCGCCCGCCGGGAGCGGCTTGCCATGAACCGCTGGGACTGATGCACGACGACCGCAGGATCGAACACCGGATCGAGCGCCTCTACGGGGTGCGCGACCCGGATTTCTGCCGCTCGATGGGGGTGATGCTCGGACCGGCCATCGTCGATGGCAACCGCGTCGCGGAACTGCACAACGGCGACGAGATCTTCCCGGCCATGCTCGCGGCGATCCGGGAGGCGCAGCGCAGCATCAATTTCGAGACCTTCATCTACTGGTCCGGCGAGATCAGCCACGTCTTCGCCGAGGCGCTGAGCGAGCGCTCCCGCGCAGGGGTGCGGGTGCACGTGCTGCTCGACTGGTTCGGCAGCCTGCCGATGGACGAGTCCCTGGTCGAGCGCATGAAGTCGGCCGGAGTCGAGGTCAAGCGCTTCCACGAGCCTCGCGGCTGGAATCTCTCGCGGATCAACAACCGCACGCACCGCAAGGTGCTGGTGGTGGACGGCCGCGTCGGCTTCACCGGCGGCGTCGGCATCGCCGACGAGTGGCAGGGCCGGGCGCAGGATCCCGGGCACTGGCGCGACACGCACTACCGGGTCGAGGGCCCGGTCGTGGCGCAGATGCAGGCGGTGTTCCTCGACAACTGGCTCAAGGCCACCGGCGTCGTGCTGCACGGGCCGGACTACTTCCCGCAGCTGCGCGCGCAGGGCGACATGCCGGCGCAGATGTTCAGCAGCTCGCCCTCCGGCGGCAGCGAGAGCATGCACCTGATGTACCTGCTGTCGATCACCGCGGCGAGCCGCAGCATCGACCTCGCGGCCGCCTACTTCGTGCCGGACGCACTCGCGCGCCGCACGCTGATCGAGGCGAGGAAGCGCGGCGTGCGCGTGCGCATCATCGTGCCGGGACGGCACATCGACATGAAGGTCGTGCGTCGCGCCTCGCGCACGCTGTGGCGCGAGCTGCTGGAGGCGGAAGTGGAGATCCACGAGTTCCAGCCGACGATGTACCACGTCAAGGCGATGATCGTCGACGGGCTGCTCGTGTCGGTAGGCTCCACGAACTTCGACAACCGCTCCTTCCGCCTCAACGACGAGGCCAACCTGAACGTCTACGACGAGGCGCTGGCCGCGCGGATGACCGCGATGTTCGAGGCCGACCTGAAGCGCTCGCGCCGCATCACGCTCTCCCAGTGGCAGCGGCGCCCCTGGTCGAAGAAGCTGGTGGAGCGCCTGGCCTCGCTGCTGCGCCCGCAGCTCTGAACGCGAGGCCGCTCCCGAGGGCGCCCACATGCGGCGGGCGGCCTTCGGCGCGCCGGGGAGCGCCCCCCCGGACGCGGCCGGCAGGTGCGCGGCTTGCCTGGGAAGGCGCGGACCCGCTCGCGGGCCTTTGCCGGAATGTGCCCCGTGCCGCCTTCGCCATGCCCCGACCGACCGACGACTCCTGGAGCTTCCTGCAGCTGCTGCTGCTGACCACCGCGGTCGTCGTGCTGCTGCTGCTGCTGCTGCTGTGGCAGCTCAGCAGCGTGGCGGTGCTCGCCTTCGGCGGCATCGTGATGGCGACGATGCTGCGCGGCATCGCGCGGCGCCTGGAGCGCTGGACGGGCGCCTCGCCGCAGGTCTCGGCCGTGCTCGCCGCGCTGCTGGTGCTCGCCGTCCTCGCGGTGGTCGGCTGGCTCGTCGGCGGCGCCTTCGCGGAGCAGATCACCCGGCTGCGCGAGCAGCTGCCGCAGGCCTGGGCCGCGGCCTCCAGCTGGCTCGCCAGCCACGCGCTCGGGCGCCAGCTGCTCGACGTGCTGCAGGGCGCGATGGACTCGGGCCTCACCGGCAACCGGCTCGCGCGGGTGGCGGGCACCACGCTCGGCGCGCTCGGCACCGCGCTGCTGATCGCGATCGTGGGCGTCTACCTCGCCGCCGACGCGCCCACCTACCGCAAGGGGGTCCTCAGGCTGGTGCCACCGGCGTACCGCGACCGCGCCGGGGAGGCGCTGGACGCGAGCGGCCGCGCGCTGTCGTGCTGGCTGCTCGGCCAGGGCCTGTCGATGATCTTCCTCGGCACCAGCACCGCGATCGGCTTGTGGCTGCTGGGAATCCCGCTCGCGCTCGCGCTCGGCCTGATCACCGGGCTGCTGGCCTTCGTCCCCTTCTTCGGCGCGATCACGGCCGGGCTGCTGTCGGTGCTGATGGCCTTCATCGAGGGGCCGCAGAAGGCGCTGCACGTGGCGCTGCTCTTCTTCGCGCTGCAGCAGGTCGAGGACTACCTGCTGCTGCCCTTCGTGCAGCGCTGGGCGGTCGCGCTGCCGCCGGTGCTGACGCTGTTCTCGGCGCTGATCTTCGGCATCCTGTTCGGCCCGGTCGGCGTGGTCTTCGCGACGCCGATGATGGTCATCGCGCTGGTGCTGGTGCGCAAGCTCTACATCGAGGACACGCTGCAGTCGGGGCAGGAATCGGGCGAGGCGCGGGGCCGGGCCGCGCAGACCGGCTGAACGGGTCGCGCCGCGCTGGCACGCCCCGTGGCGCTCACTGGCACCCGGCGGCCCGGCGGCCGGCGCGCCGCCGGGAATGCCGTCGGTGCCGCTGCGGTCGGCCTTGTCCTCGAAGCCGGGCCAGAGCGAGCGCTCGAAGCCCGGCGCGCGCTCCAGCGCCTCCCGAGGGACGTTGAGGATCAGCTCGTCGCCGGTGCCCTGGCGCAGCAGCGTCACGGGGTAGGCGAACAGCTTGTCGCCCAGGTTCAGCAGCCCCCCTCGAAGGACAGCATCGCGTAGTGGACCCGGCCGTTGTTCACGTCGATGACGAGCTCGCGGATCTCGCCGAGATCCTCGCCCTGCCAGTTGCGCACCTTCGTCCCGATCAGCCGGGTCGCGAGCCGGTCGCGCGTGGTCTTCTGCGTGGCCGCGCCCCAGCCGAGCTCGGCCCGCTCGGGTCGCGTCTGCTGCGCCCGCGACGGGTCGGCGTGCTCGTTCGCGGCCTGGCCCTGCGCGACGGAGCAGGCCAGGGCACGGAGCGCACCCGCGGCCGAATCCGCGTGGCGCCCGGGGCATGAGACTCACTCCCGCGGCGCGTCCGACTTGAGCAGGTTGCTGCCGGCGCTCAGCGCCTGCTCCTGCGCCACCTGCCGCTCCACCGCGCGCTCGACCGGCAGGGCGTCGAGGTCTTCCGCGCCCTCCCCGTCCGGGGCCGGCCCCGGCGCGGGGCGTGCGCTGCCCGCCACGCCGCGCGAGAGCTGCACCCGGTAGGTCGGCTCGGGCAGGTCGACGCCGCCGGCGTCGAGCGCGCCCTTCACGACGCGGATCGCCTCGCTGCGCAGCTGGAAGAAGCCCGCCTCGCGCTGGTCGAACCAGGCGCTGAACTCGAGCGTCACGCTCGACTCGGCCAGCTCCATCACCAGCGCCAGCGGCGCGGGATCGGCCAGCACGCCCGGCAGCCGGCGCAGCGCGTCGACGCCGATGCGACGCGCGCGCAGCAGATCCTCGCCGCCGCCGATGCCGATGCGGAAGGTGAAGCGCCGCTGCGGGTTGCGGCTGTAGTTCAGGATCACGCCCTTGAACACCGCCGAGTTCGGCAGCCGCAGGTGGTTGCCGTCGAGCGTGATGAGCGTGGTCGAGCGGGTCGTGAGCGCGGCGACCCGGCCCTCGTGGCCGTCGATCACGACGTGGTCGTTGGGCGCGAAGGGCTGGCGCAGGCTCAGCAGCAGCCCGGCAAGGTAGTTCTCGACCACGTCGCGCAGCGCGAAGCCCAGCGCGAGGCCGACGACGCCGGCGGTGCCGATCACCGCGCCGATCAGCGCGGTGGCATCGAGCAGCTCGAGCGCGATCACCAGCCCCAGCAGCACGGCCGCCACGCGCACCGTCTGGCGCAGCAGGTCGACGAGGAAGGGATGCCCGCCGACCAGGCGCCGCAGCACCTGGCGGTCGCCGAGCCAGCCCCCGAACCATCCCATGCCCCAGACCAGCAGCACCGACAGCACGAACAGCGGCAGCGCCCCCACCGCCTGCTGGGCCAGCGAGCGCACCCGCACGAGCGTCGGGCGCAGCCGCACCGAGAGCGAGGTGTCCAGGCGCAGCTGGTCGTCCACCTCGACGATGCCCTTCACGTCCCGCGCCAGCTTCGCGGCGCGCTGGCGGTCCTCCTCCGTCGGCACCTCGCCGTGCAGCGTCGCCACACCGGCGTTGACCTGCACGCGCACGCCGCGCAGGCCCTCGATGCGCGACAGGCGCGCGAGCAGCTCGCGCACGAGGCGCTGGTCCTGCTGCGTGACGCTGGCGGTCTCGCTCGCCGCGCTGGAGCCGGCCTCGGAGGCCGGCAGCGCGGAGGCCTCGGGCGCCGCCTGGCCGTGGACCGGGACGAGCCCCGCCGCAAGGAGCAGGAGCAGGAGCAGCAGCGCCAGCGCCGCCCGCCGCAGCCCCTCCTTCATGGCCCCTCGTCCCCGGGAGGCGCCTCGCGCAGGGCCCGGGCCTCGCTGCCCTGCACGTTCGCCAGCGCCGTCCAGGGCCGATCGCCGGGCGGGCCGATCACGTCCAGGCTGCCGTCGGTCTCCAGGATCACCGCCACGGCCTGCTCCATGCGGCCGAAGCCGTGCATGCGCACCGCCGCGCGCAGCTCGTCCTCGGTGACGCGCTCGCGCCTCATCGCGTCGCGCAGGAAGCGGCCCTCGTGATACAGCAGGCTCGGCTCGGCCTTGACCCAGTCGGAGACGCGCCGCGAGCGCACCGACAGCCAGGTGAGGATCCACTGCAGCCCGATCAGCAGCGCCAGCGCTGTCACGCCCTCGCTGAGCGAGACGTCCTTGGACAGCAGCACCGTCGCCAGCGTCGAGCCGAGCGCCACCGTGACGATCAGGTCGAAGGCATTGAGCTTGGAGAGCGTGCGCTTGCCGGTCACGCGCAGCAGCAGCACCAGCGCCACGTAGGCGAGCGTGCCGAGAATCACGATGCGCGCCAGCGCCATCCATCCGTCGAAGAACATGCCCTTGCCCCCATGTCCGCGTTGCGGACCGCATGCCGGGAACGGCGCGGTCGCCCGCTTTCGGCAATGTCCATGCCTTCCCCCGGCGGCAATGGGCGCGCGGATTGCAGCGGGGGCACTCGATGAGCCGGGTGCGTGAGTTGTGGCTGAGATTGCGTGCGAGCCTGTGGTTCGTGCCCACCCTCGTCGTGGCGGGTGCCATCTGGCTCGCGCTGATGCTGATCGAGGCCCATTCCTGGATCGACGCGGACCTCGCGGCACGGTGGCCCCGCCTTTTCGGCGCCGGGCCCGACGGCGCGCGCAGCATGCTGTCGGCGATCGCGACGTCGATGATCACGGTCGCGGGCGTCGTGTTCTCGGTGACGATCGTCGCGCTGTCGCTCGCGTCGAGCCAGTACTCGCCGCGCGTGCTGCGCAACTTCATGAACGACCGCCCGACCCAGTTCGTGCTGGGGGTCTTCGTCGGCATCTTCGCCTACTGCCTGGTGGTGCTGCGCACCGTGCGCAGCAGCGACGAGGGAGCGGGCTTCCTGCCCTCCTTCGCGGTGCTCGGCGGCGTGGTGCTCGCGCTCTTCGGCGTGGCGATGCTGATCTACTTCATCCACCACGTCGCCTCGTCGATCCATGCCTCCTCGATCCTCGAGCGCATCGCCGGCGAGACCACGCGGGCCATCGACCGCCTCTTCCCCTGCAGGCTCGGCGAAGCGCTGCCGGCCACGGAGGACTGCGCCGCCGGGATGCCGACGCGCTGGCACCCGGTGGCCGCGAAGTCGACCGGCTACATCGTGGGGGTGGACGATGCGGGACTGCTCGAGTTCGCCGCACGGCAGGATCGGGTCGTGCGCCTCGCGCACTGCATCGGCGACTTCGTGATCGAGGGCCGGCCGCTTGCCGAGTTGTCGGGCGATGCACCACCCGGCGAGGCGGACGCCGACGCCTTGTGCCGGCTGCTCTCGATCCAGCGCCAGCGCACGGTGCACCAGGATGCGCCCTACGGGGTGCAGCAGATCGTCGACGTGGCGGTGAAGGCGCTGTCGCCCGGCGTCAACGACCCGACGACCGCGGTGATGTGCATCGACCACCTGACCGCGCTGCTCGTGCGGCTGGCGGGCCGGCACATTCCCGGCCCCTGCCGCAGCGACGGATGCACGCTGCGGGTCGTGGCGCGGGGACCGGACTTCGAGAGCCTGAGCGCGCTCGCCTTCGACGCGATCGTGTCGCACACCCGCGGCGACGCCGAGGTGTTCGCCCGACTGCTGCACGCGATCGGGATCGTCGAGGAGGCAGTCACCGAGCCCTCGCGACGGCTGGCGCTACGGCGCCGGCTCGCGCTGGTGTCCGAGGCCATTGCCCAGACGGTCAGCCTGCAGGCGCGCCGCGATGTCCTGCTGGCGCAGGCGCGCGTTCTGGGGCTGCGGCTCGAGCTGCCGGCGGGCAGCGAATGAGAGACCGCTCTCAGGCCTTGCGGACGACCCGCGCATGGAACGCCGCTTGCCGCACCTGGGGGAACCGTTCGGGGAAGCAGACCCTGCCTCCCGGGACGGCCGGATCCGCGGACCGGCACTGCGCCGCTGCGTGAGGTTCACGATGCAAGCCGGGGCAGGAGTTGCACATCGCGTCGACCGGACAGGCGACGCCAGTGGCACGCCCGACAGGACGCCTGCCGGCTTTCCCGGCCGGCGACCGCCCCTGCTCCCCACGTTTCCAACCATCGGCGCAGGAACGCGCCGACACCCACACGGAAGGAGTGACCCATGTCTCACCAGATCCACCAGGCCTGCGTCGAGGCCTGCAACGCCTGCGCCGATGCCTGCGACCACTGCGCCAGCGCCTGCCTGCAGGAGCAGGACGTCAAGATGATGGCGCGCTGCATCGTGCTGGACATCGACTGCGCCGCGATCTGCCGGCTTGCCGCCGGCTACATGGCGCGCGGCAGCGAGTTCGCGAAGCAGCTGTGCCGCGTCTGCGCCGACATCTGCCAGGCCTGCGGCGACGAGTGCGCGAAGCACCAGCACGATCACTGCCAGCAGTGCGCCGTCGCGTGCCGCCGCTGCGCCGACGAGTGCCGCAGGATGGCGGCGGCCTGATGCGTGCGCAGGGGCGGACGTCCTCGCTCGCCCGTTCCTCGTCTGCCCCACCTCGGCTCGACTCCGGGTGCCCAGCCCCGCTCCTCCCCCGCAGGAAGACAGGCCGTCGAGCCTGCCTTCGCGCCGGCGCCGCAGCGTCAAGGCCGAGCTGCTGCTCGCGCTGATGCCCACGCTCACGGTGCTGCTGGTGCTCGCCTTCGTCGAGTCGGTGGCCCGCCAGCGCCTGCTGTTCGCCTCGCTGGCGTCGAGCGCCTTCCTGATCTACCTCGATCCCGAGCACGAGATGAACAACGTGCGCCGGCTGGTGATCTCCCAGATCGGCGCCGCCCTGCTCGGATGGCTCAGCCACGAGCTGCTCGGGCCGGGCTACCTGTCCGCGGGTATCGCGATGCTGCTGGCGATCGGCGCGATGGTGGTGTTCGACCTGATGCATCCGCCCGCGGTGTCGACCGCGCTGAGCTTCGGTCTGCGCGCGGCCGAGGAGGAGAGCCTGGCGCTCTTCACGACCGCCGTGCTGGTCACCGCGATCCTGGTCGTGCTGCAGCGCGCGCTGATGCGGGTGGCGCGAAGGTTCCGCTGAGACGGCGCCACGGCGCGTGGCGAGGCGAGCGGGGAAGCCGGCTGCGGAGCACAATCCGGGACCGCCGTGCAGCGGCGCGTCCCGACCACCGATCTGAAGAGGAACGAAGAGAACCATGCGGCTCGCCACCTGGAACGTCAACTCGCTCGCCGTGCGCCTGCCGCAGCTGCTCGACTGGCTCGCCGCCGCGCAGCCCGACGCGCTCGTGCTGCAGGAAACCAAGCTCACCGACGACAAGTTCCCGGCCGCGGCGCTGGCCGAGGCCGGCTGGCAGGCGCAGTGGTTCGGCCAGCGCACCTACAACGGCGTCGCGCTGCTGTCGCGCACGCCGGCCACCGACGTGGTGAAGAACATCCCCGGCTTCGCCGACGAGCAGGCGCGCGTCATCGCCGGCACGCTGCTCGAAGGCACGCCCGACGCGCTGCGCGTGATCGGCGCCTACTTCCCCAACGGCCAGGCGCCGGGCAGCGAGAAGTTCGCCTACAAGATGCGCTGGCTCGAGGCGCTGCGCGAGTGGCTCGCGCAAGAGCTCGCGCGCCACCCCCGCCTCGTGCTGATGGGCGACTACAACATCGCCCCCGATGACCGCGACGTGCACGACCCCGTCGCCTGGGCCGGCCAGATCCACTGCACGCCCGAGGAGCGCGGGCACTTCCAGGCGCTCGTGGGCCTCGGCCTCAGCGACGCGTTCCGGCTCTTCGAGCAGGCGCCGCGGAGCTGGAGCTGGTGGGACTACCGCAACCTCGCGTTCAGGAAGAACCAGGGCCTGCGCATCGACCACATCCTCGTGAGCGACGCGCTCAAGGGCCGCGTCACCGCCTGCACGATCGACAAGCAGCCGCGCCGCAACGAGCGCCCGAGCGACCACGCGCCGGTGCTCGTCGAGATCGCCTGAGGAGCCCCGCGCGCGTGAGCGCGCGGCGCTGGCTCAGTCGTCGAGGCCGAGCTCCTGGATCTTGCGCGTGATCGTGTTGCGGCCGATGCCGAGCTTCTGCGCCGCCTCGATGCGGCGCCCGCGCGTCAGGTCGAGCGCGGTGTGGATCAGGCGCGCCTCGAACTGGCGCGTGAGCGCGTCCCAGACCTCGGGATGGCCGCTCTCGAGCAGCGCGCGCGCCTCGCGCTCGAGGTCGAGCAGCCAGCCGGTGGCCGGCGGCGGAGGCGGCAGCGGCTGCGCAGGCGGCAGCACCCCGTCGTCCGCCCGCCAGGCCCCGGGCGACGGCGCGGCGGGCTCCGGCATCGCGGCCGGCAGCGGCGCCGGGGACGTCGCGGCAGCGGCGGCGGCGCCCTCGGCCGGCACGCTCGCCAGCGGCTTCGGCGACACGGTCGCGTCGCCGAGCAGCTCGGGCGGCAGGTCCTTGTCCTCGATCACCTGCGCCGGCGCCATCACGGTGAGCCAGTGGCAGACGTTCTCGAGCTGGCGCACGTTGCCGGGGTAGTCGAAGGCGACGAGCCGCGCGACGGCCGGGTCGGAGATGCGCTTGGCCTCGACGCCGAGCTCCTTGGCGCTCCTCTGCAGGAAGTAGCGTGCGAGGCCGGGAATGTCCTCGCGCCGCTCGCGCAGCGGCGGCAGCCGCAGGCGGATCACGTTGAGGCGGTGGAACAGGTCCTCGCGGAACACGCCCTGGCGCACCCGCTCCTCGAGGTTCTGGTGGGTCGCCGCGATCACGCGCACGTTGGCCTTGAGCGGCTGGTGGCCGCCGACGCGGTAGAACTGGCCGTCCGACAGCACGCGCAACAGCCGCGTCTGCAGGTCGAAGGGCATGTCGCCGATCTCGTCGAGGAAGAGCGTGCCGCCGTCGGCCTGCTCGAAGCGCCCGCGGCGCATCGTCTGCGCGCCGGTGAAGGCGCCCCGCTCGTGGCCGAAGAGCTCGGACTCGAGCAGGTCCTTCGGGATCGCCGCGGTGTTGATCGCGACGAAGGGGCCGGCGGCGCGCGGGCTGTGCTTGTGCAGCGCGCGCGCGACGAGCTCCTTGCCGGTGCCGGACTCGCCGTTGATCAGCACCGTCACGTTGCTCTGGCTGAGCCGGCCGATGGCGCGGAACACGTCCTGCATCGCCGGCGCCTGGCCGAGCATCTCGGGCATCTGCGCAATGCGCTCGTCGCTGACCTGCTCGCGCAGGCTCTCCTCGAGCGCGCGGCGGATCAGCTCGACCGCGCGCGTGAGGTCGAAGGGCTTGGGCAGGTACTCGAAGGCGCCGCCCTGGAAGGCCGACACCGCGCTGTCGAGGTCGGAGAAGGCGGTCATGATGATGACCGGCAGCCCCGGGTACAGCTCCTTGGCGCGGGCGAGCAGGTCGATGCCCGAGCCGCCGGGCATGCGGATGTCCGAGACCAGCACCTGCGGCGCCTCGTGCTCCAGCGCGAGCAGCACGTCGCGCGGGTTGGTGAAGCTGCGCACCGGCAGCTCCTCGCGCGCCAGCGCCTTCTCCAGCACGAAGCGGATGGATTGGTCGTCGTCAACGATCCAGATGGGTTTCATGCAGCGCCCTGCCCTCTCTTGTATTTCGGCCGCCCGCCCCGCCCACCGGAGGACCGTCGGACTCAGGGCAGCGGAATCAGGATCTTGAAGTCCGTGTGCCCGGGCACGCTCTCGCATTCGATCGTGCCGTGGTGCTGCTGCACGAAGGTCTGCGCGAGCGTCAGCCCCAAGCCGGACCCGCCCTCGCGCCCCGACACCAGCGGGAAGAAGATGCGATCGCGGATCGATTCGGGAACGCCCGGACCGTTGTCCTGGATATGCAATTCCAATGCCAGACGGTAGCGCTGCTTGCCGATCGTGACCTGGCGCCCGACGCGGGTCTTGAGCGTGATGCAGGCGTCGCCGCAGGCGCGGCGCTCGGCGAGCGCCTGCGCGGCGTTGTGCGCGATGTTGAGCACCGCCTGGATCAGCTGCTCGCGGTCGCCGCGGAAGTCGGGGATCGAGGTGTCGTAGTCGCGCCGTACCTGCAGGCCGCGCGGGAACTCGGCGAGGATCAGCGAGCGCACGCGCTCGCAGACCTCGTGCACGTTGACGTCGCTGACGACGTGGGGCTTGCGGTGCGGCGCGAGCAGCCGGTCGACGAGCGCCTGCAGCCGGTCGGCCTCGTTGATGATGACCTGCGTGTACTCGGTCAGGCCCTTCGACTCGAGCTCCATCTCCAGCAGCTGGGCCGCGCCGCGGATGCCGCCGAGCGGGTTCTTGATCTCGTGCGCGAGGTTGCGGATCAGCTCCTTGGTGGCCTGCGCCTGGTCGAGCGCGCGCTCCTCGCGGTCCTGGCGCGTCTGCTGCTGGATCTCGACGAGCTCGACCACCGCCGTGTCCGGGTCGCCCGTCTGCGACACGATCACGTGCACCGGCAGCGGCTCGCCATGGGCCGGGCCCGACAGCCGCTTGAGCAGCGCGTCGGAGCGGCTGGCGGAGAAGTCGTTGCGCGCCACCGCCGCGACGATGTCGCGCACCTGATCGGGCGCGCCGAACCAGTCGAACAGCGAGCCGCGCAGCATGCTGCGCCGCGACAGCCCGAGCACGTTCTCGAAGGCGGTGTTGACGAACAGGCAGGCGCCGTCGGTGCGCACCACGGCCACCATCGTCGCGAGGTGGTCGAGCGCGTCGTAGGGGGAGGCCGGCAGCGGCGCCGGCAGCAGGGTCTGCGGATGCGGCTTCATGTTCACTGCGGCAGCTTCGCGAGCTCGCGCTTGATCGCCGCGATGTCGCTCTCCTTGCGCGCGATGCCGGCCTTCATCTCCGACACGCGCTCCTGGTAGCGCGCGTAGTTGCGCTCGTCGCCGCGGCGCTCGGGCTCGCCCTTGTTGTATTCCTTGTGCAGCTCGGCCAGGCGCTCCTCCTCCTTGCGCAGCTCCGCCTCGAGGATGCGCCGCGCGTCGCTGTCGCGCGCGCGCTGCTCGCTCGGGCTCACGCGCGAGTCGGCCGGGCGTGACACGGGCGCGGGCGCAGGCGCCGCGGCCGGGCCGGAGGCGCCCGACGCGGGCGCGGCGGGCGGCGGCGTGCGCGGGATGCGCGTCTGCAGCACGCTGACATGACCGCCGTCGAGCGGCTTGCAGCCGCGCTGCTGCGCCTCCACCTCGGAGATCGAGTTGGTGAAGCTGTTGCCCGGGCAGCGGTAGACGGTGCCCTGGGCCTGCGCCGGCGTCGCGAGCGCGCCGGCCAGCACGACGAGCGCGCCGGCCGTCAGGCCCCGGCAGGAGATCGGGAGATTCGGAGGGTTCTTCGGCAGCATGCGGAATTGGAACCCGACTGCGGCGAGCGGTTCAAGCCAAAGCGTTCGAGTATCGGCCAAAGGCCGCGCGCCTGCGAAATAGGGCACGCGCCGCGCCCCGGCATCGGCGCGCCGCCGAGAAGAAGAAGGCAAAGAAAAAGGGACGGCTCGCGCCGTCCCTTCTCGCTGTCGGATCCGGTGGAGCGGATCAGAGGGCGTAGTACATGTCGAACTCGACCGGGTGCGTGGCCATGCGGAAGCGCGTGACTTCCTGCATCTTCAGGTCGATGTAGGCGTCGATGTAGGCGTCCGTGAACACGCCGCCCTTGGTCAGGAAGGCGCGGTCGGCGTCGAGCGCCTCGAGCGCCTGGTCCAGGCTGTGGCAGACGGTCGGGATCTTCGCGTCCTCTTCCGGCGGCAGGTGGTAGAGGTCCTTTGTGGCGGCCTCGCCCGGGTGGATCTTGTTCTCGACGCCGTCCAGGCCCGCCATCAGCAGCGCGGCGAAGCCCAGGTAGGGGTTCATCAGGGGATCCGGGAAGCGGGCTTCCACGCGACGGCCCTTCGGGTTCGCGACGTAGGGGATGCGGATCGAGGCCGAGCGGTTCTTGGCCGAGTAGGCCAGCTTCACCGGGGCTTCGAAGCCGGGCACCAGGCGCTTGTAGCTGTTGGTGCCGGGGTTCGTGATCGCGTTGAGCGCTCGGGCGTGCTTGATGATGCCGCCGATGTAGTACAGCGCGAAGTCGGACAGGCCCGCGTAGCCGTCGCCGGCGAACAGGTTCTTGCCGTCCTTCCACACGGACTGGTGCACGTGCATGCCGCTGCCGTTGTCGCCGACGATCGGCTTGGGCATGAACGTGGCGGTCTTGCCGTAGGCGGCCGCGACGTTGTGGATGATGTACTTCTGCAGCTGGACCCAGTCGGCGCGCTCGATCAG
This sequence comes from Caldimonas tepidiphila, assembly GCF_003569765.1. Classification (GTDB taxonomy): domain Bacteria; phylum Pseudomonadota; class Gammaproteobacteria; order Burkholderiales; family Burkholderiaceae_C; genus Caldimonas; species Caldimonas tepidiphila. The sequence continues at coordinate 23,049 of NZ_QXMG01000010.1, read as the reverse complement.
CGTGCTGAACTTGGTGCCGATCTCCATCTGGCCGGCGTTGGCCACCTCGTGGTGGTGGACCTCGACGGGGATGCCCATCTGCTCGAGGATCAGGCACATCTCCGAGCGCATGTCTTGGCCCGAGTCGACCGGCGGGACGGGGAAGTAGCCGCCCTTGACGGTCGGGCGGAAGCCCTTGTTGCCGTGCTCGTAGTCCTTGCCGGTGTTCCAGGCGGCTTCCTCGGATTCGATCTGCGAGAAGCAGCCGGACATGTCGATGTTCCAGCGCACGCTGTCGAACACGAAGAACTCGGGCTCCGGACCGAAGTAGGCGGTGTCGCCCAGGCCGGTGGACTTCATGTAGGCCTCGGCGCGCTTGGCCAGCGAGCGCGGGTCGCGCTCGTAGGGCTTGCCGTCGGCGGGATCGATGACGTCGCAGGTCAGGATCAGCGTCGGCTCTTCGAAGAACGGATCGATGTTGGCCGTGTTCGGATCCGGGATCAGCTGCATGTCGGAGGCTTCGATGCCCTTCCAGCCGGCGATCGAGGAACCGTCGAACGCATGACCCGACGTGAACTTGTCTTCATCGAAATGCGACACCGGCACGGTCACGTGCTGTTCCTTGCCGCGGGTGTCGGTGAAACGGAAGTCGACGAACTTGACTTCGTTCTCCTTCACCATCTGCATCACGTCGGCGACGGTCTTTGCCATCAAGAGCTCCTCATGGGGAATCAATGTGTATGGGGGACATCGGGGTCAGGCCGCCGGACCCTCCCGAAAAGCGCACTGCAATGTAGCAGAAACCATGCCCGTTTCAGAGGCATGCTCACCACACCGGGGAACGCAGTTGAAGCGAGATGCCTGAGGTTGGGCGCAGGTGCCTGCAGCAGACTTCAGAGAGGGTGCGAGAGCGCCGAGTGCACCAATTCAGTGCCAGTTATAGCACCAATATGGGGATACCGCAGGAGGTGTCAGCGCACCAGTTCGGGGCCCAGCGGGCAATCCCGCTCGCGCAGCCCGGCCAGCAGCGCGGCGTAGGCCTCCTCGCTCGCCGCAGCCTCGCCCTTGACGCCAAGCTCGATGTGGCGGCCATGCACCGGGTGGTCGACGCTCGGCAGGCTGAAGACCCGCACGCCGGCGAAGTGCGATTCGATCTCCTCCATCAGCGGCGTGAGCGCCGCCTCCATCGCGCCGTAGACGATCACCGAGCGCTCGACATGGCTCACGCGGTGGAAGAGGTGCGCGCAATGCGTCTCGAGCACCCACTCGATCATCGGCCAGGCCATCACCGGGAAGCCGGGGACGAAATGCACCGTGCCGCCTGCGGGGCCGTCCGCCGAGAAGCCGGGGATCTTGTTGTAGGGGTTCGGGATGATGCGCGCGCCCTGCGGGAACACGCCCATCTCGAGGCGGCGCCGGTTGGCGGGATGCTCGGGCTCGAAGGTCTGGCCCTGCTCGCGGGCGACGTCGGCCATGCGCTCGAGGATCAGCGCGCGGGCCTCGGGGTGCAGCGCCAGCGGCTGCCCGAGCGCGCGTGCCGCGCACTGGCGCGTGTGGTCGTCGGGTGTCGCGCCGATGCCGCCGCAGGAGAACACGGTCTCGCCGGACGCGAAGGCCTCGCCCAGCAGGCGCTCCAGGCGCTGCGGGTCGTCGCCGACGTACTGGGCCCAGGACAGCGCGAGGCCGCGCGCGCCGAGCAGCTCGATCACCTTCGGCAGGTGCTTGTCCTGGCGCTTGCCGGAGAGGATCTCGTCGCCGACGATGATGAGGCCGAAGTTCATGCGGAATCTCCTGGGAGCATGGGAGCCGGGGCGGGGGCCAGCGCGGGCGGCACGCCCTCCACCCGCTCGACGAGGGGCAGCTCGCCCGCGGCGGCGCTGTCGCGCTCGGCCCGCAGCGCCGCGAGCGCGGCGAGCAGGTAGTGCGCGAACCACAGCGACGAGAACGCGAACACCAGCGTGTAGAGCCAGACCGACACCGCCAGCAGCAGCGGAGCAAGGATCAGCGTGAAGGCGCCGAAGGCCCACAGCAGCGAGGGCGCCGCGCCCAGGTAGCCGCAGATCACGCCGAGGCCCAGCAGCGGCCAGCGGTGCCTGTGCATCAGCTCGAGCCGCTCCTCGCGGCTGGCGTGGTCGGCCAGCGCGTCGAAGGCCATCACGCGGCAGGTCAGCCAGCCCCACACCAGCGGCGGCAGCAGCAGCGCCAGCGGCGGGATCAGCCAGAAGGGCAGGCTCACCGCGAGCGCGGCGAGTGCGAGCAGCGAGACGCCGAGCGAGTGCAGCACGCTGGCGAGGAAGCTCTCGCCGTGGCGGCGCTCCAGGCGCGGGAAGCGCCGCGTCGTCACCAGCGTGACGATGCCCGGCGTCATCAGCACCGACACCAGCAGCAGCGTCAGCACCACCAGCACGGGCACCGCGAGCGCGACGAGGATCAGCGGCGCCATCACGCTGCGAAAACCTTCCCAGCCGATCGACTCGAGAAGCAGCGTGACGGTTTGCACCAGCGCCCAGCCCTCCAACTGGGCACGGATCGCCGCCACCGCGTCACCCCAGAAGAAGTAGCCGAGCAGCAGCGCGAGGCCCGCCACCAGCACCACCGGCGCGATCGAGTACAGCACCACGCGCGGATGCAGGCAGTAGGCCGCGGCGCGCCACAGCGCGTCGAGCACCGGCCGCATCATCGCGGCGCCTCCCCGGCGGCGGCGCGGCGCTCAGGCGCCGCGCTCATCGCCCGCGTCCTCGCCGCGCAGCACGCGCTCCAGGCCCTCGGGGCCGAGCCGCCGCATCGTCTCGATGTTGGCCTCGTAGATCGCCTCCGCGTCGGGGATCGCGGCCACCGCGCGGTCGATGCTCTCCTCGCGCAGCAGGTGCAGCGTCGGCCAGGGCGCGCGGTTGGTGTGGTTGGTGATGTCGTCGGGCGACGCGTCGGCGAACTGGAACTGCGGGTGGAAGCTCGCCACCTGCAGGATGCCGTCGAGCTCCAGGTCCTCGAGCAGCGCCTCGGCGGCGCCGAGGAAGTCGTTGAAGTCGAGGAAGTCCTGAAGCACGAGCGGATGCATCAGCAGCGTCGTGTCGGTGAGCTCCGGGTCGGTGTCGGCGAGCCGCTGCAGCTCCTGCGCCAGCTCCGCGAGCAACGCCTCGGGCTCGGTGGCCCGGCTCACGACATAGCGGACCTGCCCCTTGACCTGCACCGACTTGGCGAAGGGACAGAGATTCAGGCCGATCACCGCGCGGTCGACCCAGTTGCGCATCTCGGCAATGACGCGCTCGGCGTCCAAAGGCTGCTCGTTCATGGGCGGGCAGTGTAGCCACAGCGGCAAGGCCACGGGCGGCGCGCCGTCAAGCGCGGCACGTCGCTTGCCGCATCCGCGAACCGGAGAAGACCGCCATGCCCCCCACCCTGCCCCCGCCCACGCCCCCGCCGTCGAAGCCGCGCGTCGTGATCATCGGCTGCGGCTTCGGCGGGCTCGAGGCCGCGCGCGAGCTCGCCTGCGACCACGTCGAGGTGACGCTGGTGGACCGCACCAACCACCACCTGTTCCAGCCGCTGCTCTACCAGGTGGCGACCGCCGGGATGAGCGCGCCGGCGATCTCGGCGCCGATCCGGCACGTGCTGCGCGAGCAGATCCGCCGCGGGCACCTGACGGTGCTGCTGGCCACCGTCACCGGCATCGACGTCGCCGCGCGCCTCGTGCGGCTCGACGACGGCACCGCCCTGCCCTACGAGCACCTGATCGTCGCTGCCGGCTCGGGCCACAGCTACTTCGGCCATGACGAGTGGGCCGAGCACGCGCCGGGCCTCAAGACCCTCGCCGACGCGATGGAGCTGCGCAACCGCGTGCTCAAGGCCTTCGAGCAGGCCGAGCGCTACCCCGAGCGGCACGAGGAGTGGCTCACTTTCGCGGTGATCGGCGGCGGGCCCACCGGCGTCGAGATGGCCGGCACGCTGATCGAGGTCGCGCGCCACACGCTGCCCGATCAGTTCCGCCGCGTCGACACGCGCCAGGCGCGCGTGGTGCTGATCGAGGGCTCGCCGCGGCTGCTGTCGGCCTACGGGGAGGAGCTGTCGGAGAAGGCCCGCGCGCAGCTGCAGCGCCTCGGCGTCGAGGTGCGCACCGGCTGCCGCGTCACCGACATCCATGCGCGCGGCCTGCGTTACCTGGGCGAGGACGGCCGGGAGCACGAGCTCGTCAGCCGCACCGTCGTCTGGGCCGCGGGCGTCGCGGCGTCGCCGCTCGGCAAGGTGCTGGCGGAGGGCACCGGCGTCACGCTCGACCGGGCCGGCCGGGTGCCGGTCGGGCCGGACCTGAGCATCGAGGGCCATCCGGAAATCTCGGTGATCGGCGACATGGCGGCGGCGCTGAGCCACCCGCGCCCGGGACAGCGCGGCGAGCCGGTGCCGGTGCCGGGCGTCAGCCCCGCCGCCAAGCAGATGGGCCGCCATGCCGCCGCGTGCATCCTGCGCCGCCTGCGCGGCGAGCCGACCCGCCCCTTCCACTACGTCGACTACGGCTCGCTCGCGACGATCGGGCGCAAGGCGGCGGTGGCCGACGTGGAGTTCCCGCTGCTCGGGCGTCGGCGCTTCAGCGGCTACGCGGCCTGGCTGTTCTGGCTCTTCGTGCACATCTGGTTCCTGATCGGCTTCCGCCACCGGCTCGCGGCGATGACCGACTGGGCCTGGTCCTACGTGACCTTCGAGCGCAATGCACGGGTGATGATCGAGCGCGAGCCGCCGCCCGCGCCCGCCGAGCAGCAGCCCGGGCCGAGCGCGACGCCCGGCTGGGACATCGGCCGGCCCGCCGTCGCGCAGGAGGCGCCACGACAAGCCGCGCCCCGGCCGCACTGATCCCCGCCGCAATGAAAAAGGCGCCGGTGCCCCCTGCAGCGGGGGCACCGGCGCCTTCGGCGTCCGGGAGGGCTCGGCTTACTTGAGCGCCTTGAAGCGCACGCGCTTCGGACGCGCGCCTTCCTCGCCGAGGCGGCGCTTCTTGTCGGCCTCGTACTCCTGGTAGTTGCCGTCGAAGAACACCCACTTCGACTCGCCTTCCGCCGCGAGGATGTGCGTCGCGATGCGGTCGAGGAACCAGCGGTCGTGGGAGATCACCATCACGCTGCCGGCGAACTCGAGCAGCGCCTCTTCAAGGGCGCGCAGGGTCTCGACGTCGAGGTCGTTCGAGGGTTCGTCGAGCATCAGCACGTTGCCGCCCTGCGCCAGCGTCTTGGCCAGGTGCAGACGGCCACGCTCGCCGCCGGAGAGGTTCTTCACCAGCTTCTGCTGGTCGTTGCCCTTGAAGTTGAAGCGGCCGATGTAGGCGCGGCTGGGCATCACGAACTTGCCGACCACGATGTTGTCGAGGCCGCCGGAGACGTCCTCCCACACCGTCTTGTCGCCCGCGAGGCCCTCGCGGCTCTGGTCCACGAAGGCGAGCTTGGCGGTCTTGCCGATCAGCACCTCGCCCGCGTCCGGCTTCTCCACGCCCTGGATCATGCGGAACAGCGTCGACTTGCCGGCGCCGTTCGGGCCGATGATGCCGACGATCGCGCCCGGGGGCACCTGGAAGCTCAGGTCGTCGATCAGCACGCGGTCGCCGAAGCTCTTGGTGACGTTCCTGAACTCGATGACCTCGTTGCCCAGGCGCTCGGCCACCGGGATGAAGATCTCGTTGGTCTCGTTGCGCTTCTGGTATTCGACGTCGCTCAGCTCCTCGAAGCGGGCCAGACGCGCCTTGCTCTTGGCCTGGCGGCCCTTGGTGTTCTTGCGAACCCACTCGAGCTCCTGCTTCATCGCCTTCATGCGGGCGTCTTCGCTCTTCTGCTCCTGCTCCAGGCGCTTCTCCTTCTGGTCCAGCCAGTCGGAGTAGTTGCCCTTCCAGGGGATGCCGTGGCCGCGGTCGAGTTCCAGGATCCACTCGGCGGCGTTGTCGAGGAAGTAGCGGTCGTGGGTGATCGCGACGACGGTGCCGCCGAAGCGCTGCAGGAACTGCTCGAGCCAGTCCACCGACTCGGCGTCCAGGTGGTTGGTCGGCTCGTCGAGCAGCAGCATGTCGGGCTTGGACAGCAGCAGGCGGCACAGCGCGACGCGGCGCTTCTCGCCGCCGGACAGCGGGCCGATCTGCGCGTCCCAGGGCGGCAGGCGCAGCGCGTCGGCGGCGAGTTCCAGCTGCAGGTCCGTGTTCTCGCTGCCGGCCGCGGCGATGATGGCTTCGAGCTCGGCCTGCTCGGCGGCGAGCTTGTCGAAGTCCGCGTCCGGCTCGGCGTACTCGGCATAGACCTCGTCGAGGCGCTTCTTCGCGGCGAGCACGCCGCCGATGCCCTCTTCCACCGCCTCGCGCACGGTCTGCTCGGGATTGAGCTGCGGCTCCTGCGGCAGGTAACCGATCTTGAGATCGGGCATCGGCACCGCCTCGCCCTCGATCTCCTTGTCGAGGCCGGCCATGATCTTCAGCAGCGTCGACTTGCCCGAGCCGTTGAGGCCCAGCACGCCGATCTTCGCGCCCGGGAAGAAGGACAGCGACACGTCCTTGAGGATCTGCCGCTTGGGAGGAACCGTCTTGGAGACACGGTTCATGGTGAATACGTACTGAGCCATCTCTGAAGAGTGTTCGCTAGCTGGGAAGGGGAGTCCGGAGAAAACCGGGAGGAATGTGCGTATTGTCGCCGCTTCCGCGCCGCCGCCCCCGCAAAGGGGCGTACGACGCTGCGCCGGGACCCGCCCGCGCCCTGTCGCCGCCCGGCCGGACGGGCCCCGTGCCCACCGGAAATACGGCTTCCCGGCCGGCGGCGCCACCTGAAACCGGCACGCGGCCTACAATGGTTGCGCGGCACCTCCTCCAGTCAAGGTGCCGCAGTCGTTTCCGACCTCTGCAAACTTCCTTTGCCTCCGACTGGTGCCCCCGAATCCCGGCGGTAGCAGGCAGGACCGCAGCCCGTTGCACGGGCTTCCTCCATGACCTTTGACGATCTGGGCCTGGCCCAGCCGATTCTTCGCGCCGTGCGCGAGGAAGGCTACGAGATTCCCACCCCCATCCAGCAGCAGGCGATCCCCGCGGTGATCGCCGGCGGCGACCTGCTCGCCGGCGCGCAGACCGGCACCGGCAAGACCGCCGGCTTCACCCTGCCCCTGCTGCACAAGCTGGCCGGCGGCCAGCCCGCCCGCGACGCGAAAGGCCGCGTCGCGATCCGCGCGCTGATCCTCACCCCGACCCGCGAGCTCGCGGCGCAGGTCGAGGAGAGCGTGCGCAACTACGGAAAGTACCTGCCGCTGAAGTCGATGGTGATGTTCGGCGGCGTCGGCATGCAGCCGCAGATCGACGCGCTGCGCCGCGGCGTCGACATCCTGGTCGCCACCCCGGGCCGCCTGCTCGACCACCATCAGCAGGGCACGCTGGACCTGAGCCGCGTCGAGTACTTCGTGCTCGACGAGGCCGACCGCATGCTCGACATGGGCTTCATCCACGACATCAAGAAGGTGCTGGCGATCGTGCCGCCGAAGAAGCAGAGCCTGCTGTTCTCGGCCACCTTCAGCGACGAGATCAAGACGCTCGCCGACCGGCTGCTGAACAAGCCGCAGGTGATCGAGGTCGCGCGCCGCAACACCACCGCCGAGACGATCGCGCAGAAGATCCACCCGGTGGACCGCGACAAGAAGAAGGAGCTGCTCGCGCACCTGATCCGCCAGGGCGACTGGCACCAGGTGCTGGTGTTCACGCGCATGAAGCACGGCGCCAACCGCCTGGCCGAGGCGCTGAACAAGGACGGCATCAGCGCGATGGCGATCCACGGCAACAAGAGCCAGGGCGCGCGCACCAAGGCGCTGGCCGAGTTCAAGGCCGGGACGCTCCAGGTGCTGGTGGCGACCGACATCGCCGCGCGTGGCATCGACATCGACCAGTTGCCGCACGTCGTGAACTACGAGCTGCCCAACGTCCCCGAGGACTACGTGCACCGTATCGGCCGCACCGGCCGCGCCGGCGCCCAGGGCGAGGCGGTGTCGCTGGTCTGCGTCGACGAGGAAGGCTTCCTGCGCGACATCGAGAAGCTGATCAAGCGTCAGGTGCCGCGCGAGGTCGTGCCGGGCTTCGAGCCCGACCCGTACGCGAAGCCCGAGCCGATCAAGCTCGGCCGCATGACGCTCAACGGTGGCATCGGCAGCAGCGGTGGCGGCGGCGCGCGCGGCCGCTCCTCGGGTGGCGGCGGCGGTGGCGGCGGTGACCGCGGCGGCCGTCGTGACGGCGGGCGTGCCCCGGCGCCGCAGGGCGGCCGCCAGGGCGCCGGCAACCCCAACGGCGGCCGCCAGGCCGCCGCGCCGAAGCCCGCCGGCCAGCCGGCCCGTCAGGCGCAGCAGCCCGCCCGCGGCGGCGCGGGCTCGGCCCCGTCGCAGAACGGCGGCCGCCCGCGCCAGGGCGCGGCGCTGCTCGGCGGCGCGATCCGCAAGCCCCAGTCCTGATCCGGCGCCCGGCGACCCTGTCGCCGGGTGCAGCGGAACATGCGTCGCAGGCCGGCCTCCGCCGGCCTTTTTCTTGACCGGAGCGGCCCCTGCCTGCGCCCAATGCAGGCGCCGGTGCCGGACCCGAAGCCCCCCATCGCCTTTCCCGCCCTCCGGGTGCCGGGCAGCCGCCGTGCGCGAGCCGTGGCCGGCGAGCGCGAGGCGAGGCGGGCCTGTCGCGATCCGGGCCGAGGATTGCACACACGCTCCGGCGCACGCCCGTCGCGCCGGCCCTGGAGCCACCCGGGGCGTCTCGCCCTCCCCGGCCCGCGATTTCGGTGATCGAATTCACGCCCTCCTGCCTCCGGCGTCGTTGCGCCTGCAGCACCTCGGGAAACATTCCAAAACTTCAATAACATCTGTTGCCGATCGTATCGGCGAGATGCATCTTGTAAACCATGGAAGGAAAAGGAATGCACCAGAAGGTTCTATGGGCCGCAATGTTGAGCGCCGGCCTGTTGGCGGCTTGTGGCGGCGGCGGCAGCAGCACGACCACCACGTCGAATGACACCAGCGCCCGCATGTCGCTGAGCGGCACGGCGGCGAAGGGCCTGATGGCCAATGCTCTGGTGTCCGCCCATGCAGTCAATGCCGACGGCTCCGTCAACCCCACGCCCTTGGTGCCTCCGGTGCTGACCGATCAGAACGGTCGCTACACCCTGAGCTTCCCGGCCACCCAGTCCCAGCCCTACGTCATCAAGGTGACCGCGCAAGCCGGCACCACCCATCTCGACGAGGTGAGCGGTCAGTCGAAGCCCCTGCCGGCCGGCTTCACGATGCGTTCGCTGCTCGTGCCGACGAGCACGGGCACCGTCACCACCAGCGCGAACATCACGCCGTTCAGCGAGATGGCCGTCTCCGCCGCCGAGAAGTCCGCCGGTGGCGTGAGTGCCGCCTCCGCCAGCCAGGCGATCTCGACCGTCACGCAACTGCTCGGCTTCAACCCCAGCGCGGTCGAGGTGAAGAGCACCAGCAACGCGAGCAGCCCCGACGAGCAGAAGATGGCGGTGCTGCTGACGGCAGTCTCCCGGCTCGCCAACGACGGCGCGATGGGTTGCGCCGTCGACTCGGCGGGCAGCCAGGTGAAGTGCGTGGTCGAGAAGATGGCAGAGGCCGCCTCCACCACCACCCTCAAGCTCAGTGCAGGCACGGTCGATGTCTCGGGCGCCCTGGCGTCGGCGGTCAACACCGTGCTGAACGACGACGCGCTGCGCGGCTCGGTCGCGCCGGCCCTGCTCGTCAGCGTCGTCGGGAATCTGGGCTGCACGGGTGAGGCATGCACGCCCGTGGCACCTGCTCCGGCACCGGCACCGGCACCGGCACCGGCACCGGCACCGGCACCGGCACCGGCACCGGCACCGGCACCGGCACCGGCACCGGCACCGGCACCTGCACCTGCACCTGCACCTGCACCTGCACCTGCACCTGCACCTGCACCTGCACCTGCTCCCGCACCTGCCCCGGCACCGGCACCTGCTCCCGCACCGGCGGATCCCGCGGCCACCGCGATCGCTTCCGCCAAGCACCTCTTCACGGAAATCAAGAGCGACTGGACCACGCTGTTCCTGTTCTCGTCCGGCACGATCGGCGCCGGCGAGGTGAAGGTCGAAGCGCTCAAGTTCCGCGACGCCATGGCGGGCGTGCAGGCCCCGGCGGAGATGCTGATCAAGGACGCGGGCACGCTGCTGATGGGCATCGAGCTCTACAACGACTACAAGGCGGGTCGCGTCACGGTGCCCACCATTGCCCGGGCCCCCGGCGCACTCTCCACCGGCGACGGCAACCTGTCCTGGCTGAACGCCGTCGGCTGCCAACTGTTCCAGAACAGCGCGCTGACGACTCTCGCGACCGGGCCGGCCAATGCCAACTACATCGGCTGCGCGGCCAACTTCTACGCCACGATCACCCAGAACGGCGAGCGCCACGAGTGGCGCCACGGCTTCTCTCTCACACCGACCGCGACGCCGGGCAGCTTCGACTACCAGGCCCGCGCTCGCCAGCGCATCTTCATCAGCGCCAGCAATACGCTGCTCGCCAACAATTCGCTGAGCGATGTCTACGGCGGCCAGGTGACGACGACGACCAACGCCCAGGGCAGCATCGTCTCCTACGCCATCGACGGCAAGCTGCCTGGCGCCTTCGAGATGGGAGGCACGGCGCTCGTGAACGCCTATCACGGCTGGAACCTGAGCGGCACCCGCACGATCAACGGCGCGAAGGACTCCGTCAGCACGATCGCGGGCTCCGTCACGGCATTCGATGCCCAGGACCGTCAGCTGAGCAAGCTGACCATCAAATCGGGCAGCGTTTCGGAGATTCCGGTCTCGCGCGACAGCAACGGCACCATCGTGGCCCCGCACCATCCTGGCGCCGTGGAGTCCGCGGGCGGCGAACTCTCCGCTGCGTCCCTCAACGTCGCCTGGACCACGCCGGGCGCCGAGTTCGAAGGCACCTTCGCCGCCACAGACTCGGTGTGGAGCAAGTCGCTGACGACGCATGCCCCGACGAAGTTCGTCCTTGCCGGCGCACTGCGCACGATCGACGCGGGCGTGACGAAGGAGTTCATGTCGGGCAAGCTGGATGTCTCGGTATCGCGCTTCGACCAGTTCGAGGAGAGGCTGCCCACCTCGGCAACGAACTACCTGCGCGCCGACCTGAGCTTCGTCGGCAAGGTCACTGCACCCACCCGGCCGGTGCTGGAGTTCACGCTCGGAGCCTCGCAGAACAGTCATGACCGATATGCCGCCCCGGTGACGCTCCAGTACCGCAGCCTGGTCTCCGGCACGCCGCGCATGACGGTCAACGTCACCGCGTTCCGCAACGGCGCCGGCCTGCCCGCCCTCACGCTGAACGAGGCGAAGTCGGGCCTGTCGATGAAGGTGACGAAGGGCGACCTGCGCGCTGACCTGATGCTCAACAACAGCACCAAGGTGGGCGAACTGGATCTGGGCACCGGAATCATGACCTTCAGCGACGGCACCTTCCTGTCGCTGGACTTCACCCGGCCCAACTGAGCCTCGCGTCCCTGTTGCCACCGACAAGGGCCCGGCATGCCGGGCCCTTTTTCCAGGCCCGGGATGCCCGCCTCCGCTCCCCCGGACGGAGGCCGGCCCGCAAATCCCGCCCTGAACTGTCCCCATCCCATGAAGCATTGCCCCCCGACTCCCGAGGCCGCCCGGGTCCCCTCTCGCACGGGCCGCTGGTCCTGGATCTGCTGGATGGTCCTGGGCGTCGCCCCCGCGGTGCATGGCGCCAGCCCGCAGTGGCAGTTCCAGTTGCAGACCGATCGCCACAGCGACCCGCTGCCGCTGGCCGATCTCGAGAAGGACGATTTCGAGCGGTTGCAGGAGCGAGGCCGGCGCAACCTCGCCTATGTCGACGACGAAGCCCGCCTGAGCCGTGCCGACGGCGCGTGGACCTGGAGCCTGCTCGCCCGCAGCCGCGCCACCCTCACCGTCAACCGCGACGCCATCAGCCTGCTGAAGCACGGCTCCGGACACACCCGCGCCGAAGCGGACACGCAATGGCATACCGAGGCCCGCCTGCGGGGCTTCAACGGCGCGGGCCTCGAGTTGAAGCGGGCTTTCGAACCCGCTCCCGCCTGGCGCGCCCATCTGTCGCTCCAGGCACTGAGGCTGGCACGCTGGCGCGAACGCAGCATCGAAGGCCCGGTGCAGTTCGACGCCGCGCGCGACTCCTACCGCTTCGACCTGCGCTCGAGCGAGCTCAACGATCGCCTGAGCTTCCCGTTCCAGCGCGAGCATGCTCCGCACGGCGCCGGCCTCCTGTTCGGCGCCGGGGTGTCCTGGCAGGGCGAGCGCTTCGGCCTGGCGGCCTCCGTGCGCGACGCCGGCTGGCTGCACTGGCAGGGCATGCCGCGCCAGGAGTTCACGCTGGCGTCGGACACACAGGCCATCGACGCCGACGGCTTCGTGGTCTACAAGCCGCTGCTGCAGGGCCGCAACCGCCAGGACGGCCTCACCGCCCATGCGCCGCTGCGCTGGAAGCTGAGCGGGAACTGGCAGGCGAGCCCGGACAGCACGCTGAACGCCTCGATCGACGCCCTGCCGGGCTTCGGCGCGCTGCCGGCAGTGAGCTGGCAGCAGCGCTGGCCGTTCCTGCGCACCGAGCTGGGCTGGCGCTTCCACGAACGTCGCGCCACCTTCGGCGTGAACTGGCACGGCTGGCAGCTGAAGCTGGGCACCGACCGGCTCGGCTCGGGCGCCCATTCCAGGACCCTGTCACTCGGCTACGCCGCGGTACTGTGACCCGCCCGGCAGTGCCGCCATCCTCGCAAACCCGCATGACATGCGGGTTCTTTTCCGCGTAAGAGTGCACGGGCCGGCCCGAACTCGTGCACAATCGCGGTCTTCGCTGGAGCCGTCTCCTGCGATCCGTTCATCCCCTCTGACCCTTTCAAGCCGGGGCACCGATGGTGCCGCAGGTTCCGACTCCAGGAACCACACCGCGTCTTGAGTCCTGGTTGGCGGCGATGCCGTCGCTTCAACCGCTGGGGATCGGGCGTTTTCCGCCCCCTCTTCCCTTCCGATCTGCGACCCCACACGAGAACGCGTTTTCGCGTTCTGCAGCGCCCTTGTCGTGGCCTTCGAGCCATCGGGGAGCTGCGCCTCGCCTTGAAAGAAAGTCAATGTCCTTCGATACCCTCGGCCTCGGCCCCGCCATCCTGTCCTCGGTCCAGGCCTCCGGCTACACCGAGCCCACGCCCGTGCAGACGCTGGCGATTCCTGCCGCACTCGCCGGCAAGGACCTGATGGTCTCCTCCAGCACCGGCAGCGGCAAGACCGCCGCCTTCGTGCTGCCCGCTCTGCAGCGCATCATCGAGGCGCGCGGTGACAACACCAAGCGCCGCGAGAAGGGCGTCGTGCACGGCCCGCGCATCCTCGTGCTGGCCCCGACGCGCGAACTCGCGATGCAGGTCTCCAAGGCCTGCGAAACCTACGGCCGCGGCCTGGCCGGCCTGCGCGTGGCCACCATCGTCGGCGGCGTGCCCTACGCGGCACAGCTCAAGGCGCTGCGCGGCCCGCTCGACGTGCTGATCGCCACCCCGGGCCGCCTGCTCGACCACCTCGGCAGCGGCAAGGCCGTGCTGGCCAACGTCGAGATGTTCGTGCTCGACGAGGCCGACCGCATGCTCGACATGGGCTTCATCGACGACATCAACACGATCGCCGATGCGCTGCCCGAGACGCGCCAGACGCTGATGTTCTCGGCCACCTTCGCCGGCCACGTGGGCGGTCTGGCGCAGCGCCTGACCAAGGAGCCGCAGCGCATCGACATCGCCTCGCACACCGAGGCGCACGCCAACATCGAGCAGCGCCTGCACTGGGCCGACAGCGTCAGCCACAAGAACGACCTGCTCGATCGCCTGCTGACCGAGCGCGACGTCGACCAGGCGGTGGTGTTCACCAGCACGCAGCGTGACGCGGACTGGCTGGCCGACCGGCTGGCCGAGATGGGCCACGCCGTTGCGGCGCTGCACGGTGGCATGCCGCAGGGCCGTCGCAACCGCGTGCTGCAGGGCCTGCGCCAGCGCCACCTGCGCGTGCTGGTCGCCACCGACGTCGCCGCGCGCGGCATCGACGTGCCGACCATCACGCACGTGATCAACTACGGCCTGCCGATGAAGGCCGAGGACTACGTGCACCGCATCGGCCGCACCGGCCGCGCCGGTCGCGACGGCCTGGCGGTGACGCTGGCCGAGCGCCGCGACGTCGGCATGATCCGCCGCATCGAGCGCTTCACGACGCAGCGCATGCCGGTGGCGACGATCGAGGGCCTCGAGCCCAAGCTGCCGGCACCGTCGGCCGAGCGCAGCGGCGGCCCGCGCGAGGGCTTCGGCCAGCGCCCGCGCCGTCCCGGCTTCGGCGGCCCGCGTGACGGCCAGGGCTTCGGCGGCGGCCGCGGCTTCGGCGGCCCGCGTGGCGGTGGCGATCGCGGCTTCGGTGGCGATCGCGGCTTCGGCGATCGCCGCGAGGGCGGCTTCGCGCAGCGCCCCTTCCAGAGCGAAGCGCGCCACCAGGGCGGCGGCCAGCAGCAGGGCTTCGACGCGCCGCGCGACGAGAACTGGTTCGAGCCGGTTCGCAACGACGCGCAGCGTCCGCGCCGCGATGTGGCCGGCAAGCCCTTCGGCAACAAGCCGCACGGCGGCAAGGGCTTCGGCCCGAAGCCCTTCGGCGGCAACAAGCCCTTCGGCGGCAAGCCCTTCGGCGCCCGCGGCGGCAAGCCGCAGGACTGATCCCCGGCAGCACCGGCCCTCGGGCCGGCCTGCCCGCAAGCACCACGGCCTCCCTCGGGAGGCCGTTTTTCATGGCGGGTGGAGGAGAACCCGGCGGCGGCTCAGCCCGGCGCGGCGGCGAACAGCGGGTGACGCATCGCTTCGTCCATGCGCAGCACCGGCGTGACGCAGCAGTCGACCGGCTCGAAGCGCTCGGTCCATTCGGCCAGCGTCTGCGTCGCGAACACCGCGGCCACCTCGTCCTGCAGCGCCAGCGCATCGGCGCCGCCGATCTCCTGCCCGAGCGACCAGTGCCGCTCGCCCCACTCCGGGCGGCCGAGCACCTCGCAGGCCGCGCGCCAGAACTTCAGCTCGAGCGCGCCGACCGCCATCCAGCGCCCGTCGCGGGTCGCGTAGACCTGGTAGCAGGGCACGCCGCCGGTCAGCAGCCCGAGGCCGTGGGCGGGCGTGCGGCCCTCCTCCAGCACCGCAAGGCGCGCGAGCAGGTTGTGCGCGTGCAGCTCGTGCGTCATCGACACGTCCACCTGCCGCCCGCGCCCGCTGCGCTGCGCGGCGAAGAGTGCCGCGAGCAGCCCGGCGAGCGCCGCCTGCGTGCCGCCGAACAGGTCGCCGATCTGGAAGTTCGGGATCACCGGGCGGCCCTCGCGCGTCGCGATCTGCTCGAGCACGCCGGACTGCGCGATGTAGTTCAGGTCGTGGCCGGCGCGGTGCGCCCAGGGGCCGGCCTGGCCGTAGCCGCTGATCGAGGCCATCACGAGGCGCGGGTTCTCGCGCCGCAGCGTCTCCCAGCCCACGCCGAGCCGCTCCATCACGCCGGGACGGAAGCCCTCGACCAGCACGTCGGCCTCGCGCGCGAGCGCGAGCAGCTCCTCGCGCCCCCCCGGCTGCGACAGGTCGAGCCGCAGCGTGCGCTTGCCCTCGTTGAGCAGCGCGAAAAAGAGGCTCGGCTCGCCCGCCTCGCGCCGCTGCGGCGAGCGCAGCAGCTCGCGCGCGTAGTCGCCTGCGCCCGGATCCTCGATCTTCAGCACGTCGGCGCCCATGCGGCGCAGGTGCAGCGTCGCGAAGGGCCCCGGCAGCAGCCGCGTCAGGTCGAGGACCCGCACGCCGGCAAGCGGCGGCGGCTCCTCGTGCGACGGGACAGCGGGCGGCAGCGGCTCGTTCATCGCCGGCTCAGTCGAAGCGGCCTTCGCGCAGCCACTTCGTCGCCACCCACTTCTCGCCCTCGATCACCGGCGCGCCGCCATGCAGCGTGCGGGTGGAGGGATGCGGCAGCGCGTAGCTGAAGAAGGCGGCGTGGCCCTTGGTCGGCGGGATCTCGAGCTGCACGTCGGGGAAGGTGGTTGCGCCGCCGCGCTCGGGCGTGTTGAGGTACATCACCAGCGTGCCGACGCGCTGGCCGCCGCGCTTGAGGATCTGCAGCGAGCCGGGCTGCGCCGGATCGAAGTAGTCGTAGTGCGGCAGGTACTGCGCGCCCGGCCGGTAGCGCAGCACCTGCAGGCCCTCGCCGTTCTCGACCGGCCAGTTCACCAGCGCCGCAATGCGCCGCTCGATGCGCTCGCACAGCGGGTGCTCGCCGCGCTGGAAGAACATGCCCTCGCTGGTGCGCGCGGCGTTGACCTCGCTGCCGCCGGTGAGCGTCTGCACCGTCTCGGAGCGCGCCAGCCGCTCGCGCGCCAGCGCCACCAGCTCGTCGCACTCCTCGTCGCTGAGCAGGCCGCCGAACAGCACCACGCGCGGCGACTTCATCTGCAGCAGCACGCTGACCTCGCGGTCGTGCGCCCAGATGCGGTTGGGCGAGCCGCCCAGGTCCGGCTCGGGCAGCGCGACCGGCGGCCCGTCCTCGTAGATCTTCTCGCCGAGCGCTTGCTCGAGGGCCGCGACCGCGACCTCCTCGCTCCAGCCCTGCTGGAGCATGGCCTCGTGGACCGCCTGCGGGCTGTGGCCGGCAGCGGTCTGCTCGACGATCCAGTGACGCAGTTCGACGGTAATGTGCTGGATGCTCATGGCCGGAAATTGTGCCTGAGCCGCCGCGGGCCGCGCCTGATCGCGAACCCGACCCGGATCAGGCGGCGCGGCGCCGGAACACGTAGCGCGCGTCGTCCGACGCCGCCACGTCGAAGGCGTAGCCCTCGAGGTCGAAGGCCTGCAGCTGCTCGGGGCGCGTGCAGCGCCTCTCGATCGCGAAGCGTGTCATCAGGCCGCGCGCGCGCTTGGCGTGGAAGCTGACGATCTTCCAGCCCCCGCCCTTGCCCTCCTCGAACACGCACTGCAGCACGCGCGCCTTCAGCACCTTGCGGTCCACCGCCTTGAAGTACTCCTCGGAGGCGAGGTTGACCACCACCGGCGCGGGCTCGGCCGCGAGCCGCGCGTTCAGGTGCTCGGCGATCGCGCCGCCCCAGAAGGCGTAGAGGTCCTTGCCGCGCGGGTTGGGCAGCCTCGTGCCCATCTCGAGCCGGTAGGGCTGCATCAGGTCGAGCGGGCGCAGCACGCCGTAGAGGCCGCTGAGCATCTCGACGTGCTCCTGCGCCCAGCCGAGCTGCTCGGCCGTCAGGCTGCGCGCGTCGAGTCCCTCGTAGACGTCGCCGTTGAAGGCGAGGATCGCCTGCTTCGAGTTCTGCGCGTCGAAGGTCTCGCTCCACGCGGCGTAGCGCGCGACGTTGAGCCCCGCGAGCGCGTCGCTGAGCTTCATCAGGCTCGCGATCTCCGCCGGCGACTTCTGCCGCAGGATCCCGATCAGCTCCGCCGAGCGCGCGACGAAGGCGGGCAGCGTGTGGGTGTCGACCTGGGGCGGGGTCTCGTAGTCGAGCGACTTGGCGGGAGAGAGCAGGAACAGCATGGCGTTGCGGCGGTGGTGAGGCGCGAACTGTAGAGCAGCACTACATTTCGCGCATGACCCAGCCTCCCGCCCCCGCCGCCTGCCCCTGCGGCCGCCCCCTGCCCTACGAGAACTGCTGCGGCCGCTGGCACGCGGGGCCCGAGCGGCTGCGGGCGCCGGACGCCGAGGCGCTGATGCGCTCGCGCTACAG
Organism: Caldimonas tepidiphila; assembly: GCF_003569765.1. GTDB lineage: Bacteria > Pseudomonadota > Gammaproteobacteria > Burkholderiales > Burkholderiaceae_C > Caldimonas > Caldimonas tepidiphila. The sequence continues at coordinate 5,304 of NZ_QXMG01000010.1, read as the reverse complement.
CGCCTTCGTGCTCGGCCTCGGCGACTACCTGCTCGAGACCTGGCACCCGCGCACGCGCCCCGCGTCGATCGAGCCGCACGAGCCGGGCCTGCGCTGGCTCGGCCTCGACGTGCGGCGCCATGCGCAGCAGGACGAGACGCACGCGACGGTCGAGTTCGTCGCGCGCAGCAAGCTCGGCGGGCGCGCGCACCGGCTGCACGAGACCAGCCGCTTCGTGCGCGAGGACGGGCGCTGGTTCTACGTCGACGGCGACCTGCGTTGAAGCGCGGCGCCACCCCCGAACGAGCCGCCGCGCCGACGCTGGCCCGACACTTGCGTCAGCCGCGAGGTACTGGAGACACCGAATGAGCATTGCCCCCTACATCAAGGAAATCGGCCGCGGCGCGCGAGGCGCGCGCGGCATCACGCGCGAGCAGGCCTTCGACCTGATGTGCCAGGTGCTCGACGGCCGGGCCAGCGACCTCGAGGTGGGCGCCTTCGCGGTCGCGATGCGCATCAAGGGCGAGACCACCGACGAGCTCGCCGGCTTCCTCGACGCCGTCACCGCGCGCTGCATCCCGGTGCAGCCCGAGCGGCCCGCGGTCGTGCTGCCTTCCTACAACGGCGCGCGGCGCCTGCCGAACCTGACGGCGCTGCTGGCGCAGCTGCTGGCGCAGGAAGGCGTCCCCGTTCTGGTGCACGGCCTCGGTCACGACCCGGGACGGGTCACGACCGCCGAGATCTTCCAGAACCTCGGGCTGCCGATCGCGCAGACCCCGGCCGACATCGCGCGCGCCTGGTCGCGGCGCGAGCCGGTGTTCATGCGCACCGAGCTGCTGTGCCCGCCGCTGGCGCGGCTGCTGGAGGCGCGCTGGGTGATCGGGCTGCGCAACCCGGGCCACACGGTGGCCAAGCTGCTCGATCCCTGCCCGCCGGGCCTCGCGCTGCGCGTCGTCAACTACACCCACCCGGAGTACGCCGTGTCGCTGAGCGAGTTCCTGGCCGCCACGCGCGCCAACGCGCTGCTGATGCGCGGCACCGAGGGCGAGCCGGTGGCCGACGCGCGCCGCACGCCGAAGATGGACGTGTTCCTCGGCGGCGAGCTGCGCGCGGAGCTGAGCGTGCCGCAGCTCGAGGGCTCGCTCGCGCAGGTGCCGCTGCTGCCGCGCGAGCACGACGCGGCCACCACCGCGCTCTACATCCAGGCGGTCGCGAGCGGCGAGAAGCCCGCGCCGGCGCCGCTGCTGCGCCAGGTGGAGTGCCTGCTGCGCACCCTGGGGGAGCTGCCCGGCGCGGCCCCCTCCGCCGCGGCCGCTGTCGCAGCAGGAGAAGCCCATGCTGCAGGCTGAGAAGTCCGCCAAGGTCCCCCGCTGCACGCTCGTCGGCGCCGGCCCCGGCGCGGCCGACCTGCTGACGCTGCGCGCGATCCGCGCGATCCGCGCCGCCACGGTGCTGCTGGTCGACGACCTCGTGAGCGACGAGGTGCTGCGCTGGGCGCGCAAGTCCGCCCGCATCGTGCACGTCGGCAAGCGCGGCGGCTGCCGCAGCACGCCGCAGGAGTTCATCGAGCGGCTGATGATCGACGAGGCCCGCAAGGGCGAGCGCGTCGTGCGGCTCAAGGGCGGCGACCCCTTCGTGTTTGGCCGCGGCGGCGAGGAGGCCGAGCACCTGCGCGAGGCCGGCATCGAGGTCGAGGTGGTCAACGGCATCACCTCGGGTCTGGCCGCCGCCACCGCCCTCGGCGCGCCGCTGACGCACCGCGACCATGCCCACGGCGTGATCTTCGTCACCGGCCATCCGCGCCAGGGCGCCGACGCGCTCGACTGGGACCAGCTCGGCCGCACCGCGGCGCAGGGCTTCACGCTGGTGATCTACATGGGCGTCGCGCAGGCCGCGTCGATCGAGGCGGCGCTGCTGAGGACGCTGCCCGAAGGCACGCCGCTCGCGATCGTGCAGCACGCGAGCCAGCCGCAGCAGCGCCACGCGGTGGCGACGCTCGGCGCGCTGCGCCGGACGCTGGAGCAGGAGCGGCTCGGCAGCCCGGCGGTGATCGTCGTCGGCGAGGTGATGCGCGGGCTGCTCGCGCTGCGCGACGCGCCGCGGCGCGAGCACGCGGCCTGACTGAAGGCGGCGCCGGCCCGACACAGCAGCCCTGCGCCGGCCCCGGCGGCGTGCCGCCGGGATAATCCCGCCCCATGCACAGATACGACATGGTGGTGATCGGCGCCGGCGCGGCCGGACTGTTCTGCGCCGGCATCGCCGGCCAGCTCGGCCTGCGCGTGCTGGTGCTCGATCACGCGGCGCGCATCGCCGAGAAGATCCGCATCTCCGGCGGCGGGCGCTGCAACTTCACGAACCGCGACGCGACGCCGGCGCAGTTCCTCTCGAACAATCCCCACTTCTGCCGCTCGGCGCTGGCGCGCTACACGCCGCGCGACTTCATCGAGCTGGTGCAGCGCCACGGCATCGCCTTCCACGAGAAGCACCGCGGCCAGCTGTTCTGCGACGACTCCGCGGAGCAGATCATCCGCATGCTGCTCGCCGAGTGCGAGGCCGGGGGCGTCGCGCGCTGGCAGCCCTGCGGCGTGCAGGCGGTGCGCCAGTGCGGCGACGGCTTCGAGGTCGACACGCAGCAGGGTACGGTCGCCGCCGCGCGCGTCGTCGTCGCCACCGGCGGGCTGTCGATCCCGAAGATCGGCGCAAGCGACTTCGGCCACCGGCTCGCGCGCCAGTTCGGGCACCGCATCGTCGAGCCCCGCCCCGCGCTGGTGCCGCTGACCTTCGACGCCGCGCAATGGGCCCCCTTCGTGCCGCTGGCGGGCATCGCGCTCGAGGTCGCGATCGAGACCGGCAAGGGCCGCGAGCGCGGCCACTTCGTCGAGGACCTGCTGTTCACGCACCGCGGCCTGAGCGGCCCGGCGATCCTGCAGATCTCGAGCTACTGGCAAGCGGGCGAGCCGCTCAAGCTCGACCTCGCGCCGGGCCGCTCGCTTCCCGACGAGCTGCTCACCGCCAAGGCGCGCTCGAGGCGCCAGCTCGGCAACGAGCTCGCGCAGTGGCTGCCGCAGCGCCTCGCCGACACCTGGCTCGCGGTGCACCAGCTGCCCGCGACGCGGCCGATGCCCGAGGTCGGCACGAAGGACCTGCAGCGCCTCGCCGAGAGCCTCGCGCGCTGGGCGGTCGTTCCCGACGGCACCGAGGGCTGGCGCAAGGCCGAGGTCACGCTCGGCGGCGTCGACACGCGCGACCTGGACTCGCAGACGATGGAGAGCCGCAAGGTCCCCGGCCTGCACTTCATCGGCGAGGTGGTGGACGTGACCGGCTGGCTCGGCGGCTACAACTTCCAGTGGGCCTGGGCCAGCGCCGCGGCCTGCGCGCGCGGCGTCGCGGCTCAAGCCCCGGCCTCCTGAAGGAGCCGGGGCCGCCCTTGTCCCGACTTCCGTCACGGTTTCTGCGTGCGACGCACACCCGATTTTGCGTCCCGCGCAGATTGCTCCTATAATCGCCCGCTTTGCTAGCAAACCCGCGCCTACAGCTTCGGCCGGTACACCGGAGTGAGCGGCGCAAGATAAGGATCTGACCTCTCAATGACTACCATTCGCGTCAAAGAAAACGAGCCGTTCGACGTTGCCCTGCGCCGCTTCAAGCGCACGATCGAGAAGATCGGCCTGTTGACCGAACTGCGCGCCCGTGAGTTCTACGAAAAGCCGACCGCCGAGCGCAAGCGCAAGAAGGCCGCCGCGGTCAAGCGTCACTACAAGCGCGTGCGCAGCATGCAGCTGCCCAAGAAGCTGTACTGATCGGTCAGTCTTCGCGCACAAAGCCCGCCTGGGGACGCCCACGCGGGCTTTGTCGTTTCTGCGCCCCGCCGGCGCCCCGCGTTACCATCGACGCGATTTCACCCTCCGCACCACCATGAGCCTGAAAGACCAGATCACCGAAGACATGAAGACGGCGATGCGCGCCAAGGACAGCGAACGCCTGACGACGATCCGCATGCTGCTCGCGGCCTGCAAGCAGAAGGAAGTCGACGAGCGCATCGAGCTCGACGATGCCGCGGTGGTCTCGCTGGTCGACAAGCTGATCAAGCAGCGCAAGGACGCGCAATCGCAGTACGCGGCCGCCGGCCGCGCCGACCTCGCCGACAAGGAAGGCGCGGAGATCAAGGTGCTGGAGGCCTACCTGCCGCAGCGCCTGGGCGCCGACGAGATCGACGCCGAGGTGCGCGCGATCGTCGCCGAGCTCGGCGCGGCCGGCCCCGGCGACATGGGGCGCGTGATGGGCGCGGCCAAGACGCGCCTCGCCGGCAAGGCCGACATGGCGCTGGTCTCCGGCGCCGTCAAGCGCGCACTGGCGGGCTGAGCCAGCCCTCCCCCGCCCCGTTCCGATCGCACTCCAGGAGCCCCCCGATGAGCCTGCCCGCCACCCCCGTCACGCCCGAGCTGTCCGTCGCGCCGCAACTCGAACCCGCCGCGATGCAGCTCGCCGCCGAGGCGGGCTTTCGCAGCGTGATCAACAACCGCCCCGACTTCGAGGGCGGACCGACGCAGCCGACGAGCGCGCAGATCGAGGCGGCCGCGCGCGCCGCGGGCCTGGAGTACCGGCACCTGCCGGTCAACGGCGCCTACCAGTCGCCGCAGGAGATCGCTCAGTTCGCCGAGCTGCTGCAGACGCTGCCGAAGCCGATCCTCGCCTTCTGCCGCAGCGGCGCGCGCAGCACCAAGCTGTTCGTTGCGGCCAGCGGCGGCTGAACGCTCCCTTTCAGCCGCCGCCACAGACCCCTGGGGCAAACCCCTAAGGGTCTTCTCTAGCAGGGAAGGCAGCGTTACGCATTACCCCCAAAAATTTCGGGGAACATTCGTAATCCTCCTCGGCTTCCGCCCTCCCTCCCCCCCTAGAATTGCGCGCCTTTCCTGAAGGGCCGGGAGGCGCGCGCGCGCCTGCGGTCCACAGCATTTCAAACCTTTACCTGGAGCTGTCGTGGCTGCCTTGCTCAAGTTATCAGGGCTCATCGATCGTGTCAGCGAGCTGATCGGCAAGCTGATCATGTGGCTCGTGCTCGCCGCGGTGCTCATCAGCGCCGGCAACGCGATCGTGCGCAAAGTGTTCAACATGAGCTCGAACGCGCTGCTGGAAGTCCAGTGGTACCTGTTCGCTGCCGTGTTCATGCTGGGCGCGGGCTACGTCTTCCTGCGCAACGCCCATGTGCGCATCGACGTGCTGTCCTCGCACCTGTCCAGGCGCGCCAACGCGGTGATCGACATCCTCGGCATCCTGCTGGTGATCCTGCCGCTGTGCTACATCCTGATCAACCTGTCGTGGCCG
>NZ_KZ983958.1:22805-135044 GCF_003569765.1 Caldimonas tepidiphila | reverse complement strand
GGCTCTGTTGCACAAATGAATTGAGGGGGAGCTTCCCCTGACCCCGGGCGGAGTTATGCCATGGCCACTGTTTGCGGCCGGCCGAGCTGGGTGAAGCGGTTGAGCAGCGCAGCGCGCACCTGCAACTCGGCGACTTGGCGATCGAAGGTGCGGGCCATGACACGCTCGCCCAGCAGCTTGAAGCAGCGCATCTTGGTCTCCACGAGGCTGCGGCGGTGGTAGCCGCTCCAGGTCTTCCAGATGCTGCGTCCCAGGCGCTGGATCGCGCGCATCGTCTCGTTACGGGCCAGTGCACCCGTCGTCAGCCACTTCTTCCACAGCCGCGCGTTGCTGCGCGTGGGGATGACGGCGGCGGCCTGACGCTGAGCAATGGCCTCATGGCAGCCCCGCGTGTCGTAGGCGCCGTCGCCGCTGACGCTGGCGATGGAGTCGCTGACTTGCTGCAGCAGCGCAGGCAGCATTGGCGCGTCGCCCACCGCGCTGTCGGTGACCTCGATAGCGCGAATCTCCAGGGTCTGCGCATCGATGCCCAGGTGCACCTTGAGCCAGCGCCGGGCGTAGTCGGCACCGTGCTTCTTGCGCTTCCACTCCCCCTCGCCGAGCATCTTCACGCCGGTGCTGTCGACCAGCAGGTGCAGCGCCGGACTGGGCCGGTAGCCGATGTGCACCTGCAGGTCCTTCTGCCGACGGCTCAGCGTGCTGAAGTCCGGCACCGGCCACTGCAGTCCTGCGAGCTTGAGCAGGCTCTCGACCATCCCGATGCTCTGGCGCAGCGCCAGACCGAACAGGCACTTCACGCTCAGGCAGAACTGGATTGCCGCGTCCGAGAAGGTCCGGTTGCGTCCGCGCCTGGCCTGCGGCGCGGCCAGCCACTGCATGTCCCGGTCGAGCCATACCAGCAGCGAGCCCCGCGCCTTCAGCGCCGCGTTGTACTGGGCCCAGTTCGTTGTCTTGTAGCGGCGCGCCGCCTTGTCGTCTTGCTTCGTCACGCCTTCAGCCTACCGAGGCTGTCAAGCGCCGCGCCCTAACCGACAGCACCGCCATTTGTGCAACAGAGCCCGACGACCGCCTCGATGTCCGCATCCGTCATCAGCCGGGTGTTGCTGGCCATCAGCGGGTTGACCCGCACGCCGTTGCCGGCGCGGTAGCGCCTGAGCGTCGTGCGCAGGTAGTCGGGCTGCTGCCCGGCGATGCGGGCCATCTGCTCGTTGCCGCGTCCGTCGCTGCCGTGGCAGCGGAAGCAGACCTTGTCGTAATACTCGCGTCCCCTGGCCGCCAGCGCGGCATTCGGGGGCGGCAGGGGCGTCACCTGCTGCGCGGCGTAGAACAGCACCATGCCGATCTTCTCGTCGCTGTTCATCGCCTTGATCATGCCTTCCATGAACTCGTTGCGGCGCCGGCCCTCGGCGAACTGGCGCAACTGCTCGAGCAGGTAGGACGGGTTCTGCCCCGCCAGGTTGGGAATGTCGGGCTTGAGGCTGTTGCCGCCCTCGCCGTGGCAATGCGCGCACACGGCCGCGACCTTGCGGCCGGTCTTGAAAAGCGCCTCGGCCGCCTTCCGGTCCTGCTTCACCTCCTCGAACCGCGCGCCGAGCTCCCTGGCAGACGGGGGACGGGCCGTGTCGGGCTGGGCGAGCGCAGGCGGAAACAGGAGCACCGTCGCGAGTGCCAGCAGGAAGCGCTTTGCCATCGGAAACCTCTCTTCGGGATCGTTCGTGCCCGGTGCGAATGAAAACTGCCGCCCGCGGAGAATCCGCCGCGCGGAACCGGGGCGCAGGAACCGGCGAAAAGATCCGGTTTCAATCGGCAAGCTCCGCAAGGAATCCGTCCTTTCCTCGATACCGGGTCGCCATCAGCCTAAAGTCTTGTATCAAGTTGTGTCAAGCGGCGTCCTCGGCGCGACCGAAGCGGCGAGAAGGGGCGGGTTTTTGCCGCCGTGCCCGCGGCGCGCCGGTCCCGACGGGGCGACGCCGCGGTGCGGCGAGCCCTGCCTGCTAGCATCGCGCCCACACATGAACTGGCCCTACGAACTCCAGATCGGCTGGCGCTACACCCGCGCCGGCCGCGCCACGCGCCGCAACGGCTTCATCTCCTTCATCTCGGGCGTGTCGATGCTCGGCATCGCGCTCGGGGTCGCGGCGCTGATCATCGTGCTGTCGGTGATGAACGGCTTCCAGAAGGAGGTGCGCGACCGCATGCTGTCGGTGATCTCGCATGTCGAGCTGATGGCGCCGGGCGGCGCCGCGCTCGCCGACTGGCAGGCGAGCGCGGCGCGCGCCCGCGAGCATCCCGCGGTGCAGGGCGCCGCGCCCTTCATCGCCGCGCAGGCGCTGATCGCGCGCGGCGACGACATGCGCGGCGTGCTGGTGCGCGGCATCTCGCCCGCCGACGAGCCCGGCGTCACGCCGCTCGGCGCGCAGCTGCGCGACACCGCCTTTGCCAGGCTCGTGCCCGGCGAGTGGGGCATCGTGATCGGCGGCGAGCTCGCGCGCTCGCTCGGCGTGATGGCGGGCGACCGCATCACGCTGCTCGCGCCCAGCGGCCAGGTCACGCCCGCCGGCGTCGTGCCGCGCATGCGCCAGATGACCGTGGCGGGCATCTTCGACTCGGGCCACTACGAGTACGACAGCGCGCTCGCGCTGATGCACATCGAGGACGCGGCCCGGCTCTTCCGCGTCGAGGGGCCGACCGGCGTGCAGCTGCGCCTCGCGGACGTGCACGCCGCGCCGGCCGTCGCGCGCGAGTTGGCCGAGCGCTTCGGCGGCGACGCGGTGGTGCGCGACTGGACGCGCCAGAACCGCAACTGGTTCGACGCGGTGCAGCTCGAGAAGCGCATGATGTTCATCATCCTGACGCTGATCGTCGCGGTCGCCGCCTTCAACCTCGTCTCGACGCTCGTGATGACCGTGACCGACAAGCGCGCCGACATCGCGATCCTGCGCACGCTCGGCGCGAGCCCCTCCTCAGTCATGGGCATCTTCATGGTGCAGGGGGCGCTCAGCGGCATCATCGGCACCGCGGGCGGCCTGCTGCTCGGCCTCGCGGTCGCGTTCAACATCGACGTGATCGTGCCGGCGATCGAGCGCGCGCTCGGCGCCTCGTTCCTGCCGGCCAACATCTACCTGATCAGCCGCATGCCGAGCGACCCGCAGGCCGGCGACATCGTGCCGATCGGCGTGATCTCGCTGCTGCTCGCCTTCGTCGCGACGATCTACCCGAGCTGGCGCGCCAGCCGCGTCAACCCTGCCGAGGCGCTGCGCTATGAGTGATGCCTTCAAGTCCCCGGTGCTGGCCGGGCGCAACCTGCACAAGCGCTATCGCGAGGGCCGGCTCGACGTGCACGTGCTGCGCGGCGTGGACATCGAGGTGTTCGCGGGCGAGACGCTCGCGATCGTCGGCGCCTCGGGCTCGGGCAAGAGCACGCTGCTGCACCTGCTCGGCGGGCTGGACGCGCCGACCGAGGGCAGCGTGCAGTTGCGCGGCCAGGATCTCGCGAGTCTCGGCGCCGCCGAGCAGGGCCGGCTGCGCAACGAGCACCTCGGCTTCGTCTACCAGTTCCACCACCTGCTGCCCGAGTTCAGCGCGATCGACAACGTCGCGATGCCGCTGCGCATCCGCCGCATGGACCAGCCGGTGGCGCGCGACGCGGCGCAGGCGGTGCTCGCCGAGGTGGGCCTGGCCGAGCGCGTGCGCCACCGCCCGGCCGAGCTCTCCGGCGGCGAGCGCCAGCGCGTCGCGATCGCGCGCGCGCTCGTCACGCGACCGGCCTGCGTGCTGGCCGACGAGCCGACCGGCAACCTCGACCGCGCGACCGCGGCGCAGGTGTTCGAGCTGATGCTGTCGCTCGCGCGCCAGCACGGCACCGCCTTCGTGATGGTCACGCACGACGAGGCGCTCGCCGCGCGCTGCGACCGCGTGCTGCGCCTCGACCAGGGCCGGCTCGACCACCGCCCGCCCCGCGGCGCGGATCAGGGGCGGCTCGCGGGCTGAACCCCGGCCGCCGCAGCGGGCGCGGCGCCCGCAGCCGGCTTCTTCATCAGGATCACGAGCGCGATGCCGCCGATCACCGCGGCGGTGCTGAGCCCGAGCCGCGCGGTCAGCGGCTCGGCGAGGAAGAGCACGCCGCCGAGCGCCGCGAGCACCGGCACGCTGAGCTGCATCGTCGCGGCGGTGGTGGCCTTGAGGCCGCGCAGCGCGGTGTACCAGACCGCATAGCCCATCCCGGACGCCACCGCGCCGGAGGCCACCGCGTAGCCGGCGCCTGCCGCGTCGAGCGAAGCCCAGGGCAGCGTGATCGCGCCCAGTGCGAGCCCCAGCAGCGCGGCGCGCAGGAAGTTGCCGGCGGTGACGCAGGTCGCGTCGCCCGCGCCGCGGCCGCGCAGCGAGTAGATGCCCCAGGCGATGCCGGCCGCGACCATCAGCGTCGCGCCCTGCCAGGGCGGCGCGGCGAGCCCGGGCAGCAGCAGCCAGACCAGCCCGGCGGCGGCGGTGCCGAGGCCCAGCCACTGCCAGCCGCCGAGGCGCTCGCCGCGCCACAGGCCCCAGCCGATCATCGTCGCCTGCACCGCGCCGAACAGCAGCAGCGCGCCGGTGCCGGCGCTGAGCGACAGGTAGGCGTAGGAGAAGGCCGCCGCATAGGCGAACAGCGCCGCCGCGGAGCCCCAGTCGCCGAGCGGGCGCTGCCCGCCCGCGCGCAGCCGCACGATCAGCGCGAGCACCAGCGCGCCCGAGACGAGCCGGATCGCGGTGAAGCTGGCGGCGTCGATCGCGGTGGCCTTCAGTGCGAGGCGGCACAGCAGCGAGTTGCCCGCGAAGGCGAGCATCGCGACGGCGGTGAGTGCGATGACGTGGAGAGGGCGCAAGCGGGACTCCTTGCCGGGGAAGCGCGGCTTTTGCGCATTGTGGCGGCACGCAGCGCCCTTGCGGCCGGTGCCGGGCACATGGAATGCCCCGGGAGGCGCATTGCGTCTTCGAGGCCCGGAATGAAGTTTCTTTTGCTGTCGATCCTCTTCGCGATTTTTCTGTTCGCCCTGTTCGTCGTGCCCTGGTAGGCCGGGCCGGCCCACGCGGCCCGCCTCGGCGGTGCCCGCTTCGTGCCGGCGCGAGACCGCGGAGGTCCCGCGGGCACGAGGCTTTCCGGCGGGGGCGCCCCGGACGAGCCGCATTCGCGCTCGTTCCGGCATTCCGATTGCAATTCGAATGAAATTCATGCTCGTTTTCGGGTCTGGGGTCGTTCTTTCGGCCTGCTCGTAAATCCTTGTGCGGCAAAACCCTGATGGGGACAGCATTTCTGCTTGCATGAGGCCGGGGCGAAGCGGAAACTCGCCGCTCCAAAAGAAATCGCATCGAAAAGGGCACTGCGGAAAAAGGAATCCTGCATCGGGTCGGTTCGAATCTCCCGCAATTCGACAGGGCGCAGGAGGGTGAGCTTGCGCCTGGAGAATGTCCGGGAAGAGGTTTCCGGAAGCCGGTTGGCGCGGTCTTCGAGAATCGGCGTGCCGAAAGGCCGGATATTTTCCTGAATGCAGGGCGGGGATTCGAATCGCAGCGGCCGCCAGGGCAGCGGCATATTCGGGCGCCGTGTTCTACGCGGCGGCGATGCGCTTCGTGCCGGGCGATCGAAAAGGCGGGGCCTTGCGGCCTGGCGGCCGGGATAACCGCCCGGCCACGCTTTGAAAGGAAACGGCTGATGAGCGGGTGGCGACTTCTCGGCGGCGCGGCGATGGTGACGGCCTCGGCCCTGGGCGGCTGGATGCTCAACGAGCGGCTGTCGGGCGAGGCCGGCGCGCCGGCCGTGAGCGGGGGCCCGCCGGCGGGCATGGCCGCGCAGCCGTCCCCGGAGTCCTCGCCCGGGCTCTCGGTGCTCGCCTTCCCGCGCCCGCCGCTCCAGGCGCCGGCAGCCGGGACGACCGAGGCTGCGGCCGCTGCGCCCGGCCCGGTCACGCTGTTCGCCGACGGCACCGTGACGATCGACGTGCACAGGCGCCCCTGGCGCTCGGTGCTGGAGGAGGTCGCGCGCCAGGAGAACGCGAGGACCCAGGGCGCGGCGCCGGCCCCGCGCGGCGAGCGTCCGGGCGCAGCCGGGGAGGCCCGACAGCAGGAGGTGCTGCAGGCGATCCGCAGCGGCGACGAGAGCTCGCGCTACCAGGCGCTGCTGCAGGCGCGCTCGGGCAACGCCCCGGTGCCGGACGACGCGCTCAGGCAGCTGTTCGAGATCGACGCCTCGGAGCGCGTGCGCCTGCTGGCCTTCGAGAACTATCTCGAGCGCCGCTCCGGCAGCGCCGAGGACGTGCGTTCCGCGCTGGAGTCGGCGCTCAACGTGCCGAGCGCGGCGATCCAGGCCGAGGCCCGCAAGCGGCTGCAGCTGCTCGACGAGCAGCAGCGCGCCGAGGCCGACGATCCGCAGGCGCGCGCCGCCGGATCCTGAGCGTTTTCCGGAGACCGGTCGCGGCGGGGGCGTGCTGTCCCTGCCCGCGACCCGCTCCACGGGGATGCGGCATTTCGGGCTGCGAGCATCACCGGTTCTCCCTGCGGCCCGCGACGAGGAGCAGTTCATGAGCGGTAGACGACTTCCATGGCGCGCGGGCGGGGTGGCCGCGCTGGCATTGGCGGCGGCCGGCGCGGCGTCGGCCGACACGCTGTCCGCGCAGACCCGCAACGGCAACTTCACCTTCCAGAACGCGCAGGGGCAGGTGAACGTGCCGGTGGCGCCCGGCACCTTCGAGTCGCCCACCTTCGCCTTCATCCAGGGCGAGCGGCTCGTCGTGAGCTACACCGCCGAGTGCGCGGTGGCGGGCGGCAACAACAACCAGAACAACAACAGCGCCAACATCTGGATGGACCTGGACATCGTGGCGCGCAACGTCACGACCAACGTCATCACCGTCCTGCCGCCCACCAACGGCAACAACGATGCGTTCTGCAGCGTCAACCACACGCCCCAGAACGACGGCTGGCAGATGAACGCCGTCAACGCCGTGGCCCTCAACCTGCCCACCGGCATCTACCGCGTCGAGGTGCGGGCGCGGCTGCGCGGCAACGGCGCGACCAGCGGGCACCTGGGCGACAGCTCGCTGATCGTCTGGAAGTAGGGCCCGGCAGCCGGTCCGGCCGGCGTTGGAGCGCGCGGGCCGGTGGCCGGTGCGAGGGCGCCGTGGGTCGCGCAGCGGGCCCTCGCCGGGCAGGGGCAAGGCCTGCAGTGCCGCGCGCGAGCTGCGAAGATCCGCTCCCATGTGGATCGACACGCATTGCCATCTCGACGCCCCGGAGTTCGACGCCGACCGCACGGCGGTGGTGCAGCGCGCGAAGGCGGCGGGCGTGCACCGCATCGTCGTGCCGGCGGTGCTGCCGGACGGCTTCGGCGCGACGCGCGCCGCGGCGCACCTGTGCGAGGGCGCCTACGCGCTCGGCACGCATCCGCTCTACGTCGTGCAGGCCGGGGAGGACGCGGCGGCACGGCTCGCGCTCGAGCTCGATGCAGCGCACGAGGACGAGCGGCTGGTCGCGGTCGGCGAGATCGGGCTCGACTTCTTCGTGTCCGGGCTCGACCGCGAGCGCCAGCAGGCGCTGCTGGTGGAGCAGCTGAAGCTCGCGCGCGCGCACGACCTGCCGGTGCTGCTGCACGTGCGGCGCTCGGTGGACGCGGTGCTCGCGGCGCTGCGCCGCGTGCGCGTGCCGGGCGGCATCGCGCATGCCTTCAACGGCAGCATGCAGCAGGCGCGGGCCTTCATCGAGCTGGGCTTCAAGCTAGGCCTCGGCGGCGCGATGACCTTCGAGCGCGCGCTGCAGATCCGCCGCCTCGCGGCGGATCTGCCGGCCGAGGCCATCGTGCTGGAGACCGATGCGCCGGACATCCCGCCGCAGTGGCTCTACCGCACCGCCGGGGAGCGCGCGGCGGGGCAGGGCAGCCGCAACGAGCCCTCGGAGCTGCCGCGCATCGCGCAGACGCTCGCGGCGCTGCGCGGCTGGACGCTGCCGGAGACCGCCGAGCGCACTGCCGACAACGCCCGTGCGGCGCTGCCGGGACTGGCGCGATGAGCGCGGCGGCGCCGGACGGCGACCCACCGCTGCAGGGCCTCGCGCCGGTGGTCGCGCCCGGCACGCGGCTGATGGTGCTCGGCAGCTTCCCCGGCGAGGCCTCGCTGCGCGCGCAGCAGTACTACGGCCACCCGCGCAATCACTTCTGGCCGATCCTCTCGGCGCTGTGGTCGGTGGACCTGCGCGCGCTGCCCTACGCGCGGCGGCTCGACGAGGTGCGCGCACGCGGCCTCGGCCTGTGGGACGTGTACGCGAGCTGCCGGCGCGAGGGCAGCCTCGACAGCGCGATCGAGGACGCGCGACTCAACGACCTGCCGGGGCTGCTGCGCATCGCGCCGGGCCTCGAGGCGGTCGCGCACAACGGCGGCGAGTCGGCGCGCTCGATGCCGCTCACGCGCGCGCTCGGCCTGCCGGTCTACCGGCTGCCCTCGACCAGCCCCGCCAACGCCTCGTGGAGCTTCGAGCGCAAGCTCGCCGCGTGGCGCGAGGTGTTCGGGCGCCACGGCCTGCTGTGAGCGGGTGCGGCACCCTCAGGCGCTGGCGGCGGGAACGAAGCGCGCCGCCAGCGACAGCAGCTCGCCGACCTCGATCGGCTTGACCAGGTAGCCGTCGAAGCCGCAGGCCAGCGCCCGGGCGCGGTCCTCGGGGCGCGCGAGGGCGGTGAGCGCGAGCGCCGGCGTGCCGCCGCCCTGATCGCCCGGGCGGGCGCGCAGCGTCGCGAGGAGCTGGCAGCCGTCGGTGCCGGGCATGCCGATGTCGGACAGCAGCAGCTCGAAGCGCCCGCGGCAGAGCCGCTCCAGCGCCTCGGCGGCCGAATCGGCGACGCAGACCTCGGCGCCGCAGTTCTCCAGCAGCACGCGCAGCAGCTCGCGCGCGTCGGGCTCGTCGTCGACCACCAGCACGCGCAGGCCCTGCAGCGAGGGGCAGTCACCCGGGCACTCGACAGGGGCGGGCGGCGCGGCGGCGGCGGCGCCGCCGCCGGGCAGGGGCTGAGGCGGCGTGACGCGCCCGAGCAGGGGCAGCGCGAGCGTGAGGGTGGCGCCCTGCCCGGCGCCGGGGCTCTCGGCCCGCGCCGTGCCGCCGTGCAGCTCGACGATCTGCTTGACGATCGACAGGCCGAGCCCCAGGCCGCCGTGGCGGCGCGTGATCGAGGCGTCGGCCTGCCGGAAGCGGTCGAAGACATGGGGCAGGAAGTCCGGCGCGATGCCCTCGCCGCTGTCGCTCACGACGATGCGCGCCTCGGCCTCGCCGGCTTCCAGGCGCACCTGCACCCGGCCGCCGCGCGGCGTGAACTTGACCGCGTTCGACAGCAGGTTCCAGACCGCCTGCTGCAGCCGGTCCGGATCGCCCCGCACCGTGCAGCCGGCGGCGTCCAGCCGCATGTCCAGCTGCAGCGACTTCGCCTGCGCGGCCGGCCGCATCGACTCGGTCGCCGCCTCGAGCACCGCGGCGAGCGGCACCGGCTGCACCCGCAGCTGCACCTTGCCGGAGATGATGCGGCTCATGTCGAGCAGGTCGTCGACGATGCGCGCCTGCGCGCGGGCGTTGCGCTCGATCGTGCCGAGCGCGGCCTCGCGCCCGGCAGGCGGCGAGGCGGGGTTGTTCAGCACGTGGAGCCAGCCGAGGATGGCCTGGATCGGGGTGCGCAGCTCGTGCGACAGCGTCGCGAGGAACTCGTCCTTGAGCCGGCTGACGCGCTCCGCCTCGAGCCGCGCCTGGCGCTCGCTCCGCAGCAGCTCGTCGCGCTGCTGCTCGGCGCGCTTGCGTTCGAAGATCTCCTTGGACAGCGCGGCGATCTTGCGGTTGAGCAGCGTGAAGCGGCCGGTGGTGTCCGACCTGGGCCGGCACTGCACGAACAGCAGCGCCGGCGCGCCGTCGGCGCCGCCTGCGAGGCGCCCGCCGTCGCAGCGCACCGCGACGGGCTCCCCGTTCGGCCCGCGCCAGAGCAGGGCGCCCGGCACGCGCTGGCGGCTGCGCAGGCACAGGCCCAGGTAGTCGCGGATCGGCCCGGGCGGGTCGGCGACGAGCGTCTCGAGCGGGGCGCCGACGAGCCGCGCGGCGGGCACGCCGCTCAGGCTCGCGAGCGCCTCGTTGGCCGCGAGCAGCGTGCCGGCGGCATCGGCGAGGAAGGCCGGCTCCGGCAGGAGGCGCAGCATCTGCGCCAGATCCTCGTGCGGCGGCATCGCGGCGGCGCTCAGGCCTGCACGTACTCGCGGCCGTCGGCGGCCTCGCTCTCGGCGCTGGGGCGCAGGTAGACCGTCACGAGGCAGTCCGGCTGGCCGGCCGCGAGCGTGCGCTGCAGCGCCACCTTGGCGTAGCCCAGGTTCTCGGCGGCGATGCTGCCGAAGACGTTGGAGGTCATCATGCACAGCGCGGGGCGGTCGAGCACCCTGTCGCCGAAGGGGCAGCGCCGGTTGCCGAACACGATGCGCTCGTCGCTTTCCTCGATGACGTGGAAGTCGCCCTGGATGCGGCGCTTGAGGTCCACCAGCACCGCCGCGACCTGCGCGCGCGACAGCCGCTCCACCTGCAGCGCCTGCCGGTACTGCCGGTCGATCGCGTCGCCGACGCGCTGGCCGACCACGCTGATGAAGCCGGAGGCCTCGTCGAGGCCGACGACGTCCTGCAGCGTGCCGGAGAGCTCGCGGATCAGCGTGCGCAGGAAGAGGTCGCGCTCCAGCTCGATGTCGAGCGCCTCCAGGGGAGTCTTCGCGCCGGGATTCATGATCGCATTCCTGGCCCCGGAGAAGGAGGCCGGGGCGCGCGGATGTTAGCCCCGGGGGCGCTGCGGGCGCAGCGCCGTGCCCGCGCTGCGGGCGGGTCCGGCACGCGACCGGGGGGCGGGCGGCAGCGCGGGCGGCGCCGGGGGACAATGCCGGCCATGCCCCGAAAGTCCGCCCCGCAACTCCCCCCCGTGACCGTTTCCGAACTCGACGGCGTGCGCATGCTGCACCTGGGCACCCCCTGGGTGCAGGGCGCGATGCGCGTGAAGAAGCCCGACGAGATCGAGCTCGAGTACGTGCAGCGCATGATGGCCTGGATGCTGTTCCGCCCCGCCGAGGCGCTCACGCACGGCCACGCGCTGCAGTTCGGCCTTGGCGCCGCGGCGATCACCAAGTTCTGCCGCAGGAAGCTGAAGATGCGCACCACCGCGGTCGAGCTGAACCCGGAGGTGATCGCCGCCTGCCGCAGCATGTTCCGCCTGCCCGAGGACGACACGAAGCTCTCGGTGGTGCAGGGCGACGCCGCCGCCTACGCGGCCGATCCGGCCCACGCCGGCCGCGCGATGGTGCTGTGCGTCGACCTCTACGACCACGAGGCGGCCAGCCCCGTGCTCGACAGCGCCGCCTTCTACGCCGACTGCCACCGGCTGCTGGGCGAGGGCGGCGTGATGACGGTGAACCTGTTCGGCCGCGACGCGAGCTTCGAGCGCAGCGTGGCGCTGATGGCCGAGAGCTTCGGCGAGCAATCGCTGTGGAGCCTGCGCCCGACGCGCGAGGGCAACACCGTCGTCGTCGGCCTCAAGGGCGTCGAGGCCCCCACGCGCGCAGTGATGGCCGAGCGCGCGGAACGGGTGGAGGAGCGCTTCGGCCTGCCCGCGCGCAAGTGGGTGCGCATGATCCGCAAGGTGAAGCTCGAATGAACCCGATGACCTCCCAGACGACCTCTGCGACGACGCCTCCCGCCGCCCGGCCGGCCGCCGCCGCCTTCCGCGGCCGGCCCGACTGGCGCCTGCTGCTCGACTGGCTGCGCGAGGACGGGCTCGTCACTGCCGAGGACGCGCAGCGCACGCAGCAGCGTCTGGCCGTCGCGGGCGCGCAGCACCCGCTGCTGCGGCTCGCGCATGTCGGCATGCCCGACGCGAGGACCGGGCGGCCGCTCGACGCCGAGGCGCTCACGGCCTGGCTGGCGCAGCGCGCCGGTCTGCCCTACCTGCGCATCGACCCGCTCAAGGTCGATGTCGGCCGCGTCGCCGAGGCGATGTCGATCGGCTACGCCGAGCGGCGCCGCGCGCTGCCGCTGCAGGTGGGTGCCGGCGAGGTGACGATCGCCACCTGCGAGCCCTTCGATGCCGAGTGGGTCGCCGAGATCGCCGCGCACATGCGCCGCCCGGTGCGGCTGGTGGTGGCGAGCCCGGCGGAGATCGCGCGCTACACGACCGAGTTCTACACGCTGTCGAAGTCGGTGCGCGCCGCGCAGAAGAGCGGCGAGGCGGCGGGCGCGGGCACGCCGAGCTTCGAGCAGCTCGTCGAGCTCGGCCGCAGCAACCGCCCGCTCGACGCCAACGACCAGGGCATCGTGCAGGTGGTGGACTGGCTGTGGCAGTACGCCTTCGACCAGCGCGCCTCCGACATCCACCTCGAGCCCCGGCGCGAGACCGGCGCGATCCGCTTCCGCATCGACGGCGTGATGCACACCGTCTACCAGCTGCCGCTCGGGGTGATGGCGGCGATGACGAGCCGCATCAAGCTGCTCGGCCGCATGGACGTGGTCGAGCGCCGCCGCCCGCAGGACGGCCGCATCAAGACCCGCAACCCGCGCGGCGACGAGGTCGAGATGCGGCTGTCGACGCTGCCGACCGCCTTCGGCGAGAAGCTGGTGATGCGCATCTTCGACCCGGACGCGACGGTGCGGGAGCTCGACGCGCTCGGCTTCTCGGCGCACGACGCGCAGCGCTGGGAGCGGCTCGTCGCCGAGCCGCACGGCGTGATCCTCGTCACCGGCCCGACCGGCTCGGGCAAGACCACGACGCTCTACTCGACGCTCAAGCGCCTCGCGAGCGAGGCGGTCAACGTCTGCACGATCGAGGACCCGATCGAGATGATCGAGCCGGCCTTCAACCAGACGCAGGTGCAGCCGCAGCTCGAGCTCGGCTTCGCCGAGGGGCTGCGCGCGCTGATGCGCCAGGACCCCGACATCATCATGGTCGGCGAGGTGCGCGACCTCGAGACCGCGGAGATGGCGATCCAGGCCGCGCTCACCGGCCACCTCGTCTTCACGACGCTGCACACCAACGACGCGGCCTCGGCGATCACGCGGCTGACGGACCTCGGCGTGCCGCCCTACCTGATCGGCGCCACCGTCATCGGCGTGCTCGCGCAGCGCCTCGTGCGCACGCTCTGCCCGCACTGCAAGCAGCCCGACCCGGCGCTGACGCGCGAGATGCTCGCCGCGGCGGTGGCGCCGTGGCGCATGAACGGCGGCTTCCGGCCCTGCCGCCCGGTCGGCTGCCTGGAGTGCCGCATGACGGGCTTCCGCGGCCGCGCCGGGATCTACGAGCTGCTCACCGCCAGCGAGGCGCTGAAGGCGGCGATCGGCGGCGCGCCGGAGCTGGCGCGGCTGCGCCAGCAGGCGGTCGCCGACGGCATGCGCCCGCTGCGCCTGGCCGGCGCGGCGCGGGTCGCCGAGGGCAGCACCACGCTCGACGAGGTGCTGCGCGCCACGCCGGCCTGGGAAGGCTGAGTCTTCGGCTTTTGATTCGGGTAAACCCTTTGGGTGATTACCCGAATAACCGGAACTCCCAGGCTTCATTTTGAGCTGGGCTAAGTGGAAGCCACAGGAACCGTTAACGAATGCATTCCTAGAATCCCGCCACACCCCCCGTTCGCCCGTCGGCTTTTCGGGCCCCGGGATATCAGGAGACTTTCATGAAAATCAAGAGCCAGCGCGACTTCGTCGCCGGCCTCATGTTCATCGTGGCCGGCATCGCCTTCGCATGGGGCGCCACCAGCTACAGCTTCGGCTCGTCGGCGCGTCCCGGTCCGGGCTACTTCCCCTTCGGCCTCGGCGTCATCCTCGCGGTCCTCGGCGGGCTGGTGACCTTCAAGGCGCTGACGATCGAGAGCGCCGACGGCGACAAGATCGGCGGCATCGCCTGGCGGCCGCTGCTGGTGATCCTGGGCGCGGTGCTGGTGTTCGGCTTCCTGCTGCCGCGCATGGGCCTGGTCGTCACGGTGCCGGTGCTCATCACGATCGCGAGCCTGGCGGGCGACGAGTTCAAGTGGAAGGA
Source organism: Caldimonas tepidiphila (assembly GCF_003569765.1). Lineage (GTDB taxonomy): Bacteria > Pseudomonadota > Gammaproteobacteria > Burkholderiales > Burkholderiaceae_C > Caldimonas > Caldimonas tepidiphila. The sequence continues at coordinate 120,997 of NZ_KZ983958.1, read as the reverse complement.
AGTGATCCTGCTGTCGATCATCCTGACGGTGGGTACCTGGGCCGTGTTCATCAAGGGCCTGTCGCTCGTGCTGCCGATCTGGCCGCCCTTCATCACCGGCTGATCCCGCCCTCATCAAGATTCCCAAGAAACGGACCCGTCCATGGATCTGATCAACAACCTGATGCTGGGCTTCGGTACTGCACTGACCCTGCAGAACCTGATGTACGCCTTCTTCGGCTGCGTCCTGGGCACGCTCATCGGCGTGCTGCCGGGCCTCGGCCCGGTGGCGACGATCGCGATGCTGCTGCCGTCGATCTACGCGCTCGACGCCACGCCCGCGCTGATCATGCTCGCCGGCATCTACTACGGCGCGCAGTACGGCGGCTCGACCACCGCGATCCTGATCAACGTGCCCGGCGAGTCGGCCTCGGTCGTGACCGCGATCGACGGCTACGCGATGGCGCGCCAGGGCCGCGCCGGCGCCGCACTGTCGGTGGCCGCCCTCGGCTCCTTCTTCGCCGGCTCGGTGGCGACGCTGGTGCTGGCGGCCTTCGCGCCGCCGCTGACCGAGCTCGCCTTCAAGTTCGGGCCCGCGGAGTACTTCTCGCTGATGGTGCTGGGCCTGATCGGCGCGGTGGTGCTGGCCTCGGGCTCGCTGCTCAAGGCGATCTCGATGATCATCCTGGGCCTGCTGCTCGGCCAGATCAACACCGACGTGATCTCCGGCACGCCGCGTTTCTCGTTCGACATCCCCGAGCTCACCGACGGCATCAACTTCGTCGTGATCGCGATGGGCGTGTTCGGCTTCGGCGAGATCATCGCCAACCTCGGCCAGCCCGCGGAGAAGCGCGAGGTCTTCACCAAGGACGTCAAGGGCCTGTGGCCCTCCAAGCAGGACTTCAAGGAGGCGACGCCCGCGGTGCTGCGCGGCACGGTGCTGGGCTCCGTGCTGGGCGTGCTGCCCGGCGGCGGCGCGCTGCTGTCGTCCTTCGCAGCCTACACGCTCGAGAAGAAGATCTCGAGCACGCCCGAGAAGTTCGGCAAGGGCGCGATCCAGGGCGTGGCCGGTCCCGAATCGGCCAACAACGCCGGCTCGCAGACCAGTTTCATCCCGATGCTCACGCTCGGCATCCCGCCCAACGCGGTGATGGCGCTGATGGTCGGCGCGATGACCATCAAGGGCATCCAGCCGGGTCCGCAGGTGATGACGAGCAACCCCGAGCTGTTCTGGGGCCTGATCGCGTCGATGTGGATCGGCAACTTCATGCTCGTGATCCTGAACCTGCCGCTCATCGGCATCTGGATCAAGCTGCTGACGGTGCCCTACCGCTTCCTGTTCCCGGCGATCCTGCTGTTCTGCTGCATCGGCACCTACACGCTCAACAACAACAACTTCGACGTCTACATGACGGTGCTGTTCGGGCTGATCGGCTACATCTTCTACAAGCTGTCCTGCGAGCCTGCGCCGCTGCTGCTCGGCTTCATCCTCGGCCCGATGATGGAGGAGAACCTGCGTCGCGCGCTGCTGCTGTCGCGCGGCGACTGGACCGCCTTCATCTCCCGGCCGCTGTCGGCCGGCCTGCTGATCGCCGCGGCGCTGATGATCGTGATCGTGATGCTGCCCAACATCCGCAACAAGCGCGAGATGGCCTTCCAGGACGCCGACTGATCGAGCCGCGCACCGACGCGAACCGAAGCCGCCCGCGAGGGCGGCTTTTTTTTCGCCTCGGGCGGCGCGTGCCGGGACGATCCGGCCTCCCGTCGATAATCCCCTTCGACGAGGAGGTCCGAATGCTCACACCGCACCCGCAGCGGGAGATCCTGCACAACGAAGTCCACGCGCGCCCCTGGGAGCGGCTCGCGTCGCCGATGGCGCTGAGCCACCTGGCGCTGCTGACGCCGCCCGGCATCGCCGAGGCGAGCCGCCAGCACCTGCTCGCGCTGCTGCGCTCGCGCCACCTGCCGCTGCCGGCCGAGGAGGCGAGCCACCTGAGCGTCGAGCTCGGCGGCGGCCTGCACCTGCGCTGGGAGAAGCACACCGAGTTCCAGACCTTCACGTTCTGGCGCCCGCTCGCCGAGCCGCCGGCCGGCTTCGACGCGACGCCGGTGCAGCAGGTGCCGCAGGAGTGGCTGCGCGCCATTCCCGGCGAGTGGCTGGTCGGCCTGCACATGATGGTCACCCCCTTGCGCGAGGACGGCGCCGACCCGCTGGTGCGCGGCGGCCTCGACGAGGACAGCCTCGTCGGCTCCTGCGTCACCGACGGTCAGGCCGAGGTCTACACCGACTTCCGGCTGCATGCCGACGGCTTCGCGCGTCAGGTGCTGGTGGCGGCGAGCATGCACCCGCGCACGCTCGGGCGCACCGTGCAGCGCCTGCTCGAGATCGAGACCTACCGCATGACCGCGCTGCTCGGGCTGCCCGCGGCGCGCGAGGTCGGCGCGACCCTGGCCGACGCCGAGCGCGAGCTGGCGCAGATCGCCGGCGAGATCCGCAGCGCCGAGCGCCACCAGGAGCCGGAGCTGCTGCGGCGGCTGACGCACCTCGCCGGCCGCGTCGAGAGCCTCTACGCCAGCACGCACGCGCGCTTCTCGGCCAGCGCCGCCTACTTCGAGCTGGTGCAGCGCCGCATCGACGAGCTCAAGGAGACGCGGCTCGGCGGGCTGCAGACGCTCGGCGAGTTCATGGACCGCCGGCTCGGCCCCGCGATGCAGACCTGCGCCTGGGCCGGGCGGCGCCAGCAGGCGCTCTCGGAGCGCATCTCGCGCACCAGCAACCTGCTGCGCACGCGTGTCGAGATCGAGCAGCAGCAGAGCAGCCAGGCGCTGCTCGACGCGATGAACCGGCGCGGCAAGGTGCAGCTGATGCTGCAGAGCGCGGTCGAGGGCCTGTCGGTGGCCGCGATCACCTACTACGGCGCGGGGCTGGTCGGCTACATGGCCAAGGGCATGAAGGACGCGGGCTGGCCGATCTCGCCCGATCGCCTCGTGGCCCTGGGCGTGCCGGTCATCGCCTTCGGCGTCTGGCTGGGCCTGCGGCGGCTGCACCGGCTGGTGCACCGGGCCGCGGCGCACTGAGCGCAGCGCGCGAGGACAAGGCAGGCCCGCCGATTGCGGGGGGATCCGAGGATCGTGCGCGCAAGCGCGGCTGCGGCTGCCGACAATCGGCGGCCCGAGGAGGATCCCGATGAACTTCGACTACCGCTTCCCCTACGCGACGCCGCGCCTGCCGGTGTTCGCGCGCAACCTCGTCTCCACCTCGCACCCGGCGGCCGCCAGCGCCGGCGTGCGCATGCTGCTCGCCGGCGGCAACGCGGTCGACGCCGCGATTGCCTGCGCCGCGGCGATGACGGTGGTCGAGCCGGTCAGCAACGGCCTCGGCAGCGACGCCTTCTGCATCCTTTGGGACGGCGAGCGGCTGCACGGGCTCAACGCCGCCGGCCGCGCGCCCGCGGCCTGGACGCGCGAGTACTTCGCCGGCAAGTACGGCGACGCGGCGCGCACGCCGCCCAAGCGCGGCGTCGACTCGGTGACGGTGCCGGGCGCGGTGGCCGGCTGGGTCGCCTTGAGCGAGCGCTTCGGCAAGCTGCCCTTCGCCGACCTGATGGCGCCGGCGATCGAGCTGGCCGAGCGCGGCTACGTCGTGCCGCCGGTGGTGGGCTGGAAATGGGCCGCGCCGGTGGCCGAGCTGCAGGGCCAGCCGGGCTTCGCGCAGGCCTTCCTGCCGCATGGCCGCGCGCCGCACATCGGCGAGCTGTTCCGCTTCCCCGGCGCGGCGCGCACGCTCAGGCGCATTGCCGAGACGCGCGGCGAGGACTACTACCGCGGTGAGATCGCCGCCGCCGCGGTGCGCTTCCTGCGCGAGCAGGGCGCGGTGATCTCGGAGGCGGACTTCGCCGGCTGCGCCGCCGAGTGGGTGGAGCCGATCGCGACCGGCTACCGCGGCCACGAGCTGCACCAGATGCCGCCGAGCGGCCAGGGGCTCGCGGCGCTGATCGCGCTCGGGCTGCTGCGGCGCTTCGACCTCGGCTCGCTGCCGGTGGACGGCGCCGACGCGCAGCACCTGCAGATCGAGGCGATGAAGCTCGCCTTCGCCGACGTCTACCGCTACGTGGCCGATCCGGCCAGCATGGAGGTGACGCCGGAGCAGATGCTCGACGAGAGCTATCTCGAGCAGCGCGCGAGGCTGATCGACCCGAGGCGCGCGCAGGTCTTCGAGGCCGGCACGCCGGGCGACGTGCACCGCCGCGGCGGCACCATCTACCTCACCGCCGCCGACGAGCGCGGCATGATGGTGAGCTTCATCCAGAGCAACTACATGGGCTTCGGCTCCGGCGTCGTGGTGCCGGACTGGGGACTGTCGCTGCACAACCGCGGCCACGGCTTCTCGCTCGACGCGGCCAGCCCCAACGTCGTCGCGCCGGGCAAGCGGCCCTTCCACACCATCATCCCCGGTTTCCTGACGCGGGACGGGCAGCCGCAGATGAGCTTCGGCGTGATGGGCGCGAACATGCAGCCCCAGGGGCAGATGCAGACGCTGGTGCGCCTGCTCGACCATGGCCAGAACCCGCAGGCCGCCTGCGACGCGCCGCGCTGGCGCTTCAACAGCGGGCTGTCGATCAACGTCGAGGCGGCGATGGACCCGCAGGTCGTCGCCGAGCTGGAGCGGCGCGGCCACCGCACCGAGGCGATCAGGGACAGCTACCAGGACTTCGGCGCCGGCCAGTTCGTGTGGCGGCTCGGCGATCCGGCGGCCGAGGGCTACGTCGCCGCGAGCGATCCGCGGCGCGACGGGCAGGCGGTGGGTTGCTGAGCGTCGTGCTACCTCAGCGCGGCGTGCCGGCGGCGTCGCCGGGCAGCCCCGCATCGCGGCGCCGCGGCGCGAAGATGTCGAGCAGCGAGTGCAGCAGCAGCACGAGCGCCGCGCACCACAGCGCCGTCTGTAGCAGCGCCAGGTCCCCGGCCGGCAGCCCCGCGCCCGCCGGCAGGGGCTGCACCCGGCCCGGGGCACCGGCCCACAGCACGTAGAGGCACCAAGGCCAGACGCACAACGCGCTGACGATGCGCCGCATGCGCTCGTGCCCGGCGGCGGTCCAGTCGTCGAGCAGGGTGCGCACGCGCAGCTCCGCGCGGTCGCGCGTGAAGCTGCGCGCGATCGCCGCCATGTAGAGCACCGCTGCCTGCTGCCACAGGGCGCCGACATCGCCGGGCGCCCGCTCCTGCATCCACTGCTCCCGGGCGAGCTCGATCAGCCCCGACAGCCACAGCAGCGCGAGCGCCGGCAGCGCCAGCAGCGTGAGCGCATCGCAGGCGCGGTCGACGATTCGGAGGAAATTGCGCAGCATGGCGGGGGCGAAGCTTCAGCGGGAACGATATGTCGGGGGGTGGGCACCCACAGCCCCCCTGCCGGGGGATTGTGGCGCAATCCGGCGGTGCATGGCGCGGCCCGGTATAGTCGGCCGCAGATGAATTCCCCATCCTCCCCGGCGGTGCCGCCCGCGAGCGGCGCGGCGGGCCCCCCAGTCGCTCCCGCTTCCCCGATCGACCGACGCATGCTCGCCGCCGGCATCGCGATGGCGCTGGCCGGCGCGATCGGCTTCTCGGGCAAGGCCATCCTCGCCAAGCTGATGTACCGCCACGGCGTCGACGCGGTGACGGTGGTGATGTGGCGCATGCTGCTGGCGCTGCCGATGTTCGTGCTGATGGCCTGGTGGTCGAGCCGCGGCAAGGCGGCGCTCGCGCGTCGCGACTGGGCGATGGTCGGCCTGCTCGGCCTCACCGGCTACTACCTCGCGAGCATGCTCGACTTCATGGGGCTGGAGTACATCAGCGCGAGCCTCGAGCGGCTGATCCTCTACCTCAACCCGACCATCGTGCTGCTGATGTCGGTGCTGCTCTTCAAGCGGCGCGTCTCGGCGCGGCAGCTGCTGGCGCTCGCGGTCAGCTATGCCGGCGTGCTGCTGGTGTTCAGCCACGAGATCGGCGCCCAGGGGCCGCACGTGCTGCTCGGCAGCCTGCTGGTGTTCGGCAGCGCCGTGTCCTACGCGGTCTACCTCGTCTACAGCGGCGAGATGGTGAAGCGGCTCGGCTCGCTGCGGCTGGTGGGGCTCGCGAGCACGGTCGCGAGCCTGCTGTGCATCGCGCATTTCCTCGTCGCGCGGCCGCTGTCCGCGATGCTCGTTCCCGAGCCGGTGCTGTGGCTGTCGCTGCTCAACGCGACGCTGTGCACCGTGGCGCCAGTGCTGCTGGTGATGATGGCGATCGAACGCATCGGTCCGACGCTCGCGGCGCAGACCGGCATGGTGGGCCCCCTGTCGACCTTGGCGATGGGCGCGGTCCTGCTCGGCGAACCCTTCACGGTCTGGATCGCCGCCGGCACCGTGCTGGTGGTGTCGGGCATCTATCTTCTGGCCAAGTGGAGACATTGACGCATGGATCTGGGACTGCAGGGCAAGTGGGCGCTGGTGTGCGCCGCCAGCAAGGGACTGGGCAAGGGATGTGCCGAGGCGCTGGTGCGCGAGGGCGCGAACGTGGTGATCACCGCGCGCGGCGCCGAGGCGCTGGAGGCGACGGCGGCCGAGTTGCGCGCGCTCGCGGCCGGCCGCTGCGAGGTGAGGGCGGTTGCCGGCGACATCACGACGCCCGAGGGGCGCGCGGCGGCGCTCGCGGCCTGCCCGCAGGTGGACATCCTGGTCAACAACGCGGGCGGCCCGCCGCCGGGCGACTTCCGCGACTGGGACCGCGACGCGTGGATCCGCGCGCTCGACGCCAACATGCTCACGCCGATCGAGCTGATCAAGGCGACGGTGGACGGCATGATCGCGCGCCGCTTCGGCCGCATCGTCAACATCACCTCCGGCGCGGTGAAGGCGCCGATCGACATCCTCGGGCTGTCCAACGGCGCGCGCTCGGGGCTCACCGGCTTCGTCGCGGGCCTCGCGCGCAAGACCGTCGAGCACAACGTGACGATCAACAACCTGCTGCCCGGCGCCTTCGACACCGACAGGCTCAAGGTCACCTTCGAGGGCAGCGCGCGCGCAAGCGGCAAGACCATCGACGAGCTGCGCGAGGCGCGCATGAAGACGATTCCGGCGCGCCGCTTCGGCACGCCGGCCGAGTTCGGCGCCGCATGCGCCTGGCTGTGCAGCGCGCAGGCCGGCTACATCACCGGGCAGAACTGGCTGATCGACGGCGGCGCCTACCCGGGCACCTTCTGAACGGCCTCGCCGTCGCGGGCCGCGGCGCGCTCAGCCGCGCCGCGACGACACGACGATGCCGGCCACGATGAAGACGAAGGCGAGGCCGTGGTAGAGCCTCGGCGCCTCGCCGAGCAGCAGCGCCGACAGCGTCGCCGCGAACACCGGGGTCAGGTTGTTGAAGAAGGAGGCGGTCGCGGGGCCCACCGCCGCGACGCCCGCGCCCCAGCAGCGGAAGGCCACCAGCGAGGGCCCGATCGCGACGTAGGCCAGCACCGCGAGCACCGACGGCGTCCAGCGGATCGGCTCGGGATCGGCGATCGCCCATTCCACCCCGGTCGAGACGCCGCTCCACAGCAGGCCGAAGGCGATCTGCACCAGCAGGAACTCGGCCCAGTTCCAGTCCGGGCGCGCATCGCCGCGCATGTGCGCGGGCGGGCGCGCCAGCAGCCAGCTGTAGAAGGCCCACGAGAAGATCGCGATCAGCACCAGCAGGTCGCCGATCACGAAGTCCACGCTCGCGAGCGTCGCCGGGTCGCCGCGCGCGATCACGAGCAGCACGCCCGCGAGCGACAGCGCCGCGCCGAGGTACTGCCGCGGCTGCGGCCGTTCGCGGTAGACCACCGCGCCGACCAGCAGCATCCACACCGGCATGCTCGACGCGATCAGCGTGACGTTGATCGGCGTCGTGGTGTGCAGCGCGAGGTACTGCAGCGCGTTGTAGACCCCGATGCCGAGCAGCCCCACCAGGTTCAGGTAGCCGGCGCGCCGCAGCAGCGTCTGCGGGGAGCGCAGCGCGCGCCAGCCCAGCGGCAGCAGGATCAGGAAGGCCAGCACCCAGCGCAGCGCGTTGAGCGTGATCGGCGGCACCATGTCGACCGCGAGCCGGCCCACCACCGCGTTGCCCGCCCACATCAGCGGCGGCATCGTCAGCACGAAGGCGGTCCAGGGCGTCAGGCGGGACATGCGGGGCGGGCCGGGGCGGCGGCGTGGGCGAGGGGAGCGGGATGTTAACCGGCAATGCCCCCATGCCGCCTCGCGCGGCGGCGCTGCAAGTCCGGCCTGGCTGGCGTATCGTCACGGACCCCCAACCGCGAAGAACAGCGAGGAGATTCCCATGTCGCGAGCCATCCGCATCCAGGCCCATGGCGGCCCCGAGGCGCTGGAGCTGGTCGAGCTGCCGGTCGGCGAGCCCGGCCCCGGCGAGATCCGCATCCGCCACCATGCCTGCGGCGTCAACTTCATCGACACCTACCAGAGGAGCGGCCTCTACCCGATGCCGATGCCGCTGGCGCTCGGCATGGAAGGCGCGGGCGTCGTCGATGCGGTGGGCGAGGGCGTCACGCACCTCGCGGTCGGCGACCGTGCCGCCTACGCGAGCCAGCCCCCGGGCAGCTACTGCGAGAGCCGCGTGATGCCGGCGCGCTGCGTCGTGAGGCTGCCCGACGCGATCTCCTTCGAGGAGGGCGCGGCGATGATGCTCAAGGGCCTGACGGTGCAGTACCTGCTGCGCCGCACGCAGCCGCAGGGCGGGCTGCAGCCGGGCGACTTCGTGCTGTGGCATGCGGCCGCGGGCGGCGTCGGCCTGATCGCCTGCCAGTGGGCGCGCGCGATGGGCCTGCAGCTGATCGGCACCGCGGGCAGCGACGAGAAGTGCGAGCTCGCGCGCGAGCATGGCGCGGCGCACGTCATCAACTACCGCCGCGAGAACTTCGTCGAGCGCGTCAGGGAGATCACGCAAGGCCAGGGCGTGAAGGTGGTCTACGACTCGGTCGGCAAGGACACCTGGGACGGCTCGCTCGACTGCCTGCGCCCCTTCGGCCTGATGGCGAGCTACGGCAACGCCTCGGGCGCGGTGCCGCCGGTCAACCTCGGCACGCTCGCGGCCAAGGGCTCGCTCTACGTGACGCGCCCGACCCTCTTCACGCATCTCGCCACGCGCGAGGGCACGCAGGCGATGGCCGACGAGCTGTTCGCGATGGTCACGGGTGGCCAGGTGAAGATCCGCGTCGACCAGCGCTACGCGCTCGCCGACGCGGCGCAGGCACACCGCGACCTCGAGTCGCGCCGCACCACCGGGTCCTGCATCCTGCTGCCCTGATCAGCGCTTGCCGCGGGCGCGCTCGTCGAGCCGCTCGCGCAGGGTGCGCGCCGCGGGCTTCAAGGGCGTGCGGCTCTGCGTCCAGCCGCCCTGGCCCGCCGGCATGAAGCCGCGCAGGTGCGTCGCGGCCCAGGTGAAGAGCCGGTAGCGCGTCGGGTCGGTGTTGGCGAGCTGCCAGGCCTTCCAGGCCGTCGCCTCCTTCCAGTCGCTGGCGCTGGCCTGCCCGTCGAGCGGCGCGTGCCCGGGTTTGGCCGGATGCTTGGCCGCCTCGCGCAGCCGCATCAGCAGCTCGGGAATCGGGATGCCGACCGGGCAGACCTCGCCGCAGGCGCCGCACAGGCTCGACGCGGTCGGCAGGTCCTTGGTCTCCTCCAGCCCGAGCAGGTGCGGCGAGATGATCGAGCCGATCGGGCCGGGGTAGGTGGTGCCGTAGGCCAGCCCGCCGATGCGCGCGTAGACCGGGCAGTGGTTCATGCAGGCGCCGCAGCGGATGCACTGCAGCGTCGGGCGGAAGTCCTCGTCGCGGTAGGCCTGGCTGCGGCCGTTGTCGAGCAGGATCAGGTGCAGCTCGCGCGGGCCGTCGCGCTCGCCGGCGCGGCGCGGGCCGGTGATCACGTTCAGGTAGGTCGTGATCGCCTGGCCGGTCGCCGAGCGGGTCAGCAGGTGGTAGAGCGGCAGCACGTGCTCGAAGCGCTCGACCACCTTCTCGATGCCGGTGATCGCGATGTGCACGTCGGGGACCGTGGTGCACATGCGGCCGTTGCCCTCGTTCTCGACCAGCACCAGCGAGCCGGTCTCGGCGACCATGAAGTTCACGCCCGAGACGCCGATCGGCGCGTCGCGGAACTCGCCGCGCAGCACGCGCCGCCCGGTCGCGATCAGCTCGTCGACGTCCTCGGTGTAGCGGGTGTCGGGGATCTTCTCCTCGAAGAGGTGGGCGATCTGCTGCTTGGTCTTGTGGATCGCCGGCATGATGATGTGGCTCGGCCGCTCGCCGGCGAGCTGCACGATGTACTCGCCCATGTCGGACTCGAGGCAGCGGATGCCGTCGCGGGCCATCTCGTGGTTCAGCTCGATCTCCTCGCTGACCATCGACTTGCCCTTGATGAAGGTCTTCGCGCCGTGCCGCTGCGCGATGTCGCGGAAGATCCGGTTGGCCTCGTCGGGCGTCTGCGCCCAGTGGACCTGCACGCCCTGCTCGGTGAGGCGCTGCTCGAGCAGCTCCAGCAGGTCCGGCAGCCGCGAGAGGCTGTACTTGCGGATCGACTCGCCCAGGTCGCGCAGCGCCTCGAAGTCCGCGCGCACCGGGAAGTGCGCCGCGCGGCGCGTCATCAGGAAGTCCATCGCGCCGCGGAAGCTCTTCCTCAGGTGCGCGTCCGAGGTGGCCTCGGCGCTGCGCGCCTTGAACTGCTTCGGGTCGACGAAGTGCATCGTCTGGCTCATGGGGCGCTCCCTTCGCTGTCGTCCACCAGCACGATGACCAGCTCCTTGGGGCCGTGCGCGCCGAAGGCGAGCGTCTGCTGGATGTCGGAGGTCTTCGACGGCCCGGTGACGAGCACCAGGTTGGTCGGCATGTTCTCGTGGGGCCGCAGCGCCTGCATGGCGCCGGGCAGCGTGTCGTGCAGCCGGCTCGCGGGCAGCACCGCGATGTGCACCGGCGGCACCAGCGACAGGCTGCGCGGCTCGCGCGCGTCCGGCACCAGCACCAGCGTGCCGGTGTCGGCGAGGCCGGCGAGCGCCGTCGTCACCGACGCGTCGACGCGGTCGAACAGCTCCTGCTTCCACTCGTCGAGGTCGCGCTCGAACCAGACCGGCTCGGTGCCGGCGAGCGCCGCCTGCAGCGGCGCTGCAATCGACGTGTCGCGGCCGAGCGCGACGCGCCGCGCGCCGCGCGCCGCGAGCGCCTGCGCCACCGCCGCGGGCCAGTCGGCCGGGGTGCAGTGCAGCACCTCGGCGCGCCAGCCGCGCGCATTGCGCGTGAAGGCGTCGACCTGCTCGGCGCGGCTCGCGCTGCGCAGCCCCGGGTGGCTGCGGTAGTAGGGCTCGAGCTCGGGCCGGGGCAGCGGCGCGGCGGGCGCGGCCTCGCGCAGCCGGGCGAGGATGGCGTTCCTGGCGTTCATTCGGTCAGCCCCCTGCCGGGCTCGACGAGGCCCAGCCGTTCGCGGATGAAGCTCGCGAGGTGCAGGCAGCGCGGTCCGCTGCCGCGCTTCTGCGCGGTGTGGTGCAGGTTGAGCAGGCAGCCGCAGTCGGCGCTGACGAGCACGTCGCAGCCGGTTTCCTGTACCGCATCGAGCTTGTCCTGCGCCATCGCGCCGGAGATCGACGGGTGGCGCATCGAGAAGGTGCCGCCGAAGCCGCAGCACTCGGCCTCGCGCGCCTGCTGCACCACCTCGACGCCGGGCAGCGTCTCCAGCAGCGCGCGGCTTGGCAGCTGCGTGCCCATCTCGCGCCGCGCCGAGCAGGAGGTGTGCAGCGCCACCTTCACCGGCCGCGGTGCCGGCGCCGCGGCGGCGGGCAGCCCGAGCGTGTCGGCGAGGAAGGCGGACAGCTCGACGACCCGGGCGCCGACGGCCTGCGCCTGCGCGAGCCGGGCGGCGTCGCCCTCGAACAGCTTCGGCCAGTGGTGCCTCATCATGCCGGCGCAGGAGCCCGAGGGCACGACGATCGGCCAGGGCTCGGGGAACAGGCCGAGCTGCGCTGCGGCGACCTCGCGCGCCTCGTCGCGGAAGCCGCTGGTGTAGGCCGGCTGACCGCAGCAGGACTGGCCGCGCGGGAACTCGACCGCGACCCCGCGCGACTCGATCAGCTCGATCGCGTCCATGCCGGCCTGCGGCACGAACAGGTCGACCACGCAGGTGGCGAAGAAGTACACGCGCGGCGGCGGGGCCGGGCGTGCGGCGGGCCGCAGGGCGGCGGCGTCGGGGGAGGGCGGGGCGGTCATCGTGTCTCCTGGGGCCGCGGGTGCCGCGGCCTGCGCCGGCCGGCACTCCTGCGTGTCACGCGCGCGGCAGCGCGCATCTCGTCGTGCCGCGCATGGTGCCACGCGGTCCCCGCCGCTGGTACAGTGGTCGGACCAATTTATCGCCGGATTCAACGTGAAGCACTCGATCGCCGCCAAGCTCTCGGACGCGCTGGCGCAGCGCCTGGAGCGCGCCATCCTCGAGCGCCGCTACAAGCCGGGCGAGGCGCTGCCGCCCGAGCGCAGCTTCGCCGCGCAGCTCGGCGTGTCGCGCGCGACGCTGCGCGAGGCAGTGGGGCAGCTCGTCGAGCGCGGGCTGCTGGTGCGCCGCCAGGGCGCGGGCACCTTCGTCAGCGGCCAGATCGACGAGCACATGGCCGATCCCTGGGTGCAGATGCTGCGCCGCCACCCGCTGCTGCAGGGCGACCTGCTGGAGTTCCGCGAGATGCTGGAGATGCGCAGCGCCGAGCTCGCCGCGCAGCGCGCCACCGAGGAGGACCGCGCGCTGCTGCGCGAGCGCTACGCCGCGGTCGAGCAGGCCTACGCGACGCCCGACCGTGCCGCGCAGGTGCGGGCGGACGTGGCCTTCCACCGCGCGATCGCCGACGCGACGCGCAACCCGGTCTTCTCCTACCTGATCGCCTCGCTGATGAAGCTGCTGCAGGAGCACGTCCAGATCAGCATCTCGGACCTGCCGCACGACTCGCAGCAGGCGCGCGCGCTCACGCGCCAGCACCGCGCGCTGCTCGACGCGATCCTGCGCCAGGACGCGGCGCGTGCGCGCCGCGCGGCGCAGTCGCACCTGGGCTTCGTGAAGCTGCGGCTCAACGAGCAGCTGCGCCTGCGCCGGCAGCCCTGAGGTGGCCTGTCCCGGGCGCGCTTAGGCCGGCAGGCCGTGCGCGGCGAGGGCCTCGCGGGCGCCATCCTGCATCAGGCGCGCCAGCACCCGGTAGGCCTCGGTCCAGGCTGCCTGCACCGCCGGCGTGTATTCGCCGGGCAGCGAATGCTCCAGGGTCCACAGCAGCGCATTGGCCACCGTGTCGTAGTCGGCCGTCTGCACGCCGTAGCGGGCGTGGCGCGCGCCGAGCTCGCGCAGCATCGGCGTCAGGCGCTCGAGCTGCGGCAGGCCGACCACCACCACGCCGAGCAGGTTCATCAGCTTGCGGCCCTGCTCCTCCATGTCGCTGTGGAAGAGCTGCTTGAGCGCGGGCTTCTCGGTGAACAGGTGCTCGTAGAACAGCAGCGCGACGGTGTCGGCGCTGCGGCGCAATTGCTGGAAGGACTGCTGGATCAGCTCGATCTGCTCGGCATTCATGGACAGACGGACTCCCTGGACTCGTTGCACTTCGCCGGCCCGCCCCTGCTGTGCAGCGGGAGCGGGCATCGTTTCAAAGTGTAAGCCGAAGCCGGACGCTCGTCCTGCCGCGCCTCGTCGCCGTCGAGCGGCGATCGGGATCAGTCCCCCGGGCCTGCTTCGTCGGCCCGAGGCATGCCGACCGCGGCGCGGTAGGCATGCCAGGAGGCATGGCCGAGCACCGGGCCGAGCACCAGCAGCCCGAGGAAGGCCGGCAGCATCGCCAGCACGGTCAGCGCCGTGATCAGCGCACCCCACAGCAGCATCACGCCGGGCTGGGTCAGGCACAGCCGCAGGCTGGTGAGGCCGGCGGTGATCGCGTCGGTCTGGCGGTCGAGGATCATCGGGATCGACACGACGCTGATGCCGAAGATCAGGCCCGCGAAGAGGCTGCCGACGCCGAGGTAGGTGAGGATGAAGCCGATGTTCTCGGGCGCGAGCAGCGTGAGCAGCGAGCCGCCGAGCTCGGGCATCGCGTCGAAGCTGACCGCGAAGATGACGAGCGAGGCGCGTCCCCAGATCATCTCCAGCACCAGCAGGATGCTGCCGAAGATCGCCATCGTGCCGGTGCAGGTCTGCCAGGCGAGCAGCGAGTGGCCGAGGTCCGGCGCCTGCCCGCGCTCGAGCCGCCGGCTCGCGTCGTAGAGCCCGAGGCTCAGGAAGGGGCCCACCAGCAGGAAGCCGGCGCTCAGCGCGAGCGTGTAGGCCGGCGCGTTCTCGTAGACCGTGACCAGCAGCCAGCCCATCACCGCGAAGCACAGCCCGTAGAAGAGGCCGATGCCGGGCGCGCGGCGGAAGTCGCGCCAGCCCGCCGCGAGCCAGCGCAGCGGATCGCTCCAGCGCAGCGGGTTCAGCGGCAGCAGGAAGGCCGGCGGTGGCGCGGCGGGCAGGCCGTCGAAGGCGAGCCGCCCCTCGGGGGGCCGGACGGGTGCCGGCTCGGAGGCGGACGGTAGGGGCCCGATCGCTTTCGTGTCCATGCGGCTGCTCCCTGCAAGGCGATGGGCAAGGTATAGCAGCAGCCTCCTGGCACAGGCATCCGGGTCAGCCCTTGATCCCGCGCAAAAAGGGGTGCGACCGGCTTTGCGGTGTCGCCGTGCCGGTCGCGCAAGGGGACGGAACCGCCTTCAGCTCCCGGCGCCGCCGCCGCGGCGCATGCGCAGCAGCTCGTCGAGGATCAGCAGCGCCGCGCCGACGCTGATGGCGATGTCGGCGACGTTGAAGGCGGGGAAGTGCCAGCCGCCGGCATGGAAGTCGAGGAAGTCCACCACGTAGCCGTGCATCACGCGGTCGATCACGTTGCCGACCGCGCCGCCGAGGATGAGCGTCAGCGCCCAACCGAACAAGCGCTGGCCGCCGTGGCGGCGCAGCAGCCAGACGATCACGACCGAGGCCACGACCCCCACGATGGTGAAGAACCAGCGCTGCCAGCCCCCGGCCTGCGCCAGGAAGGAGAAGGCGGCGCCGGTGTTGTGGGCGCGCACGATGTTGAAGAAGCCGGTGATCGGCGTGGCCTCAAAGAGCTGGTAGTTGGCGACGATCAGCGCCTTCGTGACCTGGTCGAGCACGATCAGCGCCAGTGCGATCGCCAGCCAGCGCATCAACTGGCCGCCCGAGGCGCGGTCGGGGCCGGAACCGGCCGGATGCGGTGCGGCCATGCTCACGCGACGCTGCGGGGCTCGCCCGCGCCGTACAGGTTGCTGGTGCAGCGGCCGCAGATCGTCGGGTGCGCCGCGTCGTGGCCGACGTCGTCGCGCCAGTGCCAGCAGCGCTCGCACTTCACGGCGGACGAGGGCGTGACGGTGACCGCGAGCGCCTCGGCCTGCGCCAGCAGCGCCTTCGAGGTGATCGTCACGAACTTCAGGTCCTCGCCGAGCGAGGCGAGCAGCGCCTGGTCCTCGGGGCCGGCGAAGAGGGTGAGCTCGGCCTGCAGCGAGGAGCCGACGCCGCCCTGCGCGCGCACCGCCTCCACTTCCTTGTTGACCACGTCGCGGATCTCGCGGATGCGCGCCCACTTCACCAGCAGCCCGGCGTCGGCCTGCGGCAGCGACCAGTAGTGCTCGGTGAAGATCGACGGCGAGGTGCCGGGTGAAAAGACCTTCCAGGCCTCCTCGGCGGTGAAGCTGAGGAAGGGTGCCATCCAGCGCAGCATCGCGTGCGTGAGATGCCACAGCGCGGTCTGCGCCGAGCGGCGTGCGTGCGACTTCGGTGCGGTGGTGTAGAGCCGGTCCTTCAGCACGTCGAGGTAGAAGGCGCCGAGGTCCTCGGAGCAGAACACCTGCAGCTTGGCGACCACCGGGTGGAACTCGTAGACCTCGTAGTGCGCGAGGATCTCGGCCTGGAACTCTGCCGCGCGCGCCAGCGCCCAGCGGTCGATCTCGAGCAGCTCCTCGAGGGGCACCGGGTCCGTCTTCGGGTCGAAGTCGCTGGTGTTGGCGAGCAGGAAGCGCAGCGTGTTGCGGATGCGGCGGTAGGCGTCCACCACGCGCGCGAGGATCTTGTCGTCGATGCCGAGGTCGCCCGAGTAGTCGGTCGCCGCGACCCAGAGGCGGATGATCTCGGCGCCGAGCTTCTCGCTCACCTGCTGCGGCGCCACCACGTTGCCGACCGACTTGCTCATCTTGCGGCCCGCACCGTCGACGGTGAAGCCGTGCGTGAGCAGGCCCTTGTAGGGCGCGCGGTCGTTCATCGCGCAGGAGGTCAGCAGCGAGCTGTGGAACCAGCCGCGGTGCTGGTCGTGGCCCTCGAGGTAGAGGTCGGCCTCGGGGCCGCTGTCATGGCGGCCCTCGGGGTGGCTGCCGCGCAGCACGTGGAAGTGCGTGGTGCCGGAGTCGAACCAGACGTCGAGGATGTCGGTGCTCTTCGTGTAGTGCGAGGCCTCCTCGCCGAGCCACTCGGCCGGCTCGAGCCGCGCCCAGGCCTCGACGCCGCCCTGCTCGACGAGGTCGGCGGCACGCTCCATCAGCGCCAGCGTGTCCGGGTGCAGCTCGCCCGTGGCCTTGTGCAGGAAGAAGGGCAGCGGCACGCCCCAGTTGCGCTGGCGCGAGATGCACCAGTCGGGACGGTTGGCGATCATGTCGCGCAGCCGCACGCGGCCGTTCTCGGGGTAGAAGCCGGTGTGGTCGATCGCGTCGAGCGCGAGCTGGCGCAAGGTCTTCGGCGCCTTGTCGACCGTGAACACGCCCTCGCCCTCGTCCATGCGCACGAACCACTGGGCCGCGGCGCGGTAGATGACGGGCGTCTTGTGGCGCCAGCAGTGCGGGTAGCTGTGCGTGAGCTTGGACGTCGCGAACAGGCGCCCCGCGTCGCGCAGCGCGTCGATGATGACCGGCACCGCCTTCCAGATGTGCTGGCCGCCGAAGAGCGGGAAGTCGGCCGCGTAGGCGCCCTGGCCCTGCACCGGGTTCAGGATGTCGTCGTACTTGAGGCCGTGCGCGACGCAGGAGTTGAAGTCGTCCACGCCGTAGGCGGGCGCCGAGTGCACGATGCCGGTGCCGTCCTCGGCGGTGGCGTAGTCGGCCAGATACACCGGCGACAAGCGGTCGTAGCCCGCGTCCACATGCGCGAGCGGGTGGCGGAAGTTGATGCGGTCGAGCCTGGCGCCGACCGTGGTCGCGATCACCTTGCCCTCCAGGCCGTAGCGCTCGAGGCACTTCTCGACCAGCGCCGAGGCCAGCAGCAGCAGGCCGCGCTCGGTGTCGACGAGCGAGTATTCCAGCTCGGGGTTCAGGTTCAGCGCCTGGTTGGCCGGGATGGTCCACGCGGTGGTGGTCCAGATGACGACGAAGGCCTCCTTGTCCAGCCTGTCCAGGCCGAAGGCGGCGGCGAGCCTGTCAGGCTCGGCGCAGGGAAAGGCCACGTCGAGCGTCTGCGAGCCCTTGTCGGCGTACTCGATCTCGAACTCCGCCAGCGACGAGGCGCAGTCGAAGCACCAGTAGACGGGCTTCAGGCCCCGGTAGACGAAGCCGCGCTCCATGATGCGCTTGAGCGCGCGGATCTCGCCCGCCTCGTTGCCGAAGTCCATCGTGCGGTAGGGCCGCTCCCAGTCGCCGAGCACCCCGAGGCGCTTGAAGTCGGCCTTCTGCTGCGCGATCTGCTCGCCGGCGTAGGCGCGGCTTTTCTCCTGCACCTCGTCGCGGCCGAGCTTTCGGCCGAAGGTCTTCTCGATCTGGTTCTCGATCGGCAGGCCGTGGCAGTCCCAGCCGGGCACGTAGACCGCGTCGAAGCCGGCGAGCTGCCGCGCCTTGACGATCATGTCCTTGAGGATCTTGTTGACCGCGTGGCCGATGTGGATCTGGCCGTTGGCGTAGGGCGGGCCGTCGTGCAGCACGAACTTCTTCGCGCCGCAGCGCGCCTCGCGCAGGCGTCGGTAGGTGCCTTGCTCCTCCCACTCCTTCACCCAGCCGGGCTCGCGCTTGGGCAGGTCGCCGCGCATCGGGAAGGGGGTGTCGGGCAGGTTCAGCGTCGCGCGGTAGTCGGTCTTGTCGGACATGGGGAGTCCCTCGGGGAAATGTCGTCGCGGAGGCGGCGGGCGCCGCCCGGGGCAAAAGGGCTGGGCAGGCGCGCAGGCCTGCCGGGCGAGCGGCGCGCGACCCCTGCGGTCCGCGCCGGCGTCGCCGCGTCAAATTCGGTCGCGGGTGGTCTGGCGGCGCTCGGCCGCGTGCGCGGCGAGCCAGGCGCGTGCGTCCGCCACGTCCTGACGGATCGCGGCGGTGAGGGCCTCGAGCCCGTCGTAGCGCGCTTCGTCGCGCAGTTTGTGCAGCAGTTCCACGCGCGCCAGTTTACCGTAGGCCCCTTCCGGGCCCAGCGAGGCGGGCCACTCGAGGCAGTGCACCTCGAGCAGCACGCGGCCCGCGTCTTCCACGGTCGGGCGCACGCCGAGGCTCGCGACGCCGTCGATCGGCGCCTCGGCGAGTCCGTGCACGCGCACCGCGAAGATGCCGCCGGCGGCCGGCTTCGGGTGGCCGAAGCGCAGGTTCAGCGTGCGGAAACCCAGGTCGCGGCCGAGCTTGCGGCCGTGGATCACGTGGCCGCAGATGCTGTAGGGGCGGCCGAGCAGCGCGGCGGCGGCCTCCATGTCGCCGCGCGCGAGCGCGTCGCGCACCGCGGAGCTCGACACGCGCAGCCCGTGCACCTCGTAGCTGTTCATGCGCGCGACGTCGAAGCCGAGCGTGTCCCCCGCGGCGTCGAGCATCGCGTAGTCGCCGGCGCGCTTCGCGCCGAAGCGGAAGTCGTCGCCGACCAGCACGTACTTCGCGCCCAGCCCCTCGACCAGCACCTCGCGGATGAAGTCCTCGGCCGGCAGCGACGCGAGCCGCTCGTCGAAGCGCAGCACGACGAGCTGGTCGACGCCGCAGCGCTTGAGCTCGCCGAGCTTGTCGCGCAGCGTCGCGATGCGCGCCGGCGCGAGCTCGGGCCGAGCGGCCTTGGCTGCGAAGTAGTCGCGCGGATGCGGCTCGAAGCTCAGCACGCAGGTCGGCAGGCCGCGGTGGCTCGCCTCGTTGCTCAGCAGCGCGAGCATCGCCTGGTGGCCGCGGTGCACGCCGTCGAAGTTGCCGATGGTGAGCGCGCAGGCCGGGGCGATGGCGCGGTGGTGGAACCCTCGGAAGACTTGCATGGGCGGATTATGGTCGGGTGCCGCCCGGCGTGCCGAAGATGGGCTCGGGGCCGTCGAGCCAGCGCCACTGGCCGGGCGCGAGGTCGGCCGGCAGCGCCAGCGCGCCGAACGCGACCCGGTGCAGCGACTCGACGCGGTTGCTCACCGCCGCCACCATGCGCTTGACCTGGTGGTACTTGCCCTGGGTGAGCGTCAGGCGCAGCACGTGGTCGCTGGCGGCCTCGGCGGCCTCGACGCGCACCGGCTTCGGGTCGTCGTGCAGCACCACGCCCTCGCGCAGCCGCGCGAGCTGCTGCTCGGTGATCGGGTGCTTGCAGCTCGCCTCGTAGACCTTGGGCACGTGGTGCTTGGGCGAGGTGAGCTTGTGGATCAGCGCGCCGTCGTCGGTCAGCAGCAGCAGGCCGGTCGTGTCCTCGTCGAGGCGGCCGACCGTCTGCACGTCGCGGCGGCGCAGCGGCGCGGGCAGCAGGCTGTAGACGCTCGGGTGCATGCGCGGCTTCTGCGAGCACTCGTGCCCGGCGGGCTTGTTCATCAGGATCAGCGCGCGCTCGTGGTAGGGCCAGGGCTTGCCGTCGACACCGAAGACCAGGCCCTCGGGCTCGACCTCGTGGAAGGGGTCGTCGCAGACCCGGCCGTCGAGCGTGACGCGACCGGCGAGGATCAGGCCCTCGCATTCGCGCCGGGCGCCGAAACCTTGGGAGAACAGCAACTGGGCGAGCTTCATCGTGGAAGGGGGGGATAGAGGACGAAGGCCGCGAGTCTAGTGCCGCCCGCCGGGACGGTGCGCGGCGGGGTCGCCGGCTTTCAGTAGCTGCGGTCGAGCGTGAGCTGGTCGTTCTCGCGCTGCATCTTGAAGCGCGTTAGGAAGCTGTTGCCGAGCAGCACCACCGGCATCGCCTGCGGCAGCACCACCGCCTCGACGTTGTGGAGCTCGACGTCGCCGATGCGCACCGAGCCGAGGCTGACACGGTGCGCCGGCACGGTGCCGTTGGCGGTGTGCATGTTCAGGCGCGACGCGGGGTTCAGGCGCAGCCCGATGCGCGTCGCGAGCGCCTGGTCGAGGGCGATGTAGGTGGCGCCGGTGTCGACCACGAAGCGCACCGTCTGGCCGTTGATCGTGCCGGTGGCGAAGAAGTGGCCGCCCTGCTCGGCGCTGAGCACGATGCGGCGACCAGCCGCCCCCTTGCCGCCGCGGCCGACGTCGAGCTGCGAGGCGCCGAGCAGCAGCGTGCGGCGCTGCCCGTCCACCTCGACCACCGCCTCGGTGGGCGACACGCTCAGCACCTTGACGCCGTCGAGCGTCGCGCCGACCGCGACCGCGCGCGGCGCGGCGCCGTCGATGACGAGCAGCGCGCGCTGGCCCATGCTGCCGGCGAGCGCCACCTTGTCGGCGGCCGCGGCGCTGCCGCCAGCGAGGCCGGCCGCGATCGCGAGGAGGGTGGCGGGTCCGATCGCACGCATGGGCCGGCCCGGGCGCGTCAGTCGCGGAAGTTGCCGAAGGACAGCGGCGCTTCCGTGACTTCCTTCTTCAGCAGCGCCATCGCCGCCTGCAGGTCGTCGCGGTTCTTGCCGGTGACGCGCACCTCATCGCCCTGGATGCTGGCCTGCACCTTGATCTTGCTGTTCTTGATCGCGGCCACGATCTTCTTGGCCAGGTCCGCATCGATGCCGGCGCGGACCTTGTAGGTCTGGCGCACCTTGTCGCCGCCGATCTTCTCCAGCTTGGCGCTCATGTCCAGGAAGCTCACCTGCACGTTCTGCTTGGTGAGCTTGCCCAGCAGCACTGCGCTGATCTGCTCGATCTGGAAATCGCTGTCGCCGACGAGTTGAATCTCTTTTTCCTTTTCTTTCAATTCGATTGCGGCGCTGGTGCCCTTGAAGTCGAAGCGGGTGGCGATCTCCTTCTTGGTGTTTTCGACGGCGTGCCGGATGGCAACCATGTCGGGTTCGAGGACGGCATCGAAGCTGGGCATTTAAGACTCTTTCAGGCGGGAACCAGAGGGAATGGGCGAAAATTCTGCCATGCAAATCGAGTCCGCCGTCAGTCTCCGACCCTACAACACCTTCGGCCTGCCCGCGGTGGCGCGCACGCTCGTGCGCATCCGCTGCGAGGCCGACGTGCGCCGCGTCGTCGACCACCCGGAGTTCGGCCGCGCGCCGAAGTTCATCCTCGGCGGGGGCAGCAACATCGTGCTCACGCGCGACATCGCGCCGGTGGTGCTGAAGATCGAGGTCGAGGGCCGCCGCGTCGTCGAGACGCGCGACGACGCCTGGATCGTCGAGCTCGGTGCCGGCGAGAACTGGCACGAGGCGGTGGTCTGGACGCTGCAGCAGGGCCTGCCGGGGCTCGAGAACATGGCGCTGGTGCCGGGCACGGTCGGCGCCGCGCCGGTGCAGAACATCGGCGCCTATGGGCTCGAGCTGAAGGACCGCTTCCATTCGCTCGACGCGGTCGACCTCGTCACCGGCCGCACCGTCACGCTCGACGCCGCGCAGTGCCGCTTCGGCTACCGCGACAGCGTCTTCAAGAACGCGCTGGCGGGCAAGAGCGTGATCACGCGCGTGCGGCTGCGCCTGCCGCGGCCCTGGCAGCCGGTGCTCGGCTATGCCGACATCGCGCGCAAGCGGCAGGATTCGGGCATCGAGCAGCCGACGCCGCAGCAGGTGTTCGACTGGGTGTGCGAGATCCGCCGCGCCAAGCTGCCCGACCCGGCGGTGATCGGCAACGCCGGCAGCTTCTTCAAGAACCCGGTGGTGACGCAGGAGCAGTGCCGCGACATCATCGGCCGCGACCCGGAGATCGTGCACTACCCGATGCCCGACGGCGGCTTCAAGCTCGCCGCCGGCTGGCTGATCGACGCCTGCGGCTGGAAGGGCAAGTCCATCGGCCACGCCGGCGTCTACGAGAAGCAGGCGCTGGTGCTGGTCAACCGTGGCGGCGCCACGGGCTCCGAGGTGGTGACGCTCGCGCGGGCGATCCAGGAGAGCGTCTACGGCCGCTTCGGCATCCGGCTGGAGCCGGAGCCGGTGGTGGTCTGAGCCGGCCGCAGCACGCGCTGCCGCCGGCCTGCCCGTCCGCCGCAGCGGCGGGCCGGGCAGCCGGCCCCGTGCGCTTCGCCGCTCAGGCGAAGTGGCAGATGTAGTGGTAGGGCTCGCCCTCGACGCGGATCTCGAAGCTCGAGTTCGCCGGCACGTCGAAGGACTGGCCCTCGCCGTAGCGCTTCCATTCGCTCTGGCCAGCGAGCTTGACCTCGCAGGCGCCGGCCACCGTCTCCATCACCTCGGCCGCGCCGGTGTTGAAGGTCAGGGTCGCGGGCAGGATCACGCCCACGCTCTTGCGGGTGCCGTCGGCGAGCGTGACGCTGTGCGAGACGCACTTGCCGTCGAAGTACACGTTGGCGCGCGGGTTGACGCTGACTTGGGAAAGATCGGTGCTCATGACTCGGGATCGGAAATGAAGGACAGCCCGCGATGCTAACCGAGCGGGTGGCGCGCCGGGCGCGACCCGCGCCTCGCGGCACCCTGCATCGTGCCCCGCACGCCCGAGGAGGGGGTGGCGGCCCGCTGCCCGCCCTGGAGATACTGGGGGTCACATCTTTTGCGAAGCGCCAGGGAAGTTCGGTCGGCGCCGGGCCGTCGTCCAGTCCTGCCGCATCCTTTCGCCGCCGCGCCCCGGACCGCGGCGGACTTCTCCCCGGGGGACGGCCGGAACAGGCGGGCGTGCTGGGTTGGCAGCGCGGACTCGCCAGGGAGGCGGCCGATCTCCCGGGGGCCTCTTTGGCCCGCCGGCGCGCGCCGCTCGGGCGCCATGCCGGATGAACGGCCCCGCAATAGAGAACGGGGCCCGCAGGCCCCGTTCCGGCTTCGTCCCGCAGCGGCGGGATTACTCGGCGGCGACGGCCGTCTTCTTCGCGGAGGCCTTCTTGGCCGGGGCCTTCTTCACGGCCTTGGGCGCCGGTGCGGCGACGGCCGCTTCGGCGGCTGCAGCCTTGCCGGCCGCGGCCTTGCCGGCCGCGGCCTTGCGCGCTGCCGGCTTGGCGCGGCTCGTCGTCGCGGCGGTGCGCGCGGCACGGGCCTTGGCGGCGATGCGCATGCGCAGCGCGTTGAGCTTGATGAAGCCCGCGGCGTCGGCCTGGTTGTAGGCGCCGCCGTCGTCGTCGAAGGTCGCGATCTTCGTGTCGAACAGGCTGTCGGTCGCGGACTCGCGGCCCACGCACATGATCGTGCCCTTGTAGAGCTTCAGACGCACGGTGCCGTTGACGGTCTTCTGGCTCTCGTCGATCAGCACCTGCAGCAGCTCGCGCTCGGGGCTGAACCAGTAGCCGTTGTAGACCATGCGCGCGTAGCGCGGCATCAGGTCGTCCTTGAGCGCGAGCACTTCGCGGTCGAGCGTGATCGACTCGATCGCGCGGTGGCCGGCCAGCAGGATCGTGCCGCCCGGGGTCTCGTAGCAGCCGCGGCTCTTCATGCCGACGTAGCGGTTCTCGACCTTGTCGAGGCGGCCGATGCCGTGGCGGCCGCCGATCTGGTTCAGCGTCTCGAGCACCTTGGCCGGGCTCATCGCCACGCCGTCGACCGCGACCACGTCGCCGCGCGCGTAGGTCAGCTCGACGACCTGCGCCTTCGCGGGCGCCTTCTCGGGGCTGACGGTCAGGCGCCACATGTTCGCCTCGGGCTCGAAGTTCGGGTCCTCGAGCACGCCGCCCTCGTAGGAGATGTGCAGCAGGTTGGCGTCCATCGAGTAGGGCGCGCCGCCCTTGCGCTTCTTGAAGTCGACGGGGATGCCGTGCTGGTC
Organism: Caldimonas tepidiphila; assembly: GCF_003569765.1. Classification (GTDB taxonomy): domain Bacteria; phylum Pseudomonadota; class Gammaproteobacteria; order Burkholderiales; family Burkholderiaceae_C; genus Caldimonas; species Caldimonas tepidiphila. Next base: position 96,999 of record NZ_KZ983958.1, on the reverse strand, counting down.
GGCGTAGGCGAGCAGCTTCTCGCGCGACAGCAGGTCCCACTCGCGCCACGGCGCGATCACCTTCACGTCGGGCAGCAGCGCGTAGGCGCCGAGCTCGAAGCGGACCTGGTCGTTGCCCTTGCCGGTGGCGCCGTGGGAGATGGCGTCGGCCTTGGTCTTCTTCGCGATCTCGACTAGGCGCTTGGCGATCAGCGGGCGGGCGATCGAGGTGCCGAGCAGGTACTCGCCCTCGTACAGCGCGTTGGCGCGGAACATCGGGAACACGAAGTCGCGCACGAACTCCTCGCGCAGGTCCTCGATGAAGATGTTCTCGGGCTTGATGCCCATCTTGACCGCCTTGGCGCGCGCCGGCTCGATCTCCTCGCCCTGGCCGATGTCGGCGGTGAAGGTCACCACTTCACACTGGTACTGGTCCTGGAGCCACTTCAGGATGATCGAGGTGTCGAGGCCGCCGGAATAGGCGAGAACGACTTTTTTGATGTCTTTGGACATGGGCAAGCGAGGGGTTGGAGGTAAACGCGGAATTCTAGGGCTTCGCACCGCCCCTGCCTCGGGCGCAGGGCTGTCGAGGAGAGGACTCTTCCCCGGCGGGCGGTCTCGTGCCTCAGCCCCCGGCGGCGCCGGGCGCACTGCCGAGCGGTGCCAGGCCATGGCGCAGCCGCGCGCGCGTGCAGGCGTCGTCGGGCAGGCCCTGCGGCGCGAGCCGGCCGAACTCGCGGCAGGGCGAGGGGCGCCACTCGTAGATGCCGCAGCGGGCGTCGTGCCCGACCTTGCCGACCAGCGCCGCGCAGCGCGGCTGGGCATGGTCGGTGCCGCGCATGCGGCACAGGCTGGCGGTGAGGTCGACCGCGAGGCCCGAGGGCACGCAGCCGCCTTCCTCGTCGAGCTCCTCGCGCGCGAAGTCGACGCGGAAGCTCGCGCAGCAGGCGCCGCAGCCTTGGCAGGAGACAGGATCCGGAATCATCGGGACAGGACAGCGAAGGGAAGGGCGGGGCGGTTTCAGATGCCTTCGATCAGCCGCAGCGCGAGGCGGTAGGGCAGGCCGGCGGCCATGATCTTGGTGGCGGCGGTCTCGTGGTCGTAGGGGACGCGGTGGAAGGTCAGCATCGCGGCGCTGCGGTCGAACATCACGTAGCTCGCGGCCGGGTTGCCGTCGCGCGGCTGGCCGGCCGCGCCGGCGACGACCAGCCAGCGCTGTCCCGGCGTGAGGTGGATCGACATGCCGGCGCCCGGCTTGAAGTGCAGGATCCCGCCGTCGGGCGACAGGCGGAACGCCGAGGGCTCGTGGGCATGGCCGCAGAAGACGTAGCTCGCGTCGGTCGCCTGGAGGCTGCGGGCGGCGTCCTCCGCGCGGTGCATGTAGCGCCACTGACGAGGGGCGGCCGCGTTCGCGTGCACGAACAGGCAGTCGCCCTCGCTCTCGGTGTCGGGCAGCGAGCCGAGCAGCGCCAGCTGGTCCTCGTCGAGCTCCTCGCGCGTCCAGGCGATCACGGCGCGGGCATCCGGGTTCATGTAGGGCGACGGCGCCTCCAGCACCGCGAGGTCGTGGTTGCCGAGCACCGCCCGGGCGCCCGCGTCCACCAGCTCGCGCACGCGGTCGATCACCCAGCCGGGATCGGCGCCGTAGCCGACATAGTCGCCGAGCAGCGCGAAGTGCTCCGCGCCGCGCTCGCGCGCATGCTCCAGGCAGGCGGCGAAGGCCTCGCGGTTGCCGTGGATGTCCGCGATCACCGCGAGTTTCATGGGGCGTGCGCTGCGGGGAAGGGCGGGCGGGTCAGCCGATGCGGCCGAGCAGCAGGTACTCCATCAGCGCCTTCTGCACGTGCATGCGGTTCTCGGCCTCGTCCCAGACCACCGACTGCGGCCCGTCGATCACCTCGGCGGCGACCTCCTCGCCGCGGTGCGCCGGCAGGCAGTGCATGAAGAGGGCGTCGGGCTGCGCCGCGGCCATCATCTCGGCGTCGACGCACCAGTCGGCAAAGGCCGCGCGGCGCTGCTCGTTCTCGGCCTCGAAGCCCATGCTGGTCCACACGTCGGTGGTGACGAGGTGCGCATCGCGGCAGGCATCCATCGGGTCCTTGAAGCTCTTGAAGCAGCTCTGGTCGCGGACGCCGGCGAGCGCCGGGTCGACCTCGTAGCCGCTCGGCGTGCTGATGTGGACCTTGAAGCCGAGGATCTCGGCCGCCTGCAGCCAGGTGTTGGCCATGTTGTTGCCGTCGCCGACCCAGGCCACCGTCTTGCCGGCGATCGAGCCGCGGTGCTCGATGTAGGTGAAGATGTCGGCGAGGATCTGGCAGGGATGGAACTCGTTGGTCAGGCCGTTGATGACCGGCACGCGCGAGTTCGCCGCGAAGGCCTCGAGCTTGGCCTGCTCGTAGGTGCGGATCATCACCAGGTCCACCATGCGGCTGATGACGCGCGCGCTGTCCTCGATCGGCTCGGCGCGGCCGAGCTGGCTGTCGCCGGTCGTGAGGTGCACCACCGAGCCGCCCATCTGGTACATGCCGGCCTCGAAGCTCACGCGGGTGCGCGTGCTGGCCTTCTCGAAGATCATCGCCAGCGTGCGGTCCGCCAGCGGCGTGTACTTCTCGTAGTTCTTGAAGCGCTTCTTGATGATCGCGGTGCGCTCGAACAGGTAGGCGTACTCCTCGGCACGCAGGTCCTTGAACTGGAGGTAGTGCTTCATCAGCGAGTATCCCGGCTTCATCGGCTGTCCTTCGGTCTCGGGGCGGCGCATGCTCAGGCCGCGGCGGGCTCGGAGAGGAAGGCCTTGATCAGCGGCACGAGCCGGGCGACGATCTCGTCGGCCTCGGCGACGCTCAGGATCAGCGGCGGCACCATGCGCACCACGCTGTCGGCCGTCACGCTGATCAGCAGGCCCGCTTCCATCGCGCGGTTGAGCAGCACGCCGCAGGGGCGCTCGAGCTCGATGCCGAGCATCAGACCCTGGCCACGGATCTCCTTGACGCCGGGCAGTGCGCCGAGCTCGCGCTCGAGCGCGGCCTTCAGGTGGGCGCCGACGGTGGCGGCGTTCTCCAGCAGGCCGTCCTCCTCCATGATGCGCAGCGTCTCGACACCGGCGCGCATCGCCAGCGGGTTGCCGCCGAAGGTGGTGCCGTGGTTGCCGGGCTGGAACACGTGGGCGGCCTTGGGGCCGGCGATCACCGCGCCGATCGGCACGCCCGAGCCCAGGCCCTTGGCCAGCGGCATCACGTCCGGCTTGATGCCGGCCCACTGGTGCGCGAACCACTTGCCGGTGCGCCCGATGCCGCACTGCACCTCGTCGATCATCAGCAGCCAGTCGCGCTCGTCGCACAGGCGCCGCACCGCCTGCAGGTAGTCGGCCCGCGCCGGCTGCACGCCGCCCTCGCCCTGGATCGTCTCGAGGAAGACCGCGACCACGTTCGGGCGGCTGCGCGCGACCTCCTCGATCGCGGCGACGTCGTTGAGCGGCACGCGCACGAAGCCCTCGACCAGCGGCTCGAAGCCTTTTTGCACCTTGGCGTTGCCGGTGGCCGACAGCGTCGCGATCGAGCGGCCGTGGAAGGCGCGCTCGTAGACGATCACCTCGGGGAAGTCGATGCCCTTGTCGTGGCCGAACTTGCGCGCGATCTTCAGCGCCGCCTCGTTGGCTTCCAGTCCCGAGTTGCAGAAGAAGGCGTTGGTGAGGCCCGAGAGCTCGGCGAGCCTCGCACCGAGCCGCTCCTGCAGCGGCACCTGGTAGTAGTTGGAGCAGTGGATCAGCTTCGCGACCTGCTCCTGCAGCGCCGGCACCAGCTTCGGATGCGCGTGGCCGAGGGTGTTGACGGCGATGCCGCCGAGCGCGTCGAGGTACTCCCGGCCCTCGGTGTCCCAGACGCGGCAGCCCTGTCCGTGCGACAGCGCGATCGGCAGGCGGCCGTAGGTGTTCATCAGGGGGGACGGGGCAGGGGTCGGCTGGGTGGTCATCGGAACTCCAGAAAGCAAAACGGCGGAGGCGCCCCGCAGCTGTCTGCCGGACTTCGACTCCGCGCTCTCGCGGCTCATTCTAAGGGGAGCGAAGGGGCTTCCGAGGCGCGGCGCGGCGGGTTTTCGGCGCGCGGGCGGTAGGTCCTCGGTCCCCGCCGGTCCGCGGGCGGCAGCGGGTGCGGGCGGGTGCCGGTGCGGCCGGGGAGCTCGACTGCCCCGGTCGGAAGTCTTATATAAGATATCATTTGCAGGATCGACAATGCGGCGCCCCCCACTTTGCTGCCGCCACACGATGCCGCCACAAGCGGGAGCTCCCTCACTTCGCCCCCCATCGAATGACGCCCCCCACCAAGCCACGCGAGATATTCATCCAGGGAATCACCCAAGACGGTCGCGCCTTCCGTCCCAGCGACTGGGCCGAGCGCCTGGCGGGCGCCATGTCGAGCTTCCGCCCGGGCGGCGTGCGCCAGGGCATCGGTGCCCACATCGGCTATTCGCCCTACTGCGTGCCGACGCTGATCAACGGCGTGAAGTGCGTGGTCGTCAACGAGGCGCTGCGCGACATCGAGCCGATGGCCTGGGACTTCGTGATGAACTTCGCCCGCGACAACGGCCTGCAGGTCGCCGAGGCCTGCCTGCTCCCCGACGCGCCGCCGCGCCGCTGAGCACGGCCGGCCTCCCCCGCGGGGGAGGGCTTGGCCGACCGGTTCTCGACCGGCGCCGGAAATGAAAAAGGGCTCGCGATGCGAGCCCTTTTCTCTTGCGGCAACCCGGTGTTTCGTGTCAGGCCGACAGCGCCTTGATGGACGCCGACAGGCGGCTCTTGGAGCGAGCGGCCTTGTTCTTGTGGAAGAGGCCCTTGTCGGCGATCGAGTCGATCACCGGCTCGGCCAGCTTGAAGAGCTCGGCTGCACGCGACTTGTCGCCGGCAACCACAGCCTTTTGCACGTTCTTGATGACCGTGCGGAATTTGGAGCGCAGCGCGGTGTTGGCAGCGTTGAGCTTGACATCCTGACGGGCGCGCTTGCGGCCCGACGCGATGCGAACGGTTTTCTTGGGCTTGGAAGTGGCCATGCTGAATGTGTTTCCGGGTTGTGCAAAAACGAAGAGTGTAGCATGGCCTGGCGCCGAAGCCAAACGGGCAGGCCGAGGACTGCGAGGGGCTTCCTATAATCGCGCTCCTCTCCAGCCCCCGGGCAGCGCCGACGCGGCGCCTGCCGCCGTCCATGAACCTGCTGCGCGCCGCCTCGACCGTCTCCCTGTTCACGCTCGCGTCGCGCATCACCGGGCTGGTGCGCGAGCTGCTGGTGGCCTCGATGTTCGGCGCCAGCGCCATGACCGACGCCTTCCAGGTCGCCTTCCGCATCCCCAACCTGCTGCGGCGGCTGTTCGCCGAGGGTGCCTTCTCGCAGGCCTTCGTGCCGATCCTCGCCGAGACGCGCACCCGCGAGGGCGACGAGACCACGCGGCGACTGATCGACGCGGTCGCCTCCGTGCTGTTCTTCGTGCTGCTCGCGACCTCGCTCGCCGGCGTGATCGGCGCGCCGCTGCTGGTGTGGCTGATGGCCTCGGGCCTGAAGGCGACGCCCGGCGGCTTCGACGCGGCGGTCGTGATGACGCGCTGGATGTTCCCCTACATCTTCTTCATGTCGCTGGTGGCACTGTCGGCGGGGGTGCTCAACACCTGGCGGCGCTTCGCGGTGCCGGCGGCCACGCCCGTGCTGCTCAACGTGGCGATGATCGGCGCGGCGCTGTGGCTGGCGCCGCAGTTCGCGCGCTGGGGGATCGAGCCGATCTACGCGATGGCCGCCGGCGTGATGGCGGGCGGCGCGCTGCAGCTCGGCGCGCAGCTGCCGGCGCTCGCGCGCATCGGCGTGCTGCCGAGGCTGCGGGGCCTGCGCGAGGCCTGGAGCCATCCCGGCGTGGGCCGCATCCTGAAGCTGATGGCGCCGGCGGTGCTCGGCGTGTCGGTGGCGCAGCTGTCGCTGCTGATCAACACGCAGATCGCCTCGCACCTCGGCGCCGGCAGCGTCTCGTGGCTGACCTACGCCGACCGGCTGATGGAGTTCCCCACCGCGCTGCTCGGCGTCGCGCTCGGCGTCGTGCTGCTGCCGCAGCTGTCGGCGGCGCAGGCCAAGGGCGAGACCGAGCGCTATGCCGGCCTGCTCGACTGGGGCCTGCGGCTGGTGGTGCTGCTGGCGCTGCCCTCGGCGGTCGCGCTGCTGGTGTTCGCGAAGCCGCTGGTCTCGGCGCTCTATCACTACGGCGCCTTCGGCGACCGCGACGTCGCGCAGACGGTGCTCGCGCTGATGGGCTACGGCGTCGGTTTGATGGGGCTGGTCGGCGTCAAGGTGCTGGCGCCCGGCTTCTACGCCAAGCAGGACATCCGCACGCCGGTGAAGATCGCGGTGGTCGTGCTGGTGCTGACGCAGCTGATGAACCTGCTGTTCGTGCCCTGGCTCGGCCACGCGGGGCTGGCGCTGTCGATCGGCGTCGGCGCGCTCTTCAACGCCGGCTGGCTGCTGATCGGCCTGCGCCGCCGCGGCGCCTACCGGCCTTCGCCCGGCTGGGGCGGCTTCCTCGCGCGCGTGCTGTTCGCGACCGCGCTGCTCGGCGCAGGGCTGGCCTTCGCGTCGGCGGCGCTCGACTGGGTGGCGCTGCGCCAGCAGCCGTGGCTGCGCATCGGCTGGCTGGCGCTGACGCTCGGTGCCGCGGCGCTGCTGTATTTCGGCGCGCTCGCGCTTGCCGGGCTGAACCTGCGGCAGTTCGCGCGCCGCGGCTGAAATCCCTGAAGGGAAATGGGCCCGGGGGGGGCGCACTACACTGCGCCGGAGGATTCCCGCCCATGAGTTACGAGTCATCCATCATCCAGAAGCCCACGCCGCTGCAGCACTTCGCCCTGCTGGTGGCGGACGATGCCAGCTTCCCGCTCACCGAGGCGGCCATCGCGGTGGCGCAGGACGAGTACCCGGAGCTCGACGTGCAGGGCGTGCTGTCGGAGATCGACGTGCTCGCGCAGCGCCTGCGCGGCCGCCTGCCGGTCGACGCCGGCCCGGTGCAGCGCCTGCGCGCGCTCAACCGCTACTTCTTCCAGGAGCTGGGCTTCGGCGGCAACGTCAACGACTACTACGACCCGCACAACAGCTACCTCAACGTGCTGCTGTGCACGCGGCGCGGCATCCCGATCTCGCTCGCGGTGCTCTACATGGAGCTCGCCGGCCAGCTGCGGCTCGATGCGCGCGGCGTCTCCTTCCCCGGGCATTTCCTCGTCAAGCTCAAGCTCCCCGAGGGCGAGGCGGTGATCGACCCCTTCACCGGCGTGTCGCTGTCGCGCGAGGACCTGGAGGAGCGCCTGCGCCCCTACAAGCGCCAGCAGGGGCTGGAGGGCGACTTCGACGTGCCGCTCGGGCTGTTCCTGCAGGCCGCGACGCCGCGCGAGATCGTCGCGCGTCTGCTGCGCAATCTGAAGGAAATCCACCGCAACGACGAGGACTGGCCGCGCCTGCTCGCGGTGCTCAACCGGCTGGTGGCGCTGCTGCCCGGCGCGCTCGAGGAGCGGCGCGACCGCGGCCTGACCTATGCCGAGCTCGGCCAGAACGAGCTCGCGATCGCCGACCTCGGCGCCTACGTGCGCCAGGCGCGGCGCGCCGACGACCTGCACCTGATGCGGCAGCGCCTCGACGAGCTGCGCAGCAGCGGCTCGACGCGCCGCCGTCATTGAGCCCCGCCGGAGTTCCTCGCGCCGTGCGTGTCTCCGCACTGCGCGCTTGATCCAGGTCGAAGCGTTCCCGGCGCCCCTTGAGAGACTCGATCCAGTCTCAACAGAGGAGCGAGCCATGTCACTGACCCCTGCCGAACTGGCCCGGCTGACGCAGCGCCTGCTGCAGCGGCGCAGCGAGCTGCAGTCCGAGATCGAGGCGCACAAGACCCGACACAGCGACGGCGGCACCCACATCCGCACGCACCGCGACGAGACTGACGACGCGGCGGCGGTCGAGACGCTCGACGCGCTGGAGATCGCCGAGGTCGCGCGCGACGCCGCCGAGCTCGACGCGGTGCAGCGCGCGCTCGACCGGCTCGAGGCCGGCAGCTACGGCGACTGCCTCGGCTGCGGCGAGCCGATCCCGCAGCCGCGCCTGGAGGCCGCGCCCGAGGCGGCACTGTGCCTCGACTGCCAGACCCGGCACGAGCGGCGCCGCTGAGAACGACAAAGCCGGCACGGGGCCGGCTTGCGCTTCGCTGCCGCCGTGTCCCGGCGGCGGGTGCCAAGGGAGATCAGACCACCTGCGTCGCGTGCTCGTCGCCCTGGCGCGGCTCGATGCGGCCGATCGTGTGGACCGTCTGGCCCTGCGCCTGCAGCACCTCGGTCGCGCGCTGCGCGTCGGCCGCCGACACGATCACGACGAAGCCGATGCCGCAGTTGAAGGTGCGGTGCATCTCCGACTCGGCGACGCCGCCCTCGCGCTGCAGCCAGGAGAAGATCTCCGGCTGGGGCCAGCTCGACTTCTCCAGCACCGCCTTCACGTTGTCGGGCAGGCAGCGCGGGATGTTCTCGACCAGGCCGCCGCCGGTGATGTGCGACATGCCCTTGATCTTCACTTCCTTCATCGCGGCGAGCACCGGCTTCACGTAGAGGCGGGTCGGGGCCATCACGCGCTCGCGGAAGGGCAGCCCGTCGAGCGTCGCGGGCAGGTTCTCGCCCGAGCGCTCGACGATCTTGCGCACCAGCGAATAGCCGTTGGAGTGCACGCCGCTCGAGGTCAGGCCCAGCACCACGTCGCCGGCGGCGATGTCGCGACCGTCGACGATGCCGCTTTTTTCAACAGCGCCGACGCAGAAGCCGGCGAGGTCGTACTCGCCGGCCGGGTACATGCCGGGCATCTCGGCGGTCTCGCCGCCGATCAGCGCGCAGCCCGACTCCTCGCAGCCGCGCGCGATGCCGCCGACCACGCGCGCCGCGGTGTCCACGTCGAGCTTGCCGCAGGCGAAGTAGTCGAGGAAGAACAGCGGCTCGGCGCCCTGCACCAGCACGTCGTTGACGCTCATCGCGACGAGGTCGATGCCGACCGTGTCGTGCATGCCCCACTCGAAGGCGAGTTTCAGTTTCGTGCCGACGCCGTCGGTGCCGCTGACGAGCACGGGCTCCTTGTAGCGCTTGGGGACTTCGAACAGCGCGCCGAAGCCGCCGATGCCGCCGAGCACGCCTTCGCGCAGCGTGCGCTTGGCCAGGGGCTTGATGCGGTCGACGAGGGCGTCGCCGGCGTCGATATCGACACCGGCATCACGATAGGAGAGGGGAGGCTGCGACATGGTGTGTTTGCCGGCGGGAAAGGGCCGGCCTATAGAATTTCGCGAATTTTACCGGGCGGCGTCCGTTCCGCCCGGCCCGACGCTTTGCCATGCGCGCCGCCGCGCGTGGACCCGCACCCGCTGCATGACCCTCAACGCACCTCCGAGAACCCGGCCCGCCGGACTGACGATCGCCGTCGCGGCCCGCCCGCGGGCGCGAGCGGCGTGCGTGCGCAGGGCCTGCCGGCGGGGCCGGGTCTGCCGGGGCGGTGGGCCCCGACGCGGCTGATGCGCACGGACGTCTCGATGCGACAGATCCCGCTCGGACTCGAACTCGACCTGGATCCGGGCTTCGACAGCTTCTTCGCCGGGCCGAATGCCGAGGCGGTCGGGCACCTGCGCGGCCTGCACGTCGACGCGCCGCCGACGCCGCTGTACCTCTGGGGCGAGGCGGGCAGCGGCAAGACGCACCTGCTGCGCGCGCTGGCACAGCAGATGCATGCCGAGGGCGCGCAGGTCGGCTGGTTCGACGCGGCGGCGCCGCAGCCCTGGACCTTCCACGAGGGCTGGCGGCTGCTGGTGCTCGACGACTGCGACGCCTTCGACGCGGTGCAGCAGCAGGCGGCGTTCGCGCTGTTCATCGAGGCCACCACGCACGGCACGCTGGTGGCGAGCGCCGGCGCGCTGCCGCCGGTGGACCTGCCGCTGCGCGACGACCTGCGCTCCCGCCTCGGCTGGGGGCATGTGTTCCATCTGATGCCGCTCCCCGAGGGCGACTGCCGCGCGGTGCTGCGGCGCGAGGCCGACCGGCGCGGCATCTTTCTTTCGGACGAGGTGATGACTTATTTGCTGACGCGCTTTGCGCGCGACCTGGGCAGCCTGATGGAGCTGCTCGAGCGGCTCGACCGCTTCGCACTGGCCGAGAAACGCTCGGTGAGCGTGCCGCTGCTGCGGCGCATGATGGCGGAGGGGGGCGCATGAAAACTGCTCGCGACCTGTGCCTGTTCGACCTCGACCACACGCTGCTGCCGCTCGACTCGGACCATGCCTTCGGGGCCTTCCTGGTCGACATCGGCTGGGCCGACGGCGGGGAGTTCCGCCGCCGCAACGACGAGTTCTACCAGCAGTACCTCGCCAGCCGTCTCGACGTGCACGCCTACATCGACTTCGCGACCTCCGCCTGGCGCGGCCGCCCTGCCGCCGAGCAGCAGCAGGTGCAGCAGCGCTTCATGCAGGAGGTGATCGCGCCGCAGCTCAAGCCCCAGGCGCTGGCGCTGGTCGAGGAGCACCGTGCGCGCGGCGACCTGATCGCGATCGTCACCGCCACCAACGAGTTCGTCACGGCGCCGGTGGCGCGGGCCTTCGGCGTCGAGCACCTGCTCGCCACCGAGCTCGAACGCGACGAGGCGGGTACCATCACGGGCCGCATCCGTGGCGTGCCGTCCTACCAGGGCGGCAAGATCACCCGCGTGGAGCAGTGGCTGGCGCAGCTCGGCGCGCGCTGGGAGGACTTCGGGCGCATCAGCTTCTACAGCGACTCGCCCAACGACCTGCCGCTGCTGGAGCGCGCAACCGACCCGGTCGCCACCAACCCGTCCCCGACGCTCGAAACCGTCGCCCGCGAGCGCGGCTGGCGCATCCTGAAACTGTTCAATGATCAAGAAATTCATCGATAGGCTGTTCGGCAACCGCGGCAGCGAGCCGCCCGCCATCGTGGCGCAGCCGGCGCGCGGCAAGCGCGTGGAGGTGCCGAAGTCCGAGCACGGGATCGACCCGAAGCTCGTCGACGAGCGCGCGGTCAAGGTGGTGCAGACGCTCAAGGACGCGGGCTACGAGGCCTACATCGTCGGCGGCGCGGTGCGCGACCTGATCCAGGGCCTGCGCCCGAAGGACTTCGACGTCGCCACCAACGCCACGCCCGAGCAGGTCAAGGGCCTGTTCCGCCGCGCCTTCATCATCGGCCGGCGCTTCCGCATCGTGCACGTGGTCCACGGCCGCGGTCGCGAGCACGAGGTGATCGAGGTCTCGACCTTCCGCGCCTACCTCGACGCCTCGGCGGCCGAGCAGGTCGCGGGCAACGAGAAGACGTCGAAATCCGAGCTCGCCGGCAAGAGTCACGTGGTGGACGCAAGCGGTCGCGTGCTGCGCGACAACGTCTGGGGCCCGCAGGACGAGGACGCGGCGCGCCGCGACTTCACGATCAACGCGATGTACTACGACCCGCAGACCGAGATCGTCGTGGACTACCACAACGGCATCCGCGACGCGAAGGCCCGGCTGCTGCGCATGATCGGCGACCCCGAGACGCGCTACCGGGAGGACCCGGTGCGCATCATCCGCGTCGTGCGCTTCGCCGCGAAGCTCGGCTTCGACATCGAGCCCAAGACGCGCGAGCCGATCCAGCGCATGGCGGCGCTGCTGGACAACGTGCCGATCTCGCGCATGTTCGACGAGATGATCAAGCTGCTGCAGACGGGCCACGCGCTCGCGAGCCTCGAGGAGCTGCGCAAGCAGGGCCTGCACCGCGGCGTGTTCCCGGTGCTCGACGTGGTGCTCGACGAGCAGCAGCGCCACGACGGGCGCGAGAAGTTCGTGCAGCTCGCGCTCGCCGACACCGACCGCCGCGTGTCGGAGGACAAGCCGGTGGCGCCGAGCTTCATGCTCGCGTGCATGCTGTGGCACGACGTGCTCGAGGGCTGGGAGCGCCACAAGGCCTCGGGCGAGCCGGCCTTCCAGGCGCTGCAGACCGCGATCGACGAGGTGTTCGACGCGCGCATCGGCGACATCTCCGGCCGCGGCAAGCTCGCCGCCGACATGCGCGAGATCTGGATGATGCAGCCGCGCTTCGAGCGCCGCACCGGCAACGGTCCGTTCACGCTGGTCGAGCAGCCGCGCTTCCGCGCCGGCTTCGACTTCCTGCGCCTGCGCGCCGACGCCGGCGAGATCGACGGCGAGCTGGCGGCCTGGTGGGAGGACTTCTCGCTGGCCGAGCAGCCGCGCCGCCGCGAGCTGATGGACGAGGCGCGCGAGCAGGAGCAGGCGCGCCGCACCGGCGGCTCGGCGGGCGGCAGCGACCCGGCCAAGAAGCGCCGCCGTCGCCGCCGCAAGCCGGCGGGCGAGGGCGCGGGCCAGCCCGAGGCCCCGGGCGCCGCCGCGGAATGAGCGCCGTGCAGGGCACGCCGGCGCGCGCCTACGTCGGCCTCGGCGCGAACCTCGGCGACGCGCCCGCGACACTGCGCGCCGCGGCGCGCAGCCTGCGCGCGCTGCCGGGCGGCGCCACGCTGCGCCTGTCGCGGCTCTACCGCACCGCGCCGGTCGACGCCGGCGGGCCCGACTACCTGAACGCGGTGGCCGCGCTCGACACGCCGCTCGGCCCCGTCGAGCTGCTCGACGCGCTGCAGGCGCTGGAGCTCGCGCACGGCCGCGAGCGTCCCTACCGCAACGCGCCGCGCACGCTCGACCTCGACCTGCTGCTGCACGGCGACACGCGGCTCGACACCGCGCGCCTCGTGCTGCCGCACCCGCGCCTGCACGAGCGCGCCTTCGTGCTGGTGCCGCTCGCCGAGCTCGCGCCCGCGCTCGAGCTGCCGGGGCACGGGCCGGTGCACGCGCTCGCCGCCGCGATCCGCGACCAGGCGATCGCGCCGGCCGGGCTGGACTGGGAGTGAGGCGGTGAGCGCGCTGCCGGTGTCGCTGCAGACGGTCGGTCTGCTCCTGCTCTCGAACGTCTTCATGACCTTCGCGTGGTACGGCCACCTGAAGAACCTCGCCGACCGCCCCTGGTGGGTGGCGGCGCTCGTGAGCTGGGGCATCGCGCTGGCGGAGTACCTGCTGCAGGTGCCGGCCAACCGCATCGGGCACGCCAGCGGCGCGTTCACGCTGGCGCAGCTGAAGATCACGCAGGAGGTCCTCACGCTGCTCGTCTTCGTGCCCTTCGCGGTGCTCTACATGAAGCAGCCGCTCAAGCTCGACTACCTGTGGGCCGCGCTGTGCCTGGTGGGGGCGGTCTACTTCATCTTCCGCTCGGCCTGACAAGGCAGTAGGGCTGCCGCGTCGCGCACTGTCGCGCCGCGGCCCGACTGCCACAATCGTTGCATCCCTGTTCCGGATGCCCCCTGCGGCAGACGGTCCCGCACCCCCGATGCCTTCCCTCATGATCTTCGGCAAGCTGTTGCCCCGCGACAGCCACTTCTTCGAGCTCTTCAAGCAGCATGGAGAGGCCATCGTCGACGGCTCGCGGGCCTTCATCGCGATGGTCCACAACTACGACGACCCGGCGCTGCGCAAGCGCCACGCCGCCGAGGTGGACGCTGCCGAGCGCCTGGCCGACCGCATCACCGCCGACGTCAACCACCGGCTGCACAAGAGCCTGATCCCGCCGCTCGGGCGCGAGCAGATCCACGCGCTGATCAACGCGATGGACGACATCCTCGACCTGCTGCGCGACGTCACCGAGACGATGTCGCTCTACGATGTGCGCGAGATGACCGGCGAGGTGGTGCACCTTGCCGAGCTCAGCGCGCGCTGCTGCGAGCGCGTGCGCGACGCGGTGGCGCTGCTGCCGGGCCTCGACCGTCCCGAGGTGGCCGAGGGCGCGCTGAAGACCTGCGAGGAGATCGACCGGCTCGAATCGGACGCCGACCGCGTGATGAACGCCGCGATGTCGCGCCTGTTCCGCGAGGAGCCGGACGTGCGCGAATTGATCAAGCTCAAGGCGATCTACGAGCGGCTCGAGTCGATCTCGGACCGCTGCGAGGACGTGGCGACGCTGATCGAGGGTATCGTGCTGAAGAACTCCTGAGAGCGCGGCCCTCACTGGCTGATGCGCCGCGCCTCCTCGAACTGCCACTCGAAGAAGTGCTGCAGCCCGAAGGCGAGGGTGGCCATCAGGATGCCCGCGCCCACCATCAGCGCCGCCACCACGCCGATGATCGCCAGCCAGCCGGTGCGGTGCTCGCGCCCGCCGGGGTTGTGGCGCGCGTTCCACTTCTCGTCGGGCGTGAGGCCGTAGACGATCGCGACGAGCATCGTCGCGGCCAGCATCAGCCCGAGCAGCGGGATCAGCAGCCACGACAGGCGGTCGTCCTGCCCGAACTCGCGCAGTCGCCACACGCCGAGCAGCCCGAGCAGCGTCGGCAGCGGGTGCAGCCAGCCGAGGGGGTCGCCCGCGCCATGCAGGTAGAAGCGGTGCAGCCCGAGGCCGCCGCCGAGGAAGGCGAGCCAGGTCGCGAGCGTCTTGGACTTGTAGCGGGCGGGCATGGAGGGGGCGCTGCGGGCGATGCTCATGGTCGGCAACTGTAGTGCGGCAGGGGTCGCGGCGCAGGGACTGCCGCAGCGCTTCGCAGGGCTTCGCTCTCCGTCATATAATCGAGGGCTTTTCCGCAATGGCGTGGCCGGGTGGCCGTGCGTATCTACTTTGCGGGAGGAACCGGATTCTTCGCGCCTGAGTGTCTCCTGGTGCGGTGGTCGCTAAAGAGATTCAAAGGAAACAGCATGGTCGTCATTCGACTCAACCGCGGCGGCTCCAAGAAGCGCCCCTTCTACAACATCGTCGTCGCCGACTCGCGCAACCGCCGCGACGGCCGCTTCCTCGAGCGCGTCGGCTTCTACAACCCGGTGGCTTCCGGCGCCGCCGAGAGCCTGCGTCTGTCGCACGACCGCCTGGCCTACTGGACCGGCGTCGGCGCGCAGATGTCGCCGACCGTCGCCCGCCTGGTCAAGCAGGCCCAGTCCCAGGTCGCCGCGGCCTGAGACCCGTCCTCGACACCCGCCTGACCTCGCGATGAGCACCTCCGATTCCCAGGTCGAGCCGTCCTGGCCCGAGGATGCGGTCGAGGTCGGGCGCGTGCTCGACGCCTGGGGCGTGAAGGGCTGGATCAAGGTCCAGTCCTATTCCAGCGATCCCCAGGCCCTGTTCTCCTCGCGCCGCTGGTTTCTCCAGCCGGCCGAGAACCGGCCGCCGGTGCCCGGCGCGCCGTTCCCCGCACAAATCAGGATCACCGCCGTGCGCGAGCATGGCGACGGGATCGTCGCCAGCGCCCGGGAGATCCCGGACCGCAACGCCGCCGAGGCGCTCCGGGGCGCGCGCATCTTCGTGTCGCGCGCGAGCTTCCCCGCAGCTGCCGAGGACGAGTACTACTGGGTCGACCTGATCGGCCTGACGGTCGTGAACCGCGAAGGCGAGACGCTCGGCACCGTCGCCGAGATGCTCGACACCGGCGCCCACTCGGTGCTGCGCGTGCTCGGCGAGCCGGCCGAGGCCGGCAAGCCGCCGGTCGAGCGCCTGATCCCCTTCGTCGGCGCCTACATCGACCAGGTGAGCCTGCCCGAGCGGCGCATCACGGTCGACTGGGGCCTGGACTACTGAGCCGGCGCGGCGCCTCGCCGGTGCCGCCGGCCCTTCGAGCCGGTCCCCGATCCCGATGCGCTTCGACGTCATCACGCTCTTCCCCGACCTGTTCGCGCCCTTCCTGACGCAGGGCGTGACGCGTCGCGCCTACGAGAGCCGGCAGGTCGACGTGCGCCTATGGCAGCTGCGCGACTTCGCCGACGACAACTACCGCCGCGTCGACGACCGTCCCTACGGGGGCGGGCCCGGCATGGTGATGCTGGCCGAGCCGCTCGAGCGCTCGCTCGCGGCGATCCGCGCCTCGCAGGCCGAGGCCGGGTATCCGGCGACGCCGCTGGTGCTGTTCACGCCGACTGGGCGGCGCATCGACCAGGCGCTCGTGCGCGAGTTCGCGCAGGGCCCGGGCGCGACGCTGCTGTGCGGCCGCTACGAGGGGGTTGATCAGCGCTTCGTCGACCGCCATGTCGAGCTCGAGCTGAGCCTCGGCGACTTTGTGCTCTCCGGCGGCGAGCTGCCGGCGCTCGCGCTGCTCGACGCGGTGACGCGGCTGCAGCCCGGCGTGCTCAACGACGCGCAGTCGCACGTGCAGGACAGCTTCTCCGAGGGGCTGCTCGACTGCCCGCACTTCAGCCGCCCCGAGGTGCTCGACACGCCCGAGGGCCCGCGGCCGGTGCCGCCGGTGCTGCTGTCGGGCCATCATGCGGACATCGCGCGCTGGCGGCGCGAGCAGTCGCTGCGCATCACCGCCGAGCGGCGGCCCGAGCTGATCGAGGCCGCGCGCGCCGCGGGACGCCTGAGCAAGGCCGACGAACGCTACCTCGCCACGCTTGGGCTATAATCGAAGGCTTTTCGATCCTCTGGCGGAGCACGAAGCGGGGAATTTTCTTGGGCGCCGACCGCGGCGTCCCCTCGCTTTACATGGCGGGCATTGCCTGCCGCACTCAGAAGCCTCCGACACGATCCCAGGAGAAAACCATGGATTTGATCGCTCAACTCGAGCAGGAAGAAATCGCGCGTCTGAACAAGACCATCCCCGCGTTCGCCCCCGGCGACACGGTGATCGTCAACGTCAACGTCGTCGAAGGCACCCGCAAGCGCGTGCAGGCCTACGAGGGCGTCGTGATCGCCAAGCGCAACCGCGGCCTGAACTCCAGCTTCATCGTGCGCAAGATCTCCAGCGGCGAAGGCGTCGAGCGGACCTTCCAGCTCTACAGCCCGCTGATCGCCTCGATCGAGGTCAAGCGCCGTGGTGACGTGCGCCGCGCCAAGCTCTACTACCTGCGCCAGCGCAGCGGCAAGTCGGCACGCATCAAGGAAAAGCTGTCCTGATCCGGACGGCCGCCTTCCGGTCCCCGATGCCCGCCCCGCGGGTGTCGACGCAAACCGCCGTGTGCCTCGCGCCGCGGCGGTTTTTTCTTTGGGCTCCTGATCGTCTCCCATGGCGCTGATCACCGATCCCCGCAGCGTGCCGGTGCTCGGCACCGACACGCACCTGCCGCCGGTGCCGGCCGAGCGCCTGCAGCCCGACGCGCTGCGCGAGCGCTTCCGCCATCCGCCCGCCGACTGGCAGCCGGAGCTCGCCGCCGAGCCGCGCCTGTACGACCGGCCGCCGGTCCCCGCCGCGGTGCTGGTGCCGATCGTGCTGCGCGAGCAGCCCACGGTGCTGCTGACGCAGCGCACCGCGCACCTGCGCGCCCATGCCGGGCAGATCAGCTTTCCCGGCGGGCGCAGCGAGCCGCAGGACGCCGACGCCGCCGCCACCGCGCTGCGCGAGGCCGAGGAGGAGACCGGCCTGGATCGCCGCCATGTCGAGGTGATCGGCACGATGCCGCCCTACACGACCGTGACGGCCTTCGTCGTCACGCCGGTGGTGGCGCTGGTGCGGCCGGGCTTCGAGCTGCGCCCCGACCCCTTCGAGGTCGACGAGGTGTTCGAGGTGCCGCTCGCCTTCCTGATGCAGCCGGCGCACCACCGCCGCCATGTCTTCGAGTTCGAGGGCGGCCGGCGCGAGTTCCTGTCGATGCCCTGGCCGCACGAGGACGGCGGGGCCGGGCGCCACCGCTACTTCATCTGGGGCGCGACCGCCGCGATGCTGCGCAACCTCTATCGCTTCCTGATGCTGTAAGCGGACGCGTCGGTATCATCCGGCCATGAGTTTCTTCTCCGTGCTGTTTGCCCTGCTGATCGAGCAGCTCAAGCCCCTGCGTGGCGGCAACTGGGTCCATGAAGCGCTGGTCGGCTGGGTGCACTGGACGGGGCGCAACTTCGACGCGGGCCGCGAGGCGCACGCCTGGGTGGTGTGGGGGGTCACGGTCGCGGTGCCGACGCTGCTGGCCTGGGGCGTGCACGAGCTGCTCGACCCGCACAGCAGCCTGCTCGCGCTCGCGTGGAACGTGCTGGTGCTCTACCTCACGCTCGGCTTCCGGCAGTTCAGCCACTACTTCACCGACATCCGCGACGCGCTCGAGCGCGGCGACGAGACGAGCGCGCGGGCGCTGCTGGCCGAGTGGCGCCATCTCGACGCGAGCGAGCTGCCGCGCACCGAGCTGCTGCGTCACGTGATCGAGCATTCGCTGCTCGCGGCGCACCGGCACGTGTTCGGCGTGTTCTTCTGGTTCGTCGTGCTCGCCTCGCTCGGCGCCGGCCCGGCCGGCGCGGTGCTCTACCGCATGGCCGAGTTCTCCAGCCGCTACTGGTCCTACCGCAGCCGCACCGCGGGCGTGCCGATCAACGAGCGGCTCAAGGACATCGCCGCGCAGCTCTTCGCCTGGCTCGACCACATCCCGGCCCGCATGACGGCCTTCGGCTTCGCGGTGGTCGGCAACTTCGAGGAGGCGGTCGACAGCTGGCGGCGCTATGCCGGGCTGTGGCGGCACGGCAACGACGGCATCCTGCTTGCGGCCGCCTCCGGCGCGGTCGGCGTGCGCCTCGGCGGCGACAGCGCGCCGGCGCTGACGGTGGACCGCACCAAGACCTTCGAGAGCGGCGCCGCCGCCGAGACGATGGCGGCCGCCGGCTCCACCGGCGGGCTGCCGCCCGAGGGCGCGCACCTGCGCTCGATCGTCGGGCTGGTGTGGCGCTCGGTGGTGCTGTGGATGCTGCTGCTGGCGCTGCTGTCGCTGGCGAACCTGATCGGCTGAGGCGCCCGGGCGCGTCCCCGGCGCGTTTCTCACCAGCGCCGCTGCGCCAGCTCGTCCGCGATCTCCTCGTAGATGCGCATGCGCGAGGGCGTGATCTCGCCGCGTTCCAGCGCCGCGCGCACCGCGCAGCCCGGCTCGTGCCGGTGGGTGCAGTTGTAGAAGCGGCAGCCCGCGGTGTGCGCGGCGATGTCGGGCATCAGGCGCGGCAGCTCGGCCGGCTCGATCTGCCGCAGCCCGAACTCCTGGAAGCCCGGCGAGTCGATCAGCCCGCTCTCGTGCGCCTCGTCCATCCAGTACCACTGCGTCGAGGTGGTGGTGTGGCGGCCCGAGTTCAGCGCCTGCGAGATCTCGCCGACCTGCGCCGTGGCGGCCGGCACCATCAGGTTGATCAGCGTGCTCTTGCCCGTGCCCGAGGGGCCGAGCACCAGCGTGCTGCGCCCGTGCAGGCGCGGCCCGAGCAGTGCCCGGGACTCGTCGGGCCGTGCCTTGAGCGCCACCTCGAGCAGCTCGTAGCCCATCGCGCGGTAGGGCGCGAGCCGCTCCCGTGCCGCGTCGGCGGCCGGCAGGTCGATCTTGTTGAGCGCGATCAGCGCCGGGATGCCGGCCGACTCGGCAGCGATCAGCGCGCGGCTGAGCTGCGACTCGCTGAACACCGGCTCCGACGCCACCAGCACCAGCAGCTGGTCGAGGTTGGCGGCGAAGGACTTCGTCTTCCACTCGTCCTGGCGGAACAGCAGGTTGCGCCGAGGCTCCACCTGCTCGATCACGCCCTCGTCGCCGGCGACGTTGGTCGGCTGCCAGCGCACGCGGTCGCCGACCACGCAGTCGCTCTTCTTGCCGCGCGGATGGCAGGGGATGCGCCGACCCTCCGGCGTCTCGACGATGTAGTGGCGGCCGTGGCCGGCCACCACCAGCCCGACATCGAGCTCGACGTGGCGGCTCATGCGGCCGCCGCGGCGCTGGAGGCGGCGCTCAGCCGCCGCATCGCCGCCAGCCGCTCGGTGGCGGGCGGGTGCGAGTAGTAGAAGCGCACGTACAGCGGGTCCGGCGTCAGCGTCGAGGCGTTGTCCTCGTAGAGCTTGAGCAGCGCGCCGGCCAGATGGCGGCCGTCGGCCTGCGCGCAGGCGTAGGCGTCGGCCTCGAACTCGTGGCGCCGCGACAGCGTCGCCATCAGCGGCGACACGAAGTACATGAACACCGGGCCGGCGAGCATGAACAGCAGCAGCGCCAGCGCGTCGTTGGGCGCCTCCATGTTCGGCCGCACCCCGAGGCCGGTGTAGAACCAGACCTGGTTGGACAGCCAGCCGAGCAGCGCGAAGCCGAGCAGGCTCACGCCGAAGATCATCGCGATGCGCTTGAGCACGTGGCGGTGGCGGAAGTGGCCGAGCTCGTGCGCGAGCACCGCCTCGACCTCCGCCGGCGACAGGCGCGCGAGCAGCGTGTCGAAGAACACCACGCGCTTGGCGGCGCCGAAGCCGGTGAAGTAGGCGTTGGCGTGCGCCGAGCGGCGGCTGCCGTCCATCACGAACAGGCCCTTCGCGGCGAAGCCGCAGCGGCTCATCAGCGCCTCGACGCGCGCCTTGAGCGCCTCGTCCTGCAGCGGCTCGAACTTGTTGAAGAGCGGCGCGATCACGGTCGGGAAGATCACCAGCATCAGCAGGTTGAAGCCCACCCAGGCGCCCCAGGCCCACAGCCACCAGAGGCTGCCGGCCGCGCCCATCAGCCACAGGATCAGCGCGGCGATCGGCAGGCCGAGCAGCGTGCCGACCACCAGGCCCTTGAGCAGGTCGGCAACGAAGAGCTTCGGGGTGATGCGGTTGAAGCCGAAGCGCTGCTCGAGGCGGAAGGTGCTCCAGATCTCGAAGGGCAGCTCGAGCAGGCCGCCGATCGCGGCGAAGGCGCCGAGCAGCGCGAGCTGGTAGGCCATGTCGCCGAAGCGCGGCTGCACCGCGTCGCGCACCACGCTGTTGAGCGCGTCGAGCCCGCCGAGCAGCGTCCAGCCGAGCAGCACCGCGGCGGAGAAGGTGCTCGCGAGCATGCCGAAGCGCAGCTTCGCGATGCTGTAGTCGGCCGCCTTCTGGTGCGCGGCGAGCGACACGGTGGCCGCGAAGGAGGCCGGCACCGCGTGGCGGTGCTGCGCGATATGGCGCATCTGGCGCCCGGCGAGCCAGTGCTTGAGCGCCACCGAGGCGAGCAGGGCGGCCGCGAAGGCCATCATGAGCAGGGTCGATTCCATGGGGCCTCAGTGTAGGCGCAGCGCCCGGGGGCGACGCGCGGGCGTCCCGCTTGCCCCCGATGCCGGGAGATCGCCGAGAATCGCCGCCTGAAAAAAGGAGCCTTCATGACCCTCACGCCCCCTGCCGCCCCCGCGCTCGCCTCGAGCGACCAGAACCTGATCTGGATCGACCTGGAGATGACCGGGCTCAACCCCGCCACCGACCGCATCATCGAGGTGGCCGTCGTCGTCACCGATGCGCAGCTGTCGGTGCGCGTCGAGGGCCCGGTGTTCGCCGTGCACCAGAGCGACGCGCTGCTCGACGGCATGGACGCCTGGAACAAGGGGACCCACGGCAGGAGCGGCCTGATCGAGCGCGTGAAGGCCTCCACCGTCACCGAGGACGAGGCGCAGGCGCGGGTGATCGAGTTCCTGCGCGCCTACGTGCCCAAGTCCACCTCGCCGATGTGCGGCAACTCGATCTGCCAGGACCGGCGCTTCCTCGCCAACTACATGCCGCAGCTCGAGGCCTTCTTCCACTACCGCAACCTCGACGTCAGCACGCTCAAGGAGCTCGGCAAGCGCTGGAAGCCCGAGGTGATGGGCGGCTTCAAGAAGGCGCAGAAGCACACGGCGCTCGCCGACATCCACGAGTCGATCGACGAGCTGCTCTACTACCGCGAGCACCTGCTGAAGATCTGAAACCGCAGGGGCGAGACGGGGCGTTCTCGCGGCGCCTGGAGGGCTCCAAGTGGCGTGTAATACCTACACTATTAACATGGACGCGCGGAAGTGGCAAATACCATGCCCGGGCAAAGTGTGAATTAATCGTTACTTTGCTGCATCATTTGTG
This sequence comes from Caldimonas tepidiphila, assembly GCF_003569765.1. Lineage (GTDB taxonomy): Bacteria > Pseudomonadota > Gammaproteobacteria > Burkholderiales > Burkholderiaceae_C > Caldimonas > Caldimonas tepidiphila. Next base: position 75,205 of record NZ_KZ983958.1, on the reverse strand, counting down.
TGTGGCGTGTAGCGGGAAGTCGCACAATCAACTGGCACGTCTGAAAACCGACGTGGCTTCTCTGGGAGATTCCATGACCACCAATGCCTGCGCCGTGATCGATCTGGTGCGCTACCGCGAAGAGCGCGGCCTGCCGAAATTGGCCCGTCCCGCGCTGTTCGACGCTAGCGCCCTGCCCAAGGCCGCCGTCGCGATGGCCAGCCAGGCGCCGTCCCCCGAGATGGCCGAGGCCCTCTCGATGCTCGGGCGCGAACTGCGCAATGCCGAGCTGCGCCTGATCGACCTCGCCGCGACGATCGACGAGCTGTACGCCCAGGTCGACGACATGGCGCGGCGCTGAGTGCGCCCGCCTCGCATGCGGCAGCGCCCCACCGGGGCCGCGCCCCGGCGAGGCCCCGGCCCTCGGCCCTTGCCCGATTTCCGGGGTCGCGTCCCGCAGCGACGCGACCCGAGACCGGGGTCGTTCCCGGTCCCCGGTGCGCGACGACACCGTGCGGCAGGCCGCACCCTGGCCGCCGTGCCGCACCGCTAGACCCCGTCCCGCACCCGCCAGCGCGCCTGCCACGCCGCCACCGCCTTCGCCAGCCATTCCGCTGCCGACGCGGCGGGTGCGAGCGGCGGCAGTCCCAGGGCCCGGCCGGCCTGCGCCAAGGCTTCGACCGGATCGTCCAGTTCCAGTGCCGCGGCGCCGTTCTGCTTCGACAGCTTCTCGCCGTTCGCGCCCAGCACCAGCGGCGTGTGCAGGTAGCGCGGCGTCGGCAGCCCGAGGCGGCGCTGCAGGTGGATCTGGCGCGGCGTGTTGTCCGCGAGGTCCTCGCCGCGCACCACGTCGCTGACGCCCTGCAGCGCGTCGTCCACCACCACCGCGAGCTGGTAGGCCCACAGCCCGTCGGCGCGCCTGAGCACGAAGTCGCCGACCTCGGCCGCCACGTCCTGGCGCTGCGGCCCGAGCCGGCGGTCCTGCCACTCGATCCACAGCGGCGCGTTTTCAGGCGCGTCGGGCGAGGGCGCCGCAAGCAGCCGCACCGAGCGGCCCTCGCGGCCGTGCAGGCCGCCACGCGCCGGCCGGCAGGTGCCGGGGTAGATGCGCTCGCCGTGGCGCGAGCGCGCCAGGCCCCGCGCCTGCGCCGCCGCCTCGATGTCGCGCCGCGAGCAGCCGCAGGGATAGGCCCAGCCCGAGGAAAGCAGCCGCTCGAGCGCGGCCTGGTAGAGATCCCCGCGCCGCGACTGCCACACCGGCGGCTCGTCGGGCAGCAGCCCGCAGGCGGCGAGCTGCTTCAGGATGAGTTCGTCGGCGCCCGGCACGCAGCGCGGCGTGTCGACGTCCTCGATGCGCACCAGCCAGCGCCCGCCGTGCGCGCGCGCGTCGAGCCAGCTCGCGAGCGCCGCGACCAGCGAGCCGGCATGCAGCGGCCCGGTGGGCGAGGGCGCGAAGCGCCCGGTGTAGCTTGCGCCGCTCACAGGATCAGCCCCTCGTGCTGCTCGAGCAGCGCGCGGCGCGTCGCCGGGCTGCGCAGCTGGTCCAGCCACCAGGCCAGCGCCAGCCCCGGCCGCCCCGCGGCCTGCCGCCAGGCGTAGTGCACGCGGATCGGCGGCCGCACCGCCTCGGTCGCCTTCACCACCAGGCGGCCGGCCTGCACGTGGCGGCGCACCAAGGGCTCCGGCAGCGAGCCGCAGCCGAGCCCGCGCAGCTGCGCCTCGAGCTTCGCGGACAGCGTCGGCATCGTCAGCACGTCCTGCCCCGGCAGCACGCCGATCGTCAGCGGCGCGAGCTCGCGCGCGGTGTCGGCCACCGCGATGATGCGGTGCGCGGCGATCTCGGTGGGCGAGAGCGGCTCCGGGGCGGCGGCGAGCGGATGGTGCGGGGCGACGACGAAGACGAAGGGCAGTTCGCCGAGCAGCTCCGAGCGCACCGAGGGAGCGGCCTCGCCCGAGGTGCCGATCGCGAGGTCGGCCTGGCCCGACAGCAGGGCCTCCCAGGTGCCGGACAGCACCTCGTTGCGCAGCTTCAGCCGCGTGGGCGGCCCGAGTGCCTTCCGGCTGCCGCCCGGCGCGGGCAGGCTCGACGGCGTCGCGTAGAAGGCCTCGACCAGCTCGAGCAGCGGGCCCATGGCCATTGCGTTGTCCACTGCGATCGTCAGCTGCGTCTCCCAGCCGGTGGCAACGCGCTGGACGCGGTTGGCCACCGCGTCGATCTCCTGCAGCAGGCGCCGGCCCTCGTGCAGCAGCTCCTCGCCCGCGGCGGTCAGCCGTGCCTGGCGCGAGCGGCGGTCGAACAGCAGCACGTCGAGCGCCTCCTCGAGCTGGCGCACGCTGTAGGTCAGCGCTGACGGCACCTTGCCGATCTCGCGCGCGGCCGCGGCGAAGCTGCCGGTGCGCGCGATCGCATCCATCATCGTCAGGGCATCGGGGGTCAGCACGCTGCGGCGCTCGTTCATCGGGCTCGTCCTTCAAGGACTTTGAATGATGCCATCAAGGCCCTTCTCTCGATGGAAGCGTCCGGCGCGCCTACATTGTCCGCAGGGCCGAAGCAAAGACCGGAGAGACCGAATGATCACCCTGCGCAAATCCGTTGAACGTGGCTACGCCGACCATGGCTGGCTCAAGAGCTTCCACAGCTTCTCCTTCGCCGACTACCACGACCCGGCCCACATGGGCTGGGGGAACCTTCGCGTCATCAACGAGGACCGGGTGGCCCCGGGCCGCGGCTTCGGCACGCACGGACACCGTGACATGGAGATCATCTCCTACGTGCTCGACGGCGAGCTCGGCCACCAGGACTCGATCGGCAACGGCGCGACGATCCGTCCCGGCGAGGTGCAGCGCATGAGCGCCGGACGCGGCATCCTGCACAGCGAGTACAACCGCGCGGTGACGCAGACCACCCACTTCCTGCAGATCTGGATCGAGCCGGACCGCCGCGGCGTCGAGCCCGGCTACGAGCAGAAGGACTTTCCCGCGGAGGACAAGCGCGGCCGGCTGCGCCTCGTCGCGTCGCCCGACGGCCGCGAGGGCTCGGTGAGGCTGCACGCGGACGCCTCGATGTACGTCGGCCTGTTCGACGGCGCCGAGCAGGCCGAGCTGGCGCTCGACCCGCAGCGCCTTGCCTACGTGCATGTCGCGCGCGGCAGCGTGTCGGTCAACGGCGTGGCGCTCGAGACGGGCGACGCCGCGAAGCTGCAGGGCGAGGCGTTGCTGCGGCTGGACGGTGGGCGGGACGCCGAGGTCATCGTCTTCGACCTCGCACCGGGCGCGTCGGGCCGGCGCTGAGCGGCGGCGGCGGGCCGGGCGCTTGTTAAAGTGCCCGCTCATGGACATCGCACTGAAGCTGCTGGCGGTGATGCCGCTGGCCGACTGGCTCGCGCTTGCCGCCTTCTTCGTCGGCTGGGCAGGGTATGCGTGGTTCGCGCGGCGGCGCGGCCAGAGCGAGCAGACACTGCTCGCGACCACCAATTTCTACCGCCGGCTGTGGATGCTGCGCGTGGCCGAGCGCGAGAACCGGGTGGTGGACGGGCAGGTGGTGCAGAACCTGTCCACCAGCCCGTCCTTCTTCGCGTCCACGACGATCCTGATCATCGGCGGCCTGCTCGCGGTGCTCGGCACCACCGACAAGGCGACCGAGCTCGTGGGCGAGCTGCCCTTCGCCGCGCGTACCTCGGTGCTGGTGTTCGACCTGAAGCTCGTCGTGCTGACCGGCGTGTTCGTCTACGCCTTCTTCCGCTTCACCTGGTCGCTGCGCCAGTACACCTTCGGCGCGCTGATGGTGGCCTCCGCCCCGGACCGCAAGGCCTTCGAGGCGGGCGAGGTGTCCGCGGAGGACTTCGCGAACCGGGCCGGGCGTGTCGTCGGCATGGCGGCCGAGGCCTTCAACGACGGGCTGCGCGCCTACTACATGGCCTTCGCGGTGCTCGGCTGGTTCGTCTCGCCGCTGTGGTTCGTGCTCGGCACCGCGGGCGTGGTCTACGTGCTCTACCAGCGCGAGTTCCATTCCGAGGTGCTGGCGGTGCTGAAGGCCTGAGGAGCCGGCATCGCGGGCTGCGCTGCGGGCGGCATCGCTCCCCCTCAGCCGAGTGCGGTCAGGCCTGCGGCTCGCCGCCGTCCTTCGCCGGCTCCAGCCGGTGGCCGAGCGCCTCGCGCTCGTCGAACACGAAGCAGCCGCCGCGGTAGTGCGGCCCGCCGGTCTCCTCGAAGTACTTCAGGATGCCGCCCTCGAGCTGCCAGACGTTCTCGACGCCGGCCTGCTGCAGGTAGATCGCCGCCTTCTCGCAGCGGATGCCGCCGGTGCAGAAGCTCACCACCGTCTTGCCGGCGAGCTCCTCACGGTGCGCCATCACCGCGTCCGGGAACTCGGTGAACTTCGTGATGCGCCAGTCGATCGCGCCCTCGAAGGTGCCGTAGTCGACCTCGAAGGCGTTGCGCGTGTCGAGCGTCACCACCGGGCGGCCCGCGTCGTCGTGCCCCTGCGCCAGCCAGCGCGCCAGCGTCGCCGCGGGCAGCGCCGGCGCGCGCGGCGCGGCGTCGGGGCGGATCGCCGGGTGGTTCATGCGGATGATCTCGCGCTTGACCTTCACCAGCAGCTTGCGGAACGGGACCGTCGCGGACCAGCTCTCCTTCGGCGCGAGGTCGGCGAAGCGCGCGTCCGCGCGCAGCCAGTCGACCCAGCCGCGCACCGCGTCGGCGGTCCCGGCGAGGAAGAGGTTGATTCCCTCCTCGGCCAGCAGCACCGTGCCTTTCAGCTCGCGGGCCGCCGCCTCGGCCAGGATGCGCTCGCGCAGCCCGGCCGTGTCGGCCAAGGTGACGAACTTGTACGCGGAAATGTTCAGGATCGAGTTCACGCGCGGATTGTAGGAAGCCCCGCTTTCTACAATCCGGGGAATGCCCTTCATCCACCTGCGAACCCACACCGAGTTTTCCGTCGTCGACGGCACGCTGCGCATCGACGACGTCGTCGATGCGGCTGCCGACGACCGCCAGCCTGCGCTCGCGATCACCGACCTGTCCAACCTGTTCGGCGCGATCAAGTTCTACAACGCCGCGCGCCGCAAGGGCGTGAAGCCGATCATCGGCGCCGACGTCTGGATGCAGCCCGAGGGCGGCGAGAAGCAGCCCTCGCGCCTGCTGCTGCTGATCCAGGACCGCACCGGCTACCTGAACCTGTGCGAGCTGCTGGCGCGTGCCTGGACGCAGCATGACGGTCGCGGCCACGCCTGCCTGCGCTGGGAGTGGCTGCAGGAGCTGGGGGAGGGGCTGATCGTGCTGAGCGGTGCCGAGCAAGGGTGCGTCGGGCAGGCGCTGATGGCGCGCGATGCGCAGCGCGCCGAGGCGCAGGCGCGCCGCCTCGCCGAGTGGTTCCCGGGGCGCTTCTACGTCGAGCTGCAGCGTGCCGGCCACGCGAGCAACGAGCCGCACCTGCGCGCCGCGGTGCCGCTGGCCGCGAAGCTCGGCCTGCCGGTGGTCGCGACCCACCCGGTGCAGTTCCAGACGCCGGAGGACTTCGAGGCGCACGAGGCGCGCGTGTGCATCGCCGAGGGCGAGACGCTGACCAACCCGAAGCGCATCAAGCGCTTCACCCGCGAGCAGTACTTCAAGAGCCAGGCCGAGATGGAGGCGCTGTTCGCCGACCTGCCGAGCGCGCTCGCCAACAGCGTCGAGATCGCCAAGCGCTGCAACCTGACGCTGGTGCTGGGGAAGCCGCAGCTGCCGGCCTTCCCGACGCCCGAGGTCGACGGGCGGCACCTGTCGCCCGAGGAGTATTTCCGCTATGCCTCGCACGAGGGCCTGAAGGAGCGCCTCGAGCAGCTCTACCCGGACGAGGCCGAGCGCGAGCGCCAGCGCCCGGCCTATGTGGAGCGGCTCGACTTCGAGATCAACACGATCCTGAAGATGGGCTTCCCCGGCTACTTCCTGATCGTCGCGGACTTCATCAACTGGGCCAAGAACAACGGCTGCCCGGTCGGCCCGGGCCGGGGCTCGGGCGCCGGCTCGCTCGTCGCCTACGCGCTCAAGATCACGGATCTGGATCCGCTGCGCTACAACCTGCTGTTCGAGCGTTTCCTGAACCCCGACCGGGTCTCGATGCCCGACTTCGACGTCGACTTCTGCCAGGGCAACCGCGACCGGGTGATCGACTACGTCAAGGACAAGTACGGCCGCGAGGCCGTGTCGCAGATCGCCACCTTCGGCACGATGGCCGCCAAGGCCGCGCTGCGCGACGTGGGCCGCGTGCTCGGCATGGGCTACGGCCATGTCGACAGCATCGCCAAGCTCATCCCCGCGCCGCCGGGCAAGACGGTGACGCTGGCCAAGGTGCCCGAGAAGCCCGACGGCGGCATCATCTACGCCCGCAAGGAGGCGCCCGAGCTCGAGCAGCGCGAGCAGGCGGAAGAAGAAGTCGCCGAGCTGCTGTCGCTCGCGATGCGGGTGGAAGGCATGGTGCGCAACATCGGCATGCACGCCGGCGGCGTGCTGATCGCGCCGGGCAAGATCACCGACTTCTGCCCGCTGTACATGCAGCCCGGCAGCGACTCGGCGGTGAGCCAGTACGACAAGGACGACGTCGAGGCGATCGGCCTGGTGAAGTTCGACTTCCTGGGCCTGGCGACGCTGACCATCCTGGAGAAGGCCAAGGAATTCATCGTCAAGCGTCACCCGGACCAGAAGGACTTCGACTTCGCGAAGATCCCGCTCAACGACCGGGCCTCCTACCAGCTGCTGTCCGAGGGCAAGACGGTCGCGGTGTTCCAGCTGGAAAGCCGCGGCATGCAGGGGATGCTGCGAGACGCCAAGCCGAGCGTCTTCGAGGACATCATCGCGCTGGTGGCGCTCTATCGCCCGGGCCCGATGGACCTGATCCCCACCTTCTGTGCGCGCAAGCACGGTCGCGAGGAAGTCACCTATCCGCACCCGCTGATGGAGGAGGTGCTCAAGGAGACCTACGGCATCATGGTCTACCAGGAGCAGGTGATGCAGGTCGCGCAGCGCCTGGGCGGCTACTCGCTCGGCGGCGCGGATCTCTTGCGCCGCGCGATGGGCAAGAAGAAGGCCGAGGAGATGGCCAAGCACCGGCTGATCTTCGCCGAGGGTGCGGCGAAGAACGACATCAAGCCGGAGCTGGCCAACGAGATCTTCGACCTGATGGAGAAGTTCGCGGGCTACGGCTTCAACAAGTCGCACGCCGCCGCCTACGCGCTGCTGGCCTACCACACCGCCTGGCTGAAGGTGCACTACCTGGCCGAGTTCGTCGCGGCCAACATGAGCATCGCGCTCGACGACACCGACAAGCTCAAGGTCTTCTACGACGATGCGGTCAACCTCGGCATCCGCTTCGAGATGCCGGACGTCAACACCGGCACCTACTGCTTCGAGCCGGTCGCCGACAAGGTGGTGCGCTACGGGCTGGGCGCCGTCAAGGGCACCGGCCAGAGCGCGATCGAGGCGATCGAGCAGGCGCGCGCCGAGGGCGGGCCGTTCAGGAGCCTGTTCGACTTCTGCGCCCGCGTGGACCGCAGCCGCATCAACAAGCGCACGGTCGAGGCACTGATCCGGGCCGGCGCCTTCGACAAGCTCCACCCGGAGCGTGCCGCGCTGGTGGCGAGCATCGGGCTGGCCTTCGACTATGCCGTCACCCAGGCGGCGCACGCCGACCAGGGCGGCCTGTTCGACTTCGGGCCGGACGACCACGGCTCCTCGACCCAGGAGCCGGACCTTGTCACGGTGCCGCCCTGGAGCATCAAGGAGCGGCTGACCTTCGAGAAGGTGGCGATCGGCTTCTACCTGTCGGGCCACCTGTTCGACGAGTACGAGCCCGAGGTGCGACAGTTCGCCAAGCGCCGCATCTCGGATCTGGCCGACAGCCGGGAGCCGCAGCTCGTCGTCGGCATCGTCAGCGACTTGCGCATGGTCAACGGCCAGCGCGGGCGGGTGGCGATCTTCAAGCTCGACGACAAGAGCGAGCAGATCGAGGCGGTGGCGAGCGACGATCTGATCGACGCGAACAAGGAACTGTTCAAGGACGACGAGCTGATGATCGTGCAGGGCAAGGTGCAGCCGGACCGCTTCTCGGGCGGGCTGCGGCTGAACGTGCAGCAGGTCTGGAGCCTCGCCGAGGCGCGCTGCCGCTTCGGCAAGTTCCTGCGCCTCGCGGTCAATGGCTCGGCCCCGCCGGTCGGCCAGTTGTTGCAGGAGTTTCCGGCGCGGCGCATCGAGACCGAGCAGGGCGAGCTGGTGCAGGGCCTGGGCATCCGGCTGCAGCTCGCGCGCGAGCGCGCCTGCGGCGAGCTCGACCTCGGCGACGAGGCGCGCTTCTACCCGAGCGACGAGGCGCTGTCGCGCTGGAAGCGTGCCGCGCACGAGGGACGTGCCGCGATCGTCTACGAAGCGGGCTGAGCCTGCCTGTGACATGGAGATACATCTTCCCTGGGGAAGGTGTCCGGGGACATGCGTGCCGTCGCTAGACTCTGGCGCAAGGGGTCCCGCGGCCGCCCGTGTTGCGGCAGCGGGGCGGAGAAGGAGCCCTCGCATGAAATCCAGTCAGATCCTTGCCGCCCTGGCCTTGCTGGCCGCGGCGGCAGCCCAGGCCCAGGTGGGCGTGTCCATCAGCGTGAACCAGCCCGGGCTCTACGGCCGCGTGGACATCGGCAGCGGGCCGCCGCCGGCGCTCATCTTCCCGCAGCCGGTCATCGTCCGCTCCGCGCCGGTGCCGCAGCGCACCCCGGTCTACCTGCGCGTGCCTCCCGGGCACGAGAAGAACTGGGACAAGCACTGCCACAAGTACGAGGCCTGCGCGCAGCCGGTGTACTTCGTGAAGGGCGAGGCCTCCGCGCCGCGCGACGGCCGGCACGGCGCGGGACGCGACGAGCATCCCGGCGGCGGCAAGCAGGGCGGGAAGGGCGAGGGCCGGGGGCACGGCAGCAAGCACGACTGACGGGGCGCCGGCCCCGTCCCGGTCGGCGTGCGGGCCCGACCGGGACCGGATGACCCTGCGAAGGGGCATCCGGGACGAGGGCGCGAGGAGGCGGCTAGGGCTTGGTGGCGGGCTTCGCGGCGGTGGCCGGTGCCGCGGCCTGCGGCAGGGCCGCGCCGTTGACCGTCATTCCGCTCTCGGAGAACTTCGCCGCGTTGGCGGGGCCGACGCCCTTCACGCGGACCATGAAGTCGTTCCAGTCCTTGAAATCGCCCTTCTTGCGCTCGTCGAGGATGCGGGCCGACATTGCGGGCCCGATGCCCTTGACCGATTCAAGCTGGGCCTGGTCGGCCTTGTTGAGATCGACCGCGGCGAAGGCGTTCGCGGCCAGCACGTACAGCAGGGCAAACCACACTTTCTTCAGCATGAGATGGCTCCTTGAGGCGTGTTGAGGTGAGGGCGGCGCGTGTCGCGCCGCCACCCGCAGCCGCAAGGGCCGCCGGGCTGTGACAGGCTCTGCTCCCGGGCGGGCAGAGTCAGCCCCCTAACTTGAAGTCACGCGAACGATTTCACGGCCATGGCGCGAAGCCGCAACGGCGGCGCCGGGTGCCCCGGGCCGCGCTCGGGGATCGCTTGCCTGCCGAGATCGGAAGGTGCAGGCGAGGGGGGACGGGCTACAGGTCCTCGATGCGCCGGGGCGGGTAGCTGTCCCAGCTCTGGCAGCCCGGGCACTGCCAGAAGTAGTGCTGCGCCTCGAAGCCGCAGGCCGCGCAGCGGTAGCGCTGCAAGGGCTTGGCCGCGTTGCCGAGGACCTGCCGCAGGCCCTGGAGCTCGGCGTCCGACAGCGTGCCGCTCTCGCTTGCCGATTCGTCGAGCAGGCCGAGCGCGGCCGACAGCGAGGGCTGCTGCGCCAGGTGCTCGGACAGCCAGCCGCGGCGTGTCACCGCCTGCGGCTCCAGCTGCCGCAGCGCCTGCAGCAGGTCGATCGACGGCGTGCGCTCGTAGAGCGGGCGCAGCGTCTCCCGGGCGGCGGCCTGCTGTCCCGCCTCGACCGCGCTGGCGGCATATTCGCGGGCGACCAGCGAGAAGCTCACCGGATCGACGGGAATCAGCGCCGCCCAGGTGCGCATCGCCTCGTCGTGACGGCCGGCGCGCGCCAGCCGCTGGCCCCGCATCACCACCGGCCTCGGCGCCCGGGGCGCCGCCGCGCGGGCGCGTTCCAGCGCCTCCTCGGCGGCCGGGGTTTCGCCGCGTGCCTCGGCTTCCTGCGCGAGTTCGCACCAGTAATGGGCCACACGCTGCGAGAAGGAGCCGGCGCCCGCCGTCTCCAGGTCGGTGGCCGCATCGATCGCGGCGCGCCAGTCGCGCGAGCGCTCGTACAGCGTCAGCAGCGCGAGCAGCGCCTCGACGCGGAACGGGGTGTCGAGCAGCTCGCGGTAGGCCGCCTCGGCGCGGTCGAACAGGCCGGCCTTCAGGAAGTCCTGCGCCAGCGCGTGCTGCGCGCGCTCGCGCTCGGCACGCGGCAGGTCGGCGCGGCCGAGCAGGTGCTGGTGCACGCGCACCGCGCGCTCGTACTCGCCGCGGCGGCGGAACAGGTTGCCGAGCGCGAAGTGCAGCTCGGTGGTGTCAGGATCGTGCTGGACCGCGGCGATGAAGGCGTCGATCGCCTTGTCCTGCTGCTCGTTGAGCAGGAAGTTCAGGCCCTTGAAGTAGGCCTTCGGGGCGCTCTGCTGCTGCGTGCGCAGCTGGCGCACGTCGATGCGCGAGGCCAGCCAGCCGAGCGCGAACGCCACCGGCAGGCCCAGCAGCAGCCACTGGAAATCAAAGTCCATCGCGGGGCGGATGCGGCGGCACGGCGACGGCGGCGTCGCCGTCCTGAGTCTCGGGTGCGGGGGCGACCGGGGCCGGCGCCACGGCGGCCGACTCCAGGCTGCGCGCGACGCGGCGCTGGCGCCACCAGCTCGGCAGCATCGCCAGCGCACCGAAGGCCGCGCCGACGGCGAACACCGCCAGCACGATGAAGACCATCGGCGCGCGCGACTCGTAGCCGAAGAACCACTTCAGCGTGGCCTCGTGCTGGTTGTTCAGCGCGAACGCGAACAGTATGAAGAAAACGGCGGCCCGGAAGAGCCACATCAGTGCTTGCATCGCAACTCCCGCGGCGATTCTAGCGGGCGCGTTGCACGCCTGCCGGTGCGGATCCCGGGGGAGGCCCGCCCGGCCGGGGGGACGCCGGGCAGGGGGTGTCGCAGCGCGGGGCTCAGGCAGCGCCGCTCTTGTCGCCAGCGGCGGCGGCTTCCGCCGCATCGGGTGGCGTGCGCGCATCGACCGCCTCGCGCAGCGCCTTGCCGGGCTTGAAGTGCGGCACCAGTTTCTCGGGGATCACGACCTGCTCGCCCGAGCGCGGGTTGCGGCCCATGCGCGGCGGGCGCCGGTTGATCGAGAAGCTGCCGAAGCCGCGGATCTCGATGCGGTGGCCTCGTCCCAGTGCGTCGGACATCGCGTCGAGCATGGTCTTCACGGCGAACTCGGTGTCGCGGTGCGTGAGCTGGCCGAAGCGGGCGGCCAGTTCGTTGACGAGGTCGGATCGGGTCATGAAGGCGGCGGCGGATTCGAGGCGATCGAGGGGTTGGGATGAAGCGGCGGCATGTCCTGCCGCTTCATCGCAGCCCCCCGGAAGAGACTGCGGAGCCCGGGCGAGATCAGGGATCAGGCCCGGGCAAGGGGGTGGGGATCAGCCGTTGTCCTGGCCGCCCAGCTTGGCCTTGAGCAGCGCGCCCAGGCTGGTGGTGCCGGCGGTCTCGCGGTCGGCGGACAGGCGCTGCAGCGCTTCCTGCTGCTCGGCGTTGTCCTTGGCCTTGATCGACAGCTGCACGTTGCGGGTCTTGCGATCCACGTTGATGATCAGCGCCGTGACCTGGTCGCCTTCCTTCAGCACGTTGCGGGCGTCTTCCACGCGGTCGCGGGAGATTTCCGAGGCGCGCAGGTAGCCGATCACGTCGTCGGCCAGCTGCACTTCGGCGCCGCGCGGGTCGACCGACTTGACGGTGCCGGTGACGACCGTGCCACGGTCATTGACCGCGGTGAAGTTGCCGAACGGGTCCGCGTCGAGCTGCTTGATGCCGAGGGAGATGCGCTCGCGCTCGACGTCGATGGCCAGCACGATCGCTTCGACTTCCTGGCCCTTCTTGTAGTTGCGCACCGCGGCTTCGCCCGGCTCGTTCCACGACAGGTCGGACAGGTGCACCAGGCCGTCGATGCCGGCAGCCAGGCCCACGAACACGCCGAAGTCGGTGATCGACTTGACGGGGCCCTTGACGCGGTCGCCGCGCTTGAAGTTCTGGCCGAACTCGTCCCACGGGTTCGGCTTGCACTGCTTCATGCCCAGGGAGATGCGACGCTTGTCCTCGTCGATCTCGAGCACCATGACCTCGACTTCCTCGCCCAGGGACACGACCTTGGAGGGAGCGACGTTCTTGTTGGTCCAGTCCATCTCGGAGACGTGCACCAGGCCTTCGATGCCCGGCTCGATCTCGACGAACGCGCCGTAGTCGGCGATGTTGGTGACCTTGCCGAACAGGCGGGTGCCGTTCGGGTAGCGGCGCGAGACGCCGACCCACGGATCGTCGCCCATCTGCTTCAGGCCCAGCGAGACGCGGTTCTTCTCGGCGTCGAACTTCAGGACCTTGGCGGTCAGTTCCTGGCCGACCTGAACGACTTCGCTCGGGTGGCGGACACGGCGCCATGCCATGTCGGTGATGTGCAGCAGGCCGTCGATGCCGCCGAGGTCCACGAACGCGCCGTACTCGGTGATGTTCTTGACCACGCCGTGCACGATCGCGCCTTCGGTCAGGGTCTCGAGCAGCTTGGCGCGCTCTTCGCCCATCGAGGCTTCGACGACGGCGCGGCGGCTCAGCACCACGTTGTTGCGCTTGCGGTCGAGCTTGATGACCTTGAACTCGAGCGTCTTGCCTTCGTACGGGCTCATGTCCTTGATCGGACGGGTGTCGATCAGCGAGCCGGGCAGGAAGGCGCGGATGCCGTTGACGAGCACCGTCAGGCCGCCCTTGACCTTGCCGGACACGGTGCCGGTGACGAAGTCGCCGGACTCGAGCGCGCGCTCGAGCGACAGCCACGAGGCCAGGCGCTTGGCCTTGTCGCGCGACAGGATGGTGTCGCCGTAGCCGTTCTCGATCGAGTCGATCGCCACCGAGACGAAGTCGCCGACCTGGACTTCGAGTTCGCCCTGGTCGTTGCGGAATTCCTCGATGGGGATGTAGGCTTCGGACTTCAGGCCGGCATTGACCACGACGAAGCTGTGTTCCACGCGGACCACTTCGGCCGTGATCACTTCACCGGAACGCATCTCCGCGCTCTGCAGCGATTCCTCGAAGAGGGCGGCAAAGGATTCCATGCCGCCGGCGGCCGTTTGGTTTTCAGACATTGAGATTCCTAGGTGCCAGCGTCCGCTGGCCGGTTGGATTGCAACTCGCGTTGCGGTTGGTTTGTCGATCCGGCCCGCCGGCGTGCGCTTTGCGGCACTGGAGGGGGCGAGCCGGGCTTCACTGCACCGCCGGGCCAGGAGCCCGACGGCGACGGCCGCCCCGCCTTCAGCGAAACGGCCTGCGCTGCTCCCACCACTTCAGCACCTCGTGCATCGAAGCCTCGATCGTGAGGGCGGAGTTGTCCAGCAGCAGCGCATCTTCCGCGGGCTTCAAGGGAGCGGTGCTGCGGGACTGGTCCCGCGCGTCGCGCGCTTCGAGTTCACGCCGAAGATCGTCCATATTAGACGACAAACCGCGCGAAATCAATTGGCGGTGCCGCCGCTCGGCGCGCGTCGCGGCGCTCGCCGTGAGAAAGACCTTGAGCTCGGCCTGGGGAAAGATCACGGTGCCCATGTCGCGGCCGTCGGCGACCAGTCCCGGCAGCTGGCGGAAGGCGAGCTGGCGCTCGCGCAGCGCCTCTCTCACGCGCGGGAAGACGGAGATGCGCGACGCGAGCGCGCCGACGTCCTCGCGGCGCAGCTGCTCGGTGACCTCCTCGCCGTCGAGCAGGATGCGGTGGCCGGGCTCGAAGGCGAGCGGCAGCACCGCGGCGAGCTGCGCGAGGCCGGCCTCGTCGTCCGGGGCGACGCCCGCGCGCATCGCCGACAGCGCGGTGGCACGGTAGATCGCGCCCGAGTCGAGCAGGTGGTAGCCGAGCGCGTCGGCCACCACGTCGGCGAGCGTGCCCTTGCCGGAGGCGGTCGGCCCGTCGATCGTCAGCACCGGGATGTCCTCGGTGCGCGTGCGCGCGACCGAGAACAGCGTCTCGAAGTAGTCGGGGAAGGTCTTGCCGACGCACTTCGGGTCGAGGATGCGCAGCGGCACGCCCGTGTCGCTGCCCGTGGGCGCGAGCGGGTTGAAGGCCGCGAGCGAGAAGCACATCGCGATGCGGTGGTCGTCGTAGGTGCGGATCGCGGCGGGCCGCCACTGTGCCGGCGGCTCGATGCGGATGAAGTCGGTGCCTTCCTCGACCGTCGCGCCGAGCTTGCGCAGCTCGGCCGCCATCGCGGCGATGCGGTCGGTCTCCTTGACGCGCCAGCTCGCGATGTTGCGCAGCGTCGTGCCGCCCTCGGCATAGAGCGCCATCACCGCCAGCGTCATCGCCGCGTCGGGGATGTGGTTGCAGTCGAGGTCGATCGCCTTCAGCGGCCAGGCGCCGCGGCGGATCTCGAGCCAGTTGGCGCCGCGCGCGACCTGCGCGCCCATCGCCTCGGCGGCCTCGACGAAGCGGATGTCGCCCTGGATCGAGTCCGCGCCGACGCCCTCGATGCGCACCGGCGCGCCGGCGGCGGCGATCGCGCCGAGCGCGACGAAGTAGGAGGCGGAGGAGGCGTCGGCCTCGACATGGATGTCGCCGGGCGTGCGGTAGCTGCTGCCCCGGGGAATGGTGAAGCGGCTCCAGCCCTCGCGCCCGACCGCGATGCCGAAGCGCGCCAGCAGGTTCAGTGTGATCTCGATGTAGGGCTTGGAGATCAGCTCGCCCTCGACCTCGATGTCGATCGCGCCGAGCTCGCTTGCCAGCGGCAGCGCGAGCAGCAGCGCGGTCAGGAACTGGCTCGACACGTCGCCGCGCACGCGGATCGGGCCCCCCAGGCGCAGCGCGCCGTCGCGCACCCGCAGCGGCGGGTAGCCGTCCTGGCCGAGGTAATCGACGCCGCAGCCGAGCTGGCGCAGTGCGTCCACCAGGTCGCCGATCGGGCGCTCGTGCATGCGGGGCACGCCCGAGAGCTCGAACTCGCCGCCCTGCATCGCCGCGAGCACCGCCAGCGCCGCGGTGAGCGGGCGCATCGCGGTGCCGGCGTTGCCGAGGAAGAGCCTGGCCTGCCGCTTGCGCAGGCTGCCGCCGAGGCCGGTGACGTTGAGCACGCCGCCCTCGGACTCGATCGCGCAGCCGAGCTCGCGCAGCGCGTCGAGCATCACCCGCGTGTCGTCGGAGTCGAGCAGGTCGTGGATGCGCGTGGTGCCGGCGGACAGGCCGGCGAGCAGCAGCACGCGGTTGGAAATGCTCTTGGAGCCCGGCAGGCGGACGGTGCCGGCCGCCGCGCGCAGCGGCGGCAGGTCGAGGAACTCGGTGGTGTACATGGCGGCGGGAAGAGGGGGCGGCGGCGCGGGCGTGCGGGACCCGCGCGGCTCAGCGGCCGGAGGCCGGTTTGCGGGTGTTCATCTGCCAGTGCGAGCGGGCCTGCGAGGCGTTGCGGATCAGCTCCTCCAGCGCGTCGCCGTTGCCGAGCTTCATCGCGTGCTCCAGGGCCTCGAGCGTGTGGCGGAAGCGGCTCGCCTGCTTGAGCACCTCCTCGCGGTTGGCCAGCAGGATGTCGCGCCAGATGCTCGGGTCGCTCGCGGCGATGCGCGTGAAGTCGCGGAAGCCGGGGCCGGCGAGCGACAGGAAGTCGGCGCCGGCGGGCTGGCCGTGGATCGCGTTGAAGTAGGCGTAGGCCAGCAGGTGCGGCAGGTGGCTCACTGCGGCGAAGGCCGCGTCGTGGTTGTCGGGGCTCATCCTGAGCACCTGGGCGCCCAGCGCCGACCACACGTCGCTGGCCTTCTGCACCATCGCCGCGTCGGTCTGCGGCAGCGGCGTCAGGATGACCTGGCGGCCGGCGTACAGCGTCGCGTCCGAGTGCTCGACGCCGGAGACCTCCTTGCCCGCGATCGGGTGCGCCGGCACGAAGCTGCTGACGCGCTCGCGCAGCGTGCGGCGCGCCGCCTCGACGACGTCGCGCTTGGTCGAGCCCACGTCCATGAACAGCACGCCCGGCTCCACCAGGTGGCGGATGGCGCGGAAGGTGGCTTCGCTGGCGGCCACGGGAACCGAGATCAGCACGATGTCCGAGCCGGAGACCGCCAGCAGCGCCGATTCGGCGGCGATGTCGATCACGCCGAGCCGCTTGGCGCGCTCGGTGGTCGAGGGGGACTTGCTGTAGCCGACGACGCGCTTGACGAGGCCCGCGCGCTTGAGGGCGAGCGCGAAGGAGCCGCCCATCAGGCCGCACCCGATCACGCCGAGTTGATTGAACATGGACGCCACTGCTTTACCTGCGCTGCGCGGGACGACGACGGCTTCAGTGCACGTCGATGGGATAGGTGCCGAGCACCTTGAAGAAGGCGCACGCGGCGCGCAGTTCCTGCAGCGCCCGGGCGACCGCCGGCTGGTCCGGGTGGCCCTGGATGTCGATGTAGAAGAAGTACTCCCACTGGCCCGAGCGCGCCGGGCGCGACTCGAAGCGGGACATCGACACGCCGTTCTGCTTGAGCGGCACGAGCATGTCGTGCACCGCGCCGGGCCGGTTGACCACCGACACCACGAGGCTGGTGCAGTCGTGGCCGGAGGCCTGCGGCCGCGGGTGGCGGTCGGGGTGCGTGACGATCGCGAAGCGCGTGCGGTTGTGCGGGTCGTCCTGGATCGCGGGCGCGACCACGTGCAGCCCGTACTCGCTCGCCGCACGCTCGCTGGCGATGCCGGCGAGCTTCGGGTTCTCGGCGGCGAGCCGCGCGCCCTCGGCGTTGCTCGACACCGGGCGGCGCTCGACCTGCGGCAGGTGGTTGCTGAGCCAGCCGTGGCACTGCGCGAGCGCCTGCGGATGCGCGCAGACCGCCTCGATGGCGTCGAGCGAGTTCTCGCGGCGCAGCAGGTTGTGGCGCACGAAGAGGCTGGTCTCGCCGATGATGAACAGCGGCTCGGTCAGGAACAGGTCGAGCGAGCGCGCGACCACGCCCTCGGTCGAGTTCTCGACCGGCACGACGCCGAAATCGGCGGCGCCGGCGGCCGTGGTGCGGAACACCTCGTCGATGCTCGCGCAGGGCACGCGCACGATCGAGGCGCCGAAGTAGCCGAGCGCGGCGAGCTCGCTGAAGGTGCCGGCCGGGCCGAGGTAGGCGACGCGCGTGGGCGTCTCGAGCGAGCGGCAGGCCGACATGATCTCGCGCCAGATCGGCGCGACCGACTCGGACCTCAGCGGGCCGCGGTTGAAGGCCTTGAGGCCGTCGATCACCTGCGCCTCGCGCTCGGGGCGGAACACCACCGAGCCTTCCTTCTTCTTGATCTCGCCGACGGCCTGCGCGAGCGCGGCGCGGCGGTTGAGCAGCGCGAGCAGCTCGCGGTCGACGCCGTCGATCTGGTTGCGCAGCTCGAGCAGTTCGGGGGGCGGGGTGTTGGGGGTATCAGCCATGGCGGGTCGCAAATTCTCGCATGTAGTCCACCAGCGCCCGCACGCCCTCGGTCGGCATCGCGTTGTAGATGCTCGCGCGCATGCCGCCGACGCTCTTGTGCCCCTTGAGCTGCAGCAGGCCGCGCGCCTTCGCGCCGGCGAGGAAGTCCTCGTTGAGCCGGTCGTCGGGCAGGAAGAAGGGCACGTTCATGCGCGAGCGGCACGAGGGCTCGACCTTGTTGGCGTACCAGCCCGAGCCGTCGATGAAGTCGTAGAGCAGCTCCGCCTTCTCGACGTTGCGGCGCTCGATCGCGGCGATGCCGCCCTGGTCCTTGAGCCACTGGAACACGAGGCCGGCGATGTAGATCGCGTAGGTGGGCGGCGTGTTGTACATCGAGCCGTTGTCTGCCACCGTCTTGTAGTCGAAGGCCGAGGGGCAGATCGGCAGCGCGCGGCCGAGCAGGTCCTCGCGCACGAACACGAGCGTCAGGCCCGCGGGGCCGATGTTCTTCTGCGCGCCGCCGTAGGCGAGGCCGACGCGGCTCCAGTCGATCGGGCGCGACAGGATGTTCGACGAGCAGTCGATCACGAGCGGAGCGTTCGAGCCGAGCGCCTCGAGGTCGGGCAGCTCCTGGAACTCGACGCCGTGGATGGTCTCGTTGGTGCAGAGGTGCAGGTAGCTCGCGTCCGCGCCGAGCTTCCATTCGGCGGGCGCCGGGATGCGGGTGTGGCCGTCGGTCTCGTTGCTCGCGACGAGCTGCGCCTCGCAGTAGCGGCGCGCCTCCTTCAGCGACTTCTGTGACCAGGCGCCGGTGACGAGGTAGTCGGCGCGCGCGCCGCGCGACAGGTTCAGCGGCACGATGGCGTTCTCGGCTATCCCTCCGCCCTGCATGAACAGGATCCTGAACTGCGGCGGCACCGCGAGCAGCTCGCGCAGGTCGGCCTCGGCCTGCGCGATGATCGCGCCGAATTCCTTGCCGCGATGGCTCATCTCCATCACGCTCATGCCGCTGCCATGCCAGTCGAGCATCTCGGCGGCGGCGCGCTCCAGCACCGGCTGCGGCAGCGCTGCCGGGCCGGCGGAAAAGTTGTAGGGGCGGTTCATCGGGAGTTCCGGTGGGTCGTCGGGAAGGGGGAGGAGCTCATTCGGTCCACGGGCACGCGAGCCGCTTGGCGGTCCACCGCGGCCCGGCGCTCGGCGTCGGCCGCGGCCGGCGGGCGGCCGTGGACCGGGCCGGCCGCGGCCAGCAGTCCGGCGAGGGCGCCGGCCCGCCAGGAGGGCGGCGCGCGGCGCGCCGCCTCAGGCGGCCGTGGGCGGCTCGGACTCATCGGGGACTGCTCCGGCAGCTTCCGCCGCATCGTTCTCGACGATGCGCTGCAGGCCGCTGAGCTGCGAGCCGTCGTCAAGCGCGATCAGCGTCACGCCCTGGGTTGCGCGGCCCATCTCGCGGATCTCGGACACGCGGGTGCGCACCAGCACGCCCCGGTCGGTGATCAGCATGATCTCGTCGGACTCGCGCACCAGCGTGGCGGCCACGACCTTGCCGTTGCGCTCGCTCTGCTGGATCGCGATCATGCCCTTGGTGCCGCGGCCGTGGCGGGTGTACTCGGTGATCGGCGTGCGCTTGCCGTAGCCGTTCTCGGTGGCGGTCAGCACGCTCTGCGACTCGTCCTCGGCCACCAGCATCGCGATCACGCTCTGCCCGGGCTCCAGGTTCATGCCCCGGTTGCCGCGCGCGGCGCGGCCCATGGGGCGCAGATCGTCCTCCGGGAAGCGCACCGCCTTGCCGCCGTCGGAAAACAGCATCACGTCGTGCTTGCCGTCGGTCAGCGCCGCGCCGATCAGGTAGTCGCCCTCGTCGAGCGTGACGGCGATGATGCCGGCCTTGCGGGGGTTGCTGAACTCTTCCAGCGGCGTCTTCTTGACCGTGCCCTTGGCCGTGGCCATGAAGACGTAGTGGTCCTCGGGGAAGCTGCGGAACTCGCCCGTCAGCGGCAGCACGACGTTGATCTTCTCGCCCTGCTGCAGCGGGAACATGTTCACGATCGGGCGGCCGCGGCTGTTGCGCGAGCCCTGCGGCACCTCCCAGACCTTGAGCCAGTAGACACGGCCGCGGTTGCTGAAGCAGAGGATGAAGTCGTGCGTGTTGGCGATGAAGAGCTGGTCGATCCAGTCGTCTTCCTTGGTCGCCGTCGCCTGCTTGCCGCGGCCGCCGCGACGCTGCGCACGGTACTCGGCCAGCGGCTGGCTCTTGATGTAGCCGGTGTGGCTGAGCGTGACGACCATGTCGGTCGGCGTGATCAGGTCCTCGGTGTCGAGCTCCTGCGCGTTGTGCTCGATCACGCTGCGGCGCGCGCCAACCTTGGTCTGGCCGAACTCCTGGCGCACCGAGCTCAGCTCCTCGCTGATGATCGTCGTGACGCGCTCGGGACGGGCCAGGATGTCGAGCAGGTCGGCGATCTGCGCCATCACGTCGCGGTACTCGCCGATGATCTTGTCCTGCTCCAGGCCCGTCAGGCGCTGCAGGCGCATCTGCAGGATCTCGCCGGCCTGGTCGTCCGACAGCCGGTACAGGCCGTCGGGCTGCAGGCCGTAGTGCGCGGGCAGGTTCGCGGGACGGAAGGCCTTGCTGCCCTCCGACGCGTCGCCGGCCGCGCGCGCCAGCATCTCGCGCACCAGCGACGAGTCCCAGGAGCGGTTCATCAGCTCCTGGCGCGCCACCGGGGGCGTGGGCGCATTGCGGATGATCGCGATGAAGTCGTCGATGTTGGCCAGCGCCACCGCCAGGCCTTCGAGCACGTGGCCGCGCTCGCGCGCCTTGCGCAATTCGTACACCGTGCGCCGCGTCACGACCTCGCGGCGGTGCTCGAGGAAGATGTCGAGCAGCTGCTTGAGGTTGCACAGGCGCGGCTGGCCGTCGATCAGCGCCACCATGTTGATGCCGAAGGTGTCCTGCAGCTGCGTCTGCTTGTAGAGGTTGTTGAGCACGACCTCCGGCACCTCGCCGCGCTTCAACTCGATCACCACCCGCATGCCGGACTTGTCGGACTCGTCCTGGATGTGGCTGATGCCCTCGATCTTCTTTTCCTGCACCAGCTCGGCGATGCGCTCGAGCAGGTTCTTCTTGTTGACCTGGTAGGGGATCTCGTCGACGACGATCGCCTGGCGCTGGCCGCGCTCGAGGTCCTCGAAGTGGCACTTCGCGCGCATCACGACGCGGCCGCGGCCGGTGCGGTAGCCGTCGCGCACGCCCGAGAGGCCGTAGATGATGCCGGCGGTCGGGAAGTCCGGCGCCGGCACGATCTCCATCAGCTCGTCGATCGTCGCCTGCGGGTTCTTCAGCAGGTGCAGGCAGGCGTCGACCACCTCGTTGAGGTTGTGCGGCGGGATGTTGGTGGCCATGCCCACCGCGATGCCGGCCGAGCCGTTGACGAGCAGGTTCGGCAGCCGCGTCGGCAGCACCAGCGGCTCGCGCTCGGAGCCGTCGTAGTTGGGCCCGAAGTCGACCGTCTCCTTGTCGATGTCGGCCAGCATCTCGTGCGCGATCTTGGCCAGGCGGATCTCGGTGTAGCGCATCGCCGCGGCGTTGTCGCCGTCGACCGAGCCGAAGTTGCCCTGGCCGTCCACGAGCATGTGGCGCAGCGAGAAGTCCTGGGCCATGCGCACGATCGTGTCGTAAACCGCGCTGTCGCCGTGCGGGTGATATTTACCGATCACGTCGCCGACGATACGCGCCGACTTCTTGTACGGGCGGTTCCAGTCGTTGTTGAGTTCGTGCATCGCGTAGAGGACGCGGCGGTGCACCGGCTTCAAGCCGTCGCGTGCGTCGGGCAGCGCCCGTCCGACGATCACGCTCATCGCGTAGTCCAGATAGGACCGGCGCATCTCCTCCTCGAGGCTGATCGGGAGGGTTTCCTTGGCGAACTGAGTCATGCAATCCCTGTCTTGGCACGCAAAGTGGCGTGCGGGCCCGAGCCGATGGCGGCGTCGCGCGAAGAATCCGACATTCTAATTCGGTACAGATGTTGTTTCATGGCAACAGCATGGCCGGGGCGCAGCAGGCCTGCTGGCAATTCCTTGCCCGACAAAGACCCTATGGCACAATCGATTGCATGCATGGGAACACGCGTTGCTATGCAATTTTCCGTGTTTCCCCAGCTTTTTTCACTGGACGCTTCGCAGACCTGTCTGCGGCTTTTCTTCTGAGGAGAACCATGAACAATCTGAACAAAGTGGCGGCGCTGTTTGCCTCGGCCGCGCTTGCTGCCTCCGCCACGGGTGTTTTCGCTCAAGCGAAGTCGGTGGACAACTGGACCAACTCGACCGGTACCGTCTGGAAGAACGGCACGAACGAGCTGTGCTGGCGCAGCGGCACCTGGACGCCGGCCACGGCCGAGCCGTCCTGCGACGGCGCGCTGAAGCCGCCCGCGCCGGCCCCGGTCCCGGTCCAGCAGGCCCCGGCTCCGGCCCCGGTCGCCCCGGCGCCCGCGCCTGCGCCCGCTCCGGTGGTCGTGCCGGCCGCTCCGGTGAGCGAGAAGGTCACCTTCGCCGCCGACACCTTCTTCGACTTCGACAAGGCCGTGCTCAAGCCCGAGGGCCGTGCGAAGCTCGACGAGCTGGTCAGCAAGATGAGCGGCCTGAACCTCGAGGTCGTGATCGCCGTCGGCCACACCGACTCGGTCGGCACCGATGCCTACAACCAGAAGCTGTCGGTGCGCCGCGCCGAAGCCGTCAAGGCCTATCTGGTGAGCAAGGGCGTCGAGCGCAACCGCGTCTACACCGAAGGCAAGGGCGAGAAGCAGCCGATCGCCGACAACCGCACCTCCGAAGGCCGCGCGAAGAACCGTCGCGTGGAAGTGGAAGTGGTCGGCACCCGCAACCGCTGATCGCTGTAGCGCCGCTTTTGGAACCCCGCTTCGGCGGGGTTTTTTGTTGCCGCTCGCGCCGGCCCGCGGCGCACGGCGGCCAGGGCAATTGGGCACAATCCGCGCATGATCAACGCCGACCCGCAGGAACTCTCGAAGTTCAGTGAACTGGCCCACCGCTGGTGGGACCCGGACAGCGAATTCAAGCCGCTGCATCAGATCAACCCCTTGCGCCTTGACTGGATCGACCGGCTCGCCGGCCTCCAGGGCAAGCGCGTGCTCGATGTCGGCTGCGGCGGCGGCATCCTGAGCGACTCGATGGCGCGGCGCGGCGCCGACGTGCTCGGCATCGACCTCGCGTCGCGGGCGCTGAAGGTCGCGCAGCTGCATGCGCTCGAGGCCGGCACGCCGAACATCGACTACCGCGAGGTCGCGGTCGAGGCGCTCGCAGCCGAGCAGCCCGGGTCCTTCGATGTCGTCACCTGCATGGAGATGATGGAGCACGTGCCCGATCCCTCCTCCGTGGTCGCGGCCTGCACGCGGCTGCTGAAGCCGGGCGGCTGGGTCTTCTTCTCGACCATCAACCGCAACCCGAAGTCCTTCCTGTTCGCGATCGTCGGCGCGGAGTACGTGCTCAAGCTGCTGCCGCGCGGCACGCACGAGTACGCGCGCTTCATCCGGCCGAGCGAGCTGGCGCAGTGGTGCCGCGCCGCCGGGCTCGACCTGGTGCAGACCCGTGGCATGGAGTACAACCCGCTGACGCAGCGCTACTGGCTCTCGGGCGACACGAGCGTCAACTACCTGCTCGCCTGCCGCAGGCCCGCATGAGCGCGGCGACCGTGAGGGCGGTGCTGTTCGATCTCGACGGCACCCTGATCGACAGTGCGCCGGACCTCGCCGCCGCGGCCAACCGCATGCGACTGCGCCGCGGCCTCGACGTGCTGCCGCTCGAGAGCTTCCGGCCGATGGTCGGTGCCGGCGCCCGCGGCATGCTGGCGATCGCCTTCGGCATCACGCCCGAGGAGGCCGAGTTCGCCGCGATGCGCGAGGAGTTCTTCGACGAGTACGAGTCGGACCTGTCGGGCCGGACCGTGGTCTTTCCCGGCATCGCCGAGGTGCTCGGGGCGCTCGAGGCGGCCGGGCTGCGCTGGGGCGTGGTGACGAACAAGGCGGAGCGTTTCGCGCTGCCGGTCGTCGAACGCACCGGGCTCGCGCACCCAGGGGCATTGGTCTGCGGCGACACGACGCCGCATGCCAAGCCGCATCCCGCGCCGCTGCTGGAGGCCGCGCGCCGGCTTGAAGTCGCGCCCGAGGCTTGCATCTATGTCGGCGACGACCTGCGCGACGTGCAGGCCGGACGGGCGGCCGGCATGCGTACCGTCGCGGTGCGCTGGGGCTACCTGGGCCAGGGTGAGCCGATCGAGCGCTGGGGGGCCGATATCCTCGTTGGCGATCCGGTCGGGCTCTTGAAATGGCTGGATCTGGCTTAAACTATCGTGTTCAGGGGCCGACCTGGTTTCGACGTGGGTGCGGAATCGAGGTAGGGCATGCCGAGCACTCCAGTTCGCTCGTAAATCTGTCTGGAAACAAAGTAACTGCGAACGACGAAACGTACGCACTCGCCGCTTAACACCGGTGAGCCTCACACCGGCAGGCCGATGGGCCGGGTCCGCAAGGACGGTGAGGTCATTCACATCGGCTGGCTCTGAGCCGGGTCACTCGACCCAGAGCGAGATCAAGTGACTGGCTGTCTCCGTAGCGTGCCGCTGCGCGACGGGGATGGCGAGATCCAAAACAGACGGCTACGCATGTAGAACTGCCCGGTGATGGCTTGCGGACGCGGGTTCAATTCCCGCCGGCTCCACCAAACAAGGGTCCGTCAAGGACCGCGAAAGACCAAAAAGCTCTAGAGAATCAACGCTCTAGAGCTTTTTTCTTGTCCGTACGTAGCCGGACAAGATCGCTGCCTGCTGCACACCTGAAGTGAGATTCGGGAAGCAAGGGCCGAATGACTGCCCACGAATGGGGAGCCTCACGCGGCGCGGAATTGCTGTGCCACCACGTCGAGCGAGCTTCGCACCCGGTCCACGATCACCGAGCGGCGAGTGGCCGAGAGCACCAGCGTTTGCGTGGCGCGCGTCATGCCGACATAGAGCAGCCGTATTTCCTCTTCAAGCGGCTCGTTGCGGTACGGCAGCGCCTGCAGGCCCGCGATGAAGACGTGGGGGAACTCCAGCCCCTTGGAGCTGTGCAGGGTGACGAGCTTGACGCAATCCGTGCGCCAGCCGCCGCGACGCAGCGATGCCAGGCGCTGCACCGGAATGCCGCGCTGGGACAACGCCGCCTCGATCTCGTCCATCTGCTTCCAGAAGCGCGCCAGCACCGCGATCCCGGAAGCCGGGCAGCCTTCTTCGAGCAGTTGCGCGATACGCTCGGCGACGAGCTGCGCCTCTTCCCCTTCGGAGCGGGCCTGCAGCAGCACCGGCAGCGGCCCGCGCCGGCCGGCGCTGGCGGGCAGCACCGTTTCCACCGCACCGTCGTTGGCTGCGACAGCCGGCATGCCGCCCGGCTGCTCCAGCAGTCCCGAGGCACAGTGCATCGCCAGCGCCAGGATCTCGGCCGTGTTGCGGTAGTTGAGCTTGAGGATGCTGGTGCGGCCCTGCGCCTCGATGCCGACGCTCTTGAAGTTGAAGCGGCGGCGCTTCTTCTGGTAGATCGACTGCGCGTCGTCGTAGAGCACCAGCAGCGAGTTGGTCGCGGGGCTGACCATCTGCGCGGCCACGCGCAGCCAGGCGTCCTCGAAGTCGTGCGCCTCGTCCACCAGCAGCGCGAGGTACTGCCCGCCCGGCACGCGGCCGGTCTCCACCGCCCGGGTGACGGCCTGCGCCAGCGCGTCGTAGTAGCCCGGGTCGTCGCGCCGTACCGGCACATCGATGCGGTAGCTGCGCACCAGGTCCTCGCACCAAGCGTGGAAGGTCCGGACCTGCACCTGCTGCTCGCGCACGCCGCGCTCGCGCAGCAGGGCCTCGATGCGCAGCGCGAGCGCGCGGTTGTAGCAGAGCACCAGCGCCGGCTGCTCGGGCCGCGCGGCCTGCGCGAGATGCTGGGCACGGAAGACGAGGATCATCGTCTTGCCCGAGCCGGCGGCGCCGTGGATCACGCGGTGGCCCTCGCCGAGGGTGCGGGCGATCTGCTCCTGCTGCAGATCCATCACCTGCAGCAGGTCGGGCAGCAGGGGGGCTTGTCCCTCTTGTCCGGGTTCGGGCGGGTCCAGCGCGCCCTGCACCGCCTGCACGCGCACCTCGGGGAACAGGTGCCAGCGCACCCGGTCGCGCTGGGGCAGCGTCAGCGTGTGCGGATAGGTCAGCTCGGCCATGCCCCACAGCCGCCGCAGGAACTCCTCGGGGGAGCGCCCCTCATCGAGATCGTCGTGCAGCAGCGTCTTGTGCTCGGGGAACACCTCGAAGAAGTCGCTGCTCCTTGCCGTGTCGGCGCGCTTGATGTTGGACAGCACTGCGCCGTAGCCCCAGGGCAGCAGCAACTTGCCGCGGAAGAGGCCCTTGGCGTGGGTCAGCGCCGGGTCGTTGCGCAGCACGTCGGCCAGTTCGAGCGCGTAGTCGCGCGCCTGGCGCAGCGGGTGCGCCGCCGTCACCACGCCGCGCGGTGTCTGCAGCTCGACGCTGTCGCGGTTGGCGGTGCCGAGGGTGGACAGTCGCCAGTCCTTCACCTCCAGCAGCAGCACGCCCCAGCGCGGCGAGAGGATCACGAAGTCGGGCTGGCGCGCCCGGGGGCCGACCGGCACGTCGTGCCACACCAGGTAGTCGTCCTCCAGGCAGCGCTTGAGCTGGTGCAGCACCTTGCGCTCACCGGCGTTGCAGCGGCGATCGATGTTCGTGAGGCCTTGCGGGAAAAGAGCCATGTCTTCTTGTTCGCTTTCGCAGGGGGCAGGGCATCCTTCGGGGGCTTTTATGCCCTGCGCGCCACCCCATGACGGTGCCGTTGAGAGGCGGTGGAAGAACCTTGCATTCGATAAGCCGCCGCGAGCCAGGCATAACCGGTCGGCGACTTCGGCCCTCACGGATTGTTACAGGCGGCGGCAGGCGGAGTTTATAGGCCAGTGCAGCCAGGAGACCGCGCAGGGGCCGTTTCCTGGGGCGGGCCGCATCTCGCGCGGAACTGCCGCGAATACGGTCGCTCGTGCGACGACCGGTTTCCCGGCACGCCTTTATCCGGACAACTGCGTGATGCGCGGCGGCTTCGGCGTGCCGCCCGCCGCCAAGGACAGAATCCGGGCCTGAAAGCCGGCGACGAGACTTCCTGAAATGGCGCTCGGCACCCGGCGCGTGGGCCGCTGGTCCTCGTGCCGTTCATCGCCCTGCGGCTGAGCCCGACGCGCGTGATCAACGCCAAGCCGGTGGGACGCGCCGGCGACCGGCCGTCCGGCATGGCGCATTGCGGCGGCCTGCGCATCGGCACCGCCGCTCGCCACGCCGCTCGAAGGTCGCAGGTGCTCGCAAGCCACGAGGCCGCGATGCGCGATGTCGCGGTGAAGGAGGAGGACGCGTTCCGACGCCGCGGGCAGCCCAGGGCGAGCGCCGAGGAGCGCCAGCAGGTCCGTCCATCGGCGAGGGGGGCGGTGAAGATCTCGGGCGAGGGCGGCAGCGTGGTGGGCGAGGCCGGCGATCCGCGCCTGCGGGCACCGGGCTTGCCGCTCTCCCGATCTCACCCGAAGGAGCAACGATGAACCAGCCTGCGCAACCGAGCGGTGGCGGCGCCGACGAGCAGCCCGGCGCCGATCCCTCCCACCGGCCGGCGCCGGTGGACATGGCCACCGAGTCGATCGCCGGGGAGGAGGACCCCGGCGCGACGATCGACCTGGCGATCGTGCCGCCGTCCGCGCCGCCGTCCGGCGGCAAGGAGCCTCCCCGCACTCCCGGGGCCGATCAGCCCGCGTGAGCGCGGCCCACAGGCCGCCTGCGCTCCCCGGTCCCGCCGCGGCGCCCGCTCGGGGCGGGTCCTCCGGGCCCCGGGGAGGGCGGCGCCGGCAGCCGGGCCGCCGGTTTTACGGCAAGAGCGCCGGCACGGCCGGCAAGCGCTGCAGGCTCAGCTGCGGCGCTCGAAGGCGCGCTTGAGCAGGTAGCCGCTGGCGATGAGGCCGCCGGCGGTCATCAGCATCGTGCTGGCCGGCATGCCGCGCACCACGTTCGAGGCGAACTCGCCCATGCGCGGGCCGCCGATCTCCATGCGGCGCTCGGTCATCCTGGCGCCGATGTCGTCGAGCTGGTCGGCCAGCAGCTTCTCGGCGGCCGGCAGCAGCACCGTCTCCTCGTCGGCGACGTGGTGCACCACGTCGCGCATCAGCTCCATGAAGGTGCGGTCGTAGTCCGGGTCGGTCGGCTCCATGCTGCGCAGCTGCGCGATCAGCCGGCGCATCTCGTCGTGCTCGGGGACGCTCTTGGCCAGCACCTCGCTGTCGGTCGAAATTGCACGCAGCGCCGGGTAGAAGATTTCCTCCTCGAGCTGCGCGTGGATCTCCAGCGCCATGCAGGCCTGGTCCACGAGGCCCTGCTTGATGTTCGCCGGCGAGTCGGCGTGGTACTTGTGGAACACGGCCAGCACGCTGGTGTGGTCCATGCGGATCTGCTTCGTCGCGTTCGGGGAGAGCTTGCTGAGCAGCGGGTTCATGGTGGGGCCTCCGTGAGTCAGGGTTCGCAGGAACCGGCCTGTTGCAAACGCTGTTCCTGCCGCCGCGGCGGCCGCAGGCGGGGCGCAGTCCTCCCCCGGGAAGAGGCGGGTGACGCTTCCCGTGCCCGATGCGGGGCGGGGCGAACCCGCGGGACGCGGGCGCAGGCCGCAGCCCGCCTTGCGATCCCGAGCCCGTCGCCCATCCCCCGCACAGGGGGGGGGCGCCGGCGGCGCGGCAGCCGCGCCTGCGTCCAGGCTCATGCCATGAGCGGGCGGGACTGCACACTGTGATCGAAACGGGGCGGGGCCCCGCGCGGGAGGGGAGCAGGAATGGAGATCGGAAGCTTCGAGGGCTGGCGGCGCGATCCGGCGCGCGCCTGGATGGAGCCGCGGCTGCAGGCGCTGGCGGGCCTGGGGCGGCAGCTCGGCTGCCTGGTCGGCGGCGCGGTGGGCGACGCTTTCAGCGCGCCGGTGGAATTCATGCCGCGCAGCGAGATCCTGCGCCGCTTCGGCCCGCAGGGCCTGCGCGAACTCGTGCCCGCCTACGGCCGGCTCGGCGCGATCACCGACGACACGCAGATGACGCTCTTCACCGCCGAGGGGCTGCTGCGGGCCTGGGTGGGCGCCCGGCTGCACGAGGCCGATCCGGCGTTCGCGGCGGAGACCGACCGGGCCTACCAGCGCTGGCTGTGGACGCAGGGCGAGACGCCGCCGCTCGGGGCGCCGCACCGCGGGCCGGCGCCGGCCGGGCTGCTGGCGCAGCGCGAGCTGTTCGCGCTGCGTGCGCCCGGCCTCACCTGCCTGCAGGCGCTGCGCCGCAAGTCGCGCGCGGGCGAGCCGGCCGTCAACGACAGCAAGGGCTGCGGCGGCGTGATGCGCGTCGCGCCGGCCGGCCTGCTGTGCGCGGCGCTCGGCGGCGAGGGGCTCGACGAGCGCGCCTTCGGGCTCGGCCGCGAGCTCGCGGCGCTGACGCACGGCCACCCGAGCGGGCAGCTGCCGGCCGGCTATCTGGCGCTGCTGCTCGCGCTGCTGGCGCAGGGCGAGGCGCCGCAGGCCGCGCACGGGCGGGCACGGGCCCGGCTCGCGGCCGAGGCGGATGCCGGCGAGACGCTGTCCCTCCTCGACCGCGCGGTCGAGCTCGCGCGCACCGATCCCGGGCAGCCCGCGGCGCTGGAGCGCCTCGGCGAGGGCTGGGTCGCCGAGGAGGCGCTCGCGATCGCGGTCTACTGTGCCTTCGGCGAGCTGCCGGCAGGCGCGGACGACGCCTTCGCCCGGGCGGTGCGGCTGGCGGTCAACCACGACGGCGACAGCGACTCGACCGGCTCGATCGCCGGGCAGATCGTGGGCGCGGCGCTCGGCGCCGGGGCGATCCCGGCGCGCTGGATCGAGCCGCTGGAGCTGCGCGAGACGATCCGGGAGCTCGCCGAGGACCTCGCCGGCGCGGGCGACTGGCGCATCGCGCCGGGCGACGACGGCGCGGAGTGCCGCTACTTCGCGGCGCGCTACCCCGGCGGCTGACGGGAACGCCGACCGCGCGACCCATTTCGCACCCGCGCGCTTCCCGGTCCTTGCCATCCGCGCCGGCGGCGCCACAATCGCCCCTTTTGCGCCGAGCGACCGTCCGGAACAAGAAGCGCCCATGACGACGACCGAGATCACGCCGGGACTGCTGGTGCTGCACGGCAACCGGCTCGAGCTGCTGAAGGCGGCGGTGTTCGACTGGCTCGCCCGCCAGCCGCTCGGGCCCCTGGAGCCCGAGGTCATCCTCGTGCAGAGCAACGGCGTGGCCGAGTGGCTGAAGATGGCGATGGCCGCGTCGCACGGCGTCTGCGCCGCCGCGCGCGTCGAGCTGCCGGCGCGCTTCCTGTGGCGCAGCTACCGGCAGGTGCTCGGTCGCGAGTCGGTGCCGCCGCTGTCGCCGCTGGACGAGACGCCGCTCACCTGGCGCCTGATGCGGCTGCTGCCGCAGCTGCTCGAGCGGCCCGAGTTCGCGCCGCTGGCGCGTTTCCTCGCCGGCGGCGACCTCGGCCGGCGCCTGCAGCTCGCGCAGCGCCTCGCCGATCTCTACGACCAGTACCAGGTGCACCGTGCCGACTGGCTGGGCGCCTGGGCCGCCGGGCAGGACCTGCTGGCGCGCGGCAACGGCGAGGCGGCCGAATGCCCCGAGGACCAGCGCTGGCAGCCGCTGCTGTGGCGCGAGCTGCTGGCCGAGCTCGATGAGGCCCAGCGCCTCGCGGTGCGCCCGGGCATCCACCAGCGCTTCCTCGCCGCGCTCGAATCCGGCGCGCCCCCGGCGGAGCCGGTGGCGCGGCGCGTCGTCGTGTTCGGCATGTCGCAGCTGCCGATGCAGATGCTCGAGGGCCTGCACGCGCTCTCGCGCCACGCGCAGGTGCTGCTCGCGGTGCCCAATCCCTGCCAGTTCCACTGGGGCGACATCATCGAGGGGCGCGAGCTGCTGCGCGCGCAGCGCCGCCGGCAGCAGCAGCGCGGCGAGCGCGACCTCGCCGCGGTGTCGCTTGAGGAGATGCACGCGCACGCCAACCCGCTGCTGGCCGCCTGGGGCCGCCAGGGCCGCGACTTCGTGCGCCAGCTCGACGCCTTCGACGACGCGCAGGCCGCGCGCCAGCGCTTCGGGCTGACGCGCATCGACCTGTTCGACACCGAGCCCGGCGGCACGCTGCTCGCGCAGGTGCAGGGCGCGATCCGCGACCTGATGCCGCTCGCCGAACATCCGCGCACGGCGCCGGATGCGGCCGAGCGCTCGATCGTCTTCCACGTCGCGCACAGCGCGCAGCGCGAGGTCGAGGTGCTGCACGACCAGCTGCTCGCGCTGCTGGCCGACCCGCCGGACCGCGAGGCGCTGGGGCCGCTGAAGCCGCGCGACATCGTGGTGATGGTGCCCGACATCGACACCTTCGCGCCGGCGATCCGCGCCGTGTTCGGCCAGTACGGGCGCAGCGACCCGCGCCACATCCCCTTCGACATCGCCGACCTGCAGCAGCGCGGCAACCAGCCGCTGCTGGTGGCGCTGGAGTGGCTGCTGCGGCTGCCGCAGCAGCGCTGCCGGCTCGCCGAGATCCGCGACCTGCTCGACGTGCCGGCGGTCGCCGCGCGCTTTGGCGTGCACGAGGACGAACTGCCGCGCCTGTCGCAGTGGATGGCCGGCGCTGGCGTGCGCTGGGGCCTGCACCGCGAGCATCGTGCCGACCTGGGGCTGGCCGCCTGCGGCGAGCAGAACACCTGGGCCTTCGGGCTGCGCCGCATGCTGCTCGGCTACGCGAGCGGCGCGGGCGCCTCGTGGCAGGGCATCGAGGCCTATGGCGAGGTCGGCGGCCTGGAGGCGGCGGTGGCCGGCTCGCTGGTGGCGCTGGTCGAGGCGCTGATGCGCTGGCGCGCGCTCGCGGTGCAGCCGGCGACGCCCGCCGAGTGGGCCGCGCGCGCGCGCGCCTTGCTGGAGGACTTCTTCGCGCCGACCGACGAGCGCGAGCGCCTGAGCCTCGGCGCGGTGCGCAGCGCGCTCGAGGGCTGGCTGCGCGCCTGCGAGGACGGCGGCTTCGACGAGGCGGTGCCGCTGGCGGTGCTGCGCGAGGCGTGGCTGGCGGGCATCGACGAGCCCAGCCTGCGCCGGCGCTTCCTCGACGGCGGCGTCACCTTCTGCACGCTGATGCCGATGCGCGCCATCCCCTTCGAGGTGGTGTGCCTGCTCGGCATGAACGACGGCGACTATCCGCGCCGCACCACCCGCGCCGACTTCGACCTGATGGGCCTGCCGGGGCAGCGCCGCCCCGGCGACCGCTCGAGGCGCGACGACGACCGCTACCTGATGCTGGAGGCGCTGCTGTCGGCGCGGCGCCAGTTCTACGTCAGCTGGGCCGGCCGCAGCGTGCGCGACAACAGCGAGCAGCCGCCCTCGGTGCTGGTGTCGCAGCTGCGCGACTACCTCGCCGCCGGCTGGTGCACGGAGCTGCCGCAGCGCCAGACCACCGAGCACCCGCTGCAGCCCTTCAGCCGCCGCTACTTCGAGCACGGCGGGCTGACCACCTGGGCGCGCGAATGGCGCGCCGCGCACCAGACCGGCGAGGCCGCGGCCGCAGCCGAGGCCGGCGAGCTGCCGCGTTTCGAGCCCGACCCGCGCGTGCCGCTGACGCTCGCGCGCCTCGCGGACTTCCTGAGGAACCCGGTGCGCCACCACTTCCGCATGCGGCTCGACGTGGTGTTCGACGACGCCGACGCGCCGCACGAGGACGACGAGCCCTTCGGCCTGAGCGGGCTCGACGCCTACGACCTGATGCGCGAGCTGCTCGACGACGCCGAGCGCTGCCCGGGCGAGAGCCTGCACGAGGAGATCGCGCGGCGCGCGCGGCGCATCGAGCGCTGCGGCCGGCTGCCGATGGGCGGCCTGGGCGTGCGCGAGCGCGAGGCGCTGGTCGCGCAGGCGCTGCCGGCGGTGCGGCAGTGGCAGCAGGTGCAGCGCGACTTCGCCGAGCCGGCGCCGAAGGAGCGGCTCGCCTTCGAGCACGGCGGGCTGCGGCTCGAGGACTGGCTCGACGGCCTGCGCCTCGGCGAGGACGGCCCGGTCTGGCTGGAGCTGTCGCCGGGCGTGCTGTGCGGCAAGGACAAGGCCGCGCGCGCCGACAAGCTGCTGCACGCCTGGGTGCGCCAGCTCGCCGCGAGCGCCTGCGGCGTGCCGCTGCGCGGCCGCCTCGTGTCGCGCGACGCGGTGCTCGGCCTCGCGCCGCTGCCGCAGGCGCGCGCCGCGGAGCTGCTGCGCGCGCTGCTCGACGCGTGGCGCGCCGGCATGGACGCGCCGCTGCCGCTCGCCTGCCGCACCGCGCTTGCCTTCGTGCGCGACGAGGCGCGCGCGCTGCCGGCCTACGAGGGCGGCCACGAGCTCGCCGGCGAGTGCGAGGAGCCGTGCCTCGCGCGCGTCTATCCCGACCACGACGCGCTCGTCGCCGACGGCCGCTTCGCGACGCTGGCGCGCGAGCTCTACGGGCCGCTCGACGCCTGGGTGGCGGAGGGGGGCGTGGATGTGACGCTGCACGCGGACCTCGCGGCGGCCGGGGAGGACATCGATGGGTGAGCGGCTCGACGCGCTGCGGCTGCCCTTGTGGGGCAGCCGGCTGATCGAGGCCAGCGCCGGCACCGGCAAGACCTGGACCATCGCCGCGCTCTACCTGCGGCTCGTGCTCGGCCACGGCGAGCCGGGCTGCGCCTTCGCGCGGCCGCTGCTGCCGTCCGAGATCCTGGTGATGACCTTCACGCGCGCGGCCACCCGCGAGCTGTCGGACCGCATCCGCGCGCGGCTGCTGGAGGCGGCGCAGTGCTTCCGCGGCGAGATCGCGGCGGGCGACCCGCTGCTCGCGAGCCTGCTCGACGCCTATCCCGAGGGCGAGGCGCGCACGCAGGCCGCCTGGCGCCTCGCCTGCGCCGCCGAGGCGATGGACGACGCGGCGGTGCACACCATCGACGCCTGGTGCCAGCGCATGCTGCGCGAGCACGCCTTCGACAGCAACAACCTGTTCGACGAGGAGCTGCTCGCCGACGAGCGCGCGCTGCTCGAGGAGGCGGTGCGCGACCACTGGCGCCAGCACGTCTACCCGCTCGACGCCGAGCTGCTCGAGGCGGTGCTGGGGGTCTGGCCGGGTGTCGAGCGGCTGCTCGCCGACGTCGCGCCGCTGCTTGGCAAGGTCGAGCCGGAAGAGGGCGAGGCCGGGGCCGCGCCGCCGCAGCTGTCCGCGCTGTGCGGCGGGCTGGTGCGCGAGCGCCGCAACCGGCTCGCGGCGCTGAAGTCCGGCTGGAGCGAGCGCGTGCAGGCGCTGCGCGCCTGGTTCGCCGAGCAGCTCGCGCGCAAGGACTGCCCCTTCAACCGCACCAAGATCCAGCCGCGCTACTACGAGCCCTGGCTCGACACGCTCGAGGGCTGGGCCACCGCGCCCGAGCAGGACGGCTTCGAGCTGAAGACCGGGCGCAAGCGCCTGACGCCGCAGGGCATGCTCGAGGCCTGCAAGCCGGGCACGAGCATCGAGCTGCCGGAGCACTTCGAGGCGCTCGAGGCGCTGCACGAGGCGCTGGCGCGGCTGCCCGACCTCGGGCGCGCGCTGCGGCGCCACGCCGCCTGCTGCGTCGCGCGGCGGCTCGCCGAGCTGAAGGCGCAGGCCGGCACCTTCGGCTTCGCCGACATGCTCGAGCGGCTCGACGGCGCGCTGCGCAGCGCGGGCGGCCCGCGCCTGCGCGAGCGCATCGTGCAGCAGTACCCGGTGGTGCTGATCGACGAGTTCCAGGACACCTCGCCGCTGCAGTACCGCATCTTCGACGGCCTCTACGGCGTCGCCGGCAACGCGCAGGACGCGGCGCTGTTCCTGATCGGCGACCCCAAGCAGTCGATCTACGCCTTCCGCGGCGCCGACATCCACAGCTACCTCAGCGCGCGCCGCGCCACCGCCGGCCGGCACTACGTGCTCGGCACCAACCACCGCTCGACCGCGGCGCTGGTGCAGGCGGTGAACCGGTTGTTTGCGCAGGCCGAGGCGGCGCACGGCGAGGGCGCCTTCCTCTACCGCCGCGGCGACGACCACCCGCTGCCCTTCGAGGCGGTGGAGGCGCGCGGCCGCCGCGAGCGCTTCGTGTGCGCGGCGGGCGAGCTGCCGGCGCTGAGCTTCTGCCACGACACGGCGCTTTGCGACGTGCGCGGCAGCGTGAAGCGCTTCGCGGCGCGCTGCGCCGAGCGCATCGTCACGCTGCTCAACGACCCGAAGGCCGGCTTCGACCATCCGGAGGACGGCTTCACGCGGCTGCGCCCGGCCGACATCGCGGTGCTGGTGCGCACCGGCGTCGAGGCCGAGGCGGTGCGGCGCGAGCTGCGCCGGCGCGACGTCGCGTCGGTCTACCTGTCGGACAAGGACTCGGTGTTCGCGAGCCCCGAGGCGCGCGACCTGCTGCGCTGGCTGAGGGCGGTGGCGACGCCGCTGGACATGCGGCTCGCGCGCGCGGCCTACGCCACCGCGACGATCGGGCTCGAGCTCGCCGAGCTCGCGCGCCTCGCGGTCGACGACGAGGCCTGGGAGGAGCGGCTCGAGGAGCTGCGCCGGCTGCAGTCGATGTGGCAGCGCCAGGGCGTGCTGACGATGCTGCGCCAGACGCTGCACAGGCTCGGGCTGCCGGCGCGCTGGCTGCAGCAGCCCGACGGCGAGCGACGCCTGACCAACGTGCTGCACCTCGCCGAGCTGCTGCAGGCCGCGGCCGCGCAGCTCGACGGCGAGCAGGCGCTGATCCGCTGGCTCGCCGAGCAGATCGACGACGACACCGGCGCGGGCGACGAGCGCATCGTGCGGCTCGAGAGCGACGCCGACCTCGTGAAGGTCGTGACGGTGCACAAGTCCAAGGGCCTGGAGTACCCGCTCGTGTTCCTGCCCTTCGCCTGCGACTTCCGCCCGGTGGACGGGCGCGGGCGCAGCTTCCTGGAGGTCGCCGGCGACGACGGCGCGCGGCGGCTCGAGTTCTCGCTCACCGCCGAGGTGATCGAGCGCGCCGACCGCGACCGGCTGCGCGAGGACCTGCGGCTGCTGTACGTGGCGCTGACGCGCGCGCGGCACGCGCTGTGGGTCGGCGTCGCGGCGCTGAGGAAGGGCAACGCGGCCGCGTGCACGCTGCACCGCTGCGCGCTCGGCCAGCTGCTCGGCGGCGGGCTCGAGATCGCCGAGGGCGAGATCCTCGCGCGGCTCGAGGCGGCGCGCGGCGACTGCGGCTCGATCGCGCTCGTCGAGGCGGAGCCGGAGCCCGCCTGCTCGCGGCTGCTGCCGCGCGACGACGCGCAGGCGCTGCGCCAGCCGGCCGAGTACGCGGCGCAGTTCGAGCGCGACTGGTCGGTCGGCAGCTTCTCGGGGCTCGTGAAGCACCTGCCTTCCGTGCCGGTGGACCGGCTGACGGTCGAGCTGGTGCGCGAGCCCGAGCTGATCGACGGCGAGGAGGCGACACCGCCCGCGACGCCGGCGCCCTGGCACCGCTTCCCGCGCGGCGCGGTGCCCGGCAACTTCCTGCACGACCAGCTCGAGTGGCTCGCCGGCGAGGGCTTCGCGCTCGACGCGTCCGAGGCGCTGCGCGAGCAACTGCTGCGCCGCTGCGAGCACCAGGGCTGGGGCCACCGCAAGGACGACGTGCTGGCCTGGCTGCGCGAGGCGCTGCGCGTGGAGTTGCCGCCGCTCGGTGCGCCGCTGTCGGCGCTCTCGGCGCAATTGCCCGAGATGGAGTTCTGGCTGCCGAGCGAGGGCCTCGCGTCGGCCGAGGTCGACGCGCTGTGCCGCCGCCACCTGCTCGGCGGCCGGGAGCGCCCGGCGCTGCCCGAGCGCGAGCTGCGCGGCATGCTGATGGGCTTCGCCGACCTCGTCTTCGAGCACGGGGGGCGCTACTGGGTGCTGGACTACAAGTCCAACGCGCTCGGCAGCCGCGACACCGACTACGACGCCCGCGCGCTGGAGGCGGCGATGGCCGCGCACCGCTACGACGTGCAGGCGGCGATCTACCTGCTCGCGCTGCACCGGCTGCTGCGCGCGCGGCTGGGCGAGGCCTACGAGCCTGAGCGCCAGCTCGGCGGCGCGATCTATTTCTTCCTGCGGGGCTTCCGCGGGCCCGAGCGCGGCTGCTACCGCGTGGCGCCGGACGCGGAGCTGCTCGACGCGCTCGACCGCGCGCTCGGCACGGACGAGGAGGCATGGGAATGAAGGGGCGCGACGCGGCCACGCTGGACTGGATCGACGCGCTCGCCGGCGAGCCGCCGAAGGGCGAGGAGCTGCTCGGCGAGCTGCAGCGCTGGAGCGAGGCGGGCTGGATCCGCCGCCTGGACTGCGCCTTCGCCCGCTTCGTCGCCGAGCTGCATCCCGGCGCGGCGCCGCTGGTGCTGCTGTGCAGCGCGCTGCTCGCGCACATGGAGGGCCGCGGCCACAGCTGCCTGCTGCTGGAGGAGCTGCGCACGCGGCCCGACGAGCTGCTCGGCTGGGCCGCGGAGCCGCGCGAGGCGCTCGCCGCGCTGATGAAGCCACTGCCGCGCGGGCGCGAGGACTGGCTGCGCACGCTGCGCGACTGCCCGCTGGTGCGCGAGGCGGACGCCGCCGGCGACGGTGACGAGGGCGACGGGGACGGCGACGAGCCGCCGCCGCTGGTGCTGGCCGGCGAGCGGCTCTACCTGCGCCGCTACTGGCGCCACGAGCAACGCGTCGCCGCGCAGGTGACGGCGCGCGGCGCCGTGCGCGAGCCGGTCGAGCCGGGCCGCGCGCGCGAGTGGCTCGACCGGCTGTTCGACGCGCCGGCGGCGGGCCGCGAGGGCCCGGCCGGCCCCGACTGGCAGAAGATCGCCTGCGCGGTGGCGCTGCGCGGGCGGCTGTCGGTGATCACCGGCGGCCCCGGCACCGGCAAGACCTACACCGTCGCGCGGCTGCTGGCGCTGCTGTTCGCGACCAGCGCCGAGCCCGGGCGGCTGCGCGTCGCGCTCGCCGCGCCCACCGGCAAGGCGGCCGCGCGCCTGAAGCAGTCGATCGAGGCGGCGCTTGCCGGGCTGGAGGAGCGCCTGGCCGGCGCGCTGCCGCTGCGCGAGCTCGCCGCGCGCATCGGCGCGGCGCGCACGCTGCACTCGCTGCTCGGCGCGCGCCCCGACACCCGGGCCTTCGCGCACGACGCCGCCCACCCGCTCGACGTCGACGTGCTGATCGTCGACGAGGCCTCGATGATCCACCTCGAGATGATGGCCGCGCTGCTCGACGCGCTGCCGGCCGCCGCGCGCGTGGTGCTGCTCGGCGACAAGGACCAGCTCGCCTCGGTCGAGGCCGGCGCCGTGCTCGGCGACCTGTGCCGCGACGCCGAGGCCGGCGGCTACGACGAGGCAAGCTGCCGCTACGTGGCCGAGGCCTGCGGCGAGCGCATCCCGCGCCGCTTCGCCACCGCGCAGGGCGCGGCGCTCGCGCAGCAGACCGTGATGCTGCGCGAGAGCCGGCGCTTCGGCGGCCCGATCGGGCGGCTCGCGCTCGCGGTCAACGCCGGCGACGCGGCGGCGGCGCAGGCGGTGCTGCAGGGCGGGGGCGGCGAGGTGCGCTGGCTCGACGCGGCGACGCCGGCCGAGGTGGTGCAGCTCGCGCTGCGCGGCCGCGACGGCGCCGACGGCGGCTACCGCAGCTACCTCGAGGCGCTGCGCCAGCGCCCGCCGCAGGACGACGCGCTGGCGCACGAGGACTGGGCGCGCGAGGTGCTGACCGCCTTCGAGCGCTTCCGCGTGCTGTGCGCGGTGCGCGAGGGCGACTGGGGCGTGGCGGGCCTGAACCGAGCGATCGAGGGCGCGCTGGTGCAGGCGGGGCTGCTGAGGAAGGGCGGGGAGTGGTACGAGGGCCGCCCGGTGATGGTCACGCGCAACCACGCGGGCCTCGGCGTCTTCAACGGCGACATCGGCATCGTGCTGAAGGCGCCGGGCGCGCGCGGCGCGCTGCGCGTCTATTTCCTGGAGGGCCGCGCGGTGCGCTCGGTGCTCGCGAGCCGCCTCGCCGACGTCGAGACCGCCTTCGCGATGACGGTGCACAAGTCGCAGGGCTCGGAGTTCGAGCACACCGTGCTCGCGCTCGCGGGCGACGCGGCGGCGCAGGTGCTCACGCGCGAGCTGGCCTACACCGGCATCACGCGCGCGCGCCGCGCCTTCACGCTGCTCTCGCCCGGTGTCGGCGTGCTCGCCGCCGCGCTCGCGCGCAAGACGCGGCGCGCCAGCGGCCTGCCGCAGGCGCTGGAGGCGAGGGCGCTCAGATCGCGCTGACGCTGCCCGTGACCGGCAGCACGATGCCGGTGATGTAGCTCGAGCACACCGGCGACGCGAGGAAGACGTAGGCCGGCGACAGCTCCTCGGGCTGCGCGGCGCGCTGCATCATCGTCGACTGGCCGAACTTCGCGACCTTCTCCGGCTCCTGGTCGGCCGGGTTCAGCGGCGTCCACACCGGCCCCGGCGCGACCGCGTTGACGCGGATGCCCTGCGGGAGGACGTTCTGCGCCAGCGACTTCGTGAAGGCGTGGATCGCGCCCTTGGTGGCCGAGTAGTCGAGCAGCTTGGCGCTGCCCTCCAGTCCCGTGACCGAGCCGGAGTTGATGATCGACGCGCCCTTCTTCAGGTGCGGCAGCGCCGCCTTGGCCATGTGGATGTAGCCGTAGATGTTGGTGCGGAAGGTCTCGTCGAGGCGCTCGTCGGTAATGTCGAGCAGCGACTCGGCGTGCTCCTGGAAGGCGGCGTTGTTGACGAGGATGTCCAGCTTCCCGAACTCCTGCACCGTCTTCTCCACCGCCTGCCGGCAGAAGGCGGAATCCTTCACGTCGCCGGCGATCAGCAGGCAGCGCCGGCCCTCGGCCTCGACGCAGCGCTTCGTCTCCTCCGCGTCCTGGTGCGAGCTGAGGTAGACGATCGCGACGTCGGCGCCCTCGCGCGCATAGAGCACCGCAACCGCGCGGCCGATGCCGGAGTCGCCACCGGTGACGATCGCGGACATGCCCTCGAGCTTGCCGCTGCCCTTGTAGTCGGGCGCGAGGAACTGCGGCTTCAACTGCATCTCGGCCTCGAGCCCCGGCTTCTCGAGGTGCTGCGCCGGGAAGTCCACCGGGTGCTCGCGCGGGCCGGCCTGCACCGCCTGCGGCTGCTGCGAGCCGCCGCCGCCGGAGGCCTGCTGCTGCTTCTTCTGCTGGTCGCGCTGGTCCTGCTCGCGCTGGATGGCGCGCTGCTTGTCGACCGGGTCGGTTCCGGACTGGCGGGCCTGGGGCTTCTGGGATTCCTTCTTCATGGGGATGCTCTCCTCGGGTCGGACGAAGAAAAATGCGTCCTCATGGTCGGCAGATGCTGTGCCTGCCGCGGGTCATGCAGGCGTCTGCAGACAGGCAGGCCCTCCTGCATGATTCCCCGTAAAGGGGCAGGGCGGGGCAGCCTGAAGCGCCGGCCCGGCGCCTTTACAACATACAGGAAAGTGCCCCCGCATCAGGAAAAGCACGACAGGAAGATGAAGCAAGAGGACATCGACCAGGCCGAATGGCAGAAACCGGGAAACTGGCGCGGCGGGTGGCTGGGGCTCTATTGCAGCCGCCTCGACAGCCGTCTCTGGGTTCCCAAGCGCAGGCCGGGACGGGGTTGGACGGTCAACGCCGGGCATCGCGCCGGCCGCGTGCTGCTCGTCGCCGCGCTGCTCCTCGTGATCGCGGTGCTGGCCACGGGCATCCTGCTCGACCGCTGAGAGGACGCCGGCCGGGCCGCTGGCCGGCAGGGCGCGGTCGCGCAAGGGAAATTGTCACGGACGCGCCACAAGGGGGCGGTTTCCCCCGTCCGGACAGGCTCGGCGGCATGCCGCGACCCCTAGAATCCGCGGCCCGACCCTGTCATTTCGAGCCACCCATGAAAGTTCTGCTTTCCCTGTTCGCCGCCGTCGCGCTGCTGTCCGGCTGCGCCGTCTACACGCCCTCGGGCGCCGTGGTGATCGACCCGCACGGCTCCCATTCGCACCCGCAGGGCGGCAACGGCGGCTTCTGCCCGCCGGGGCAGGCCAAGAAGGGGC
Source organism: Caldimonas tepidiphila (assembly GCF_003569765.1). Classification (GTDB taxonomy): domain Bacteria; phylum Pseudomonadota; class Gammaproteobacteria; order Burkholderiales; family Burkholderiaceae_C; genus Caldimonas; species Caldimonas tepidiphila. The sequence continues at coordinate 34,503 of NZ_KZ983958.1, read as the reverse complement.
GCTGCTGAGCGTCCCGTGCCGGCCGCCCGCGTCGCCCCGGTCCGGGGCGGCGCGGCAGGCCGGCGTTCACAGGAAGCGGTCCAGCAGCTTCCTGCTGTGAGCATCCAGCGCCCTCGGGTCGCGGATGCGGAAGTGGATGCCGTGGCTGTCGGCGATCAGGAGCGAGCCGTCGGCGACGCGGCGGATGTCCTCCTCGCCCTTGAGCACGAAGCTCGCCGGGCCGCGGTCGGTGTCCACGCTCCAGGTGCTCGGCGTCGCGAAGCTCGACACCTCGCGCAGCTTCAGGATCTCCGGCACGAACTCGCGCGCGGCGAGCTCCTCCTCGATCAGGGAGCGCAGTCCCGGGGGCAGCGCGTCGAGCCGCGCGATCCAGACAAGCTCGTGGCCGTCCGGCCCCATCAGCGCGATGCCCTCGTTCGGGGCCGCCAGCGGAAAGGCCCGCACCGGCACCACGCCGGCATGCCGCTCGCCGGCGGCGTCGATCAGGCACAGCCGTCCGAAGGCATCGCGCTCCAGCCGGTAGTCGGGCGCCAGCATCTCGTTTCCTTCCGTCCTCATCACGCCGCCTCCAGCGCCGCAGCCGCCTCGGCCTCGTGGCGCGCCTGCGCCTCGTACAGCCGCCAGTAGTGCCCCTTGCGGGCCATCAGCACCTCGTGCGAGCCCACCTCGACGATCTCGCCCCGGTCCATCACGACGAGGCGGTCGGCCTTGCGCAGCGTGGACAGGCGGTGCGCGATCGCGATCGTGGTGCGCCCGCGCACCAGGTTGTCGAGCGCCTTCTGGATCTCCTTTTCCGTCTCCGTGTCCACCGCCGAGGTCGCCTCGTCGAGGATCAGCAGGCGCGGGTCGATCAAGAGCGCGCGCGCGATCGAGATGCGCTGGCGCTCGCCGCCCGACAGGCCCTGGCCGCGCTCGCCGACGAGCGAGTCGTAGCCCTGCAGCAGGCGCAGGATGAACTCGTGCGCGTGCGCGGCGCGCGCCGCCGCGACGATCTCCTCGCGGGTCGCGTCCGGTTTTCCGTACGCGATGTTCTCCGCGATCGTGCCGAAGAACAGGAAGGGCTCCTGAAGCACGAGGCCGATGTGGCTGCGGTACTCGGCCACCGGCAGCGAGCGGATGTCGGTGCCGTCGATGCGGATCGAGCCTTCCGTCACGTCATAGAAGCGGCAGATCAGGTTCACGAGCGTGCTTTTTCCCGAGCCGCTGTGGCCCACCAGGCCGATCATCTCGCCCGGCGCGATCGAGAGGTCCAGGCCCCGGATCACCGAGCGGCTGCCGTAGCGGAAATGCGCGCCGCGGATGTCGATGCGGCCCTGCACCTTCTCGAGGTGCACCGGGTTCGCGGGCTCGGGCACGCTCGAGACGTGATCCAGGATGTCGAAGATGCGCTTGGCGCCGGCGGCGGCCTTCTGCGTCACCGAGACGATGCGGCTCATCGAGTCCAGCCGCGTGTAGAAGCGGCCGATGTAGGCGAGAAAGGCGGTCAGCACGCCGACCGTGATCTGGTTGTTCGCGACCTGCCAGATGCCGAAGGCCCAGACCACCAGCAGCCCGATCTCGGTCATCAGCGACACGGTGGGCGAGAACAGCGACCAGACCTTGTTGAGCTTGTCGTTGACCGCGAGGTTGTGGCGGTTCGCGTCGCGAAAGCGCGTCGCCTCGCGCTTCTCCTGCGCGAAGGCCTTCACGACGCGGATGCCGGGGATGGTGTCCGCGAGCACGTTGGTGACCTCGGACCAGACGCGGTCGATCTTCTCGAAGCCGGTGCGCAGGCGGTCGCGCACGACGTGGATCAGCCACGCGATGAAGGGCAGCGGCAGCAGCGTCACGAGCGCGAGCCAGGGATTGATCGAGAACAGGATCACCGAGGTCATCGCGATCATCAGCACATCGGTCGCGAAGTCGAGCAGGTGCAGCGACAGGAAGACGTTGATGCGGTCGGTTTCCGAGCCGATGCGCGCCATCAGGTCGCCGGTGCGTTTTCCCCCGAAGTATTCGAGCGACAGTTTCAGCAGGTGCTCGTAGGTCGTGGTGCGCAGGTCCGCCCCGATGCGCTCGCTCACCAGGGCGAGGATGTAGGTGCGCGCCCAGCCCAGCAGCCAGGCCACCAGCGCCGCGGCGAGCAGCCCGCCGAGGTAGAGGCTCACGGTGCCCGGCTCGATCGTCTCGCCCCTCTGGTAGGGGATCAGCACCTCGTCCATCAGCGGCATCGTCAGGTAGGGCGGCACGAGTGTCGCCCCGGTCGAGCCGAGCGTGAGCAGGAAGCCGAGCAGCAGCTGGCCGCGGTAGGGCCGCGCGAAGCGCCACAGGCGCAGCAGCGTCCAGGTGGAGGGCGGCGTCAGCTCCTCGCGCGCGCAGACCGGGCAGTCCTCCTGGTCGGGCTCGAGCATCGCGTGGCAGGTCGGGCAGCTGTCGCCCGGCAGCGGCTCGGCCGCGACGCCGCGCACGGCCGCCTCGCACTCGCGCGCGTGCGCATCCATCAGCCGCAGCGCCGCCGGGTTGCGCCCGAGCGTGTAGCGCCAGCGCGCCAGCCGGCCGTTCGCGTCCAGCAGTTCGAGCGTGCCGACACCGGCATGGTCGTGGTGGACGAGCTTCAGTCCCGCGCGGTGCGGCCAGCTCTGCCAGCGATCCTCGCCCTCGACGCGGGCCAGAAGCCGGTGATTTGTCACGACCAGCAGGCCGCTCGCGAAACGCAATTGCGCGTCGAGGTCAACCTCCAGACCGCTTGCGACGTTCTCACCCTCGACCAGCACGGATGCGAGTCCGGCGGTCCAGGGTTCCGGCAGCGTGCCGGCGGCAGGAGATGGATTCGGGAGTTGCTTTGTCATCGTGTTCAGCGCTCAGGCAGCCAGTGGCGCCGTCCGGAAGAGGGCGGCCCCTGCACGCCGCATCGCGTCGCTCGGGGCCATCGGTCCTAGACGCAGCGGGACCGGTTTTCGTTGACAGGCCGAGGCCCGTTTCGGGTCGCAACCGGCCCCTTTCCACACGCGCCAGCGCCCGCGCTGCGCATTGCTTCACGCATGGCGCGTGCATCGCGCTCCCCCCATCCGCCGGAAACCTTTCATGAGAGACATCAAATTCCTGCGCGTGCAGTACCTGCAGGGCCCGAACCTCTGGACCTACCGCGCAGTGCTGGAAGCGTGGGTCGACATCGGCGAGCTCGAGGAGTCGCCGTCGAACACCATCCCCGGCTTCGTCGACCGGCTCGTCGCGTGGCTGCCCTCGCTGCACGCGCACCACTGCAGCGTCGGCGCGCCCGGCGGCTTCATCCAGCGGCTGCGCGACGGCACCTGGCCCGCGCACATCCTGGAGCACGTGACGATCGAGCTGCAGAACCTGGCGGGCATGCAGACCCGCTTCGGCAAGGCGCGCGAGACCGGCGTGCGCGGCGTCTACAAGCTCGTGGTGCGCTCGCGCAACGAGAAGGTCAGCCGCGCGGCGCTCGAGGCGGCGCGCGAGCTGGTGCTCGCCGCGATGGACGACCGGGCCTACGACGTGGCCGCCACCGTGGTGCGGCTGCGCGAGATGGTGGATTCGCTGTGCCTGGGCCCGAGCACCGCATGCATCGTCGACGCCGCCACCGAGCGCGGCATCCCGAACCTGCGCCTGACCGAGGGCAACCTGGTGCAGCTCGGCTACGGCGCGCGCCAGCGCCGCATCTGGACCGCCGAGACCGACAGCACGAGCGCCATCGCCGAGAGCATCTCGAGCGACAAGGACCTGACCAAGCGGCTGCTGCAGTCCTGCGGCGTGCCGGTGCCCGAGGGTCGCGTCGTGAGCGACCCGGCCGACGCCTGGGACGCGGCGCAGGACATCGACGGCCCGGTGGTCGTGAAGCCCAGCGACGCGAACCACGGCCGCGGCGTGTCGATCGAGCTGAGCCGGCGCGAGGACGTCGAGGCCGCCTTCGCGGTCGCCGACGCCGAGGGCAGCGAGGTGATCGTCGAGCGCTTCATCCGCGGCCTGGAGCACCGGCTGCTCGTGGTGGGCGGCCGCATGGTCGCCGCGGTGCGCGGCGACACCGCCTCGGTCACCGGCGACGGCCGCTCGAGCATCGCGGAGCTCGTCGCGACGCAGATCAACAGCGACCCGCGCCGCGGCGAGGACGAGATCTACCCGCTCGACGTCGTGCGCGTGGACGACCCGGCGGTGCGGCTGGAGCTGGAGCGCCAGGGCTGCACGGGCCACACGGTGCCGGCCGCCGGCCGCGTCGTGCGCGTACTGCGCAACGGCAACCTCGCGATCGACGTCACCGACCGGGTGCATCCCGAGGTGGCGGCCGCGGCGACGCTCGCGGCGCGCGTGGTCGGCCTCGACATCGCCGGCATCGACCTCGTCGCCGAGGACGTCTCGCGCCCGCTCGAGGCCCAGGGCGGCGCGATCGTCGAGGTCAACGCCGGCCCCGGCCTGCTGATGCACCTCAAGCCCGCCGAGGGCCAGCCGCGCCCGGTGGGCCGCGCGATCGTCGACCACCTGTTCGCGCCAGAGGAGACCGGCCGCATCCCGGTGGTCGGCGTCGCCGGCCGCCACGGCACGACGCTGATCTCGCGCCTCGTCGCGTGGCTGCTGCAGCTCTCGGGCCACCACGTCGGCCTGGCCTGCGCCGACGGCCTGTTCCTCGACCGCCGCGCGGTGGACCGCCGCCCGGCGAACACGGCGAAGGCCGGCCGGCGCCTGCTGATCAACCGCATGGTCGACGCGGCGGTGTTCGAGAACGGCGCCGAGGTGATCCTCGACGAAGGCCTCGCCTACGACCGCTGCGCGGTCGGCGTCGTCACCGACGTGAGCGGCGTGGACTCGCTCGCGCGCTGGTACATCCGCGAGCCCGAGCAGCTCTACAACGTGCTGCGCACGCAGGTCGACGTCGTGCTCGAAGGCGGCGCCGCGGTGCTCAACGCCGACGACCCGCTGGTGGCGCGCATGGCGCCCCTGTGCGACGGCGAGGTGATCTTCTACGGCCTCGACGCCGAGCTGCCGGCCGTCGCCGAGCACCGCGCCCAGGGCGGCCGCGCGGTGTTCCTGCGCGGCACGCAGGTGGTGCTGGCGCGCGGCGCCGACGAGACCGTGCTGGTGTCGCTGCACACCCTGCCGCTGATGCAGCAGGGTCCGGCCGGAATGCAAGGCGAGGCGGTGCTCGCGGCGGTCGCCGCCGGCTGGGCGCTGGGCCTGGAGCCCGCGCTGCTGCGCACCGGCATCGAGACCTGCGAGCCGCAGGCGCTGCTGCCGGGCAGCACGCTGAAGGCGCCACACGCCGGCTGAGCCCGAGCGAGACCGAGAGAGACCGAGAGAGACAAACAGCCGGCGCGCGGGGAACGCGCTGCCGGCACGATTCCCCACGCAGGAGAACTGCACATGGAAATTTCACGCATCCGGGCCCTGCGCGGCCCCAACGTCTGGAGCCGTCACACCTCGATCGAGGCGATCGTGAGCTGCGACGAGGCCGGCCGCTCGATCGGCCGCACGCCGGGCTTCGAGGCGCGGCTGCGCGCGCGCTTCCCGCGCATCGGCGCGCTGCGTCCCACCGGCCACGCGGGCGTCGTCTCGCTCGCCCATGCGCTGGAATGCACCGCGCTCGCGCTACAGGCCCAGGCCGGCTGCCCGGTGAGCTTCAGCCGCACCACGCCCACCGTCGAGGCGGGCGTCTACCAGGTGGTGGTCGAGTACAGCGAGGAGGCGGTCGGGCGCCTGGCGGTCGAGCTCGCCGGGGCGCTGGTGCGTGCCGCGCTCGACGACACGCCCTTCGACGTCGAGGCGGCGCTCGCCAGGCTGCGCGAGCTCGACGAGGACGTGCGCCTCGGGCCCAGCACCGGCTCGATCGTCGACGCCGCCGTCGCGCGCGGCATCCCCTTCCGCCGCCTGACCGAGGGCAGCCTCGTGCAGTTCGGCTGGGGCAGCAAGCAGCGCCGCATCCAGGCCGCCGAGGTCGACCGCACCAGCGCGATCGCCGAGTCGATCGCGCAGGACAAGGAGCTCACGAAGCAGCTGCTCGAGGCCGCCGGCGTGCCGGTGCCGGGCGGGCGGCCGGCGACGGACGTCGAGGACGCCTGGGCCGCGGCCTGCGAGATCGGCCTGCCGGTGGTCGTGAAGCCGCAGGACGGCAACCAGGGCAAGGGCGTGACGGTGAACATCACGACGCGCGAGCACCTCGAGATCGCCTACAAGGCCGCGGCCGCGGTCAGCGACGAGGTGCTGGTCGAGCGCTTCATCCCGGGCCACGACTTCCGGCTGCTGGTGGTGGGCGACAAGTTGGTCGCCGCCGCGCGCCGCGACCCGCCGCACGTGATCGGCGACGGCCGCCACACCGTGCGCGAGCTCGTCGAGCAGGTCAACGCCGACCCGCGCCGCGGCGACGGCCACGCCACCTCGCTGACCAGGATCCGCTTCGACGCCATTGCCGAGGCCCGCCTGGCGGCGCAGGGGCTGAACGCCGACTCGGTTCCCGCGCCGGGCCAGCGCGTCGTGCTGCGCAACAACGCGAACCTCAGCACCGGCGGCACCGCCACCGACGTGACCGACGACGTGCATCCCGAGGTCGCCGCGCGCGCGGTGGCCGCGGCGCAGATCATCGGCCTCGACATCTGCGGCGTCGACGTGGTGTGCGAGACGGTGCTCAAGCCCCTGGAGGAGCAGGGCGGCGGCGTCGTCGAGGTGAACGCGGCGCCGGGCCTGCGCATGCACCTGACCCCGTCCTACGGGCGCGGCCGCGCCGTCGGCGAGGCGGTGATCGACAGCATGTTCCGGGACGGCGGCGACGGCCGCATCCCGGTGGTCGCCGTCACCGGCACCAACGGCAAGACCACCACGGTGCGCCTGATCGCGCACCTGCTGGAGGGCGCGGGCCTGCGCACCGCGATGACCAACACCGACGGCATCTACATCCGCGGCCGCCGCATCGACACCGGCGACTGCGCCGGCCCGAGGAGCGCGCGCAACGTGCTGATGCACCCGGACGTAGACGCCGCGGTGTTCGAGACCGCGCGCGGCGGCGTGCTGCGCGAGGGCCTGGGCTTCGACCGCTGCAAGGTCGCGGTCGTCACCAACATCGGCGCCGGCGACCACCTGGGGATGAACTACATCACCACGGTCGAGGACCTGGCGCTCGTCAAGCGCGTGATCGTGCAGAACGTCGCCGACGACGGCATCGCGGTGCTCAACGCGGCCGACCCGGTGGTCGCCGCGATGGCCGACGTCTGCCCCGGCTCGGTGACCTTCTTCGCCGCCGACCCGCAGCACCCGGTGCTCGCCGCGCACCGCGCGCAGGGCAAGCGCGTGGTGTTCGTCGAGGACGGCTGCATCGTCGCGGCCGAGGGCCGCTGGCGCCAGCGCCTGCCGCTGGCGGACGTGCCGTTGACGCGCAAGGGCACGATCGGCTTCCAGGTCGAGAACGCGATGGCCGCGGTCGCCGCCGGCTGGGCCTGCGGCATCGGCTGGGATGTGCTGCGCTGCGCGCTGGCGGGCTTCACGAGCGAGTCGGACAACGCGCCGGGCCGCTTCAACGTCTTCGACTACCGCGGCTCGACCCTGATCGCCGACTACGGCCACAACCCGGACGCGATCGCCGCGCTGGTGAAGGCGGTGGAGACGATGCCCGCGAAGCGCCGCTTGGTTGTCATCAGCGGCGCGGGCGACCGCCGCGACGAGGACATCCGCCAGCAGACCGAGATCCTCGGCGGCGCCTTCGACGAGGTGCTGCTCTACCAGGACCAGTGCCAGCGCGGCCGCGCCGACGGCGAGGTGCTCGGGCTGCTGCGCGAGGGCCTGCGCGGCGCGCGGCGCACGACGGCGATCGAGGAGATCCGCGGCGAGTTCCGCGCGATCGACGCGGCGCTCGCGCGCTTGGGCGCCGGCGACCTCTGCCTGATCCTGATCGACCAGGTCGACGAGGCGCTCGCGCACATCGCTCGCCGCATCGCCGAGGCTGCGGCCCCGGCCGAGGCGCGCCGCGAGCCGGCCCTCTACGGCAGCGACGGCCTCTGGTGATGTCCCGGGGCGTCCCGCGAGGGACGCCCCGGCCCCGCCGCTCCTCCCGGTCCCCCGGCCGGGAACACCCCTTGCTGGCTCGGGAAACCGCCCCGCCACTTTCGTTCCTGGTGCGGGCGAGCCAACAGCAGGAGGTCCAATGAGCGAAGAAGCATCCTTCTCGTCCGCAGGCGCAGGCGCAGGCGCAGGCGCAGGCGCAGGCGCGGGCGCGGGCCAGCGCCCGGCGTCGCAGGCACCGGCCGGCGAGGAGCCGGCCGACGGCAAGCTCGGTCTCACCAACCGCCAGGGCCACCCGGTCCACGACAACCAGAACACGCGCAGCGTCGGCCCGCGCGGCCCGCTGGTGCTCGAGGACTACCAGTTCCTCGAGAAGATCACCCACTTCGACCGCGAGCGCATCCCGGAGCGCGTGGTGCACGCGCGCGGCGCCGGTGCGCACGGCTGGTTCGAGGCCTTCGGCGACCTCGAGGGCGAGCCGATCTCCAAGTACACCCGCGCGCACCTGTTCCAGGAGAAGGGCCGCAGGACGCCCGTCTTCGTGCGCTTCTCGACCGTGATCCACGGCGGGCACTCGCCCGAGACGCTGCGCGACCCACGCGGCTTCGCGGTCAAGTTCTATACGGAGGAGGGCAACTGGGACCTCGTCGGCAACAACCTGAAGATCTTCTTCATCCGCGACCCGATCAAGTTCCCGGACCTCGTGCACGCCTTCAAGCCCGACCCGGTGACGCACCGCCAGGACGCGAACCGCATCTTCGACTTCTGCAGCCTCACGCCGGAGTCGACGCACATGGTGACCTGGCTGTTCAGCCCCTGGGGGATCCCGGCCAACTACCGCGAGATGCAGGGCTCGGGCGTCAACACCTACCGCTGGTACAACCGCGAGGGCCAGGGCGTTCTCGTGAAGTACCACTTCGTGCCGGAGCAGGGCCACCGCAACCTGACGCAGCAGCAGGCCAACGAGATCCAGGCGACGAACTTCAACCACGCGACGCAGGACCTCTACGACGCGATCGCGCGCGGCGACCACCCGGCGTGGACGCTGTGCGTGCAGATCATGGAGGACCACGAGCACCCGGAGCTGGACTTCGACCCGCTCGATCCGACCAAGCTCTGGCCCGAGGACCGGTTCCCGATGCGTGCGGTCGGCCGCATGGTGCTCGACCGCAACCCGGTGAACTACTTCGCCGAGGTCGAGCAGGCCGCCTTTGGCACCGGCGTGCTGGTCGACGGCCTGGACTTCTCGGACGACAAGCTGCTGCAGGGGCGCACCTTCTCCTATTCCGACACGCAGCGCTACCGCGTCGGGCCGAACTACCTGCAGCTGCCGATCAACCGGCCGCGCACGCGCGTCGCCACCAACCAGCGCGACGGCCAGATGGCCTTCGAGAACGAGTTCGCGACGACGATGGGCGCCAACCCGCACGTCAACTACGAGCCCTCGAGCCGCGGCGGCCTGCAGCAGCAGCCCGCCGGCGGCACGCCCCACCGGCCCCATGTCAGCGGCCACATCGGCCGCCAGCCGATCGAACGCAAGAACGACTTCAAGCAGGCGGGCGAGCGCTACCGCAGCTTCGAGGACTGGGAGCGCGACGAGCTGATCAGCAACCTCGTCTCGGCGCTCAGCGAGTGCAACGAGGACATCCAGAAGCGCATGGTCGAGCACTTCCGCCAGGCCGACCCGGAGTACGGCCAGCGCGTCGCGGCCGGCCTGGGCTGGAACGGGCAGTGAGCTCAAGGACGGCGGCGGGGCAGGGGCCGTCCGGCCCGCCCCGGCCGGCGTCCCGCCCGTTCAGCGGGCGTCGGCGGCGTCGCGCGTCCTCTCGCGCGTTCCCATGCTGCCGATCCAGGCCTCGTTGCGGCGCCGCCAGGCCGGATCGTTGACGTCGGGCCAGCGGTTGGCCGCAAAACCGGGCGCCTTGGCGAGACGCTCGCGATCGACGTTGAGGCGCAGGTCGATGTCCTTGCGCGCGGGGAACTCGAAGGAGCTCATCGGCAGCGCGACGAGCTTGTCGTTCGGGTTCCAGGCCCGGTCGAACTCCATCACCACGTAGCGCACACTGCCGTCGCGCAAGTTGACGACCAGATCCTCGATCCCGCCGGCGTCGTTGCCTCTCCAATCGTTGACGTCCCGGTCGAGCAGCTCGCTCGCGCGCAGCAGGCGCATGTTCTGCCGCATCGGGATCGCAACGCTGGCCGAGCCGCTCCTGCCGTGGAACTGCTCGATCTCGCTGCGGTGGCCCTCGTTGTTCCAGTTCGGCCAGCGGCTGCGCTCGAAGCCGGGCCATTCGCGCAACTGCTCGCGGTCGACGTCGAGCACCAGCCCGTCGCGCTCGTTGTCGCGGCCGAACAGCCGCATCGGGTAGGCGAACAACTTGTCCCCCATGCCGAGGAAGCCGCCGAAGGCCAGCACCGCGTAGTGCACGCGCTGGTTGTTGACGTCGATCACCAGGTCCTGGATCTCGCCGACGTTCTCGCCCTTCGAGTTGCGCACGTCCATGCCGATCAGCTCGGTGGCGCGCACGTCCCGCGACGCGGGCGAGGCCGAGGGTGGCGTGACCGGCGCGGCGGGCCGTGCCGGGCCGGACTCGACCGGCGTGCCGGCCGGGTTGCGCGCGCCGTACTGGGCCTCGGCCCGGTTCGCGACCGACAGCCCGAGCGCCGCGGCCAGCACCGGGATGCTCCAGAACATCGCGTGGCGGCGCCGCGAAGCCTGCCGGGAGAGACGGGATGACTGCATGACGGTTCTCCTTGCGTGAATCGAGGGGGCGGGCGAGGGAGCGGCCCGTCACGATCCTCGGCAAGCGGAGCGCCCGCATCAGTGGTTCGTCGCGAAGGAGCTATCGGTGTTTTCCCTCGTGCCAACGCTCCGGTCGCCCCGCGTTCCGGGAGGGGGCAAGGCGGGAACGCCGCGCTTCTTCCTGTGGCGCGCAGCATCCGGCGCCGTGAGGCCCTGCAGGGCCCCCCATCCCGGGGCCGCGGGTGCGGGGGTTGCCGCCGCAGACGCATGGACACGGGAAAGCCAGGAGAGCCGATGCGAGCACGCAGTCCTTCGGACGGGCGGCGCGCCGGCCGCCGATGAGGCGGCCGGCGCGCTGGGGCCGCGTCCTCGTCGCGGTGCTGCTGACGCTGGCGGCGGTGCTGCTGGCGGTCAACCTGATGCCGCACGACAAGCGCATCGAGCATCGCGTCGAGCGCCGCTACGAACTGAGCGACCCGGATTTCCGCCGCTCGATGGGCGTGATGCTCGGGCCCGCGATCGTCGGCGGCAACCGGGTCGAGCCGCTGCACAACGGCGACGAGATCTTCCCCGCGATGCTCGGGGCGATCCGCGGCGCGCGGCACAGCATCACCTTCGAGACCTTCATCTACTGGTCGGGGGAGGTCGGACGCAGCTTCGCCGAGGCGCTTTCCGAGCGCGCGCGCGCTGGCGTGCGCGTGCACGTGATGCTCGACTGGATCGGCAGCACGCCGATGGACGCCGAACTGGTCGAGGGGATGACGGCCGCGGGCGTCGAGGTCGAGCGCTTCCACGAGCCGCGCGGCTGGCACCTGGCGCGCATGAACAACCGCACGCACCGCAAGCTGCTGGTGGTGGACGGGCGCGTCGGCTTCACCGGCGGCGTCGGCATCGCCGACCAATGGCAGGGCCGGGCGCAGGATCCCGAGCACTGGCGCGACACGCACTTCCGCGTCGAGGGCCCGGTCGTGGCGCAGA
>NZ_KZ983958.1:0-22795 GCF_003569765.1 Caldimonas tepidiphila | reverse complement strand
CAGCAGCTCGCCCTCCGGCGGCAGCGAGAGCATGCACCTGATGTACCTGCTGTCGATCACCGCGGCGAGCCGCAGCATCGACCTCGCGGCCTCCTACTTCGTGCCGGACGAGCTCGCGATCCGGGCGCTCTGCGATGCGGCCAGGCGCGGGGTGCGCGTGCGCATCGTCGTGCCGGGGGAGCACATCGACACCGGCACCGTGCGCCGCGCCTCCCGCGCGCGCTGGGGCGAGCTGCTCGAGGCGGGCGTCGAGATCCGCGAGTTCCAGCCGACGATGTACCACGTCAAGGCGATGATCGTCGACGGGCTGCTGGTGTCGGTGGGCTCGACCAATTTCGACAACCGCTCCTTCCGGCTCAACGACGAGGCCAACCTGAACGTCTACGACGAGGCCTTGGCCGCACGGGTGACCACGATGTTCGAGGCCGACCTGCGGCGGGCGCGCCCCGTCACGCTGGCGCAGTGGCGGCAACGGCCCCGGACCGAGAGGCTGATCGAGCAGCTCGCCTCGCTGCTCGGACCGCTGCTCTAGGCTGGAGCGGCCTCCTGAAGGAATCACCGAATACCACTTCAGGGCCACAGCACTGACGCAATCGTCAACAGATTGTCACTAAAATTGTAAGGTGGCAGTTGCACTTGCGCGCTGCCGCATTCCCCATGCACATCACTACCCCACCTTCCATGGCTCCGCAGCACGAAGACAAGGAAACGCCGGCGTTCGGCGGCGCCGGGGCGGCGGGAGCGGTGCATCCCGCGCGCCGCATGCCGAGTCCGGCGGACCGCGAATTGCTGCCCGCCACGCTGCGCTGGCTCGCCGCCTTGCCTCCCCACGTCCGCCCGATCGTCACCGGGCAGAAGCATCCGCACGTGCTCAACCGGCTCTGTGACGCCTGGCTGTGGCCGATGCGCGTGCGCAACCAGTTCCTCGACCTGCTGATCGACCAGCGCGGCAACCGCCGCGGCTTCAGCTTCGAGGTGCTCGACGAGATCTCGACGCTGCAGAACTACTACGTCACCCAGCTCACGCGGGAGCAGCGCGCCTTCTGGGACGAGCACCGCACGCTGATGTGACGGCACCGCGGCGGCCGCTGCAGCCGCTGCAGCCGCTGCCGCGCGTTTGACACCCCTTGCCGGCGGCTCCTATAAAGTGGCGCCCGTCCCGACCGTGCCCGCAGCGCGGCCGGCCCGCCGCACCTCCAGGAGATCCGCCGTGCCCCACTTCCAGCCCGAGATCGGGCCTGCCGCCCCTGACGAACTGCCCGCTGCCGCCGCGCTGCTGAGGACCTGCGGGCTGTCGCCCGAGGGGCTCGACGGCGAGAGCCTGCTGCTGCTCGTCGCGCGCTGGCAGGGCCGGCCGCAGGGCTGCATCGCGCTCGAGTCGCACGGCGACGAGGCGGTGCTGCTGCGCTCGCTCGCGGTGGAGCCGGCGCTGCGCGGACGCGGCCTCGGCGCGAGGCTGCTCGACGCCGCACTGGCGCTCGCCGGAGAGGCCGGGGTGCGGCACGCCGCGCTGCTGACCGAGGGCGCGGCCGACTTCTTCGCGCTGCGCGGCTTCCGGCCGGTGGCGCGCGCGCAACTGCCGGCGGCGCTGCAGGCCAGCGCACAGCTGCGCGGCGCCTGTCCCGACAGCGCGGGCGCGATGCTGCGCGAGCTCCACGGCGGCCTGCGGGTGCGGCCGGCCGTGGAGGCCGACATGGCGGCGGTGCTCGGGATCTACAACCACGAGGTCGAGCACAGCAGCTCCACCTACCAGTACGCGCTGCGCACGCTCGAGGAGCAGTGCGAGATCCTGATGACGCGCCGCCGCGACGGCGACGGCTTCTTCGTCGCCGGTACGCCCGACGGCCGCGTGGTCGGCTACTCGAGCTACGGCCTGTTCCGGCCGCGCGAGGGCTGGCGCTTCTCGTGCGAGCACGCGGTCTACCTGCATCCGGACTGGCGCGGCCGCGGCATCGGCCGGCTGCTGCTGCCGCCGGTGATGGCGCATGCGCGGCGCCGCGGCTTCCACACGATGGTCGGCGTCGTCGACGCGTCGAACACCGCCTCGGTGCGGCTGCACGAGGCGCTCGGCTTCCGCGTCGCCGGCGTGCTCAAGGAGGGCGGCTACAAGTTCGACCGCTGGCTCGACGTCGCCTTCGTGCAGGCGATGCTCTGAACGATCCCGGGGGCGGGCCGGGGCGGACGGCCTTGAGCTACCATCGCGCCCGTTTTCTTCTCCCCCACCATCTCTGACACAAGGAAACAGGCAATGGCGATGGACGTCGTGGACTACGAGATCAAGGGCTCCGAGATGCAGTTCGTCGAGATCGAGCTCGATCCCGGCGAGGCGGCGGTCGGCGAGGCCGGCAGCATGATGTTCATGGATGCCGGCGTCGAGATGGATTCGGTGTTCGGCGACGGCGCGAAGCAGTCCGGCGGCTTCTTCGGCAAGCTGCTCGGCGCGGGCAAGCGCCTGGTCACGGGCGAGTCGCTCTTCACCACCGTGTTCACCAACAATGCACACGGCAAGAAGCGCGTGGCCTTCGCCGCGCCCTATCCGGGCAAGATCCTGCCGATGGACCTGAGCAGGATGGGCGGCATGCTGATCTGCCAGAAGGATTCCTTCCTGTGCGCGGCGCGCGGCGTCTCGCTCGGCATCCACTTCCAGCAGAAGCTCTCGGTCGGCTTCTTCGGCGGCGAGGGCTTCATCATGCAGAAGCTCGAGGGCGACGGCCTGGCCTTCGTGCATGCCGGTGGCACCGTGGTGCGGCGCGAGCTGCAGCCGGGCCAGACGCTGATGGTCGACACCGGCTGCCTGGTGGCCTACACGCCGGACGTGAACTTCGAGATCCAGTACGTCGGCAAGATCAAGACGGCGCTGTTCGGCGGCGAGGGCCTGTTCTTCGCGAAGGTGACGGGGCCCGGCACCGTGTGGCTGCAGAGCCTGCCATTCTCGCGCCTCGCGTCGCGCGTGTTCGCCGCGGCGCCGCAGACCGGCGGCGGCGGTCGCGAGGAGGGCTCGATGCTCGGCGGGCTGGCCGCCGGCGGCCTGCTCGGCGGCGTGTTCGGCGGCGGCGACGACGACTGAACGGATGCGGCGGCGGCCCCCGTGGGCGGCCGCTTCCCGGGAGCGGCGGCGGCGTCTTCGCGCCCTCGTGCAATTTTCGTCGCACGCGCGCATGTCGTCGTCCGGCTAGACGTCAACCCCTGCTATGCGGGGCGCGTTGGTGGCACCATGCCGTTCCTGCGCGCCGCGTCCCGCCGGACCCGAATCCGGGCCGGGGGCAGGCGGCGCGGCTGCGGACCCGTCCGGGTCCGGCCGACACGCGGTTTTCCATTCCCGGGGTGCTTGTGGATCTTCTGTCTCGTGGCCGCGCGCTGGTGCTGTGCGCAGCCGCCTTGCTCGCGCCGTGCCTGGCGCAGTCGGCGTCGCCGATCTTCGTGCTCAACTCGCTCGACGCCACCGTCAGCGTGATCGACCCGGTGGACTACAAGGAGCTGCGCCGCATCCCGACCGGCAAGGAGCCGCACCACCTCTACCTGACGCCGGACGAGAAGTCGCTGCTGGTGGCCAACGCGCTCAGTGACTCGCTGACGCTGCTCGACCCGCGCACCGGCGCCGTGCAGCGCTCGATCACCGGCATCGTCGATCCCTACCACCTGCGCTTCTCGCCGGACATGAAGTGGTTCGTGACGGCCGCGAACCGGCTCGACCACATCGACATCTACCGCTGGCTGCCGGCGGCCAGCGGCTTCGACCTGCAGCTCGTCAAGCGCATCCCGGCGGCCAAGACGCCGAGCCACATCGCCATCGACGGCGCGAGCCGCACCGCCTACGTCACGCTGCAGGACAGCGACGAGCTGATCGCGATCGACCTCGCGACCCAGGCGCCGAAGTGGACCGTGAAGGTCGGCAAGATGCCGGCGGACGTCCACATCACGCCCGACGACCGGCGCCTGCTCGTCGGCCTGACCGGCGACGAATTCGTCGAGGTCTACGACATCACCGTGTCGCCGATGAAGCTCCTCACGCGCATCAAGACCGGCGCGGGTGCGCACGCCTTCCGCGCCAAGGGCGACCGCCGCCACGTCTTCGTCAGCAACCGCGTCGCCAACACGATCAGCCAGATCGACATGCAGACGATGACGGTGGTCGACACCTTCCCCGGCCCGTCGGGCCCGGACTGCATGGAGGTGCTCGCCGACGGCAAGACCATCCTGCTGTCCTCGCGCTGGGCGGGCAGGATGTCGGTGATCGACACCGCCACGCGCCAGGTGGTGCGGCAGGTCAAGGTGGGGCGCTCGCCGCACGGCATCTGGACGCTCGACCATGCGGGTCGCCAGTGAGCGCTGGGTCGGCCTGCTGCTGACCGGCGCGGCGACGGCCGCTGCGGCCGCCCCGGTCCCCCCTGCCTGCGAGCGGCCGGTCTACCTGACCTTCGACACCGGCCACATGGGCGTCGCGCCGCTGGTGGCCGAGGTGCTCGCGCGCCAGCGGGTGCGCGCCACCTTCTTCCTCGCCAACGAGAAGACGCTCTCGGGCGGCGGCAGCCTCGACGACGAGTGGGCCGCCTGGTGGCGCGCGCGCGCCGCCGAGGGCCACGCCTTCGGCTCGCACACCTTCGACCACGTCTACTGGCTCGGCGATGCCGAGGGCGGGGGCTTTCGCGTGCGCGCGAGCGCCGGGCCCGAGGCCGGCCGCACGCGGCACTGGAGCCCGGCGCAGTACTGCGCCGAGCTGCAGCGCCCCGCCGAGCGTTTCCGCGCGATGACCGGCCGCGCGCTCGCGCCGCTCTTCCGCGCTCCCGGCGGCAGGACCTCGCCGCGGCTGATCGCCGCCGCGCAGGCCTGCGGCTGGCAGCATGCCGGCTGGTCGCCGGCCGGCTTCCTCGGCGACGAGCTGCCGAGCGGGAAGTACCCGAACGCGCGGCTGCTCGAGCAGGCGCTGCGCGACGTCCGCCCGGGCGACATCCTGCTGGCCCACCTCGGCATCTGGTCGCGCGAGGACGCCTGGGCGCCCGCGGTGCTCGAGCCGCTGATCGAAGGACTGAAGGCGCGCGGGCTGTGCTTCGCGACGCTCGAGCAACATCCCCGCTACGGCGGCGCGCTGGCGCCGCTGCCCCGCTGACGACTCCTTCCTCCTCATGGACACCCTGATCTCCGCCGTCTCCTGGGTGCAGGACCAGCTCTTCGAGCAGGCCGTGCAGCCGCTGCTCTTCCACCTCGGCCTCGCCAGCTGGATCGAGGACGGCTACCGTGCCACGCTCTGGGCGGTGGTCGGCCTGCTGCAGCTCGCGGTGCTGCTGGCGGTGATCCGGCCGCTGCAGAAGCTCTGGCCGGCCGAGCCGCTGCGCGACCCGGGGGCGGTGCGCGTCGACGTGATCTACACGCTGATCCACCGCCTCGGGCTGTTCCGCCTCGGGCTCTTCTTCACCGTCGAGCCGCTGTGGGACGCGCTGTTCGGCTGGCTGCACCTCTACGGCATCACCGGCGTGCACCTCGACCAGCTCTGGCCCGGCGTCACGGACCTGCCCTGGCTCAGCCTGCTGATCTACCTGCTGGTGTTCGACTTCGCCGACTACCTTCTGCACGTCGGCCAGCACCGCTGGCGCTGGTGGTGGGCGCTGCATGCGCTGCACCACAGCCAGCGGCAGATGACGATGTGGAGCGACAACCGCGGCCACCTGCTCGACGACCTGCTGCGCGACGGGCTGCTGGTGCTGCTGGCGCAGTGCATCGGCGTCGCGCCCGGGCAGTTCGTCGCGGTGGTGGCGATCACGCAACTGCTCGAGAGCCTGTCGCACGCCAACGTGCGCTTCGGCTTCGGCCGGATCGGCGATCGGCTGCTGGTGAGCCCGCGCTTCCACCGCGGCCATCACGCGATGCACCTCGAGGCGGGCAGCCGCGGCCACAACTACGCAGTCCTGTTCCCGGTGTGGGACATCGTGTTCGGCACCGCGCGCTACTCGCGCGAGATCCCGCCCACCGGCATCGCCGACCAGCTGCCCGAGGCGGGCGGCCGCGACTACGGGCAGGGCTTCTGGGCGCAGCAGTGGCTCGGTCTCAAGCGGATGGCCGGGCGGGGCTGACGCGCTCGGCGAGCGCGGGGCGCGGCCTTCAGCGCGGCGCGCGGCGCGAGTGCCAGAGGCCCTCGGCGCTGTAGAGCGCGAGCGCGAGCCAGATCGCGCCGAAGCCGATCGCGCGCTCGGCGCCGAAGGGCTCGCCGAACAGCCACACGCCCAGCAGCAATTGCAGCGTCGGGCCGATGTACTGCAGGAGCCCGAGTGTCGCGAGCGTGATGCGCCGCGCGCCGGCGGCGAACAGCAGCAGCGGCACCGCGGTGACCGGACCCGCGGCCGCGAGCAGCCAGCGGGTTGCGGCGTCGCCGGCGACGAAGGCGTCGGTGCCGGAGCCCACCCACAGCGCGATGGCGCCGAGCGCCAGCGGCGTGAGCAGCAGCGTCTCCAGCGCCAGCCCGTCCAGCGGCCCGAGCGGCGCGGTCTTGCGCAGCAGGCCGTAGGTCGCGAAGGTCGCGGCCAGGAAGAGCGCGATCCAGGGCGGCTGCCCGCCCTGCCAGGTCAGCCAGGCCACCCCTGCGGCCGCGAGCGCCACCGCGGCCCACTGCACGCGGCGCAGCCGCTCGTGCAGCACCGCGAAGCCGAGCACCACGTTCACGAGCGGATTGATGAAGTAGCCGAGGCTCGCCTCGACCACGTGGCCGTTGTGCACCGCCCAGATGTAGACGAGCCAGTTGCTCGACAGCAGCGTCGCGCTCAGCGCGGAGACCGCGAGCACCCGGGGCCGGCGCAGCGCGCCGAGCAGCCCCCCCCAGCGCCGGCGCGCGACGAGCACCAGCAGCACGAAGGCGAGCGACCAGCCGATGCGGTGCGCGAGCACCTGCAGCGGCGGCACGTGCGCGAGCGCGCGGAAGTACAGCGGGAACAGCCCCCACATCACGAAGGCGAGGGCGGCGGACAGCGGGCCGGAGTTCATGCGGGCGGGCCGCACGCGCAGCGGGCGCGGCCGAAGGGATGCGGGGGAAGGATTCTCGCAGGCCGCGGCGCAGCGGCCGCGTGCGGCGCCGCCGTTGCGCTCAGGCCTCGGGGGGCAGCACGCGCACGCGCGTGCCCGGCAGGCTCACCACCTGCCCGGCGCGGATCTTCGCGGTCTTGCGCGATTCCACCTGGCCGTCGACCGAGACCGAGCCGCGTGCCACCATCGCCTTGCCCGCGGCGCCGCTGTCGGCGAGGCCGAGGGCCTTGAGCAGGCTGTGCAGCTCGATGAACTCGCCGCGCAGGTGGAACTCGATCTGCTGCATCAGACCGACAGCAGCTCGACCTCGAACAGCAGCGTCGCGTTCGGCGGGATCACGCCGCCGGCGCCGCGCGCGCCGTAGCCGAGCTGCGGCGGGATCACCAGGCGGCGCGTGCCGCCGACCTTCATGCCCTGCACGCCCTCGTCCCAGCCGCGGATCACCATGCCGGCGCCGAGCGGGAAGTCGAAGGGCTGGCGGCGGTCCTTGCTGGAATCGAACTTCGCGCCCTGCACGCCGCTCTCGTAGAGCCAGCCGGTGTAGTGCACGGTGACGTGCTGGCCGGCCTGGGCCTCGGGACCGGTGCCGGGCACGGTGTCCTCGTACTGCAGGCCCGACGGGGTGGTGGTCATCGTCATTCGGGAAGTCCTTTCTTCGTGAAAGGCGGCACGGTAGCACAGGCTCGTGACAAGGGTTGCGGCATGTGTCCGCCGTGCCGCCAAAGGCTGCGATGCCCCTGCGGCTGCAAGCCGCATGCCTTGCGGGCGGCACTCCCGTCTCCCTGCGCGGGCGCGCGTGGAAGCGCGCCCGCGACTCGCGCGCCCGGGCGATTCGGATAATCGGGGCCCGACACGACAACGAGGAATGCGCCATGTCTTCGAACCGGCAGGAAGAAACGATCACGCTCGGCGGCGGCTGCTTCTGGTGCACCGAGGCGGTGTTCGACCGCGTCGACGGCGTGCTCGACGTCGAGAGCGGCTACTGCAACGGCCATGTCGATCGCCCGAGCTACGAGCAAGTCTGCAGCGGCAACACCGGCCACGTCGAGGTGGTGCGCGTCACCTTCGATCCGTCCCGCATCCCGCTGCGCGAGATCCTGGCGATCTTCTTCACGATCCACGACCCCACCACGCCGAACCGCCAGGGCAACGACGTCGGCCCGCAGTACCGCTCCGGCATTTACTACCACGAGCCGGCGCAGCGCGCGGTGGCCGAGGAGGTGATCGCGGAGGTCGCCGCGGGGCTGGAGCGCCCGGTCGTGACCGAGCTGCAGCCGGTGGCCAACTACTGGCCGGCCGAGGACTACCACCAGGACTACTTCGCGAACCACCCGGGCCAGGGCTACTGCGCCTACGTCGTCGCGCCGAAGGTCGAGAAGTTCCGCCGCACCTTCGCGCAGCGCGTGCGGGCGGCATGATCGAGGCGCGCGAGCCCGCCTGCCGGCACCCGCGCGGCCCGCTGCTGCGCTTCCCGTCGTTCGCGGTGCCTGCCGGCGGCACGCTGCTGCTGCGCGGCGCGTCCGGCTCGGGCAAGTCGACGCTGCTCGCGTTGCTGGCAGGGCTGCTGACCCCGGACGCGGGACAGGTGGTGGTCGACGGCACCGACGTCGGCGCGCTGCCCGCGCGCGAGCGCGACGCGTGGCGCGCACGCACGCTCGGCTTCCTGCCGCAGCGGCTGCACCTGAGCGACAGCCTCTCCGTGCGCGACAACCTCGCGCTCGCGCTGTGGGCCGGCGGCGCGGCGCCGCCCGGGGGCACGGAGGAGATCGACGCGCTGCTGGCGCGGCTCGGCGTGGCCGGGCTCGCGTCGCGGCGCCCGCACGAGCTCAGCGGCGGGCAGGCACAGCGCGTGGCGCTCGCCCGCGCGCTGCTGCGCCGCCCGCGGCTGCTGCTCGCCGACGAGCCGACCGCGAGCCTCGACGACGCGGCCGCCGGCGCCGCGCTCGACGCGCTGCAGCAGGCGGCGGGCGAGGGCGGCGCGACGCTGGTCGTCGCCACGCACGACCGGCGCGCCGTGGCAGCCCTCGGCGAGCGCGCGCAGGAGCTCCTGCTGTGAGCCGCGGATCGCCCCCTGCGGCCGGCCACGGCTCCGCCGCGCAGCCGCCGCGCGTCGCCGCGAGCGACCCCCCGCGCCTGAGCGCGCCCGGCCTTGCGTGGCGCTACCTGTGGGCGCGCCCGCTCGTCGCGCTGCTGAACCTGCTGCTGCTCACGCTCGGCCTCGCGTCGGTCTGCTTCGTGCTGCTCGCCAGCGAGCAGATCGAGCGCTCCTTCGAGCGCGACCTCGCCGGCATCGACCTCGTCGTCGGCGCCAAGGGCAGCCCCTTGCAGCTGATCCTCGCCGGCGTCTTCCACCTCGACGTGCCGAGCGGCAACATCCCGCTCGCCTCGCTCGAGACCCTGCGCGCTCACCCGATGGTGGCGCAGGTCATCCCGGTCTCGATGGGCGACAGCTTCCGCGGGCACCGCATCGTCGGTAGCACGCCCGACTACCTGGCGCTCTACGACGCGCGGCTCGCCGCGGGACGCGCGTGGCAGGCGCCGCTCGAGGCGGTGCTCGGCGCCGAGGTCGCGCGCCGCACCGGGATGCGGCCCGGCGACCGCTTCGAGGGCACGCACGGCCTCGGCGAGGGCGGCGAGACGCACGGCGACACGCCCTACACCGTCACCGGCGTGCTCGCGGCAACCGGGGGCGTGCTCGACCGGCTGATCCTGACCTCGACCGAGTCGGTGTGGGCGGTGCACGAGGCGGCCACCGCACTCGACGAGGAGGACCTCGCGCTGCTGGCGGAGGAGCGCGAGGTGACGCTGCTGCTGGTGCGCTACCGCTCGCCGCTGGCGGCGGTGTCGCTGCCGCGCTGGGTCAACGCGCAGACCGAGCTGCAGGCCGCGGCCCCGGCGCTCGAGACCGCGCGGCTGCTGCGGCTGGTGGGCGTCGGCACCGACGTGCTGCGCGGCTTCGGCGCGGTGCTGCTGCTGTCGGCAGCGCTGTCGGTCTTCATCGGCCTGTACCACGCGGTGCGCGAGCGCGAGGGCGACCTCGCGATGCTGCGCATGCTCGGCGCGCCGCCGGCGCGCGTCGCGTCGCTGGTGCTGGCGGAGGCGCTGTGGCTGGCGCTGCTCGGCTCGCTGCTGGGCCTGGCGCTCGGCCATGGCTTGACGCATTTGCTAGGCTTGGTGCTCCAGGCCGAACGCTCGCTGCAATTGAGCGGCGCGGTCTTCGTGCCGGCCGAGCTGGCGCTGCCGGCGCTCGCCGCGGCGCTGGCGCTGCTGAGCGCGGCGCTGCCCGCGTGGCGCGCCTACCGGATCGACGTGCTGCGGCTGCTGCAGGCGCCGCGCTGACATTTCCCCGAGGAACCGAGAATGAAGAGACTGTCGAGCATCCTGCTGGCCGGCCTGCTTGCCGCCTCCGCCGCCGTGGCCCAGACCGCTGCGGGCGGGGCGGCGGGCAAGGGCGGCCCCGACGAGCATGCGAAGAAGGACATCCAGCGCCACCGCGCGATGGCCGCGGCCCACGAGGCGGCGGCGCGCTGCCTCGAATCCGGCAAGAGCGAGGAGGCCTGCCAGAAGGAGTTGCAGGCGGCCTGCAAGGGGCTGGCGATCGGCAAGTACTGCGGCATGCGCCATGAGCACTGAGCGCCGCCTTCCTTCGCTCGCCGCCATGCTGCTCGGCGGCGCGCTGCTCGTGCCCGTCGCGGCGCTCGCGCAGGCCGCCGGCGAGCCGCTGCTGAGCCCGCCGATCGGCACGCCCGCCCCGGTGCCCGGCAAGGCAGCCCGGGACGCGGCGCCGATGCTGCCCGGCAGCATCGACAAGCCGGGGCTGCCCGCGGGCTCCGGCCCGGGCTACCACGACCCGCGCAGCCCGTTCAAGCCGCTGCAGGACCGCGAGGGGGTGGTGCCCTGGTCGCTGCTGTCCTCGGTGACGACGAAGCAGCTGAAGAACCGGGTGCAGCCGGTCTTCCCGGATCCGGTCAAGGCGCTGGACAAGAAGACGGTGAGGGTGCAGGGCTTCATGATGCCGCTCGACCCCGGCGAGCGGCAGAAGCACTTCCTGCTGTCGGCGGTGCCGACCACCTGCTCCTTCTGCGTTCCGGCCGGGCCCGAGGGGCTGGTGCAGGTGCGCACCACGTCGCCGGTGCGCTACGGCATGGAGCCGCTGGTGATCGAGGGCCGCCTCGAGGTGCTCGAGAACGACCCGTTCGGCGTCTACTACCGCATCACCGGCGGCCGGCAGGTTCAGTGACAATCGCGGCCCCCGGCGTGCGGCCGCCGCAGGCCGCACGCCCCCATCCTTTCGCATGAATCGTCCGTCGCCGCTGCCGCCGATCGCACCCCGCAGGGCCCGCGCCCTGGGCGGGCTGCTGGCGCTCGCGGTGCTGGTGGCGCAGCTGCTGGGCCTCGCGCACCGCAGCCTGCACCACTGGGAGGACGCCGCCCCGGGCGGGGCCGGGGCGCAGGCGCATCACTCGGCGGGCCCCGGCGAGCGGGGCCTCACGCCGCTGCTGCACGCGCTCTTCGGCGAGCATGCCGACGACGAGAGCTGCCGCCTCTACGACCATGCCGCGAGCGGCGAGGCCGGCCTCGGCCCGGTCCTCGTGCTGCCCACCGGCGCGCCGCAGGCCCCCGCCGGCTGGACGCCTCGCCTCGCGCCCGCGGCGGCGCCCGTCGTTGCCTTCCGCGCCCGCGCGCCGCCGGCGCACGGCTGAGCCTTTCCCTTCCGACTCCCGCCCCGGGGCCGGGCCTGCCGCGCGTGCAGGCCGGCCCGTTCCGCGTGCCTGTCCGCTCGCAGCCCTCCCGGCGCGGCGCGGGCGCGCCCGTTCCGAATCGATGTCCTCATGAAGAAGAATCCTTGTTCCCTGCGCCTGCTGCCGCGCGCGCTGCGCCTGTGCGGCGCCGTCTCCCTGGGCGGCCTCGCGTCGCTCGCCGCGGCGCAGTCGCCCGCGACCGAGCTCGCGCCCGTCGTCATCACCGGCAACCCGCTCGGCAGCGCCGAGGTGGTGGCGCCGGTCACGACGCTGCGCGGCGACGCGCTGGTGCAGCGCCGCGGCACGACGCTCGGCGAGACGCTCCAGGGCCTGCCCGGCGTGGCCGGCACCGGCTTCGGTCCCAACGCCAGCCGCCCGGTGATCCGCGGCATGGACGGCGACCGCATCCGCATCCTCGAGAACTCCGGGGCGACGATCGACGCCTCCAGCCTCAGCTTCGACCACGCCGTGGCGCTCGACCCGCTGGTGGTCGAGCGCATCGAGGTGCTGCGCGGCCCGGCGGCGCTGCTCTACGGCGGCGCGGCCACCGGCGGCGTGGTCAATGCGATCGACAACCGCATCCCGCGCGAGCCGGTCACGGGCGTGACGGGCAGCGGCGAGCTGCGCCTCGGCGGCGCGGCGCGCGAGAAGGGCGGCGCCGCGCTGCTCGAGGGCGGCGACGGCCGCTGGGCGCTGCATGCCGACGTGTTCGGCCGCGAGACGCAGGACCTGCACGTGCCGCGCTTCACGCCGCCCGGCGGCGAGCCGACGCGCCGTGTCGCCAACTCCGCCAGCCGCGGCGAGGGCGGCGCGCTCGGCCTGAGCCGCACCTTCGACGGCGGCTTCGTCGGCGCCTCGGTCGACACCTACGAGAACCGCTACGGCGTGGTGGTCGACCCGGACGTGCGCATCCGCATGCAGCGCGACAAGCTCGGCCTCGCGGGCGAGTGGAGCGCGCCGGTGGCGGGGCTCGCCAAGCTGCGCGCGCGCCTGGGCCGCACCGACTACCGGCACGACGAGCTCGAGGCCGACGGCGGGATCGGCACCACCTTCGAGAACCGCGGCAGCGACTGGCGCGTCGAGGCCGAGCACCGGCCGCTCGGCCCCTGGCGCGGCGTCGTCGGCCTGCAGGGCGAGCGGCTGCGCGCCTCGGCGATCGGCGAGGAGGCCTTCGTGCCGAACACCCGCACGCGCAGCGACGCGCTGTTCGTGCTCGAGGAGCTGCCGCTGTCGCAGGGCAAGCTCACGGCCGGCGTGCGCGCCGAGCGGGCCCGCGTCGGCTCCGGGGGCGACGCGCCCGGCACCGAGGAGCCGCGCTTCGGCGAGGCGCAGCAGCGCCGCTTCACGCTCGCGAGCGCCTCGGTGGGCGGCCTGTGGCGGCTCGGCGGCCCCTGGGAGCTGAGCGGCAGCCTCGGTCACACCGAGCGCGCGCCGACCTACTACGAGCTCTTCGCCGAGGGCGTGCACGTGGCCACCGGCGCCTACGAGCGGGGCTCGGCCGCGCAGGCCAAGGAGCGCGGCCGGCACCTCGACGCGGCGCTGCAGTGGAAGCAGGGCGCGCACTCGGTGAAGGCCGGCGCCTTCGCGAGCCGCTTCGGCAACTACATCGCGCTGCGCGGCACCGGCGAGACCTTCGCCGACGAGGAGGGCGCGGAATTCCCGGTCTACGCATTGGAGGGCGTGCGGGCGCGGCTGCACGGCCTCGAGGTCGAGGCGCGCACGCGGCTGCTCGACGGCGCGCACCGCGTCGAGCTCGACGGCCGGCTCGACACCGTGCGCGGCACCGACCGCAGCCGCGGCACGCCGCTGCCGCGCTTGGCGCCGGTGCGCGTGGCCGCGGGCCTCGGCTGGCAGCACCAGGGCTGGACGGCGCGCGCCGAGATCGCGCACGCGTCGCGCCAGGACCGCGTGGCCGAGGACGACGTCGCGACGCCGTCCCACACGCTCGTGAACCTGCAGGCGGGACGCCGCGTGCGCCTCGGCGGCAGCGACGCGCTCGCGTTCGTGCGCGTCGACAACCTGACGAACGAGCTGGCCTACAACGCGGTGGCGGTGCGCACGGTGCGCGAGCTCTCGCCGATGCCGGGACGCAGCCTGAAGCTGGGTCTCAAGGTGTCGTTCTGACACCGGGGCGCCGGCCGCGTCCCGGCCGGCGCCCCGGCGAGAGCCGGGAGCTCAGGGCGCGAGCCGCTCCCTGACCCAGCTGCCGCCGTCCAGGCGGTAGCGCAGCCGGTCGTGCAGCCGGCTCTTGCGGCCCTGCCAGAACTCGAAGTAGTCCGGCACGAGCCGGTAGCCGCCCCAGTGCGGCGGGCGCGGCGGGTTCAGCGCGAACCGGGTGCCGTACTTCGCGGCATTGGCCACCAGCACCGTGCGCGAGCCGATCACCTCGCTCTGCGGCGAGGCCCAGGCGCCGATGCGCGAGTCGAGCGGGCGGGAGTGGAAATACTCGTCCGACTCCTGCTCGCTCGTCTTCTCGACGCGGCCCTCGATGCGCACCACGCGCTCGAGCTCGATCCAGTGGAACTGCAGCGCCGCGAAGGGGTTGGCCGCCAGCTCGCGGCCCTTGCGGCTGTCGTAGTTCGTGTACCAGACGAAGCCGCGCTCGTCGAAGCCCTTGACCAGCACGATGCGCGTCGACGGCCGCCCCCCGGGCCCGACGGTGGCCACCGTCATCGCGTTCGGCTCCGGGATGCCGCTGTCCAGCGCCTCGCGGAACCAGGCCCGGAACTGCTCGAAGGGTCCTTCGAGCGCATGCTGCTCGTCGAGTTCGGCCAGTTCGTAGCTCTTGCGGAGGTCGGCAATTCTTTTCATGGTCGAAGTATAGGAAGCCAAGGGAAAACACCGACGCCCTTGCGTCACGGTGGCACGGCGCTCCAGCTTGCAGCAAACCCGGTTTTCATGGGGGCACGAGGTGCAGCCGGGCCCCTTGCCCGAGGCCCGGGCGTGCGGCGCCGCGTCGTGCGAGGCGGCTGGCCCATCGCTTGCATGTCAGTCCCGTGACAGAAAGGCATCACGGCCTGCTCCCCCTGGAGACGGGGCCTAGGTGACTCCACGCATTCCGCACTGGCGGGATGTGCGATTCCATAGGGTTCAGGCAGGGACGGAACCGCCCGGGCGGTCCGGTCCCCGCGACAAGAAAAGGATTTTTCATGATTCCCTCTCCGGTGGTGATCGTCCTGGCGGCAGGGCGGGGTGTGCGCTTCGAGGGCGCCTCGCACCGGCTCGCGCAACCCTGGGGAGCATCGACCGTGCTGGCGACCACGCTGGCGCAGGTCTCGGCCAGCGGGCTGCCGCTGGTGGTGGTGACGAGCGAGGCGCTGCGCGAACTGGTGCGAGGCATCGCGCCTACCGACGCCGTGGTGACGTTGCCCTCGGGCGACGGCCGGGACGGTGCGCCGAGCGTGGGCGAGTCGATCGCCGCGGGCGTGCTCGCGCGCGGCGACGCACCGGGCTGGCTGGTGCTACCGGCGGACATGCCGATGGTGCAGTCGCGGACGCTGCAGGACATCGCGCGCGCGGTCGGGCACCATCCGGTGACCTATGCGCAGCGCCGCGGCCTGCGCGGCCACCCGGTGGCCTTCTCCAGCGAGCTGTACTCCGAGCTCCGGACGCTGTCGGGCGACCACGGCGTGCGCCGGCTGATGGCGCGCTACCCGGCCAACGCCATCGAGGTGGAGGACGACGGAGTGCTGCTCGATGCCGGCCGCATCGGCATGCCGCCGCCGCCGTCGCTGCGCCGCCTGCCGGTGGCGCCGCCGCCGCCGCTGCTGCGCCTGTACAAGGCTGCGGCGCCGCCCTCGGGTTGAGGCGGCCTCAGCCGCCGGACGCCGCGTCGCGCGCCAGCCGCAGCAGCGCCGTCAGCGCGCGGTCGTGGATGCCGTGCGCGCGCAGCCCGGCCTCGGTGCGCATCACGTAGTCCAGCGTGCTGCCGTAGCGGCCGCAGGCCTGCGAGAAGATGCGCTGCAGCGTCTCGGGGGCGAGCGTGCCGGTGTAGTTGGGGCTGCGCCGGCTAAGCGTGAAGGCGAGCGCCTGCACCGGGCCCTGCGCGGTGCGGCAGGGCAGCCAGCGCGGGTCGTAGACGCCGGTGGGCATCTCGCGCTGCCACAGCCGCTGCAGTTCGGCCTCCGCGCGTGCGGCCGGGATGCGGAAGACCATGCCGCGGCAGCTGCCGCCACTGAGCAGCGCGAACACCAGCCCCGGGCATTGCGGCGTGCCGCGGTTGACGCGCGACCACATCTTCAGCGCACGGTGGTAGCCGTGCACGGTGGCGAGGCGCTGCTCGACATGCTCGAACTCCGGCCGCCAGATCAGCGAGCCGTAGCCGAAGACCCACAGGTCGGCGCCTGCCCGCCATCCGGCGAGCGTGCGGGCGAGCAGCGGCGCCGGATCCCGCAGCGGCACGAGCTCATGGCTCTCGGAAAACAGGACCGTCTCGGACATCGGATGGCACTTTACGCCGCCCGCCTGTCACCGCGGGCCCCGGGGAAACGGGGAACCGTGCATTCCTTGCGATGTAACTCGATTACATCCTATCCTGTGACTTGCTGCGCATTCAGCACGATCCATGTAACATGGTTACATAAAGTGCATGCCCTGCCGCGAGGCGCGGCAGGGCATGCGCCTTGCCGATCCCTCCCACCCGCACCGCATCACACGCCATGAAATCTCTCATCGACGAAGTCACCCAGCGCATCCGTGAGCGCAGCGCGGCCACGCGGGGCCGCTACCTGCAGCGCGTCGAGCGGATGATCGATCGCCCGCGCGGGCCCGAGCGGCTGGGCTGCGCCAACGTCGCGCACGCCTTCGCCGCGCTGCCGGGCAGCGACAAGTTCAAGGTGGTGGCCGAGAAGGCGCCCAACATCGGCATCGTCACGTCCTACAACGACATGCTGTCGGCGCACCAGCCCTACGAGGGCTTCCCGGCGATCCTGCGCGACGAGGCCGGGCGCTGCGGCGCGACCGCGCAGGTCGCGGGCGGCGTGCCGGCGATGTGCGACGGCGTCACGCAGGGGCTGCCGGGGATGGAGCTGAGCCTGTTCTCGCGCGACAACATCGCGCGCGGCACGGCGATCGCGCTGAGCCACGACGTCTACGAGGGCGCGCTGCTGCTCGGCATCTGCGACAAGATCGTGCCGGGGCTGCTGATCGGCGCGCTGCACTTCGGCCACCTGCCCTGCGTGTTCGTGCCCGGCGGGCCGATGAGCACCGGGATCTCGAACCACGAGAAGTCCAGGGTGCGTGAGCAGTACGCGCAGGGGCTGGTCGGGCGCGAGCGGCTGTTAGAGGCCGAGTCGGCCGCCTACCACGGCCCGGGCACCTGCACCTTCTACGGCACCGCCAACAGCAACCAGATGCTGATGGAGGCGATGGGCCTGCACGTGCCGGGCGCGGCCTTCATCCACCCGCACGACGGGCTGCGCGAGGCGCTCACGCGCGAGGCGGTGCGCACGGTGCTCGCGCGCCGCAAGGGCCAGCCCGGCTTCCTCCCGATCGGACGCCAGGTCGACGAGCGCGTGATCGTCAACGCGATGGTGGCGCTGCTGGCCACCGGGGGCTCCACGAACCACCTGATCCACTGGGTGGCGGTGGCGCGCTCGGCCGGCATCCTGATCGACTGGAACGACTTCTCGGACCTCTCGTCGGGCGTGCCGCTGCTGGCGCGCGTCTATCCGAACGGCGCGGCCGACGTCAACGAGTTCCAGCGCGCCGGCGGCCCCGGCTTCGTGCTGCGCGAGCTGCTTGACGGCGGCTGGCTGCACGGCGATGTGGCCACCGTGTCGGAGGGCGGCATGCGCGACTACACCCGGCTGCCGGTGCGCGCGGAAGGCGGACGCGTGGTGTGGCAGGACCTGCCCGAGGCGCCCGGCGACGAAAGCATCCTGCGCCGCGGCGACCGCCCGTTCAGCCCCACGGGCGGGCTGAAGCTGCTCAAGGGCAACCTCGGCCGCGCGGTGATCAAGAGCTCGGCGGTGCCCGAGGACCGGCACGTGATCGAGGCACCGGCGCGCGTCTTCGACAGCCAGGAGGAGCTGCAGGCGGCCTTCAACGCCGGCGAGCTCAACCGCGACTTCGTCGCGGTGGTGCGCTTCCAGGGCCCGGCGGCCTGCGGCATGCCCGAGCTGCACAAGCTCACGCCGCCGCTGGCGGTGCTGCAGGGCCAGGGCCACCGCGTGGCGCTCGTCACCGACGGGCGCATGAGCGGCGCGTCGGGCAAGGTGCCGGCGGCGATCCACGTCAGCCCCGAGGCGCTCGCGGGCGGGCCGCTGGCGAAGGTGCGCGACGGCGACCTGGTGCGGCTGGACGCGAACGCCGGCACGCTCGAGGCGCTGGTGGACGCGGCCGAGTGGGACGCGCGCGCGCCGGCCGAGCGTTCGCCCGAGCAGGCCGAGGCGATTGGCTGGGGGCTGGGGCGCGAGCTCTTCTCCGGCATGCGCCAGATTGTCACGAGCGCGGAGGAGGGCGCATGCACCTGGCAGATGAGCTGAGGGCGGGTATCCGCCCCGTGACGCGGCCGAAGGCGAACAGGGAGCACGAGGAGTCCGAACGATGAACCCGATGGAATTGGCGGCGCACGGCCCGGTGATCCCGGTGCTGGTGATCGAGCGCGTCGAGCAGGCGGTGCCGCTCGCGGAGGCGCTGGTCGCCGGCGGCGTGCGGGTGCTGGAGGTGACGCTGAGAACGCCCGTGGCGCTGCAGTGCATCGAGGCGATCGCGCGCCGGGTGCCGCAGGCGATCGTCGGCGCCGGCACGGTGCGCTCGGCCGGCGACGCGCAGGCGGCGAAGGACGCGGGCAGCCGCTTCGTCGTGAGCCCCGGCTACAGCCGGCACGTCGGCGAGGCCTGCCGCCAGCTCGGGCTGCCGCTGCTGCCGGGCGTGGCCACCGCCAGCGAGGTGATGGCCGCCAACGACGACGGCTACAGCTTCCTGAAGCTCTTCCCGGCCAGCGCGGTGGGCGGCATGCAGCTGCTCAAGTCGCTCGCGGGCCCTTTCCCCGACGTGAGCTTCTGCCCGACCGGCGGCATCACGGCCGAGACCGCGCCGCAGTACCTAGCGTTGCCCAACGTTCGCGTGTGCGGCGGCTCGTGGCTGACGCCCCTCGACGCGGTGCACCACGGCGACTGGGCGCGCATCACCTCGCTCGCGCGCCAGGCCGCCGGGCTGCGCGGCGCCGGCATGCCCTCCACGCTCGGCCCGCTGCACTGAGGCGGCCGCGGCGGGCCGTTCAGGCCCCGTCGAACAGGGGCTGCGCCAGCGCGATCACCTGCTGCACGGAAACATCGTCGACGAAGGAGTCGGTGTGGCCGCAGTCGAAGCCCACCGAGTTGCGGCCGCAGGCCGGGCAGTCCAGCCGCCACGAGACCGCCGCCGCCTGCCGGGCGCAGCTCAGCGGCCCGTAGCCGATCATGTTGCCGACCCAGTAGACCGCGACCGAGGGCACGCCGAGCGCGCGCGCCAGGTGCGCCGGGCCGGTGTCGTTGGACACCACCAGGCGCGAGCGCTCGATCAGCCCCGCCAGCCCCCCGAGCGACAGCCGGCCGGTCAGCTCGCGGGCCTGCGCCCCGGCGGGCAGCGCGGCGAGCACCGCGGCGACCTGGGCCGCCTCGTCCGCGGTGCCGTTGACGGCGACCTGGGCGCCGAGCCGCGCGAAATGCGCGCCGACCTCGGCGAAGTGCGCCGGCGACCAGCGCCGTCGCGGATCGGTCGCCCCCGGCTGCAGCAGCACCAGCGGCTGCGGCGAGGGCGGCAGCACCGCGGCGGCCTCGGCCCGATCGGCCTCGGTCACGGCCACGCGCGGCTCGAGTCGCGTGCCGGGCGCGCCGACCAGCGCCACGAGCTCCAGCAGCCGCAGCGCCTCCGGGTGCAGCTCCCGGTAGGGCAGCACGCGGTCGAGCGGCGGGCTGCCGGGCGCCTGCAGCCCGGCGCTCACGCGGGCGCCGAGCGCGCGCACGAGCGGGTTGCTGTGGCGACCGCCGCCATGCATCTGCAGCGCCAGGTCGAAGCGGCGCGAGCGCATCTCTGAGAGCCACGCGTCGACCGCCGAGCGCGCCGCGTCGTCCTGCGGCGCCCGCTCGGGCAGGCTCACGCCGGGCAGCGGCGGCATCACGATCACCTCGTCCACCGGGCCGGGCCGCCCGGCGAGGAAGGCGGCATGCCAGGCGCGGCCGATCAGGCTGATGCGCGCGTCGGGATAGGCGCGGCGCAGCGCCTCGAGCGCCGGCAGCGCGAGCAGGAAGTCGCCCACCGCCGAGGCGCGCAGCACCGCAATGCGCTGCACGCCGTCGATGCGTTCGCCGCGGCCGGCGTAGAGGCCTTCGGCGGCGGAGCAGGGCGGGGCGAGGGACATCGGGACTCCTGCGGCAGTGGAGGCAGTGAAGCGCTGCAGCAAGACCGGTGCCGCCGTCCGGCGGGTGATCAGTGGCGGCGCGACCCCCTGCCGACCGGCTTTCCGGTGAGCAAATCCGGTCGCGGGCCGCACTTTCTGCGGCAGATCGCGCTGCCGAGGGCGTTTCCGGGGGGCGGCGCGCAGGGCATGCGGCTTGCCCTGCCGCCAGGGGCCCCGGCACGGTGCCGGTGGCCGCCGTTCCCGGGAGTGCCTGTCTTGACCGAGATCCTCAGCGTCGATCGCATCTGCGTGTTCCGTGCCCTGCAGCTGGGCGACCTCGTGTGCGCCACGCCCGCGCTGCGGGCGCTGCGCCACTGTCACCCGCGCGCGCACATCGCGCTCGTCGGGCTGCCCTGGGCGCGCCAGCTCGCCGAGCGGCTGCGCCCCTGGGTGGACGAGGTGATCGCCTTTCCCGGCCATCCCTCGCTGCCGGAGCAGCCGGCCGCGACGCCCGAGGCGCAGGCGGCCTTCGCCGAGGCGATGCGCCGCCGCCGCTTCGACCTGGCGCTGCAGATGCACGGCAGCGGCGGGGTGAGCAACGGCATCGTCGCCGGCTTCGGCGCGCGGGTCGCGGCGGGCTTCCACCCGCCCGGCCTGCCGCCGGCGCGGCCCGGCCGCTGGTGGCCCTATCCGGAGTCGCCGCACGAGGTGCAGCGCAACCTGCGGCTCGTGGCCCTGCTCTCCGGCCGCGACGTGCGCGACTTCGACGACGCGGTCGCTTTCCCGCTGACCGCCGCCGACCAGGCCGAGCTGCAGTCCCATCCGGCGCTGCGCGACGCGGCGCGGCTCGCGCCCGGCAGCTTCGTCTGCCTGCACCCGGGCGCGCGCGACCCGGCGCGGCGCTGGCCGGCCGAGCGCTTCGCGCAGGTCGGCGACCGGCTCGCCGCAGCCGGCTACCGCATCGTCGTCACCGGCAGCGACGCGGAGCGGGAGCTGGCGTCGCAGGTGATCGGCGCAATGCGCGCGCCGGCGCTGCACGCGGCCTGCGACATCGGCATCGGCGGGCTCGCCGCGCTGCTGGCCCGCGCGCGGCTGCTGGTGTCCAACGACACCGGCGTGGCACATGTCGCCGCGGGCCTCGCGCTGCCGAACGTGGTGGTGTTCTTCGCCAGCGACCCGGGCCGCTGGGCGCCGCGCAACTGCGCGCCGCACCGCATCGTCTGCGAACCCGGCGGGCCGGACGCGGAGGCGGTCGGGCGCGCGGCACTGGAGGTGCTGGACGCGGCGCAGGCCGCCGCGGCCTGAAGCCCGGTCGGCCCGCGCGGCTTCAGGCCGCGCGCTGCGAGGCCGTCAGCAGGTAGGGCGCGTCGGCGTCGCGCACCGGCACGGTGGTCGGCAGCTCCTGGTGATAGGCGCCGGAGGGCATCAGGCCGCAGCCGCCCCAGCGTGCCATCACGCGCAGTTGCGCCAGCACGTCCTCGCCGCAGTGCTCGGCGGGCAGCTCCTGCCAGAAGCCGAAGCCGCCGACCTCGCGCAGCCGCGCGGTGTCGTACATCACGCAGCCGCCGGTCCAGGCCACCTTGTAGAGCCGCGAGGGCGTGCCCGGCGGGCACAGGCGCCGCTGCACGTGCCAGAGGTTGGCGGCGTTGTGCAGCAGGTGGCGCTGCCAGGCCGGCGTGCCGGGCCGCACCTCCTCGGGCTCGACCGGGCCGTCCCAGAACTCCACCGCCTGCTGGTGCGGGCGCTCGTCGTCGCGGTAGGACAGGCCGATCACCGCGCTGCCGACGAAGCCGGCGCCGCTGTCGCGCAGCGCGGCCAGCATGCGCGCGATCAGGTCGGGCTCGAGCAGCACGTCGTCGTCGATGAACAGCACCTGCGGCGCGCGCGCCTGCTCGAGCAGGAACTGGCGCTGCTGCGCCAGCCCACGGCGCGGCAGGTTGCGCAGCAGGCGCACCGCATGGCCGCGCGCCTCGAGCAGCCGCACGATCGAGCGCGCCTCGCCGCTGTCGAAGCTCGCGTCGCCGTCGGACTGGTCCGAGACGACGACGCCGAACTCGCGGTGCGTCTGGCCGATCAGCGTGGCGAGCGTCGCCGCCAGCGCGGCCGGCCGCCCGCAGGTAGGGATGAGGACATCGACGCGCGCGGCCTCCCGGTTCATCGAGCCGCCCTCCGGGCGGGGCGGGCGGCGTCGAGGCCGGGCAGGACCGGGGGGCAGGGGCGGGCAGGCGGGCAATGGGGCATCGGCTTCTCCGGCATGGGAACGCGCAGATCGGAGCAATCCGGATGCCCCGCCCGCCCGGCGGGGGAGGGCGCCTCAGTCCTGCACGGCGCGCTGGATCAGCTCGACCTTGTAGCGATTTGGCTTAATTTGCGGGCGGTGCTGGTTCCCATAAAAATCAACAAGTTAGATAAGACGTCGATGCGCTGTAGGGCGTGAAAACCGCCTCGAAACGGGTGGCAGCCGCCAAGAAATGGCGGCTGAGCCGCCATCGGATCGATTACATTGCCGTCCGAGTGAACAGGAGGACGGCAGTGGCAACGGCAAAGCAAAAGCCATCGGGGAAATGGGAAATCGCGGTGAGGCATCCGAGCCTGCCGCGCGGGCGGAAGTACTTCACCTTCGACACGGAGGCGGAGGCGAACGCCTATGCGCATCAGTGGACCTGATTAGTCATGATCCTCAGCCACGCTCCGGATATGACGCTCGCGCATAGGCGAG
>NZ_KZ983957.1:141315-144266 GCF_003569765.1 Caldimonas tepidiphila | reverse complement strand
GCCGCGGCGGCGGCCAGCGGCGCGCCGATGCCGCGCAGCGGCGCGAGCCAGGGCCGCTGCCAGTCGATGTGCGCGAAGCCGGCGTCCGCCGCGCCGCGCCCGCCGTCGGCCCCGCCCGCGGGCTGCGGCGCCGCCTCCGCGCGCCGCATCTCAGCCCCGCGACGCGCGCGCGGCACGCCGGTCGCGCACGTAGACATGGCTGTTGCGGCGCTCGACCTCGAACAGCTGGCTCGCCTCGATCAGGTCGCTGAGCTTCTTGTAGCCGTAGTTGCGCGGGTCGAAGGAGGCCTGGTTGCCGATCTGCTTGCCGACCGCGCCGAGCGGCGACCAGCCGTCCTCGGCCGCGGCGCCCTCGACCGCGTTGCGCAGCAGCGTCACGAGCCGCGCGTCCTGCTTCAGCGCGAGCGTCGAGGCCGGGCCCGGCGCGTGCGCCACCTCCTCCACCGCCGGGGCGGGGGGCTCGGCGACCGCGGCCTGTCCCTTGCGACCGCGGCGTGCGGGCGCGGGCGCGGCCTCGGCCACTGGCTCCTCGACGGCCGCCGCCTTGGCCTTGCGGCCGCGGCGCGGCGCGGCCTCGGCCGGGGCCGGCGCGGCCACCGGGACGGGTGCGGCGGCACCGTCGAGCGCGCCGAGCGTCTCGAGGTAGAGGAAGCGGGAGCAGGCATTGACGAAGGGCTCGGGCGTCTTCTTCGCGCCGAACCCCCACACGATCGCGCCCTTGGCGCGCAGGTGCATCACCAGCGGCGTGAAGTCGGCGTCCGAGGACACGATGCCGAAGGCCTCGGGCCGGTCGGTGTAGAGCAGGTCGAGCGCGTCGATCGCCATCACCATGTCGGTGGCGTTCTTGCCCTTGGAGTAGTCGAACTGCTGGATCGGGCGGATCGCGTACTCGTGCAGCACCTGCTCCCAGCCCTTGAGCTCGTTCTTCTTCCAGTTGCCGTAGGCGCGGCGGATGTTGGCGACGCCGAACTTGGCCAGCTCGGCCAGGATCACGTCGATCTTGGCCGCCGGCGAGTTGTCGGCGTCGATGAGCAGCGCGATGCGCGCGTCGGGCTGGTAGTTCATGGTGCTTGCCGCGGCCTCAGGCCAGCTTCCACGCGATCGTCTCGCCGGCGCGCAGCGGCTTGAGCTGCGCGTCGCCGAAGGGCACCGACTCGGGCACCGTCCAGTCCTGCTTCTCGATCGTCACGGTGTCCGTGTTGCGCGGCAGGCCGTAGAAGTCGGCGCCGAAGAAGCTCGCGAAGCCCTCCAGCCGCTCGAGCGCGCCCGCCGTGTCGAAGGCCTCGGCGTAGAGCTCGATCGCCGCGTGCGCGGTGTAGCAGCCGGCGCAGCCGCTCGCGTGCTCCTTCAGGTGCGCCGGGTGCGGCGCGCTGTCGGTGCCGAGGAAGAACTTCGGGCTGCCGGAGGTCGCCGCGGCAACCAGCGCACGGCGGTGCTCCTCCCTCTTGAGCACCGGCAGGCAGTAGTAGTGCGGGCGGATGCCGCCCTGGAAGATCGCGTTGCGGTTGTAGAGCAGGTGGTGCGCGGTGATCGTCGCGCCGATCGGCCCGGCGGCCTCGGCGACGTACTGCGCCGCGTCGCGGGTCGTGATGTGCTCGAAGACGACCTTCAGCTCGGGGAAGTCGCGGCGCAGCGGGATCAGCTTGGTGTCGATGAAGGCCTTTTCGCGGTCGAAGAGGTCGATCTCCGAGTCGGTCACCTCGCCGTGCACCAGCAGCGGGATGCCGTGGCGCTGCATCGCCTCGAGCGTCGCGTAGGTCTTCCTCAGGTCGGTGACGCCGGCGTCGCTGTTGGTCGTGGCGCCGGCCGGGTAGAGCTTGACGGCGGCGACGCCGGCGTCCTTCGCGCGCGCGATCTCGTCGGCCGGCAGCTTGTCGGTGAGATACAGCGTCATCAGCGGCTCGAAGCGCAGCCCGGCCGGCACCGCGGCGAGGATGCGCTCGCGGTAGGCCAGCGCCTGTGCGGCGGTGGTCACCGGCGGGCGCAGGTTGGGCATGATGATGGCGCGGCCGAACTGGCGCGCGGTGTCGGGCACCACGGCGGCCATCGCGGCGCCGTCGCGCACGTGCAGATGCCAGTCGTCGGGGCGGGTCAGGGTCAGGCGGGTGCCCGGGGCGGCGCCTTGCGCGGCGGGGGCGGCGGTGGGAAGGGTTTCGGCACTCATGTCAATATTGTCCCATCCGGCCGCCGCGAGGCAGGCCGCCGTACGGAACGAAGCCACGCCGCGCAGGGTCGCAAGCGCATCCCGCTGCCCGACACCCGGGGCGGCCGGACAGAAGGATCACGGCGCGGCCGGCCCGGTCGCCCTCAGCCAGAAGGAAATGTCCCCATGAAACGCTCACTGATTCTCGCCGGCCTGGTGCTGGCGCTCGCCGGCTGCTCGACCACCAGCCCGGACGTGGTCTCGCGCGACCAGGCCCAGCGCCTGCAGCAGGTGCAGGACGGCACGCTGCTGTCGGTGCGCGACGTGGTGGTCGAGGGCACGCAGAGCGGCATCGGCGCCGCCACCGGCGGCGTGGTCGGCGGACTGGCCGGCTCGTCGGTGGGCGGCGGCCGCGGCGCAGTGGCCGCCAGCGTGCTCGGCGCGGTCGCGGGCGGCGTGCTCGGCAATGCCGCCGAGCGCTCCGGCACGCGCGAGCAGGCGGTCGAGCTGCTGGTGCAGCTGCGCAACGGCGAGCGGCGCATGATCGTGCAGGCGCGCGGCGACCAGGCGCTCGTGCCCGGCGACCCGGTGCTGCTGGTGAGCTCCGGCGGCAAGACGAAGGTCGTGAAGGCGCGCTGAGGCGCGCCACCCGCGGCGAGGAGGCGCGGGACGCGCCTTCCCCTCAGTGCTGGAGGATCTTCGACAGGAAGTCCTGCGCGCGCGGCGAGCGCGCCTCGGGATTGCCGAAGAACTCCTCCTTCGCGCAGTCCTCGACGATGCGCCCCTGGTCCATGAAGATCACGCGGTG